>NZ_NKXO01000024.1 GCF_002843425.1 Raineya orbicola
ATGCCAATCTGATAAATATTTTTGCAAAACAGCTAACATTTCATTACCTTTGCGTAAAGCTTTCCCTTGTGTGTGAGCCATATAAACTTTGTTTTTTCTCTCAACAATTATATGGCTCTTTTTTTACTTTTTCAAACTAAAAATTTTGTCGGAGGACTGAATGAAAAGAGTTACTCCCGAAAAACCTCTTTTCTACCCCGCTCTGAACGTATTAGCTTCGGTTTTGTTTAAGCAAGGCAAGTTAAAAGATGCTGAAGAGGCTTTTTTACAGCTCATTAAAGAAACCCGAAATAAATTTGGCGAAGATGAAAGATATGCCAACTACTTGTATAATATCGGCACTTTCTACCGAAATACTTATCAATTTGCCAAAGCCGAAAACTACCTAAAAATGAGCCTTTCTTTGCAAGAAAAATTGCTGGGCAAAAAACACCCCGATTATGCTCTTACTTGCTCACAATTGGGCTATGTATATCAGGATTTGGGCAAATGGCAAGACGCTGAAAAACTTTTGCAAGAAGCTAAAAATATTTTCAATGAAAGAAACGATAAGCTCAATTATATTCTTTCGCTCAATAGTTTGGGAAGTTTGAAAGAGCATCAGGCGTTTTTTGTTGAAGCCGAAAAGCTCTACAAAGAAGCTCAACAACTCTGCGAACAGCACTTCGGTAAAGAAAAAAGCACTTATGCCACCATTTTAGGCAATTTAGCAGGTTTATATTTCAAGCAAGGAGCATACAAACAAGCCGAACCACTTTTAGCTAATGTTTTAAGCATCAAAGAAAAAGTTTTTGGCAAAAATAGCCCCGAATACCACATAAGCCTGATGAATTATGCCGTGCTAAAAAAAGAACTCGGTGCAACAGAAACGGCAGAAAAAGACCTAATGAAATGTGCCGATTACTTTCAGAAAAATGTGGGGAAAAATACGCCTTATTATATTTCTGTTTTGCAAAATTTGGCTGTTATTTATACCGAAAAAGAAAGTTTTTTGCAAGCCGAAGAGAAATATTTAGAAGCTCAAACGATTTGCCAAAAAGTTTTTGGAGAGCGAAGTTCCAATTATATTGAACTTCTCAACAATTTTGCTCAATTCTATATTACGCTTGGCAATTTAGAGAAGGCTTTAGACTTGTATCAGCAAATTTTGTCTTTATCCGAACAGATTTGGGATAGAAATCATATCAGATATGCCAATGCGATTAGTTATGTTGGATATATTTTTGCAATGGCAGGCAATTACGAGGAAGCTGAAAAATTGGGCTTGAAAAGTTGGGAAATCGCACAAAAATACTATGGTGAAAATCAGCCTGAACTACTTTCTATACTCAACAATCTTGCCTATACGCTTTCCGAAGCCAAAAAATACAAAGAAGCCTCTTTCTATTTGGAAAAGGCTAAAAGTGTAGCCGAAAAACTTTATGGCAAAGAAAATATTTTTACAGGGGTAGTTTTCAATAATGTAGGCACAAATTTTATCCGAGCAGGCGAGTATAAGAAAGCTCAACCTATACTCCTTGAATCCTTGCAAATCCAAGAAAAAATTTATGGCAAAGAACATCAAACTTATCTGACTGCCGAACAGAACCTTGCTTGGCTACATAGCTTGCAAAATAATTTCTCGGAAGCCGAAAAAATCTATCAAAGAAATTTAAGTAAGCAAATAGAACGAATTTTTCAGATTTTCCCCATACTTTCAGAAAATGAAAAAATTAGTTTTGTAAGAAATCAACAAAGATTTTTTGAAAATTACATAGATTTCTGCATTCGTTATCCTTCGTATAAGCCCAATATTTACGCAGATTTGTTGGATTTTCGCCTGCTTACCAAAGGAATGATTGCGGAGGCTTCACAAAATTTACAGAAAAAAGTGATAGCTCTCAAAAACCCTCAAATTACCCAACTCTACAACCAATGGCTCGCTAAAAAAAATGAGTATCTAAAACTTTTGAACGCACCTGTTTCCCAAAAAAGCGATACCCAAATCAAACAAGTTACAGAAGAACTTAATTTTTTGGAAAAAGAACTTTCTAAAAAGGTAGATTTAGGCAAAACACCCAAAAAATACTCTTGGAAAGACATTCAAAAACAGCTAAAAAATGATGAGATTGCTATTGAGGTTATCAGAACGCTGACACAAAACCCTACCAATCGTCAGAAAACAGATACTGCTTATGTTTTTTTAATCATTACTACCCAAACCAAAGAAGCCCCCGAATTATTACTTGCCCCAAATGCCTCACTTTTAGAAACAGAACAATTAGCCCTCTACGGCAATGTGATAGAAACTCGTAAAACACAATTTTATCAGGAGTTGTACGACAACTTTTGGGGAAATATCATCAAAAAAAGTAAGGTTTTACAAAGCACAAATTTCAAGAAAATCTATTTTTCACCCGATGGCGTGTATCATAAAATCAACTTGGCAACTCTTTATGATGAAACCAAAAAGCAATTTTTAGGAGAGTTTTTGCAAATTTATCAACTCACCAACTTGAAAAAGTTAATAGAAACTGATAATCTTTCAGTTTCCAATAAAAATGCTTTTCTCGTAGGCTATCCTGATTATCAAGGAACTGACGAAAAACAAGAAAAACCCGAAAATAGAGGGTATAGTACTAAAATCACTAACAAAGAAAAGCAAAAACTTTCTCGTTTCTTAGATTTTGAAAGTGTAAGCTATTTGCCCGGTACGAAAAAAGAAACAGATAAAATTGCTGATATTTTGCAGAAAAAGGGCTTACAAGTAAATCTGTTACAAAGCAAGCAAGCTACCGAAGAAGCTATCAAAAAAGTATCTAATCCACAAATTTTGCATATCGCCACACACGGATTTTTTTTAGAAGATGTAGATACGGGTTCAGAACTTGATGTAAAGCAAAGTTTGGTGAATAAAAATCCTCTTTTGCGTTCGGGTTTGCTACTGGCAAATTGTAGCAAAAGTTTAAGACAGGGCGAGTTAAACTCCGAAAAAGAAGATGGTATCCTGACGGCTTACGAAGTAGCTCAGTTGGAATTACAAAATACTGCTTTGGTGGTGCTTTCTGCTTGCGAAACAGGTTTAGGAGCAATTTTGAATGGGGAAGGAGTTTTTGGTTTGCAACGTTCATTTTTTCAGGCAGGGGCTAAAAATCTGATTATCTCGCTGTGGAAAGTAGATGACGAAGCTACGCAAAAGTTTATGGAGATGCTCTACGAAAACTGGCAAAACAAAGGTATGAGCCTACAAGAAAGTTTTTATGAAGCTCAAAAAGCTATTCGTCAGCAGTATATCCACCCCAAATATTGGGGGGCATTTGTGTTGGTGAAGTAAATTTTAAACTTAATATGATGTAATTTCATAATATCTTACAACTCCTTACAACTTTTCTTTGAGTTTTTTGTTTATTTTTGTGGTAAATTTTTTGTTTATGCAAGAAACGCAAAGCCACAGCAAATTTTTGTATTGCCCTTCGCTTACAAAGTATCAACGCAGGCAAACGATTGAAGTAAAAATTGGAGATGTACCTTTGGGCGGTAATAACCCCATTCGGGTGCAAACTATGACCATTTCCGATACAATGAATACCCCTGCGGTAGTAGCGGAATGTATTCGCCTGATTGAGGCTGGCTCCGAATACATACGTATTACCGCACCAAGTATTAAAGAAGCTGAAAATTTACAAAATATAAAAAAAGAACTACGAAAATTAGGTTACACTACTCCGCTTATTGCTGATATTCATTTCACGCCCAATGCCGCCGAACTTGCGGCTCGCATTGTAGAAAAAGTACGTATCAATCCGGGAAATTTTGCTGATAGAAAACGCTTTGAGATTATAGAATACACCGAAGCCGAATACCAAGCCGAACTTGAACGCATCAGAGAAAAATTTGTGCCATTACTTAAAATTTGTAAAGAATATGGTACAGCTTTGCGTATCGGTACGAATCACGGCTCACTCTCCGATAGAATTATGAGCCGCTACGGTGATAACCCTTTGGGAATGGTAGAATCTGCTTTGGAATTTTTGCGTATTGCCGAAGATGAAGGTTTTTACAATATTGTGCTTTCAATGAAAAGTAGCAATCCGCAAGTAATGGTGCAGGCATACAGGCTTCTGGTACAACGCCTCCAAGAAGAAGGCTTAAAGCCCTATCCTTTACACTTGGGCGTAACCGAGGCAGGCGATGGCGAAGATGGTAGAATAAAATCTGCCGTAGGCATTGGAACTCTCTTGGAAGATGGATTAGGCGATACAGTGCGAGTTTCGCTCACCGAAGACCCTGAATATGAAATTCCCGTAGCCAAAAAACTCGTTAATCGCTATACAGAACGAGAAAAACTACAAAAGCCCATTCCTGCTATTGAAAACTACCCTATCAATCCTTTTGCCTATCATCGTCGCGAAACCTGCGAAATTTTGAATATTGGGGCGAAAAATGTCCCTCGTGTGATTGCTGATTTTTCCACCTTTGAAAAAATTGAAATGGACGATTTGAAAAAAATTGGACATTTCTATCTCCCTGCTACCGACAAATGGGCAATGAATGACCTTGGAGCAGATTTTTTGTATTTAGGCAACAAATCTGTTCCTTTTATGCTTCCTAA
This sequence comes from Raineya orbicola, assembly GCF_002843425.1. Classification (GTDB taxonomy): domain Bacteria; phylum Bacteroidota; class Bacteroidia; order Cytophagales; family Thermonemataceae; genus Raineya; species Raineya orbicola. Next base: position 4,592 of record NZ_NKXO01000024.1, read on the forward strand.
TGGTTTGCAAGCAATACAAGATTATCAAGTTTGGCTAAAGCAGAAAACTGAAAAGGCTTATCCTCTTTGCAATCTAACCGAATATCTTTCTTGTAATGATTTCTCCCCCACACTCAATTTTCTTTTGCTTGATGTAGATAGTACAGATTTACAAGGGGAACTGCTTCATCGCTTGCAAAATGAAAAAAAGTCTTGGGTAATGGTTTTGAAAACAGGTAATCCTCACGCTTTGCCTGCTGTTAGGGCATTAGTTGTAAGGCTCATACAAAATCGCATTGATTTACCTGTAATAATTTGGCGAAGCTATTGCACCCAAGATTTGGAACAATTACAAATTGATGCCTCTACCGATATAGGAGGCTTGCTATTAGACGGATTAGGCGATGGCTTGATGATTTCCGTGCCTAATGAGCTAATCTCAGAAGGCAATAGTCTGGCATTTGGTATTTTGCAAGCTACACGCACACGCATTACAAAAACCGAATACATTTCTTGCCCAAGTTGTGGCAGAACGCTTTTTGATTTGCAAGAAGTTACTGCTAAAATTCGCAAACGCACCGACCACCTCAAAGGTGTCAAAATTGCTATAATGGGCTGTATTGTAAATGGACCCGGCGAAATGGCAGATGCCGATTATGGCTATGTAGGTTCGGGCAAAGGCAAAATTTCTTTGTATAGGGGCAAAGAAATAGTCAAACGCACCGTAGCCGAAGAAAATGCCCTTGATGAACTCATTAACCTCATCAAAGAAGACGGCAAATGGATTGAGCCTGTCTGATGTTAGCCTTTGTAATGAGCTAACTCATTTTTTGGCAAGAATAGACCCTTTAACTTTTGCAGAAAAATGATACACGTATGGCTAATGTTACTCTAAAAAACAGCTTTATTCAGGAAAATAACCTGCATATCCCCAACAAAGAATGGCGAAATGCCTTCATTACTTTGTTTATAGGTTTCATAGGCTTTGTGGTAATGTCCTTGCCCATTTTAGATGAAGACACCTTCAAGGAATTTATTGGACCTATGGTCTTTTTGGGCTTCTTTGTGGGGGTTACTTCTATTGTTATTTTCTTTTTGTTCAGAAAAAGAGCCTTAATGCTTGATGAAATTCGTCAGGGAAAAAACATTCTAATTCATTGGAAATATGATAAACCCACGTGGGAAAAATTTATTCAAAAAGATACACAAGAAAAACAAAGCTCTGCCAAAGCTCTAATGAAAGCAACCACTATTATTATGATTATTGTTGCTTTGATTTTTCTTATAGCCGATGAATTTAGCGAAGCATCTATACAAACTTTCTTGGTAATTTTTTTAGTCTGGATTTTAGTATTTGGATTAGGCTATTCCTACAACAAAGCGACTCTGAACAACAGAATAAAAAAAGAAGGAGAGGTCATTATTTCTCCGAATGCCCTTTGGCTATCGGGGCAGTTTCACACTTGGAGAGGCTATGGCTCTCGTTTGGAAGAAATTTCCTATGACGAAAAAGCAAAGACCCTCACACTTTACTATTCTTTCAAAGTGAGACACGGCAGAAGTACAGAAACTTTTGAGCTCCCCATTCCTGCCAACAAAGAAGCTGAAGCGATTAACTTGATAAAATTTTTTAACGATAATTTTAGGAATGATTAAAACATTTTGCTATTTTTAGCAAAAATACCACATAACTATGATTTCTGCTGTATTACTTCGGAAAAATATCATTGCTCCTGCTATTTTGCTTGTAATAGGGCTGATAAGTGCCTTTGTCATCGCCCCAAAAACCGCCCAAAAAGCTATTTCCCAAGAATATGAAAATTTTGCCAAAGACACTTGGCTCAATTTTTCAAAAACCTGTAATAAGGTTCTGAATATAATTCAGGAAAGCAATATTCAAAATTTTAGAAAAGATTTTCAAAATGTGGAAACAGAAATTGAAAGGGTCTTTGCTATTAAGGATAAGGCTGTACAAAGTGGCAACTGGCAAGACCTATCTAATGCTTATGACAACTTACAAATACTTCATCGCCTTATAAACACGTTCAGAGATAAGCACAAAATTCTATACGCTTTTGAAACTCTTGAACAAAAATGGGAAGTATGGAAAAAACAAAATTCCAATTTACAAGCAAGAATTGCTACTCTACAGCCTAAAATCAACCAGTTTTCGGGCAGAGAAAAAGAATATCTATTTTCGGCTTGGAAATTTTATGAAGAAAATCAAAAAAAGCTCAATCAACAATTTTCACTTATAGAAAAAATCAATCAGGGATTGCCCTTGCAAGAAAAATTAAGCTATGATAACTTGAACCAACTTATTCCAAACACAGAATTTCTAATCAATCAGAGCAACGCAGAAACAGAACGTTTGGAACGTTGGGTAAAAGATTTTCCTCAAATTGAAGTAGCAACTACCAATAGAGTTCTTGCTTATGGAAAATCCATTCAAAATATCAAAAAGCAAGTAGATTCTATTTCTGCCAAAGATAAAATTTTCAACCGAAATACTGCTCTGCGTAAAACTGACTCATTACTCATAGCCGCTCAAAACATCTATACCAAAGCCTATCAGTTTTTTACTAACCAAGATTTTCTTTCTGCTTACATCACCTTGGATAACCTAATTGCTATTGAACCTGCTTTGCAGAACGAATTTTCTACACAAATTGAGCAGTACGAAGCCTTCAAATCGCAATATGATGATATAAACAAAGAACTTGCCGAAATCAAGAAAAATGGCTCTACCAATAAAGACTATCAAGATGCTTTGGCTTCGCATAATTTGGCTCTACAATATGCAATGATGGCAAATTGGGCAATGGCTCTCAGCCATTTACAGAAAAGCTCTCAAATGTCGGAAAGGGCTTATAGCTACACTTTTAAGCGTAGCTCACCACGCCGAGATTATTCTTCGGGTAGTAATTATTCTAAAAGTGGTGGTGGAGGTTCTTACTCTTCCAATCGTTCAAGCAGTAGTTCATCATCAAGCAAAAGTTACTCATCAAGCAAAAAATCTGACAGCCGTTCTTGGAGTAGTAGCAGCAGCAGGAAATCATCAAGTTCAAGCAGTAGTAGCTCTCGCCGCTCAGACTCTCGCTCTTGGGGCGGAAGCAGAAGTGGAGGCAGACGAAGATAAGTTTTCACTCAAAAATAAGTAAAAATCTAATGGAATTGGCTTTTTTTTACTTTTATGTAGGCTGGGGAGTAGTTATTGCAGGCACCATTTGGCTCTCGTGGCGTATTTACAAAAACTACCAAAAAGAAAAACAAAAAATAGACGAAATCAAACTTCAAGAACAAAGAAAAATGGAATTTTACAACAAGCCCCTTCTCGAAAAATTAGAATTACTGCAGGTTAATGATATTTTGGTACATTGGAACAACAACTACCAAGTAATAGGCAAAAGCAAACTAATAGAAATGACTTGGGACGAATATGATAACCACATTGCCACAGGCAGATACTTTCCGATTATTTGTTTAGACCAAAACCGCTATTTGGTTAGTATGCCCAAAGGTGAGGGCATTGATATTGTTTGGTTTTTTATGGAAAAAGAACCTCTCTCCTTTTCGCTCACGCCATTTTTTGAGGGAACAGACGAAAACCCCGGTCCTGCTATGATTTTTGCCGATAGCGAACAAACCGCTTATGTTACTTTTCAATTACCTGGAAAAACCGAAAAATGGCAAATGACCGATATTGGCAGTTTCTTTTTTGAGGGGCAAGGCACTACATTTATGCGTGGTAAAGGCGAAGTAAGACACGTTTTGGCTCAAAGTACCGAAAACCCCAAACGTTATATGCTTTTCTTTGACGTAATTGAAGGCAATGGCACGGATACTTTACTCGTTGGTGAAAACATCAACCCAGAAATGGAAATTGAATACGTATTACGTTAGGCATCACGTAATTTTGTTATGACTAATAGCTTTTTGCCGAGAGCAACGAAAACGCCCCATTTGCTCTATTCTTTTTTGTAGATGCTTGGTTTTTCGGTTATTCATTCGTTTTCGCCAATGCTTCCAAGAACTTTTTTTCATCTCGCTACGCATTAGTTCAATCACTTCTTGTTCTTTCAAACCAAATTGAGCCTCAATAGCCTCAAAGGGGGTACGGTCTTCCCAAGCCATTTCTACGATTCGGTCAATATCATTGGGAGAAAGATTGTATTTCTCTGAAATGCTCATCGCTATCCATTTTATTCAAAACTATGGCTCATCAGGAATTGTTGTAAAAAATTTTCGGTATTGTGTGGATAAATCTGAAAATAACGCTCCGAAACAGCCTCAAAAATCATTTGTCGCAGAGCTTCAATATTTTCTTGCTTAGTGGCTGAAATAAAAAGGCTGTTATCAGCTTTCTTTTGGGCGTAAATTTCTTGCAAATGCAAGGGGGCTTCATCAGGAATTGCCTCCTGATAAATTTTTTCACGCAAGACATCTATTTTGTTGAAAATAGTAATAATTTTTTTATCTACCGCTTTAATTTCAGCAAGTGTTTGCATTACTACTTGCATTTGCTCCTCAAAAGAAGGGTGAGCAATATCAACCACGTGAAGCAGAATATCCGCTTCCACAATTTCGGCAAGCGTAGATTTGAAACACTCTATCAGGGTTGTAGGTAATTTACGAATAAATCCTACGGTATCAGAAAGCAAAAAAGGTACTCTGTTCCAAACTACCTTACGAACCGTAGAATCTACGGTAGCAAAAAGTTTATTTTCAGCAAAAACATTACTTTTAGAGAGCAAGTTCATCAGCGTAGATTTACCAACGTTGGTATAACCTACAAGAGCCACTCTCACCATTGTATTACGAGCTTTTCGGCGGGTTTGGCTTTGGCGTTCAATGTGAGCGAGTTTTTCTTTCAAAAGAGCAATTTTATCATTGACGATACGGCGGTCAGTTTCTAATTCCTTTTCACCGGGTCCTCTCATACCTACTCCCCCACGTTGTTTGCTCAAATGCGACCACATACGCGTCAGGCGAGGTAAAATATACTGATATTGAGCAAGTTCTACCTGAATTTTAGCTTGTGCTGTTTGTGCCCTTTGTGCAAAAATATTAAGTATCAGCAGACTTCTATCTAAAATTTTACATTTCAAGATAGCTTCCAGATGCTTTACTTGTGAAGGTGTCAGTTCATCATCAAAAATAATGGTATCAATTTCATTTTTTTGAATAAAATCTGCGATTTCCAAAATTTTACCTTTTCCTAAAAAAGTTTTAGCATCAATTTTCTGCAAGTTCTGAACAAACCGCTTTACCACTTCTACGTTTGCAGTTTCGGCAAGAAAGGCGAGTTCATCAAGGTATTCTTGTGTTTGCTCTCTACTTTGCTGGGGGGTATGAATGGCGGCAAGTACTGCTCTTTCTTTCTTTTTGGCGGTTTGAATGTAATTTTTCTTTTCTATCATACGAATTTTTGTGCAAAATTTTCTTTTGTTGAGGCTTTTTTTCGTAAAAAAACGTTTTTATATTTGAAACGAAACAAAAATTTTTGTTGCAATTTTTTTAAATATTTTACACTTTTGTAGCAAATTTAGCACAAAAATTGTAGCTTTGCCGTATCAACCTTATAGATTTTTTGTTTTTTGGTGGTAATTTATGAAAACCCGCTATTATTTTAGCCTTACGCTATGGTTCTTGATGCATTCCTTACTTACCTTCTCCCAAGAAGTAGTTGTAAAAGGAACTTATCAAGGGAAAAATGTATATATTCACAATCCACTTTCTACTGACCAAAAAAGTTATTGCATTCAATTCGTCTACCTGAATGGCAACATTGTAGTAAGATCGCCTCGAACGAGTTCTTTTGAAATCAATTTAGCTTCCCTTGCTATTGGTAGTGCAGTAGAAATTAAAATTGTACATACCGAAGGTTGTAAGCCCAAAGTTATTAACCCTTGGGTGCTTAGGGGACACAGCAATTTCAAATTTACAAGTTTTACCGCCAATGAAAAAAATCTTGTCTGGTCTGTAGAAGGCGAAACCGCTAACAGCGTCTATTACGTGGAAAGAATGATAAATAACAACTGGACCAATGTAACTACCCTCCAAGCTCAAAACCCCCAAAGTACAAACTCTTACACTCTTCCCGTTACACACAACGTTGGCTTAAACAAATATCGCATCAAACATCAAGAAAGAAGCGGACAAATTACTTATTCCAATGTGCTGGATTACAACTTTACGCAAGGAATGGTAAAATTTTATCCTCGTAATGTAAGCAATAAAATTTACTTTACTGCCATAGTAAGTTATGAAATTAGCAATATGAAAAAAGAAGTCTTGAAAAAGGGTAAAGGCAAGGAAGTTGATGTAAGCAACCTATCTCGTGGTGTATATTACGTTTCTTTTGATAATCGCACGGAGCAATTTTTGAAAAAATAAAGTTTTTTTAGGAAATTATTTTTTCAAGGCGGGCTTCGCTGAAAGCGAAGCCCGCCTTGTTGTTCCTTTTTCAAAACCTTTCAAAATTTTCTTTCTTTTCTGCAAAAGATTTGTAATTTTGTCTCTGCCAAAGATTAAATTTTTTTAGAATGAACAACCACTACAATGTTTCCAAACGACTGACTATTATTTACATCACGGCTTTAAGTGTTATAGCTTTGGTTACTATTTTGAGTTATGTTTTTGTCAATCAAAATTTAGTTTCAGACCCTAACGACCCTTCCGATAAACGTTCTCATATTGGCAGAATGATAAATTTCAATGGAGCTTGTGCTACTTATGCCCAAGAAATTGCTCTGCAAACCTTACTGATTTCCAAAGTGCCTACCACAGATTCAGCTCGTACCATTTTAGAGCAAATAGAATTTGATTTTGAGTTGCTCCAAAAAGCCTACAAAGGCTTGAAAGAAGGTGATGAAGATTACGGCTTGAACAAAGATTTTAATACTGAAGAAATTAAAGCTGATTTTCAGAATACCGACCTCTACTATGAGCCTTTCAGCAAGCATATCAAAGAAATTTTACAAATGGGAAAAGAAATTTTACCCAAAGATAGCCTTCTTTTTTTTGCTAAGGTTAAAAATATGCAACCCCAAATAACAGAAACAGCACGCGATTTTTCTAACCGAATGTTGGATTTGAGCTTTGCATACGACCAAAAAGCCGCCGATGAAATTGCATACTGGGGTAAAGTTGAATTATGGCTTACCATTTTCGCCTTGCTGGTATTATTTATTGAAGCTTTATTTGTTTTTCGTCCTGCGGTAAGCACGCTTAATACCTATGTAAAAGAAATTGAAGCTAAAAATAAAAGTCTGCAAGAGGCTTATGATAGAATAAAAGCCAATGAAAATCAACTTCGCCTCAATGCCGAAAATTTAGCCAAAACCAATGCAGATTTGCTCAAATCGCAACAAGAACTTCGCGAAGCCAACCTAATGAAAGATAAGTTCTTTTCTATCATAGTTCACGACCTCAAAAGCCCTCTCAATTCGCTGAAAGCTATGGTAGGTTTGCTGACCAAGTTTTCGGATAAGCTCACCACCGAAGAAATACAAAAAACCGCCCAAGACTTGGATAAATCTATTGACGGATTGTTTGATTTCATCAATAACCTACTTACTTGGGCAAAAGTGCAGATGCAGGAAATGTCCTTTGAGTCCAAAGCCTTTGATTTGCGAGATTTGATTGATAAGCAACTCAAATTGTTCAAAGTTTATGCTCAATCCAAAAATATAACGCTCAAATACGCTATCCCCAAAAATAGTGTAGTAGTTGCTGACCCCAACTATACCGATTTAGTTATCCGTAATTTAGTTTCCAATGCAATGAAATTCACACCTTCAGGGGGAGAAATCAAGGTGAGTGCAAAAAATAAAGGCAATTTCATAGAAATTTCGGTTAGTGATACTGGCATTGGTATAGAATCAAGTATTTTGAAAAATCTTTTCAACTGGAATAATAAACACATTACTTCGGGTACTTTAGGCGAAAAAGGTACGGGCTTGGGATTAGTGCTTTCTCGGGAGTTTGTAGAAAAAAGTGGTGGCACAATTTATGCAGTTAGCGAAGTAGGCAAGGGTTCAACTTTTACCTTTACGCTACCTGCATATCAGGAAAAATAAATTTCTAACCTCAAAAAAGAACGTCTATGAAAAAACTGCTATCTTTAATGATTTTAGTGATACTCCGCTTACATCTCCACGCTCAGCCACTTCATAAAATTCAAGAGCAATTTGGAGATTTGTACCAAAAAATGGCTCAGGAGGGTAAAAACAAAAACTATGCCCAAGCCTGTGCTTTCGGCTCGGAAGCAGAATCTCTGGCAGAAAAAGCCTTAGAAGGTAATCAGGAAAAAATCGCCTCGTTTTACTACAATCTTGCAGGTTTTTGTGCCGCCGCAGGCGAAGTTGAAAAAGCCGAAAAAGCCTACAAACAATGTCTGGCTATTCGTAAAAAGGCTTTGGGCGTTCAACACCCCGACTACATCAAGACCGTAGATAAACTCGCCCAATTCTACACCCAAACTAATCGCCAAGCCGAAGCAGACAAATTGCTCGCTCAACTCAAAAAAGAACAAAACACCTCAAACCCCCAAATTTCCAATAGCTCAACACAGCAAGGTGCAGAAAGCCCCGAATTTGCCAAAACCCTCACCAATCAAGCCCTGACACAAATTAAAGCGAGAAATTTCAAAGAAGCAGAAAAAAACCTTTCCAAAGCTATTGCCATTTATCAAAAAAATAACCTTCAAAACACTGATTTTGCTACTGCTTCCGATGCTTTCGGTATTGTGTTGGTGAGCCTGAAAGGAGATTACAAAGACGCTACTTCTTATTTTGAAAATGCCTACAACATTCGCAAAAAAGAACTCGGTGAAAATCACCAACTCACCCAAGAAACCGCTTTCAATTTAGCCGTATGCTATACACAAACTCGTCAATATCCCAAAGCCCAAACTCTCTTTGAAAGTATTTTGCAAAGTTTTGAAAAAAATAACCAACAAAATTCGCCTAAATACCAAGAAACACTTATTTCACTGGCAGGGCTGTATTTAGATAGCAAAGATATTACAAAAGCAGAACCGCTCCTACTAAAAGCCTATCAGATTGAGCAAAAAAATAGTCAAAAAAGCCCTCAATACGTAGATTTAATCAATGATTTGGCACGCTTGGAGTTTATCCGTAAAAACTATCATATTGCCGAAAATTATTACCGAAATGCAATAGAACATTATACTGCTACTAAAAACCAAAATACATTAGAATACGCCACAGCTCTAACCAATTTGGGAAATATTCTCAAAGAGCAAAACAAAAATATTGAATCTGAAAAAACCTATCAACAAGCACAACAATTGCTAAAAGGTTTAAAACAGGAAAAATCACCCGAGTTTTTAGAAATTAGTATGCACCTGGCAGAATTACTATCTAAACGAGGTGAAAACGAAAAAGCCATTAAGGCTTATCAGCAAATTTTGCCACAACTCAAAGAATTAGTCGGCGAAAATCACCCTTATTACTGGAAAAGTTTAGCTAATGTAGCTGATTGCTACGCCTCTTTACGTAAATACAAAGAAGCCCGTCCCTACTATGAACAACTTATCAATAATACTGCGGCTCAAAGTTCGCCCAATTATCCTATCTGGCTCATCAATTTAGGCGGTTTTTACTACGAAACAGGTAAATATCAAGAATCTGAAAAATTATTTATCCAAGCCCTGCAAAGCTACGAGTCGCAAATGCAAGGAGCAGAAGTAGATTACATTGAAACTTTAGAAATCGTTGCCAATTTATACAAAAATCAAGGTCGCTTTACAGAAGCCGAAAAACTATACAGCAAAGCCATTGATTTTTGTAAAAAACAATTTGGAGAAAAACACTTCGCTTTTACTACACTACAAAACAATTTGGCAAAACTTTATAAGTCGCTTGGACGTTACGATGACGCCGAAAAAATCTACAAACAATCCCTTGCTCGCTTTACCAAAGTTGATGAAAATAGTGTCGCATACGCCCAACTCCTCAACGATTATGCCGTACTGTATAGCGATGCAGGTAAATTCAAAGAAGCAGAGCCTTATTTCCAAACCGCTCTAAGTATTTTTCAAAAACAAATAGGCGAAAAATCGGCTGAATATGCCAATGCACTTCAAAATTATGGTAATTTACAAAGAAAAATGGGGCGTTTCAGCGAAGCCATCAATAATTTTCAGAAATGTTTAAATATTCGCAAGGAAGTTTTGGGCGAGCTGCACCCCGATTATGCCGTTACGCTCAATGCATTGGCAACGCTTTACAAAAAGGCTGGTAATTTTGAAAAAGCCGAACCACTTTACCAAGAAGCTCTCAATATTCGGAAAAGCCTTTTAGGCGAAGAAAATCCTGAATATGCCACCTCTCTGGATAATTTGGCAAACTTCTACCAAAGCACACAACAAAATGCCAAAGCTGAACCACTTTACAAAAGATCTTTGGAAATTCGTAAGAAAATTTTCGGGGCAAATCACCCTATTATTGCCGCAAGTATGAACAATTTGGCAGTACTTTATACCTCTAACAAACAATTTGCTCAAGCCGAACAATTTTACAAAGATGCTTTGGCTATTCTTAAAACGAATTTGAGCGACAAGCACCCCAACTATCTAGCTACGCTCAACAATTTTTGTATGCTTTTGCAAGAGCAAGGCAAATTTCCAGCCGCTATACCTCTCTTTCAACAACTTACACAAAATACACTCTCGCTTATTCAGAAAAATTTTAGCACTTTGAGCGAAAATGAAAAAAGACAATTTTGGGCTGTCAATAAACCTTATTTGGATAATTTTGTGCTTTTTACTGCTAATTGTGTTAAAGGTAAAATTCCCAAAAATGAAGTTCTTGCAGGCGAAGCACTGGATTTGCTCGTAATGACCAAAGGCATTATTCTCAATAGCACAGGAAAAGCTCGTAAAGAGATTTTGTCAAGCAAAGACGCTCAACTGCTCGCTCAATATGATGAATGGGTAAAACTTCGTGAAATGATTGCCAAATTATCTAATTTAGGCACTGCCGAACTAAAACGCCGAGGTATCAACTTGGATAGTTTGGAAAATAAAGCTAAAAATCTTGAAAAATCTCTTTCAGCTAAATCTAAAGCCTTTGATGAAGCATTTAGCACAAAAGTTATTTCTTGGAAAGATATTCAGAAACGGCTATCAGAGAAAGATGTTTGGTTAGAGTTTTTGCGTGTGCAAGGCGAAAATAAAGAAGTTTTGTATGTTGTTTTTGCAGTAAAAAAAGATAGTAAAAATCCCGAAGTTATTATCCTGAATAACGGAAAAGTTTTAGAGCAAGAAGAGTTGTATTTTTACAAGAATTCTGCTAAGTTCCGCAAAGAGGACAAAGAAAGTTACAAAAATTTCTGGAAACCTTTGGAAATGCTTATTGGCAATGCTCAAAAAATTTACTATTCTCCCGATGGCGTTTATTCACAAATCAATCCACTTGCACTTTGGGATACCGAAAAAAACGAGTATCTTTGGGATAGAGCCGATATTGTATTTCTGACAAATGCCAAAGATTTATTAGAAAAACCCTCAACAAACAAACTGCAAGGCAAAGTCTTGCTTTTGGGTAATCCTTTCTATCAGATTGATGACAACCTGAAAATTAGTGGTGAAACTATCAATTTGGAGGAGCAGAGTAGTTACTGGATACAAAATCCTATTTTTACAAGTTTGCCTGCCACTGATAAAGAAGTAAGTAATATTGAAAGCATTTTGCAGAAGCTCAATGGCTTGCAAGTAAAAAAGTTGCTCCGTGCCGATGCCACCGAAGCCAACTTGAAAGCGGAAATTCAGCAATACAATATGCTCCATTTAGCCACACACGGCTTTTTTATTCCTTCCGATTTTGAAGAACGAAGCAATGCCATTATCAGCACCGAAATTTCCGAAGATTCACAAGAAAATAATGACCCTCTCCTACGTTCAGGCTTGATACTTGCAGGCGTTACTGATTATTTCGTAAATCCCAAACGCTCTCCCGACCAAGAAGATGGTATCCTGACTGCTTACGAAATTATGAACTTGCCTTTGGATAATGTGAATTTGGTAGTACTTTCGGCTTGCGAAACAGGTCTGGGCAAAGTACAAGCAGGTGAAGGCGTTTATGGTTTGCAAAGAGCCTTCAAAATCGCAGGAGCTAAAAACCTGATTATGAGTCTTTGGAAAGTAGATGATACCGCTACCCAAGAACTGATGCAAAGTTTTTATAGCGAACTACTTAAAAATCCAAACCAAGTGCAGGCTTTCAGAAATGCTCAAAAACAAATTCGCGATAAATACAAATTTCCTTACTATTGGGCAGGTTTTGTGATGTTGGGCGAATAAAAATTGTTCAAATCACGTTTAATTTAGGGCTAAAAAGCCCTTTTTTTCTTATTTTTGCAAAAACAAAAAAATGAAACTCATCAATTACTTTTTTTGGATTATTGCAACTTCGTATTTCCTTCAAAGTTGTACCCCCTCGCAGGGTAAAAAAACGGCTGATACTACCCAAATCATCAAAGAAAACACCGAACCTATTTTAGTGCTAACAGGTTTTGGGGTAAATTCAGAAAATATCCCTTTCACCGAAGTCCAAAAGAAGTTTTGTGCAGGTGAAATCTATGTATTAGAAAGTTCGGCTGAAAGAGTAAAAAGAGTATTTTCTTGCAACATAATAAACTTAAAAAAACTTAAAAATATTTATGAGTTTGCCCCTTTGGCAAAAAATAACCTCCTTTTGACTTTGCTTTCTGAAAGTACTCCCCAATTTAAGGCTATTGCGATAGATAGTGTTTCTTTTTTCCAAAACCCTGAAAAATATCCTCTCTACGCTTGGAGCAACACCAAAGAAAAATTTGATTTCAAACAAAAAATTACACGTTTTACGCTTACAGGCACTACTGCGGTTACGCGTTATATGGGACGTGCCACCGACCAAAATGGCACAGACTGGCTTTTGGCAAACATTTTGGAAAGTGTAAAAGGAAGCGATTTTCTGCATATTAGCAACGAAGTCAGTGCCACCGACCGTTGCGAATATGTACCCGGAATGCGTTTTTGTATGAAAACCAAGCATTTAGAAATTTTCACCAAATTGGGAGTGAATATTGTAGAACTGACGGGCAATCATAATTTGGATTATGGAAAAGAGGGTTATATCCAAACCTATGAATGGTACAAAGCGAATGGTATGCAAGTTTTTGGTGGTGGATTGAGCGTAGAAGATGCCTACAAGCCTCTAATTCTTACACTGAAAGACGGCAAAAAAATCGCTATGGTGGGGTTCAACGAAAGTTGCCCTGTGAATGAGTGTGCGGGCAGGCGTGGCAATAGTGTAGGAGCAGCGGCTTATGATAGCCTCAAAGTAATGCAAATCTTGCAAGATTTACGCAAAAACCCCGATATTAGCTATATTATTGCTTCGGTACAATTTGATGAAACCGACTCTTACGCTCCTACTAAAAGTCAAGCCAAAATCACTAAATATCTCATAGATTGGGGGGCAGATTTTGTATATGGTTCGCAAGCTCACCAAGTTCAGCAAGTTGAGTTTTACAAGGGCAAACCTATTTTTCACGGCTTTGGAAACTTTCTCTTTGACCAAATCCACCGAATTGGCGTAAGACAAGGCTTTTTCTTGCATACTTATTTCTATCAAGGGAAAATGGTGCAGGCAATCCCTATTTTTACTTTTACCGCTACCGAACGCCGCCCCGCTCTGGCAACCCCCGAACAAATTCGCGAAATCAAAAAAGTGATTTTTTTAGATAAAAACCTCTATCAGAAGTAAATTTTGAGGTTTGAGTAATTTCTCAATCAAAAAATCTCTAAAAAATTTGTAGCTTACACTCATAAAATAGAATTTGTTTATGGTGCTTACCAAAGAAATGATAAAAGAACTTAAAAACCAAAGTAAAGGGAATTTAGGCTATTTGATTGATAAACATAAAGATGTTAAAAGTATTGTATTTGTTTTAGAAAATTTAGGACATTTACCCAAAAACTTTGACGGCAATTTTTTAATCCCTCTACTTAAACACGAGCATCCACAAGTAAGACTTCTAGCAGTTAAAAATATCGGTAAAATAAACAATGAATATTTTGTTTCTCAACTTTATCAGATGTTTGATAACGAAACAAATACATCCGTAAAACGAGAAATAGTTTCAGCAATTGGAAGAATGAGAGACCCTAAAAACAAAGAAATCCTATTGAGAATTTTACAAGATACAGACCCTAAAATTGTATGTCAAGCAATACGTGCTTTACTAACTTTTGAAAATGACCAAGAGGTTGAAAATCAATTAAAGCCTTTAATAAACCACCCAAATGAAATAGTAAGAAATGTTATTTATAAAGAATTTTTTGCAGAAAAAGAAAAAATAAAACAACCTGCTCTATCGCAAATACAAACTTATGACTTTCTGAAAAATGTCGTTGTCAATGGTGATGTTTTGGAAGTGCTAAAATATGTACCAAATGAAAGCATACATCTGACTTTTACTTCACCGCCTTACTATAACGCAAGAGATTACTCTATTTACCCAAGTTATCAGGCTTATTTAGAATTTTTAGAGGCAGTTTTCAAGGAAGTGCATCGAATTACTAAAGAAGGACGCTTCTTAATAGTTAATACCTCACCTATTATTATTCCTCGTGTAAGTCGCTCACATTCAAGCAAAAGATACCCAATCCCTTTTGATTTACACCCTTACTTGGTTAAAAATGGTTGGGAATTCATAGACGATATTATTTGGCAAAAACCTGATTATTCTGTAAAAAATCGCATAGGTGGATTTATGCAACACCGAAAGCCACTAATGTACAAACCTAATGCAGTAACCGAATACTTGATGGTTTATCGTAAAGAAACAACCAAACTCATTGATTGGAATATCAGAAATTATGACAAAGAGACCATTCAAGCAAGTTTGGTTCCCGAAGGCTATGAAACAACAAATGTATGGAAAATAGACCCTTGTTTTGATAAAGTACATTCGGCAGTTTTTCCCGTAGAGTTATGCAAAAGAGTAATTCAGTATTATTCATTCAAAGGAGATTTGGTTTTTGACCCTTTTGCAGGAAGCGGTACGGTCGGAAAAACTGCAAAAGCACTAGGAAGAAAATTTTTTTTGACAGAAAAAGAAACCACATATTTTAACTATATGAAAAGTAAAGCTAAACCTAACTTATTAGACGAAGATAATACAAAGTTTTTCACTTTATCTGAATTTGTTGATTACATTAAACGAGGGGATTTTGTTTGCGAGAAAGTCCGTTGCTTACTTCAAAGTCAATTAAAGTCTGTTTAATTTTGATAAAACAACAAAATCTCTTATTTTTGAAAAAAACTAAAACATTTCATTTGCACATTTTTTTATAGCATAAATTTTAGTATATGGCAGGTATTAAAATTCTTACTGAGCATATCAACGTTCCGGGAATTGAAACCTTTGAGGTGTATCGGAAAATGGGGGGCTATCGTTCGGTAGAAAAAGCCCTCAAAACAATGACTCCCGATGCAGTTACCGAAGAAGTAAAAAAATCGGGCTTGCGGGGACGTGGTGGAGCGGGCTTCCCTGCGGGTATGAAGTGGAGTTTTTTGGCAAAACCCGAAGGAGTGCCTCGTTATTTAGTTTGCAATGCCGATGAATCTGAACCCGGTACTTTCAAAGACAGATACCTAATGAGCCGCATTCCTCACGCTCTCATTGAAGGAATGATTGTTTCCAGTTATGCATTAGGAGCCAAAACTTCTTACATTTACGTAAGAGGCGAAATGTTGTATGTGATAAAAATATTAGAAAAAGCTATTGCAGAAGCCTATAATGCAGGATTTTTGGGCAAAAACATTCTTGGCACTGATTACAGCTTGGATTTATACGTACACCCAGGCGGAGGGGCATATATTTGCGGCGAAGAAACTGCACTT
The DNA here is from genome assembly GCF_002843425.1 of Raineya orbicola. Lineage (GTDB taxonomy): Bacteria > Bacteroidota > Bacteroidia > Cytophagales > Thermonemataceae > Raineya > Raineya orbicola. Next base: position 20,488 of record NZ_NKXO01000024.1, read on the forward strand.
TTAGAAAGTTTGGAGGGCAAACGTGGGAATCCTCGCAATAAACCCCCCTTTCCCGCTGTAAAAGGTTTGTATGGTTGCCCTACGGTGGTAAATAACGTAGAAACTATTGCCTCTGTTTCTTGGATAGTAAATAATGGCGGTGATGAATATGCTAAAATTGGTATCGGCAAAAGTACAGGAACTAAACTCATTTCTGCTTGTGGGCATATCAATAAGCCGGGTGTTTATGAAATTGAGTTAGGAGTGCCTGTGGAGGAGTTCATTTATTCTGATGAGTATTGCGGAGGCATCAAAAATGGCAAAAAATTGAAAGCTGTAATTGCAGGTGGTTCTTCCGTACCTGTACTGCCTGCTCATCTGATACTCAAAACCGCCAAAGGCGAACCAAGACTAATGACCTATGAATCGCTCAATGATGGCGGTTTTCAGACAGGTACAATGCTCGGCTCGGGAGGATTTATCGTAATGGACGAAAGCGTTTGCATCGTAAAAAACACTTTGAGTCTTGCCAAGTTCTATCATCACGAATCTTGCGGGCAGTGCAGTCCTTGTCGCGAAGGTACAGGCTGGCTTGAAAAAGTCTTGCAGAAAATAGAATATGGAAAAGGCACAATGCAAGATATTGATTTGCTTGTAGGTATTGCCAATAATATTGAAGGGAAGACCATTTGTCCGTTGGGAGAAGCGGCGGCTTGGCCCGTACAATCTGCTGTAAGGCATTTTAGAGATGAATTTGAATGGCACGTGAAATATCCTCACGAAGCAACCAAAAAAGGAGCAGTTTTTCAAGGTATGCCTGTGGCAGTATAGTTGCAAAATTGCCACGAATGCACGAATAATTTTAGTTAAAATTCGTGCCATTCGTAGCTTCTTTTTGCGAATTTTAAGTTTATGCTAATCTCAACGTTCCTTTTCCCATTTTCATTACTAAAAAGGAGTTGTTTTCAAGGTATGCCTGTGGCAGTATAGTTACAAAATTGCCACGAATGCACGAATAATTTTAGTTAAAATTCGTGCCATTTGTGGCTTATTTTTGTAAGTTTTAAGTTTATGTTAATTTCAACGTTCCTTTTCCCATTTTCATTACTAAAAAGGAGTTGTTTTCAAGGTATGCCTGTGGCAGTATAGTTACAAAATTGCCACGAATGCACGAATAATTTTAGTTAAAATTCGTGCCATTCGTGGCTTCTTTTTGCGAATTTTAAGTTTATGCTAATTTCAACGTTCCTTTTCCCATTTTCATTACTAAAATTGCCCTATTTTTAGCATAAATTTCCTTCATTGCTTCACTAATCTTTTGCAAAATAACATCTATATCGCCAAAAATCTGCGTACTCATACCATTTGTCTGCACTTCCAAAGAGTTATCTTTGAGTTTTTCAATAAAATCTAAAATTATTGGTTCAAAATCGTTAGTCAAAGGATAAAGACTAATTTCTACACTAACTTGCATATTTTGCAGTTGTTTATTTTACTTTCAAATTCACAAAAACGGGCAGGTGGTCGCTATAACCTGCTAAATAGCGTTTCCCCGCAAAAGTTCGTAGAGGTTGCCCTTTGTATTGAGCAGGTTCTTGTTGCAAAAGAAAGTCGGGTTTGTAAATAGTGGCTGAATTAGGCAGATATTGCAATTTACTTTTTTTATTCAGCAAATTTTGAGAAAGAATTACTTGGTCAAGCACGTTCCACTCTACTTTTTTCTCTCGGCTATTATAGTGAGCGTGCGAGCCAAATCCTTCTGCTTTAAGCCGACCCATCGGATTAAATAGCTCCCCTTTTTGCAGATTTTGAGCATCAGCTTTTGACCTTAAAACTTCTGTAAGGCTTTTGTTGTAAGGCTCATCGTTCCAGTCGCCCATTAAAATAATGTTACTTTGGGGATTTTTCTGAAAAAGAGAATCTACCGCCTGACGCACCCTACTTGCCGCCGCTATTCTACGAGGTTCACTCACCTCTATTCCTTCTCTACGCGAAGGGAAATGCACTACAAAAACGTGTAAGGTATCTTTTTTAGCCAAAATGCCTGAAACTAAAAGCACATCACGCGTTTTATCGCCGTTGGGCAGTTCTATACGCAAACTTTTATCAGCAAAAGGCTGAAAAGTGCTTTTCTTGTAAATTAAAGCAACATCTATCCCTCTTTCGTCGGGTGAGTTGTAATGTACAATGCCGTAATTGTATTTTGCGATAGTTTCTTGTTTTATCAAATCTTCTAAAACTCGGCGATTTTCTACTTCACAAAGTCCTAAAATATCAGGAGCATTGTGTCCTATGGTGCTAATAGCATACGCCATATTGGCAAGTTTTTTCTGATATTTTGCCTCGTCCCACTGATTAGCAGAAGTAGGCAAAAATTCAGAGTCATCAATCGTAGGGTCATCTTCGGTATCAAAAAGATTTTCCTGATTGTAAAATGCCACTGTGAGCAGGTTTTTGGGTGTTTTTTTCTTTTTTTGTGCTTCCGCAGAAACAAAAGCAATTAGTAGCAAAATAAGTAAGTAGTAACGCATAGTAGAAAGATTTTTTTGAAATGAACGAGTATTGAAGTAAAAAATTGTTGAAAGATTAGGAGTTGCCTCTAAAATTTTCCTACCACCGCTACGGTTTCTTTGTAGGTTTCCTTTTTGCCCGAAAGGTTGAAAATTTCAAAGAGTACAACATAATAGCCGGGTAAAACACGATTTCTCTCCTCATTCGTGCCGTCCCATAGCAAAGAACCCTCATTAGGTAAAGTCTGATTTTTTACCAAATAACGCACTGCTCGTCCTTGTACATCGTAAATGATTACATTGGCTACATTTCCTTGCCCTGCGAACTTGAAATTTATACTTGTAAAATCCGCTTGTCCATCATTGTTGGGGGTAAAAACTTTCGGAACAATCGCAATTTCTCCGCTTTGACTTTGATAAAGTTTATTTTGAGAATTTTCGTAGCCCGGTGTAGCAAAACCCACACTACTTGCCGCCGAAAACCAAGAATTAGGGTCATTGGTGGGTAAATCAAAACCTAAACGCTCCAAAGAAACGCCTTTTGTGTCATCAAGCAGTTTGAAGTGCATTTTCTCATCATACTCAAAGCGTTCCACAATTTTATCTAAATTGTTAATAATCAATACCACATCTCTCTCGCTTGTAAAAGCAGGCAAAGAGGAAGGCGTTTGAAGCATCGGCTTACCTTCGGAAAGGGGATAATTTTGCTGAATGTTCAAAATATCATCAGAAATAGCTACATAACTACGCGGAGCAAGTACGTAATCTTCATCGGTGATACTTTTTTTACTATCCACAGCCCCATCGCGTATGCGAGCCAGCGACCAGCCTTTCAAATTGATAAATTTTGGTGAATTATTGTAAAGTTCAACAAAATCATTGCCCCCTGTACGTGGGTCAAAAAGTACCTCATTGAGTACAATATCCAGCGAATCGGCTTGTTCGGGTACACCAAAATCGGCAAAATTAGCTTCTGCAATCAAATTTCCTGCACAATCAGTAATACTCTGCACCACTACTCTGTACTTTTCACGATTTTGCAAAACAGGTGAAAGCGTAAGGCGTACTTTTTTGAAGTCTGGGGCTAACACATTGCGAGCCTGTACGCTAATGCCTTTATCAATAGTATAAGTAGCATTTGCGGCGGCAGTACTATCCAAACGTTCATTAAAACTTAAAATAACCGTAGTATTACTGGTAGCATCGGCACGCAACAGACGAGGAGGAATGTTATCAGGGCGAGCCTCTTTCACAGAGTTTTCAACCGAAGGCGTTCCGCCATTGGGGTTTATGGAGGCTGTCCAGTTATCTACCTCGCCACAAGGATTATCTGTATCAATCATTTCCAAAGCCCAACCGCCTTGCTTTTTGGAGGCATCTTTATACCAACTATCGCTATAAAGCACCGAAAAAACCTGACTGCCATTGGGTGCAGTAAGCGTCAATCTTTCACCACTATTGTTAAGACTTACCATTCCACTAACACCATAAACGTTGCTATAAGCAGAAAAATCATTTATCACACTTGCATTCACCAAAGTAATGTACTGATTAGGCAAAATATTGATAGCAGGAAGCATTACAGAACTTGTATTATCCAGCAATTTGCAACCTTGCAAGCTAATTACCTTATTAGTTCGGTTGTAAAGTTCCAAATATTCTTGTTCGGGAAGCCCTACACGTGGGTCGGGGTCGGCAAAAATTTCAGTGATAATAACTTGATGAAATGAAGGAGTAAGTCCTATTCCTAATTGAATTTGTGTATTAGCTTGCAAAGCATTGCCCGTACAATCCGTAAGCCCATTGAGCGTAAGCGTATAAATATCCCCTGCTACAAGATTGCTACTCAAATTTAATTGTACTTCTTTGTCGCTAATCGCCGTTACTGAACTTACCCCAATGCCCCCTGAAAAACTATAAGTTGCCGAAAGCAGAGAACTTTGATTCATAGGCTCATTGAAAACTATCCGAACAATATTAGGAGCAGGAATAGCCGTACTGCTCACACGCGGAGCTTGTGTGTCGGGGGTATTGTTGAAAACTGAATTTTGTTGTGCGGGCGTACCACCAAGAGGGTGATTAGAAGCTATCCAGTTGTTTTCATCACTGCAAGGAAGCGTAGGATTGATAAGCTCCAAACTCCAACCGCCATCATCTTTGGCAGAATTTCTGTACCAAGAGAGAGCATACGTAACTACATCAATATCAGTGTTATTGGGGTTATCTCGCAAGGTGATAGTTTCTCCTGAATTAGTCAGTGCGTCCCAAGAAGTAATGCCAATTACGGTACCAAAACTGGTAAAAAGTGAAGCGTTTGCCTGCGGACACAATAATACATAACGATTAGGTTGCAAAATAAAATCATTGGTAGTAATAGTTCGGGTATTGAGTGTCCAATTTTTAAGGTTAATGTTTTTATTGGAACGATTGTAAATTTCTACATATTCGGAAGCAGGAAGCCCTACCACAGGGGTTTCATCTGCCATAATTTCATTGATAATCACATCACGAGGCGAAGCCGTAGAAATCTGCAAGTATGTAAAAGAAGTTTGCGTTGAGCTTTGTGTGTTAGAGGCAAAATCTACAATATTACTTGCTGTAATGGTGTAATTTTGATTATTAACAAAAGGAGTAGAAAAAGTAAGCGTAACCTGTGAAAAATTAGTCGGGTTGCGAGTAGCTGTCAGAGGCGTACCAATACCTCCACTTACGCTATAATTAGCAGGATTTTGAGCAGATGCAAGGGTTACGCTCTCACTAAAAAAAACATCAAGTTGGTTATTTACAAGGGTAGAAGCACTTATCAGTGTAGGTGGTGCGGTGTCAGGCGTTGAAATAGAGCCAAAAATTTCCACGTTATCTACCCGCCAAGTGCCTGCGGCACTGCTGGCATTATAGGCATAGATACGAAACTCAATGTTTCCCGAAACATTATAGAAATTTTCATTGAGGGCAATTACTCTGTTGATAATCAAAGATGTTCCTGTATTGGTGTAAGTGCCTAAATCAGTAGTAAAGCCATCACGACTGGAACGCAAAACCCATTGTGTAGGTCCCGTTCCGCTACGAACTTCATCAAGCTCAAAACTGCTCAAATTCAGCACAAAACCCGTATTAGCGGTAATAGTGAAAGAAAAGTAGCGATTCAAGTCTATGGAAGGAGTGTTCCAAGCACTTGCCCCAAAATTATCAGAAGAAGTAACTGCAGTAATGCTCGCACTACGGCTAAAAACACTCACCGAACCATTAGCAGGTTGGGCATCAGCAGGAAAAGTAACAGGCGTACCCGTAGCCCCCGTAAAACTAAATTGTATGAGTTGAGCCTGTAAAAAGTGTGCAAGCAAAAACAATAAGCAGAGAAGTATATTTTTTTTCATAAGTTTTCCCAAAAAATTGCTTCAATATATCAAAAAAATAGTTCAAGTGTGTAAATGAAATGTTAATTTTGATTGATTCTTGCTAAAATTATCAATTTCCCTTGCGATAAAGCCCCAAAATTCGTAACTTTGAATTTTCACAATCAAATTTCATTATTTTATGCAAAAAGTAGAAAACGGGCACGTGGTAAAAGTACATTACACGGGCAGGCTAACCACAGGGGAAATCTTTGACTCTTCGCTTGGCAGAGAACCTCTTGAATTTACTATGGGCGAAGGACAAATGATTCCCGGCTTTGAACAAGGTATTTTGGGAATGGTAGTAGGCGAAAAAAAGAGTATTCAAGTTCCTTGCGAGTTAGGATATGGCGAAGTTTTAGAAGAAATGATTTTAGAAGTTCCTAAAAGTCAGTTACCTTTAGGTATGCCTATGGAAGTTGGTACTCAGCTTGCTATCAATTTAGCGAATGGCGGTCAGATTCCTGCTGTAATGACTGCCGTAAGCGAGGAAACCGTAACCATTGATGCCAATCACCCACTGGCAGGCAAGGATCTTGTTTTTGAAGTGCAACTTGTGGAAATCAATCCCAAAAAAAGCGGCTTGATATTCTTTGAATAATTTTTTCTATTCTAACAAACAAAGCAGAGGGCTTCGCCTGTTAGCAAAGCCCTCCATTATTTATTTCATATCTGAAAGTAAGCCTGTTATTTTTTAGCTGTGGCTTTCTTTTCGGCGGTGTTCTCTTCACCCGGTTTTGCAAAATCTACATTTTCCAAAATCAGCATATTGCTGGAATTGGTTTTCAAACCCTTGATTTTTTTGCTGTAAATTCTCAAAATTTCATCATAATATAAAACGATAATAGGAGACTCTTCCACAATAATATTATCCATTTTATGGTAATACTGATACAAGAGATGATGATCTTCATCGTGGTCATCTTTTTCTTGTGCTTCTACATAGAGCCTATCAAACTCTTTGTTTACAAAATGGGTTTTATTGGGACCTGTGGGCGAAAAATTTTTGCTGTAGAACATTGCAAAATAATTTTCTGCATTAGGGTAATCACCGAGCCAAGAACCTCTGAAAAATAATGCCCGCCCTTCATCTACGGTTTGCTGATGTTTTACAAACATATTCATTTCTATTTCTACCGTGATGCCAATATCTTTAAGATTTTTGGCAATATTTTCAGCGATTTCTTTGTCAGTAGTATAGGTTTGTAATTTAAGTTTAGGTAAGCCTTTCCCCCCTTCATAGCCTAATTCTTTAAGAATTTGCTTAGCTTTTTCAGGGTTGTAGCTATATCCTTTCACCACCACAGAGTCAAAAGAAGGTAAAGCGGCGGGAGTTACTCCTGAAATACCTGATACCCCCAAGCCATTGCGTATAATATTTACAATTTCATCTCTGTTGATAGCGTAGCTAATAGCCTGACGGAATTTCTTTTTCAAGAAGGGGTGTGTGGTATCGCCTTTGTAGGCAGTAGGGTCTAATTGAAAACCGATATATTCGGTGTTCATATAAGGTACTTTATCTATATTATATTTTTTCTTGAATTCTTCTTTAATTTTGCCATTTGCAATCATTTCTTTGGCATTTTCGGAAAGCCCTACAATAAAATCTAACTTTCCTGCTGTAAATTCTCTATAAGCTGTATTGGGGTCGTTGATGAAACGAACCTCTACCCCATCAAGAAAAGGCAATTGCTTTCCTTCGGCATCTTTTTTCCAATAATGAGGGTTCTTATCCAATACCAAACGTTCCCCTTCTTTCCATTCTCTAAACTTAAAAGGTCCTGTACCTACGGGGTGAGAGCGGAAATCATCTCCATATTTTTCAATAGCTTCGTGAGGTACTACAAAAGCGTAAGGCATTGTAAGAATGGAAAGGAATGGGTGAAATCTGCGTTGCAAACGAATTTGTAAGGTATATCTATCCAACGCTACAAAAGCAGAATCAGGATTAGGATGAACTTTATCTCTGAAAATCCAAGCTCCTGTACTACGCGTTTTGGCACTTAAAATACGCTTGAAACTATACACAAAATCTTCAGCGGTAACTTCTCTACCAATACCATTAGGGAAGCAAGGGTCATCGTGGAAATGCACACCTTTGCGAATAGTAAAAGTATAAATGGTTTCGGTGCTATCCCAACGATATGCCTCAGCAATAGATTGCGTAGGGTGCATATTTTCGTCAAGCTCTAATAAACCATTAAAAATTTGCGTAGTAGCCCAAATAGCGGCACGGTTACGAGCCTGTGCGGGGTCTAAGGAGTTTAAGCCACCTGTTTGGTTGTAGCGGAAAATTTTCTTTCCGCCATCGCCGTTTTGGTTGCCGCAAGAAGCCAGCAGCAACACTAATGCCACAAACGAAAGGTATAGTCTCATCATAAAATTTTTAAGGTAAATTTGAATAAATTTCCTATATTTGCAAGCACTTTTGTAAAATACTTTTGCAAAGATATATTTTTTCAGTAAGCAACCTAAACTTTTTTTCAAAAAAAACATTTTTTCACAAATTTATTTATTTTTGAACAAAAAAATACATTCTTTTTGCACCTCCCCCCTATACTTCTGTAAATCTCAAAAAGAGATACAATAGAGGGGAGCATACATCTAAATCAGAATTTTAGATGTAATAATTTTACTCGTTTTCAAGAGAAATGATAAAAACTATTAAACAAAAAAACGAAATATCCATTTTAACTTCATAATTCGCATTGTTCAAAAATTTTAATTTAGAAATAGCCAAAAGATAAAAATTTTGAAATTCAAATATTTAAACCTTTAACTGCATACTCTATTCTGAAATATTATGGGTAAAATTATTGCGATTGCCAACCAAAAGGGGGGCGTTGGAAAAACCACCACTGCCATCAATTTAGCCGCAAGTCTTGCTACTTTAGGCTTTCATACTTTGCTTGTAGATGCGGACCCACAAGCCAATTCTACTTCGGGTTTAGGGCACAATCCCAAACAAATTCAAAGTAGCATTTATGAATGTATGGTGGAAGAAGCCAACATCAACGACACCATTTTGGGTACTTCCATTGAAAAACTCTTTGTCGTTCCCTCACATATTGATTTGGTTGGTGCAGAGGTAGAAATGATAAACCTAGAGAATAGAGAAGAAAAAATGAAAAAAGTTTTGCACCCTATCAAAGATAATTATGATTTTATTATCATAGATTGTTCTCCTTCGTTGGGGCTTATTACGGTAAATGCTCTCACAGCCGCCGATTCAGTAATTATTCCTGTACAATGCGAATATTTTGCTCTGGAAGGTTTGGGGAAACTCTTGAATACTATCAAAATTATTCAATCTCGCCTGAATACCAAACTTGAAATAGAAGGTATCTTGCTCACAATGCACGACTCGCGTGTGAGACTTTCTACACAAGTTGTGGAAGATGTGAGCAATCATTTCAAAAAAATGGTATTCAAGACAGTCATTCCTCGGAATGTACGGCTGAGCGAATCGCCAAGTTTTGGCTTACCCGCCATTCTGCACGATTCTACCAGCAAAGGAGCGGCAAGCTATATGGAACTCGCCAAAGAAATTTTAGAAAAAAATAAATTAGTGTAATCAAAACGAAAAAAGATGAAAAAAAGTGTTTTAGGAAGAGGTTTGGGGGCTTTGTTATCGGATTCTAATGTTGTAGAAGAAAATCAAACTTTGCCACAAGCAAGCATCAACGAAATAGATGTCAATGCCATTGAGGTCAATCCTTACCAGCCTCGTACCGATTTTGATGAAGAAGCTCTACAAGAACTTACTGAATCTATCAAAACACAAGGTATCATACAGCCTATTACCGTACGTAAATTAGAAGAGGGTCGCTATCAACTAATTTCAGGCGAAAGACGCTTGCAGGCTTCTAAAAGAGCAGGGCTAAAAACTATTCCCGCTTATATTCGCACTGCCAACGACCAACAAATGCTGGAAATGGCTCTCATAGAAAATATCCAAAGAGAAAATCTCAATCCCATAGAAATTGCTTTAAGCTATCAAAGACTCATTACCGAGTGCAACCTCAAACAGGAAGAACTGGGCGAAAGAGTAAGTAAAAATCGCGTAACAGTAACTAACTATTTGCGTTTGCTCAAACTCCCGCCTATTATTCAGGCGGCTCTGCGTGATAAACAAATCAGTATGGGACACGCCCGAGCCATCATCAATGTAGAAAATCCTGATACTCAAATTGCTATTCTGAAAAAAATTCTTGCCGAAGACCTATCGGTAAGAGCCGTAGAAAATTTGGTACGAGATTTGGCTTCGCCCAAAAATAAACAGAAAAAAACTGCTGAAAACTCTCTCTCTTACGAAATCAAACAATTACAACAAAAACTCTCTTCGCATTTTGGTACAAAAATTGCAATCAAAGCCAACAACAAAAACCAAGGTGAAATCAAAATCCCCTTTCATTCTACGGAGGATTTGAACCGAATTTTAGAGCTATTGCAATTATGACAGCGAAAAGAGAAGTTAAAATAACAATCCAAAAACATTTTTATTTACTTGCTTTTTTACTTTTTTGCGGGCTTGTAAGTTCGCAAGCACAGGATACGCTTAAGTCCAGTAAAAACCGCATCAACCGACCACGTGAGGCGGCTTTTCGGGCGGCAGTCTTACCCGGTTGGGGGCAAATTTACAATAAAAAATATTGGAAACTGCCCATTGTATATGGCGGTATAACGGCAATAGGCTATGGCATTTATTGGAATAATAGCTACTATCAGTATTTCAAAAGTGTGTATCAGGAAGCATTCCTGACGGGAAATCCACAGCAAATCAATATTACTGCCGCTGAGTCGCTTCGTAACCAATTTCGGAGAAACAAAGAACAACTTATTATTGCAGGAGTAGTGTTTTACGGACTTACCATTGTTGATGCCATTGTAGATGCTCATTTTTCTACCTTTGATGTCAGTGATGATTTGAGCTTGCGTTGGCTTCCTAAAATTGATTTCAGCCCACAAGGGCAAGCAATTTTAGCATTTAGCCTTCAACTACAAGCTAAAAAATAAGCTCAAAAAGCAATACACAAATGATGTGTTGGAGTAAAAGAATGGTGATATAACGTGTATGCGGTAAAAAAATCTTCTTTCTTTACCCAACCTTTGCAGAAAACTTGCTTTTCAGGACAAAAATCGCAAATGATATTTTCTCTGAAAGCAATGCCTTTTCGGCTATAAGCCTTGTATAATGCCTCTTTGGCAGTCCATAGTTGGGCTAGATAGTCTAAATTATTGTGGGCAAAACTCAACTCTTTTTCAGAAAAAACACGCTGAGCTACTTTACGAATTTTCTCTTTCTTTTCTTCAATATCAATCCCCAAAGGTTTGGGGGCAAAAGCTACTGCAACAAAAGGAAAAGCGTGAGAAATAGAAATTTCCAAAGGTATCGTAGGCAAAAAAGGTTTGCCATTTTCGTTTTTTTGAATAGGCTCGTAAATAAAATGTTCTTTTGAAGCTATAAACTGCAAAAGATTTCTAACAGCGGCGTATTCACATTTTTTCTCAATAACCTGAATTTGAGAAAGTTCTATTATTTCTTGAGGAGATAAATTAGAAACAAGATATTCCAAGGGCTCTGTAATTTGCCAAACAAAATACTTGATTGTGCCTTGATAGCCTTCTAAAAAAACTGCCATTTATCTTCGGCGTTTTTTTTCACGTTTGCCAAGCTCATCACGTATTTCGGCGGCTTTTTCATAATCTTCTTCTTCCAGAGCTTTGTTGAGAAACTGATAAAGTTGTTCGTCAGAATATTCTTTAAGTGTCATTGGTGATGGATTATACGAAACTTCCTCATTTTCCATTTCCATAGATGGTTCATCTTCCAAAATAACCCCCGCCTCTTGCAAAACACTTTCGTAGGTGTAAATAGGTGCGTTCATACGCAAGGCAATAGCAATGGCATCGGAAGGACGAGCATCTATTTCTATTTTTCTATCTTCGCTCACGCAAAGCATTTTAGCATAAAAAACACCTTCTCGCAAATCACTGATAACAACTTCTACAAGACGAATTTCAAAAGAATCCAAAAAACTACGAAACAAGTCGTGTGTCATTGGACGATTGGGAGTGATACGCTCAATTTCAATGGCAATAGCTTGTGCTTCAAACATTCCAATAATAATAGGTAATCGCCTATTTCCGCCTCTTTCGCTCATAATCAATGCAAAAGAGCCTGATTGCGTTTGCCCCGAAGATAAACCTAATATTTCCAAACGTATCTTGCTCACTTTCAGAAGGTTTTGTAAGACTGTTTTATCATTACAAAATTAAAGCAAAAAGTTTAATTTTGCAAGAAAATCGCAAGAAAATTAGCTTTTTAACCCAAATTATACCTTGCTTTAAGAAAGAAATCTTACTTCTTGCCACTCTGTTGCTTGCTTCAAAACTAAAAATCTGATAGGTAGCTTTGCATTTAGCAAAAATGCTTATTTTTCGGACAAATTTTTCAAACAACGCAATTATTTTTATGAAACTCGGTGTAATACGTGAAGGCAAAGTGCCTGTGGATAGACGTGTGGTACTATTACCTCATCAATGCAAGTACATTCAAGAGCATTTCCCTGATGTAAAAGTTTTGGTGCAATCCAGTGTAGTTCGCTGTGTAAGGGACGAAGAGTACGAAACATTGGGCTTACCTGTGGTAGAAAATATAGACGAATGCGATGTTTTGATAGGGGTAAAAGAAGTGCCTATCAAAGACCTTATTCCTGAAAAAACTTATATGTTTTTTTCGCATACTATCAAAAAGCAACCTGCTAATAGAGCATTACTGCAAGCTATTTTGGCAAAAAACATTCGCTTGATAGACTACGAATGTCTAACAGATGAAAATGAAGAGAGAATCATAGCTTTTGGGCGTTATGCAGGTATTGTGGGAGCATACCACGCCTTACGTACTTGGGGGCTAAAATACAAACTTTTTGAGCTACACCGTGCCATTGATTGTAAAAGCTATGAGGATTTACTTTCTGAACTCAAAAAAGTTAAACTTCCCCCTATTAAAATTGCTCTTACAGGCAGAGGGCGTTCAGGCAAAGGAGCTTTGGAAATTCTTCGTGCCGCAGGTATCCGGCAAGTAAGTGCTCAGGAATATTTGGAAAAAGATTTTTCAGAAGCAGTTTTTGTACAACTTGCCTCCTCTGACTATTACAAGCCCAAACACCCTAAAATCCCTTTTGAAGTTTTTTATGATAACCCTGAATTTTTTGAGGGAGATTTCTTGAAATTTGCCTACTACACCGATTTGTTTATTTCTACCCATTTCTGGCACCCCAAAGCCCCTAAACTATTTGAATTACCAGATACCCAAAAAGAAAATTTCCGCATTCGTGTCATTGCAGATATTACTTGCGATATTGGTGGCTCTATTCCTACTACACTGCGAGCCTCAACTATTGCAGACCCCCTGTACGATTTCAACCGAAAAACGTTTCAAGAAGAGAGAGCTTTTAGCAATCCTGAAAATATCACTATTATGGCAGTGGATAATTTGCCTACGGAATTGCCTTTCAGTGCTTCAGAGGACTTTGGCGAGCAGTTTATTCAGCGGGTTTTGCCCCACTTTTTCAATGGAGATAAAGACGGCGTTTTGCAAAGAGCTACGATTGCCGAAAAGGGCAATCTTACCGAAAAATTTAGCTATTTGCAAGATTATGTCGCAGAGCATTAAGCGATTGCCTGCTTACAATCACGCCGTCCAGCATATCAATGATATGATGGGCGTAGCTGGCATCTTGAGCCGAGTGGGTAACCATTAGAATAGTTACCCCCTCTTGATTGAGTTGCCAGAGAATTTGCATAATTTCTTCGCTATTTTTGCTATCCAAATTACCTGTGGGCTCATCAGCAAGTAAAATTTGAGGCTCTATGCACAAAGCACGAGCAATAGCCACTTTTTGCTGTCCGCCCCCTGAAAGTTGCGAAGGAAAATACTTTGCCTTATGAGCTAATTTGAGCTTTTCAAGCATTTGATAAGACTTTTGCTTGCGTTCTTTTTGAGAAAAACCCAAATACATCAGAGGTAATTCTACATTTTCTTGCACACTGAGTTCATCAATCAGATTAAAATTCTGGAAAACAAAACCTATGTTTCTTTTTCTGAATTCAGCACGTTGTTTTTCGTTGAGTTTAGTCATTTTTTGCCCTAAAAACCAATGCTCCCCCGAAGTCGGCATATCCAAAAGCCCAATGATATTGAGCAAAGTAGATTTTCCACAACCCGAAGGACCCATTATCGCTAAAAAATCACCCCGCTGAACATTCAAATCTATTCCCTGCAGAGCTTCCGTAGCAATTTCACCATTCCAATACGTTTTAGTTACCTGCAAAAGTTGTATAAGAAACTGCATTAGCCTTATGATATTTTTACAAAGATAAGCAATTTATCAAACAACTTTTCAAGCAAATCTAAAATCTCAATTCCTGCATATTGAAAAAATATTAACTTTGAAGCCAAAGAATTTCTTAAAATAACTTGCAATTTTTATGAAAAATAACGCAGTGGTATTGAATGGCAATAAATTGAGCCTCAATGAGGTTATTCAGGTGGCTTGGCAAGGAGCGGAAGTCAAAATAGCTAATGAATGTTATGCTAAAATACAAAAAAGTCGCGATTTTATTCATAAGCAAGTATCTGAAAAGAAAATCATTTACGGCGTAACCACGGGTTTTGGAGCAAACGCTTCCAAAGTGATAGAAGATTATGAGATTGCAAAAAAATTGCAAAAAAATCTCTTACTTTCTCACGCCTGCGGGGTAGGTAAGCCATTTAGCTCCGAAATTGTACGAGCTATAATGCTCATTCGTCTTAATACTTTACTGGCAGGCTATTCGGGAGTAAAAGTTGAAACTATCAATTTACTGGCTCACCTACTAAATTTGCGTATTCACCCTGTTATTCCTTCGCAGGGTTCGGTAGGAGCAAGCGGTGATTTGTGTCCTTTGGCTCATATGGCTTTGGTGCTTATCGGCGAAGGTTTTGCCGAAGTAGAAGGGCAAATAGTATCAGGGAAAGAGGCTTTAGAAAAATTTGATTTAGCCCCATTGGAACTTGAACACAAAGAAGGTATCGCTTTACTCAATGGCACAAGCATAATGGCGGCTTTGGGCGTTTGGGCGGTGTATCAAGCCAAAGATGTGCTTTACAAAGGTTTGAAAGCCTCTTGTATGATGTTTGAGGCATTAGGGGCAAGAAGTCAAGCCTTTGATAAACGCCTGCACCGAGCCCGAAAGCACCGAGAGCAACTCAAAATTGTTCAGATTATCCATAAATTTACGGAAAAATCAACGCTTTTGGGCATAGAAAGTGCTGAAGTTGTGAAGTTTCTTTTTGATAAAATACAACCACAACTTACTGCCGAACATCGCAGAGAAATTCTGAAAAAATTACAAGATACCCCTCATCAAATTGCATTTTTAAGGCATTATTTGCCACAAGAAGAGCATTTGCCTTATGCTTGGCTGAGTTTGCATAAAATTCTCACTTTTGCCGAAAAAAAAATCACTCCGCAAGATGCCTACTCGGTTCGTTGTACGCCGCAAGTGCTTGGAGCGTGTTTGCAAGCCATTCAACACGCAGAAAATATCATTGAAGCCGAACTCAATGCCGTGGTAGATAACCCTCTGATTTTTGCTGAAAGTGAAGCAGTTGTTTCAGGTGGTAATTTTCACGGCGAGCCTTTGGCTCTGGCTCTGGATTATCTGAAAATTGGCGTTGCCGAAATGGGAAATCTATTTGAAAGGCAAATCAATAAATTGGTAGATGAAGCTACGAATGATTGCCTGCCTGCCTTTCTTTCGGCGGATACTTCGGGGCTACATTCAGGACTGATGATACCGCAATATGTAGCGGCAAGTTTAGTTTCGGAAAATAAAGTACTTGCTCACCCCGCTTCTGTGGATTCTATCCCCACCTGTGCCAACCAAGAAGACCACGTAAGTATGGGAACTATTGCAGGCAGACAAGCCCTTGAAATCATAGAAAATGCACGAAAAATTGTAGCAATTTTAATGCTTACTGCTCATCAGGCTTTACACTTGCGTAAAAAGCAACTTGCTCATATCGGGTTCAAAATAAAACTTGGCAAAGAAACGCAGAAACTTCACAAAAAATTAGATGAGCTAATAGGCTTTATTGAACAAGACCGCTTCTTACATCAAGATATTGAGCAAATTTTAGCGAATTGGGAAAAGTGGTAGTTATGAAACTTCTACTACCAAACCATCGTAAGCCAAAAAAATATTTTCGGGCAAAAGAGAGCTTATTTCCTCGTGTAAGCCCATTCTGTGGCTAATATGCGTAAAATAGGTCTTTTCTGCCCCAATATGCTGAGCCACTTGAATTGCCTGTTCCAAATTATAGTGCGAAATATGATTTTCTTTTTGTAAAGCATTCAGTACCAACACTTTTGAGCCATAAATTTTTTGCATTTCTTCCGAAGCAATATAGTTGGCATCGGTAATGTAAGTAAAATTCTCTATACGAAAGCCCAACACAGGCAAACGATAATGAAACACCTCAATAGGTATAATCTTTTGCCCATTGATTTCAAAGCTATGCTCTTTGCTAATTTCGTGAAGTTCTACTTGCGGAATGCCCGGATAGCGTTTTTCTGCAAAAATATAAGCAAATTCAGTTTTGAGTTGATTCAGAACCTTACTTGTGCCATAGAGAGGCATATTTTTATTTTGCAAAAAATTAAAAGGACGAACATCATCAAGCCCTGCGGTATGATCTTTGTGTTCGTGGGTGAAAAGAACCGCATCTAATTTCTTTATGCCTGCTCGTAGCATTTGCATACGAAAATCGGGACCTGTATCAATGACTACATTAGCCAAATGGGTTTCTACGAAAACAGCAGAACGCAGGCGTTTGTCTTTGGGATTTTCAGACCGACATACCGAACAATCACAAGCGATTACAGGCACACCTTGCGAGGTACCTGTACCCAGAAAGGTAACTTTAACCATTGAGATTTTCTTGCATTAACTCCTCGTAGAGCTTTTTAGTTTTTGCACTCAAAAGATTTTCGTCAATTTCTATCTGCTTCAAAATATCTAATAAACAATTGATTTTTCCTTCTGTGGGAAAGTATTTATTCACCACAATCACACGTTGCTCTTTCAGAATACAATAGCCCGATTTGAAATTACCTTTTTCATAACGTAAATAAAGATTACTTTCAGCAAAAATATCCTCTATTTTACTCAAAAATGCAGGAGTGTATTTGATTTCCATATTTGAAAAGTTTAATGAGCGAAAGTTTGCTTTTGCCCTAAATTTCTTTTCTTAATCTTGCCACAGGGATACCCAGTTGCTCGCGATATTTAGCAACCGTACGGCGAGCAATGTGGTAACCTGCTTCTTTAAGCATTCTTTCTAATTTTTCGTCAGAGAGTGGCTCGCGTTTATCTTCATTATCCACAAATTCTTTCAGTTTGGCTTTTACCTCTCTACTGCTTGCTTCTTCGCCCTCATCAGTAGCAATGCCTTCGGAAAAAAAGTGTTTGAGCGGATATACCCCAAATTCAGTTTGTACATACTTACTGCTTACCACACGAGAAACCGTAGAAATATCCATATCAATTTTTTCCGCAATATCTTTGAGAATCATTGGTTTGAGTTTTGTTTCATCACCTTCTAAAAAGAATTCGTATTGGTAAGTAGCAATAGCGTGCATAGTTTTTAGTAAAGTTTGCTGACGCTGTTTGATAGCATCAATGAACCACTTAGCAGCATCTAACTTCTGTTTCACAAAAGCAATCGTTTCCTTGACACCCTTATCCTGACGTTTGCTTTTTTGATAAGTATCCAACATATCGGCAAAAGAAGGGCTAATACGCAATTGGGGGGCATTGCGAGCATTCAAAGCTATATCTAATTTGCCGTTATTGTTGGTAATGATAAAATCAGGGATAATTTGTTGCGAACCGCTACCTTCACTATCCGATGAATTACCGGGTTTGGGGTTGAGTTTGGTAATCAGTTTTAAGACTGATTTCAACTCTTCGTCAGAAAGTCCTAATCGCTTTTCTATCTTATCATAATGCTTTTTGGTAAATTCTTCAAAATTATCCTCAATAATTTCAATTGCCCAATCTAAAATTTGCTTTTCTTCATCGGTATGAATTTCCTCGTATTTTTTACGTTTCAGTTGTATAAGCAGACACTCTTGCAGATTGCGGGCGGCTACACCGGGCGGGTCAAATTGCTGAATCTTTTTGAGAACTGCTTCAACCTCTTTCTCGGTAACCTCAATGTAATAAGTAAGAGCCAAATCTCCCACCAGAGCTTTGAGTTCTCTTCTCAAATAGCCGTCATTATCCAAAGTACCAATAATATGCTTTCCTATAATTTGCTCTTTTTCAGAAAGTTTGAGAAAACCCAATTGCGTTTCCAAAAATTCTACGAAAGTAGTACCCGCCACTATTGGGAAGTTTTTTTCCTCATCATCAGTGCTGTAATTAGTGTCTTGGGTTTTATAGCTTTCTTCTTCTGCTTGCAAATATTCATCAATATTCATATCGCTGATAGCTTCATTTTGTTCGTAAGCGTCGCTATCATTATCATCATACTCGTTATTTTCATCATCATAGTCATCAGTATTATCTTCTTCGCCAAAAGAAATATCTTCCTCGCTTTCTGTTTCACTATCTTCAAAATCATAGTTATCATCTTTACCCTGTTCCAAAGCAGGGTTTTCAGCAATTTCTTCTTGAATACGAGCCTCCAATTCTGCCGTAGGAATTTGCAATAGTTTAATGAATTGAATTTGCTGTGGTGAAAGTTTTTGCTGTAAAGATTGGTGTAAGCCTAATTTTTGCATAGACTAATAAATTAAGTCCTGCAATATAGCAATAACTTTGCCAAACTCAAAAAATTTGTAAAAAATTTTTATGTAAAGCCCAGACCTGCTCTATAAGCGAATGTTTTTCATCATTATAGATGATAAAATCGGCAAATTTGAGTTTTTCATCTTCGGGCATTTGCTTTGCTATGATGCCCCTGATTTCGGCTTCACTACGCTGTGGGTCGCGAGTGCGTATGCGTTGCAGACGTAATTCTTCGGGAGCAGTAACCACAATGAGTTTATCCAAAGACCTATATGCCCCCGATTCTATCATCAAAGCCGCCTCACGTATAACATAAGGCGTACTTTGCTGATGAGCAAGCCACTGCTCATAGTCTTGGGCTACGGCAGGATGCACCAAACTATTGATAAGTTTAGTTTTTTCGCCATCCGAAAAAACTTGCTCTGCCAAAAAACGCCTGTTCAAAGAACCATCGGCAAGGTAAGCGTTTTCACCAAAGTTCGTTATGATTGCTTTTTTTAAGCTATCATTTTGTATCATTACAGCTTTTGCACGCGAATCGGCATCATAAACAGGAATACCTAAAACCTGAAAAATACGAGCTACGGTACTTTTTCCCGAACCTATACCACCTGTAATGCCAATTTGAAGGGGTTTAATCATTTTTCTTACGAATAGTTTTTACCTTGTAATGAGGATTTGTTATTTCAGCACTTTCAATGCCTTGGGGAATATGTTCTAATTGTAGAGTAACGGTAGAATCTTCGGGTGCAAATTTTTTGAAATCTGCAATAATGTTAAAATCTTGCAAATCAATTTCTTTTTCCAAACTTGCCTTAAAAATACACAGCACTTCGGCTCGTTTTTGCACCAAATCTACATTTTCAGGGAAATTGATTTTTTCAATATCAAAACGAAGTTTGCGGGTAAAAAAGCGTTCTACTTCAAAGGTTACTTTTACATTAGGTTGCAAGGCTTTCAGATTAGGGCTTTCCCAAGCAGAAAGACTGACGAGTTTATCAAAATTTTTACGAATATTATTTTCCCGAATAGTAAGCGGTAAGGAGTCGGGCAGTTGGTTGATTTTTTCTACACTTCCCTCAAAAGTTACTACCTGCGGATTGATATAAATAGGACTGACAATCCGATAACCACCACGAAGCATTTTGCTTAGGCTCTCTTTGCGTATGTACAGGCGTACCACTTTACGCACATTGCGATTATTATTTATGAAAAAAGTATCATTTTTAATCTCTAAAACTTTCAAATCTTTGTCCAATTTGCTTGCAAGAGTATTACGCAAACTCCCCGAAAGAACATAATTATGCACCTGCGTAGCAGGCATTTGATAGTAGATTAACTTTTCTTTATCATTAGCAAAAATTTCGCGGGCAATTTTCCAGCCTGGGCCCGAGAGCGTAACAAACAATTTCCTTTGAAAAGTATCGGCATTGGTGCCATTAGCATATTGCAGCCGCACAGGATACACCAAAGAGTAAGTTTGTTCGCTATTCAGCTGATAAAAAAACCAAAAAAGAACTGCAAAAAACAAACTCCAAATCATAGCCCTGAAATTACTTTGGTTTTCACCAATCAGTATTTCCTTGAGCCAATGAAGTAAATTCCTGAAAAACTGCATCAGAACATTATTTTTACAAATGTACAAAAATTTGCGTTTTGTACAAGGCATAAAATTGCATAACTTTGCAAATACACACACAATAAATATGTATCAAGAACGAACATTTTTGCTGCTATCAGACCATAACGAGGAAGAGAACTTCAAAAAAGAGGTTCTACAAAGTCCTCTTGGGCTTGCTAAAAATATTATTGATGATCTTTTTGCATCTAAGTTTAGTGATTTGCAAGCAAAATTAGATACTATCAAAGATTTTACAGCAGGGATTAGTAGTGCAAAAAAATTTAAGGAATACGGATTAGCAAAGCACTATCCACATCTTTTTGCTTTTCACCAATTTTTTCATAGTTCTATTAGAGCGAGACAAGGCAAAGTTTTAGAAAAAATTATAGGCTTCGTACTAAAAAATTATGTAAAATGTCCTATTGTAACAGAAGGACACGAAAGTTTGAGTATTTTGCAGGCTATCATAGATGAAAAACTTGAAAAGTTAGATATAGATGCTCTGGCTGCAAGCCCTGATAGAAAAAAAATCATTCTAATTCAACTTCGTTCAAGAGATGATACAGGCGGAACAACCGCCAAAGGCTCTTTGGTTGAACTATTACGAAGTATGCTCAGGCTTAATAAAAAGCCAAATATAAAAATATTGTATCTTGTCGGTATTTGGGATGAAAGAGATAGTAACCAAAAAAACTCCACCATTACAAAATTCTGCAGCTCTCTAAAAGATTTTATCTCCGATGAAACCTTATTCAAAAAGCAAATTGAGCAAATATATCATTTCAACGATACACTTATGCTTCAATTAGCATATGGTACAAATGCAATTAGTAGGGCTATTTTTGAATGGTCGGAAAGCCAAGATGAAGCTATTTTGAGAGGTATACAAAATATAGTGGGTACGATTGAAAATTGGGACGATTTATGGATTGCTGTATCAATAGCTAATTTAGAATTGGAATTACAACATATTCAAAATGTTTCTAATATAAATATTTTGAAAGAAAAAATACAAAAGTTCAATTTTCAGCCAAATATCAGTTCTTATGAAAATATCTACCATTCAGCAACTCAATTTACTAACCAAATTTTACCTACCTGGAATGAAAATAGCTTGCCTTTTGGTAGTATCGCCGAAAAAGCTCATTACATAAGAGATTTAGTTTTTTTGTACACAATTCATCAATACGTAAATGACAAATTACAACTTATTCGCAACTTTTGAGCATTCAGATTTTGTTGAAAAAAGAAGCCCGCTTTTAGTTTCTTTCAGAGAATTAGTGCCTGAAATTTCAAATACAAACTACTTAACACACGGCATTTATTACTATCCTGCCAAATTTATTCCACAAGTAGTTCGTTTTTGTGTGCAAAAATTTACACAAAAAAACGATTGGATAATAGATCCTTTCGCAGGAAGTGGTACGGTTGCCTTAGAAGCAAATCTTCTGGAAAGAAATTGCATTGCCATAGACCTAAACTATTTGCTCAATCATATCATTCCACTTAAAATTCCAAAAATTCAAGAGAAGCTCAAATATTCAGTTTTACAAGAAAAATTAAACTTTGTTTTACAAAGTAAAGAAATTTTTAAGCCTCAATGGTCTAACCTTGCCTATTGGTATCCTATTGAAATGCTGAATTTACTTCAAAAATACTGGGGAGGACAAAAATCCTTACCCCAAGATATGTATGCTGAAATTATTGCAGCTGCCTTGCTCAAAGTGAGCAAATATTTTTCTTACGCCGAACACAAAACGCCCAAGTTGTTTCGTTCAAAACAAAAAAGAGCTTTCATTGAAAAAATTTTGCAAGAAAATTGGCAAAAGCAAATGCAGGAAATGCTGCTTAATATTGCTTCCGAAATTTTAGTAGCTATCAACGAGACATTTGCAAAAATAAGACAAAATAAACATCAAATCTTGTATTTTGGTGGAGTAGATAGTGCTTCCTTTCAAACTTCACAAGAAATAGATTGTCTTATTACCTCTCCACCTTACTTGCAGGCACAAGAATATATCCGAACTTTCAAGTTGGATTTATATTGGTTAGGTTATAGTGAGGCTGAAGTTAAGCACATTTCCCAAATGGAAATTCCTTATCGCAAAGCACATTCTTTGGTTCATACTCCTACACTTGACTTGTTGCGTCCTAAAATTACTAATCCTAAACTACTGCAAATTTTAGAGGCTTATTTCTTTTTTACCTGCAAAGCCTTAGAAAATTGCATTGCCAAACTTAAAAAGGGGAGGAAAGCCTGTATTTTTGTTGGAAATCCTAAAATAGACGGCATTGAAGTAGAAACTTGGCGAATTTTTTTAGAATACTTTGAGGAAAAAAATTGTATTTTGAAGGGTATTTATGAAGATCGTATTCAAAGTCGTCAGCTTTTCAAAGCCCGTAACAATAAAAACCCCGAAGGTATGAAATCCGAATTTTTGCTTGTGCTAGAAAAACAATAAAGTTTTTTCCTAAATTTGAAGCTCTGAAAACGTATTTTTCAATGAAAAAGCTATTAGGACTTTTGTTTTTAACTGGTGCTTTGCACGGATTTTCTCAAAATCTTATCCCTGCTGAAAAGAAAGGCAAATGGGGCTTTGTGAAAGAAGGTAGTAAAAAATTTGCCATCAAACCCACTTTTCAGGAAGTAATGCCTTTTGGTAAAATGATTTCGGCAGAAAGAGCCTTCGCAAGACAATCAGGACAATGGGGCGTAATTGATGCCAGAGGCAAATGGCTTGTAAAACCTACCTACGATACCTTATTCCAACTCAAAAAAGCACAAACGCTTTGGATTTTAGCTAAAACAGGAAAAGAAAAATTTATCTTGAACGACAAAGGCGAGAAAATCACTCCTGCCTTTTCAGATTTTGAACCTTACAATCAGAAAATATTTTTGGTTGTAAAAGATAAAATGTGGGGCTTGTGGTGGAATGAAAATAGCTCTTTCAACGAAATTTTGCCTACTGCATACGAAAGAATAGGCATTGCCAACGAGGAATTAGACGTTTTTTATGCACAAAAAGATAAGAAAGTCAAATTCTACAATGTACTAACCAAACAATTTTCAGAAGAGTACGACAAACATCGTTTGCTGAAAGTTACTACCAAAGAAGATAGCACCCGCAAACGTATAGCATATTTAGTGGTTGAACGTCAGGGGAAAAAGGGCTTGCTTAACCCTACTGATTTCAAAGTTATTTTGCCCATTATTTTTGAGGATATTCGGCAAATACCCAACCAACAAAATAAAATTTTGTTTGAGGTACTCAAAGATGGGCTTTTCGGAATTTTTGATAACCAAGGCAAAGTCATTTTACCCACAGAATTTCAAAGAATTTCTTTCCTATACAGAGATTTCATTTTAGCTATGAAAAACGCTCAATGGGGAGCGTACAATTATGAAGGCAAGCAAATTCTTTCACATCTTTACCAAGATATTCGCTACTGGAAAGATGCAAATGTTTTTGCCGTGCAAAAAGATACTCTGCACGGAATAGTAAGTTATGAGGAGAAAAACATCTTGCCTTTTTCTTACGAGGCAGTAGATATTTTAAGTTTTGAAAAACCTTTTTACATCAGGCTCACACAAAAGAAAAAACAAAAAATTGTGATTTTGGAAGGTGAAAAAATATTGCCTTATCTCAAAAACGAATACGAGAAAATTCAAAATTTCAACGAAAAATATTGGTATGCTCAAACTTTGCTCAAAAAAATGCTTATTGATAAAGCCACACAAAAAGTTTGGCTTATTCCTCCGCATACCCGCATAGAAGACGGCAAACGCTTGTATATGACCATCGTAGATAGCCAAAGAGTGATGAAGCCCTTTGCCGAAAATCAGCCCGAAGGCACTTTTTATTTGGAAAACGAAGATAAAGCCTTTTTCTGGAGACCCACAGAAAATAAAATCATTCCTACTGCAAAAATCAAAGAGTTCGGAAAAGAGGAGAAGGAATTAAATAATCAACAACCTCAAAACAATAATTCAC
This sequence comes from Raineya orbicola, assembly GCF_002843425.1. Classification (GTDB taxonomy): domain Bacteria; phylum Bacteroidota; class Bacteroidia; order Cytophagales; family Thermonemataceae; genus Raineya; species Raineya orbicola. The sequence continues at coordinate 44,825 of NZ_NKXO01000024.1, forward strand.
CCCAAAATAACCCTCCAAGAAGGATTAGACGTAGAAGGTAGAATTTGCGTGTAAATGTTAAATGCTTTGCTCATATCTTATCGCTTGCTACTTGCCAAACCGCTGTATGTGCTTATCAATGTTATCGGGGTGGCTTTGGGTATGGCAATTGCATTGCTGATTTTGCTATATTTAGATAATCAGTTTTCTTTTGATAAGCACTGGCAAAAAGATATTTACCGACTGGCTATTCGCTACAAGTCGGGTAATGAATACCGCCGTATTGCCGCTGCTGAGCCGCACATCGCCCCTACCCTGCACCGAGCTTTTCCACAAATAAAACATATTACCAAAATTTTGCCTACCGAAGGCACTATCATTGATTATTTGGGGAATAGCAATTTTTATACAGACGTGTTCTTCGCTGATAGTCTGTTTTTCAAGGTGTTTGACTGCCAAGTATTGCAAGGTTCGGTTAGTAATATTTTTCGCAAGCCCGAAAGCAAAGAAATTATCCTCACCCAAGATTTAGCCCAAGAAATTTTTGGTTCGGAAAATCCTATCGGGAAAACCTTGCAACTACGCACAACCAATGCTTTTACTTATGATGGTGAGTACTTGGTAAAAGCGGTGATAGCTAAACAAGAAACTTCACATTTCCCTTTCAAAGCTCTTATTTCTTGGAACTATGAAGACAAGTTTGTGCAAAATTCTTGGGTTTATACGTATTTTACTTGCAGTCAAAAGCCTTCTTTTATTGCCCAAAAATGGGAATGGTATTATCAAGGTTATCTGAAACGCTATTTCCCCAACGAAGACTTGTTTCTCAAACCCATTGTGCAAAATGTGAGAGATATTTATTTAAATTCTAAATTGGAAGCAGAAATCTACCCCAATGCTAACAAAAATTATCTTTTCATTTTTTTAGCCACTGCCTTACTAATGATAGTAGTGGCTTGCATCAACTTTGTCAATCTTAATGCTGTACGCTCAACGCAACGCATACGAGAATTTGCTATTCGCAAAGTTTTTGGCGAAAGCCGCCAAGAACTCCTAATTCAATTGCTTGTAGAAACACTTATTCTGATGTTTCTTGCCTTTTTGGTATCGCTGATGCTTACAGAACTTGCTTTGCCTTATTTTAGCCAAATTCTTCAAACGCCTTTGGCATTGCGTTCTATCTTTGGAAGCGGGTTTATGCTGTTTTGGGTCATTACCTTTCTGCTAATGATTTTACTTTCAGGAGTGTATCCTGTGTTTTATTTGGTAGATATTCCCATTCTGAACGGCTTGAAAAACATTTTACCCAAACAAAACTATCGCATTTCCTTTCGTAAAACGCTTTTGGTTATGCAATTTACCATAACCATCGTGATTCTTGCCCTCACCATTATGGTTATTCGGCAACTAAATTTCGTAAAAAACAAAGATTTAGGCTTTGATAATCAGCGGGTTTTGGTTATTCGTTTGCCTAAAAGCGAAGAAGTTTTTGAAAAATTAGATACACTCAAAAAAGCCCTGATGCAAAGCCCTGATGTATTCAAAATTGCTAATTCAGCGGAAATTATTGGTACAAATTTGATTTCTCAATTTCGTTTTGAAGTAGAAAACAACGGCAAACTCGTAGAAGTAGTAATGGGCAGAATGTCGGTGAATAAAGATTTTATTGATGTAATGGGTTTAGAAATAGTGCAGGGACGTAAATTTGATGAAAGAGATACTACTGCCAATGTGGCTCTGATTATCAACGAAGCGGCGGCTACTTATATGAATTGGCAAAATCCGATTGGAAAAAATTTCGTGATTAGTCGTGATGAAAATGGTAATCCGAGTGTAATAGGCGAAGTGATTGGAGTTGTAAAAAATTTTCATATCAGTTCTTTGCACAAAAAAATTTCGCCTTTGGTGTTGGTGTTGAGCAATAAAATTGGGAACTTATTTTTGAGCGTATCTCCCAAGCATCGCGAAGAGGTTTTAGCCTATTTGCAAAAAACTTGGCAAGAAATTCTGCCTACCGAGCCACTCAACTATTTTTTTCTGAATGAAAACTACCGCAAACACTACCTGAACGAAGAGAAATTAGCTCAAATATTGGTATATTTTTCATTTTTAGTAGCTATGGTGGCTTCTTTGGGCTTGTTAGGGCTTTCGCTTTTTATTTCGGAGTTACGTTTGAAAGAAATAGCTATCCGTAAGGTATTGGGGGCAAGTCGTTGGCATTTGGTACGCTTGCTATCCAAAGACTTTATCCAATTGTTACTGCTTTCGGCTCTGATAGCCGTTCCTTTGGGCGAATATGTTATACACTTGTGGCTCAGCAACTTTGCCTATACTACCCAAACTTCGGCAAATGTTTTTATAGGAGCTTTTTTGCTTACTTTTCTTATTGTGGTCATTCCACTCTTTGTTCAAGCCTTTGCAAGGGTTTTTATCAATCCGAATAAGTTTTTGCAAGCAGGCTAATGTTTTGTTAATCTTAATTTAATACATTTTGGTATTGAAGTAAGGTAGAATTTACTAACTTTACGCCGAAATTTACTAAATTGTGTTGTATGATGTCAAAAATTTTACGCTACTCATTTGTGTTTTTACTTTGGACGTTGTATAGCTTTCGCGGCAATGCACAAGGTATTACAACAGCTTCCTTGGAAGGAAGTGTAAAAGATAATAAAAAGCAACCTGTCATAGGTGCAACTGTCATTGCCATTCACCAGCCCACAGGCACACGCTATGGAGCCTCCAGCAATGAAGAGGGAGAATTCTTCATTCCTAATATGAAAACAGGCGGTCCTTACACAATTACAGTGGAGGCTGTTGGCTACAAAACTCAAAAACAAGAAGGTATCACCTTACAACTCGGACAGACCCTCAAACTCAATTTTATTGCTCCCGAAGAAAGTGAAGAAATTACTGCCATTGAGGTAATTGCTGTAAAAGATAGAATTTTTGATGCTTCTCGCACAGGGGCTTCCACAAACATTTCTACCGAAGAAATTAATGCTTTGCCTACTCTTTCGCGTGGTTTGGAAGACTTTGTACGTCTTACGCCTCAGTTTTCAGCTCAAGCCAACGGAGGGCTTTCCTTTGCAGGGCAAAATAATCGTTACAACAACGTAATGATTGACGGAGCCGTAAATAATGATGTTTTCGGATTGAATGATAGAGGCACACCCGGCGGTAGAACAGGCTCTCAACCTATCAGCCTTGATGCTATCAAGGAAATTCAAGTGGTACTTGCTCCCTATGATGTACGTCAGAGTGGTTTTATTGGTGGTGGTGTGAATGCCGTAACTCGTAGTGGTACAAATAGCATAGAAGGTTCGGCATATGCTTTTATTAAAACGCAAGATTTAGTAGGTAATCGTGTGGCTAACAGCGACATTACAATTACTAACTTCCGCGATAATCAATATGGCTTCCGTGTAGGCGGTCCTATTCTGAAAGATAAACTCTTTTTCTTTGTAAATGGTGAAGTAGGCAGACGCACCGAACCTAATCTTTTCAATTTAGATTTTTATGCCCGCAACGACCAAGGACGCTTGCAAAAAATTCTTGATGACCTCAACACTATTCGCCGTCTGCATATTGAAAACTTCAACTACGACCCTGGCGACCCTTTGAGAAACTACGATAATATTCAAAACAACAACAAAGTTTTCGTTCGCTTTGATTACAACCTCAACGATAAGCACACCATTACACTTCGCCACAATTTTATCAATGCCTTTTCGCAAGAAATTTTTAGAAGTAGCACAACTTTTTCTTTCCCCAATTCTGGTACAAGAATCACCAACACTACCAACACCACCGTTTTGGAAGTACAAAGCCGCTTTAATAATAAACTCAGCAATGAATTCAGATTGGGCTATACTAATATTTTTGATATTCGTAGGAACGAGGAAAGAGATTTTCCCAGTATGCGTGTGAATGTTTCGGATTTGGGAACGGTGATTACAGGAACTGACCGCATTGCAGGGGCTAATAGCCTTCGTCAGAACCTTATAGAAATCACTGACCATCTTACTTGGTTTAGAGGAAAACATAAGTTTTTGATTGGTACAAGAAACGAAATTTATCAGTTTGATAACCTTTTCATTCAAGCAGTTGCAGGTGAATGGACTTTTAATTCTATCCTTGCCCCTCGCGACCCCGTAACAGGGCAAATTGATACTTCTGTACCTAATTTCAGCCTTGAATCGGGAATTCCTTCCGCATATTTGAAAAATTATTCTCGTACTTCTAACCCTCGCGAGTCTGCCAAATGGTCAGCAGTGCAATTAGGCTTATATGTACAAGACGAATGGAACGCCAACGACCGCTTGCGTCTTACTCTTGGCTTGCGTGGCGATTTGCCCCTAATGCTTGGCACGGTGAGCCGTAACAGACTTTTTGAAGAAAAATTTGGCGTAAGAAATGATTTAACTCCTACGCCACGCGTGTTATGGTCGCCTCGTATTGGCTTCAATTGGGACGCCCAAGGCAACGGCAAAACCCAAGTACGTGGAGGAATTGGTATCTTTGCAGGCAGACCGCCTTTCGTGTGGCTTTCTAACCAATACAGCAACAGCGGTATAGATTTCGGACAAGCCAACATTCAAGACCAAGCCCAACTCAATGCTATTTTTGCAGGGCTTACCCTTGCTCAAAGAAACCAAATCCTAAGCGACCCTAACTACTTGCCTCCCGGAGCAGGCGGACAAAGTGGTACTTCGGTAGTGAACCTTACCAACCCCGATTTGCGTCTGCCACAAGTATTCAGAACCAGCTTGGGCATTGACCAAAAACTTCCCATTTGGGACATCATCGGAACTGCCGAATTTATCTATACCTACACAATGAATGATATGTTTTTCAGAAATATTAACTTGGTAGGTCAGCAAGGGGTACTCAATAATGAAGGCAGACCGCTTTTTGGTACCTTCGGACAAGGTCCTCGCCTTTTAGACCCTACCAACTTTACAGGAGCTTACGTGCTTGAAAACGTACAAGGAGGCGTACAATATAGTGCTACTGCTCAATTGCGTAAAAATAGCAAAGATTTCTTCGGGAACTTGGCTTATACACACTCTATGGCTCGCGATGCTTTGAGTGCTACTAATTCAGTAGCGGCTTCTAACTTCAACAATAACATTGTGGGTGCCAATAGCCCCAATACCCCTGTATTTGCTGAAAATGCCTTCAATGTACGCCACAGAGTTATTGGTTCATTTGGCTATACCTACAACTGGAATGAATACGGCTCTTCTCAAATTGCTTTATTCTACAACGGACAATCAGGTAGCAATTATTCGTTTGTTGTACAAGCCGCCACAGGAGGTATCAACGACATCAACCTTGATGGTATTCCCAATAACGACCTCATCTATATTCCTCGCAATGCCTCTGAAATTCAGTTAGAAGCCTTTACACGCGAGGGGGTTGATGTATCCAAATTTGGTTTTACAGATGCCAACGGCAATTTAATCACAACTGCTTCGTATGTTGTTAGCCCCCAACAGCAATGGGAAGGACTAAATAACTTCATTGAAGGTGAAAAAAGTTTAAGAAATCGACGTGGTAAATTTGCAGAAAGAAACGGAGCCGTTGCCCCTTGGAATCATCGCTTTGATTTGCGTTTTACGCATACTATCAATGCTCCAAGCAAAAAAGCGAAACATCAGTTGCAAATTACTTGGGATATTATCAATATCGGCAACTTGCTGAATAGAAATTGGGGGGTACTCCAGTTCGGCAGAAGCAACCCTCTGCAAGCTGTACGATATGATGAACTAACAGGAAATGTTGTGTATCGTTTTAATGCAGATGTAGAAGCTGTTTCTGCTAGTCAGAACCCTGTTACAAAAAGTGTAACGATTGATGAAGCAAAAGTTGGTTTCAATAAATATCTCAATTCTAATAGCACCCGCTCCGTATGGCAAGCACAATTCGGAATTAGATACTCTTTCTAAAAAATCGTATTTTCACCAATAAAAATCCCTCTTTTTGCAAGAGGGATTTTTGTTTTTAGCTTTTCACAAACTCTACATTTGCAACAATTTTCACCTCATCGCTTACTACCAATCCACCTGTTTCAGTTACGGCACTCCACGTCAAGCCAAAATCTTTGCGATTGATTTTCCCTGATACCTCAAAACCCGCTTTGATATTTCCCCAAGGGTCCTTGATAGTTCCACCATAGCTTGCTGATAGTTTCACGGGTTTAGTAATTCCTCTAATAGTTAAGTTACCGAGCAACTCGTAATTTTCGTCATCAATTTTTCGCAACTCAGTGCTTTGGAATTGCATAGAGGGGTGCTGTATAGCATCAAAAAAATCAGCAGAGCGTAAATGCTCGTCTCTTTGGCTATTGCCTGTTTCTACAGAGGCTACCTCTGCTTGCAAATTCACTTTTGCACCTTCAAAACTTTCCCCATTTGCAATAACGTGAGCATCAAACTTCTTGAAAGCACCTGTAACGGTAGAAATTACTAAATGCTTTACCTTGAATTGTAACTCGGAATGTGTAGGGTCTAATACCCATTTTACTTCATTTGTCATAATCAATAAAATTTTTGGTGAAACAAATTAGATGTTATGATATTTAATGTTAAAACATTTATTTTGAAAAAAGGTTCAAAATTTAAGAAAAAAATAAAAACGAGGCTTCACCATTAAAAAAGCCTCGCTTTTGCAATTTTTAGAATTTAGTGAGCAATTTTAATACGCTTGTGCAAAAATTACTCTTTGTGAAGAGGGCTTACCTGTGTAAATACATTTTCCTGTTTCCTTTCGGGCGTTTAATGGAATACAGCGAATAGTGGCTTTGGTTTCTTCTTTGATTTTCAGTTCGGTTTCGGTGGTGCCGTCCCAGTGGGCAAGGGCGAAACCTCCTTTTTCCATTACTTCCTTAAACTCTTCATAGGTATTCACCTCAAAGGTATTTTTTTCTCTAAACTCCAATGCCTTTTGATAAATACTCTGCTGAATTTGCTCCAACAAATTACTTACATAGCCTTCAACATCTTGCAGAGGGATAGTAGTTTTGTTTTTAGTATCTCTGCGAGCCACTTCAATCGTCTGATTTTCCAAATCTCGTAAGCCCAAAGCCAAACGAATAGGAACGCCTTTCACTTCCCATTCTGCAAATTTGAAGCCGGGCGTTTGGGTTTCTCTGAAATCTAATTTTACGCTAATGCCTTGTTTTTTGAGACTTTTGGCAATATTATCGCAGGCTTCGTTCAGTCGGGCGAAACTTTCTTCCCCTTTATAGATAGGCACAATAACTACCTGAATTGGAGCTACTTTTGGCGGAAGCACTAAACCGCTGTCATCAGAATGGCTCATAATCAAAGCTCCCATCAAGCGAGTGCTTACCCCCCACGAAGTTCCCCAAACATACTCTAATTTGTTTTCTTTATTCAAGAATTTTACATCAAAGGCTTTGGCAAAATTCTGCCCCAAGAAATGAGAAGTACCAGCTTGCAAGGCTTTGCCGTCTTGCATCATTGCTTCAATGCAGAAAGTTTCATCTGCTCCTGCAAAACGCTCATTTTCGGTTTTTATGCCCTTGATAACAGGAATAGCCAAGACTTTTTCAGCAAAATCGGCATACACTTCTAGCATTTGTCGGGTTTCTTGCATAGCTTCTTCGGCAGTGGCGTGAGCTGTGTGTCCTTCTTGCCACAAAAATTCAGCAGTACGCAAAAATAATCTCGTACGCATTTCCCAACGCACTACATTTGCCCACTGATTGATAAGCAAAGGCAAATCGCGATAAGATTGTATCCAATTTTTATAAGTGTTCCAAATTACAGCCTCACTTGTAGGACGAACAATGAGTTCCTCCTCCAAGCGAGAGTCAGGGTCAGCAATGAGTTTGCCTTTTTCCGTAGGGTGATTTTTGAGGCGATAATGTGTAACTACGGCACACTCTTTGGCAAAACCTTCGGCGTTTTTCTCTTCTGCTTCAAACAAACTTTTAGGAATAAACAGCGGGAAATAAGCGTTTTCGTGTCCTGTTTCTTTGAAACGGCGGTCAAGGTCATCACGCATTTTTTCCCAAATAGCATAGCCATAAGGCTTGATAACCATACAACCCTTCACGGCTGAATGTTCGGCAAGCCCTGCGTGTTTGATAATATCCAAATACCATTCCGAATAATTTTCGTTGCGAGGAGTAATCAGTTTGCTCATAAAGCAAGTTTTGAAAGTTTAACAAATGGTTGAAGTATAACTATTTAGTGCATTCTATCACCTCTGATTTCCAAACTTTTAATAATTTCAGCTTCTTGGGCTAAAAGCTCTTGTAAGCGAGCTTTTACGTAAGTTTCAGGCATATATTCTTTGGCAAGCTCCACAAAATTGACATAATGCCCTGCTTCTGAAACCATTAGTTCGTAGTAAAATTTTTTCAAATCTTCGTCTGCAATTTGCTCCGAGAGTAATTTGAAACGCTCACAACTACGAGCCTCAATAATCGCATTGATAAGCAATTGCTCTACAAGTTGCTCTTCGGAACTCCCCCCTTTTTTACGCAAATTTTGTAATTTTTCTACATACTCATCTTTTCGCTGATGCCCCAAAGGGATTTTTCTTTCTTTCATTTTTTCTAAAACACGCTCAAAATGCCCCCATTCTTCGGCTACCACAGGAGTAAGCACTTCAACGAGTTTTTCTCTGTCGGGATATTTGACAATGAGCGAAATACAAGAAGAAGCGGCTTTTTGCTCGCAATAAGCGTGGTCTATCAAGATTTCTGCGATACTTTTTTCAGCCAAATTCACCCAACGAGGGTCAGTAGGTAATTTCAAACCCAACATATAGCATTTTTTTCGCAAAATAGCTAAAAAAGCCTCGTAAAAGCAAGCATTTTAAGAAATTAGACAAAGGAATTTATGTTTCTAAACCTTCAGGGGTATTTTTCTGTTCCCACTTGCTAATGATGCAAGCCGCCATAGCATTTCCTGCGATATTAGTACCACTTCTGCCCATATCTAAAATGTGGTCAATACCTAAAAGTAAAGCCAAACCTTCTTGTGGGATATTGAATGAAGAGAGCGTTCCTGCTATAATCACCAACGAAGCTCTTGGCACACCTGCAATGCCCTTACTGGTAAGCATCAGGATAAGCATCATCTGAATTTGTTGAGCAAAAGAAAGCTCAATGCCATAGGCTTGGGCTATAAACACACTGGCGAAGGTCATATACATTATAGAGCCATCAAGATTGAACGAATAGCCCAAAGGAATAACAAAATTGATAACTTTTTCAGGACAACCGAGCCGTTTCAGACTTTCAATGAGTTGAGCAAAAGCCGATTCGGAACTTGCCGTGCTAAATGCTTGGAAAAAAGGCAAGCGAATTTCCTTCAAAATTCTTACAAAGGGCAAACGCAAAGCCACCGCAATTGCCCCCAAAATCACAAATATAAAAATGGCTAGCCCCAAATAAAACGTAAAAATCAAATATGGATACACTTCAATGAGCTTTTGCCAGCCAATTTTACTCACTAACACCGCCATTGCACCAAATACTCCATAAGGAGCAAAACCCATTACCATATTGATAAGTTTGAGCATCACGTGGGCAAGAGCATCCATAGCTTTGATGATCACGCTTTTTTGATGTTCAGGCAAGGAAATTGCCGCAATGCCAAAAAATACTGAAAACACCAGCACTGCTAAAATTTCATTATGAGCCATTGCGTCAATCACGCTTTTAGGGAATGTATGCTCTACAAAACTTTTCAGGGTATTCATTTGAGCATTGATGCCTGTTTCTGTACCTTCGGGGGGCAAAGAGGCTGAAAGCAAATCGCCAGGACGGAAAACATTCACCAAAATCAATCCCAAAGAAAGAGCAAGCAATGTTGCAAAAAGAAAGTAACCAATAGTTCTCACGCCAATACGTCCAAGAGCTTTTTTATCGCCCACTTTGGCAATACCCACTACCAACGTACTCAAAACCAGTGGAGCAATAGTCATTTTTATCAGCCTCAAGAAAATATCCATTAGCAATTGTAGGTCGCGTGTGTGAAGCGAAAAAGAGCCTATCGTGAAAATATTTTGAGGAGCTGTAATTTCTTTTCCATCAACGATTTGCTTTTGCTCAGGCAAAATGATACCTACCACAATCCCCAGTATCATTCCTAAAAAAATCTTGGCGGTCAGCGATAACTTGAATTTCATTGCGTTTGTTTTTTGGTAGAAAAGCAAAGTAATAAGTTTTTTTGATTTTGAGCAAAAGATTTTTTGATTTTAGAGCAAAATTTACATAACTTCGCAATAGTTTTTCATAGCCTCAAACTTTTGAACCTTTAAGACTAAACCTTGAATTTTTTATTTATGCGAAAATCTGTTTTGTTTTGCTTGTTTTTACTTTGCTTTCTTTTTTGGGATAAAACTTTCGCCCAAGATAGTACGGGTGTAGAGAAACCCATTGACTCTCTAAAAATTGCCACCCCAACTGATAGTACCCAAGTGGTAGATAGCACTCAACTGGCAGATAGCACTCAACAAATGAGCGAAAGTGGCGAAGAAAAAAAAGGCAAATTTTATTTGGTAAAAAAAGCCTATTTCAAAGAGGGTGATAGTACATTTGTGCGTAAAGTAAAAGAACGTCTCGCTTACCCTGAAGAAGCTCGCAAACGTAAGTTTTCAGCTACTTTGGTAGTAAAATTTGTAATAAGCAAAGAAGCTACCATTTCTGATATTCAAATTGTAGAAGGTTTTCCCGAAGGTATTGAAGCCGATTTTCGGCAACTGATTGAAGATAAAATCAAAAGTGCTATTCAGGAAGTCTCGCAAGGCGGTTGGGAGCCTGCCACCAATAATTTAGAACAAAAAGTAGCTATGCGAAAAACCGTGCCTATTACGTTTAGTCCGTATAAAAAGGAGTGAAATTTGCATAATTTTTGAAGGACTAAACTTAAAAACAAAACTATGAACAAATGGATATTCTCCCTTATCGTAGGGATTTTTTTTCAAATAAATGCTTTTTCCCAAGATAGCACCCAAGTAATTCGGGATACGATATTTGCTCCTGATGCCCCTCGTATTACCTTTACAAGTAATACATTCCATTTTGGCAACCTGAAAATGGGCAACTCGGTTTCCCATACTTTTGAATTTACCAATACAGGTAAAAAAGACCTTAAAATCTTATCTGTGCAAACCAGCTGTAATTGCACTACAACTTTGTTAGAGAAAAAAATCATTCGCCCTGGCGAAAAAGGGCGAATTACTGTCATCTATACCCCCAAACCCAATCAAAAAAATGAACAAAAAAAGGTAATTTTGGTTATTAGTAATGCTATCAACAAAGAGGAACTATTGTATATGACAGGCTTCGTTGAACCATAAATATTTTTTTAGCTATGTTACAAATTTTCAGAAATACATTAGACGCACTATTCAACACTCGCGGCGAATATATCAAATCTATACTCGGAGAACCTGAAACTTGGTTTGATACAGATAAATTTTCCGAATTCAATCTGGCTTCTGCCGATATACTGAAATTTATCAAATACTCCTCAGAAGCTACTTTGCCTCCACTTTTGGGTGATAATTACTTTTTGAAGCCTTTTATACCTAACTTTTTGCAATCGGTACTATTTATGGAACAAGGTAGCATTTGGGAAGTAGATAACCAAATGCCCGAAAAATTTGAACACGAAAAATGGTTTTTTATCAATGGAGTTGTAACAAACGAAGATTTAGCAGAGGCTAATGCTAAATATCTTATTCATCTATTCCACCGACCTATCACCATTTTGCACAATCCTACTAATGGAATTTTTTTAGACTTAATGCAATCGGCTGTTGGGAAAAAAGGTTATACCAACATCAAGTTTGCTAATTTTGTACTCCCTACGATTCGTAAAGCTCTTGCTGAAAAAGATAAAGCCGTCATTATTAGCCATTCACAAGGTACGCTTATCACTTCTACCATTTTAGACCTACTGATTGAAGAAAAAAATCCTCATTTGGGCAAATTGGAAATCTATGCTTTTGCCAATTGTGCCGAAGAAATGAGCCACGCTCCTATTCAAAATCCTAATCAAAAACCACATATTGAAAGTTTTTCCAACGAACACGATATTGTTGCTAAACTTGGAGCTTTACACCCCTATCGTGAGGAAAGAGGTATTGTAATTGATGGTGAGCATTTTATTAAGAAAGACGCTTGGGGGCATTTCTTAAATATTCACTACCTCAAAGATTTTGCACAAGGCAAGTATATTCACGAAAACAATCCCGAAATAAAATCTCGCTTATTTGGATATTTGGAGGGTAAAACAGATATAGGGTAATTGCTCAAATTATTGATAGATGATTTTATAGGAGCATATTTTTAAGAAAGTATTAGGGGGCATTAAAAAATTTAACAAAATATTCGCTTGCAAGAGTGAAAAGAATTTCTTTTTTTAGTAGTTCAAAAAATCTAATGAAGGGGGCGGGGATTTCAGCAAAATGCAGAGGCTCTTATGCTTAAAAAACTACTGCTACTGATTATCGGCATTGGGCTACAATACTCTAAGGGATTTGGGCAAACCATTATTCTTGAAGGCGAAAAACCCAGCCAAGAAATAGGAAAATATTTGTATTGGGTAGAAGACCCCCATAATGATTTCAGCATAGAACAAGTATCAGCTGAAAGTTTCCAAAACCGCTTTCAGAAAAATACACAAGAGGTTTTTAATGTAGGTGTTTCACATAAAACTTACTGGCTACGTCTGGAAATACAGAGCAAAGATTTACTTGCTCGTGATTGGCTCTTGTATTCCTCATATCCATTTTTAGATAAAGTTTGGCTTTATCAAAAAAATAAATTTGGAGAGTGGGAAACCCTCAAATCAGGAATTTTGGAAGAATTCCAAAAAAGACCTATCAAGCACCGTTATATTATTTTTCCATTGGAAACCCGTGATACCCTCGTTCAACGGATATACATTAAAATTCATTCTGATACCCCTATCCAATTTCCTGCCTACATTGAGCGTGGAAGTTATTTCGCTGAACCCTCTCGCCTTTTAGAATTATATTATGGCATTTTTATTGGTATTATGTCTTTAATGCTTCTGGGCAGTATTTTTTATTGGATATACTTCAAAGATAAAGATTACCTCTACTATGCCCTTTTTCTTTTGGGAGCAATGATTTTTTACCTTTCGCTTAGCGGGCATTTATTTCAATTTTTATGGCGAACAGAAGGGTATTGGGGTAAAATGATTTTAGGTGTAGGTATTGGTATTTGGATAATGGGAGCAGGACTTTTTACCAAACATTTCTTACAAACTTTTCGCTACTTCCCATTAGGAGGTAAAATAATGCAAATTTTTTAGTCCTCCGACAAAAGTTGAATAGTTTTTACAAGTTGTGGATATTGGGTATCATTTAAGAGGCAATATTGCAAAAACAGGAAACCATACCTAAAAAAAGAGAACTCTCTACGCCCGTTAGGACA
>NZ_NKXO01000025.1 GCF_002843425.1 Raineya orbicola
TTCTGTTTGTAAAAGCAGGAGGATTTCTAATAAATTTGGCATTTTTTTTAGGTTAATCGTTGGAAAATTTTCCTAAATAAATGCCATTTTTTTATTTTTCCAAATACCTCAATTGGCGGTCATATTGAACTTCATTTTAAAAAAATAAAATTTCAAACATTTTCTCCGAAAAAAAGTTATGGATTTCAGAAGAATGAATAAATTTGCGAAAAAATAACCAAAATTTTGAACACCTTTCTTATTTGCATTTAGAGATTGAAGCATAGCTTTTTCTAATTTTAAATTTTTCTAACCAAACATTTTCATTGCTTTATGTATAAAAACTTTTTGGGTGCTTTGCTTTTAGGCACGATTTTTTTTATTGCTTGTACAAAAGAAAACCAAGAGCAACAAACTCCTATTCCGTTGTCTGTTGTGCAGGTAAAAGAGCAAGATGTAGAAGATTATGAGTATTATGTAGCTGATATTCAGGCAGTAAAGAATGTTGAGATACGCACCAAAGTAGCAGGCTTTTTGGAGCAAATTTTTGTTGATGAGGGGAAAAAAGTAAGTAAGGGACAGCCCCTTTTCAAAATCAATGATTTAGAGTATAAAGCGGAAGTAGCTACCGCTAATGCAAATTTACAAACGGCAACGGCAGAAGCTCATACGGCTGAAATTGAAGTAGAACGCGTGAAACTTTTGGTAGATAAAAAAGTAGTTTCAGAAGTAGAACTAAAAATGGCAGAAGCTAAATGGAAAGCCTCTCTTGCCAAAGTAGAAGAGGCTCGTGCCGAGCTCCAAAAAGCAGAGCTTAAACTTTCTTATACTATTATTCACGCCCCTTTTGATGGCTTAATTGATAGAATTCCCCTCAAAATTGGTAGCCTTTTGCAAGAAGGGACTTTGCTTACAACTATCTCTGATAACTCTTATATGTATGCCTATTTCAAGATTACCGAAAATGAATATTTAGAGTATATGAAGAAGCGTCAGTTGGATACCAGCATAAAGCAACAAGTCGTGAAACTTGTACTTTCCAACAATAGTGTGTATGCACACGAAGGGGTAATAGAGACTTTAGAAGGAGATTTTGAGGGTGGTTCGGGTTCTATTGCCTTTCGGGCTAAATTTCCAAATCCAGACCGCTTGCTCAAACACGGTGCTACAGGTAAAGTGTTGGCTTCTAAAAAAATACAAAAATCTATCCTTATTCCTCAAAAGGCAGTGATGGAAATTCAAGATAAAAACTATGTTTTCGTTTTAGATAAAAACAACAAAACTCAATTACGCAGTTTTATTCCACTCAAAAGACGCGAAAATTTTTATATTGTAAAATCGGGTCTGAAAGTAGGTGAAAAAATAGTAGTAGAAGGTATTCAAGGTTTGAAGGAAGGAGTTAGCATCAATCCTAAAATAATTTCTGTTGATAGTTTATTAGCTGAAAACTTGTAAATAATTTTTATGGTAGAGCGTTTTATTCGGCGACCTATTCTTTCATTGGTCATTTCTATTTTTTTTGTATTACTGGGCGTTTTGGCTTTATTCCAACTCCCTGTAACACAATTCCCTGATATTGCTCCTCCTTCGGTAACCGTTACTGCCAAATATACAGGTGCTAATGCCGAAACCTGTATGAATGCCGTTGCCATAACTTTGGAAAGGGCTATCAATGGCGTACCAGGAATGACTTATATGAGTACGGTTATCAACAATAGTGGTGTTACGCTTATTACGGTCTATTTCAAAGTAGGCACAGACCCCGATGTAGCGGCGGTAAGCGTACAGAACAGGGTAGCTACCGTAATTGATGAACTTCCCGAAGAGGTTATTCGTGCAGGCGTTTCTACCGAGAAGGAAGTGAATAGTATGTTGATGTACTTAAATATTTACAGCAATGACGAAAACGCAGACGAGGAGTTTATTTACAACTTTGCCGATATCAATATCATCAAGGAACTCAAACGTATTGATGGAGTAGGTTTTTGTGAAATTCTTGGCTCCAAAGAATACGCTATGCGTATTTGGCTCAAACCTTACCGAATGAGTTCCTATAAGATTAGCCCTGATGATGTGATTAAAGCCATACGCAGACAAAATATTGAAGCTGCACCGGGAAAAACAGGGGAAAGTTCGGCTAAAAAAGCTCAAAGTTTAGAGTATGTACTACGTTATACGGGAAAATTCAAAACCCCCGAAGAGTACGAAAATTTGGTTATCCGTGCCGAAAAAGATGGCTCTATTTTGCGTCTGAAAGATATTGCTGATGTAGAGTTTGGTTCGCTTACTTATTCAATGGTCTCTAAAACAGATGGGAGACCTTCGGCGTCTATTATGATAAAACAACGCCCTGGCTCCAATGCGGCAGAAGTTATTAAGAATATCAAAGCCAAAATGGCTGAACTGAAAGAAACTTCTTTCCCCCCTGGAATGACTTACAGCATTGCCTATGACGTTTCTCGCTTCCTTGATGCCTCCATTCACGAAGTTATTAAAACGCTCATAGAGGCGTTTATTTTGGTTTTTGTGGTAGTGTATCTTTTCTTACAAGATTTTCGTTCTACAGTGATTAGTGCTTTGGCTGTGCCTGTGGCACTGGTGGGAACTTTTGTTTTTATGCAACTTTTGGGTTTTTCGGTAAATATGCTCACGCTGTTTGCATTAGTGCTTGCTATCGGAATTGTGGTGGATAATGCGATAGTGGTAGTAGAGGCAGTTCACGTAAAAATGCACGAAAAACATTGTTCGCCTTTGCAAGCAACCATTGAAGCAATGAATGAAATTGCAGGGGCTATTTTGGCTATCACGCTGGTAATGTCGGCGGTATTTGTGCCTGTGGCATTTCTTTCAGGACCAGTGGGGATTTTTTACCGACAATTTTCACTCACCTTGGCTTTTGCAATAGTGATTTCAGGTATCAATGCTCTTACTTTTACACCTGCTTTGTGTGCTTTGTGGCTCAAACACACGCATTACCACGACCCCGAAGAGGGTGAAGAATCCTTGAAAAAGGCTTGGATTTATAAATTTTTTGAAAAGTTCAATCAAAAGTATGAGTGGTTTGAAAATTTCTATAAGAAAATAGTAGCCCGTATAGCTCCGCTGAAAAAAGTTACTTTGCTCACTACCGTGATGGCAATTGTTTTAGTGGTAGGCATTAGCAAAATTTTACCCACAGGATTTATTCCTACCGAAGACCAAGGAATGATTTATGTGAGTGTAACCTCACCTGTGGGTTCTACTTTGGAGCGAACATCTGCTACTTTGGATAAAATTCAGAGAGCTTTGCAAAAGCACGCGGCAGTAGAGTCTATTTCCACACTTGCGGGTTATAGTATTCTGACTGAATCCACAGGAGCCTCGTATGGTATGGGAATGATTAACCTCAAACCTTGGGAAGATCGCAAAGAAACCGCCGAAGAACTCACACGAATTTTTGCACAACTTACCGAAGAGATTAAAGAAGCAGAAATAGAGTTTTTCTTACCACCTACGGTGCCTGGTTTTGGAAATTCAAGTGGTTTTGAACTTCGTTTGCAAAACAAAACCGAAGACCTTTCTCTTACCAAGACCGCCCAAATTACGCAAAAATTCATAGAAGCTATCCAAAAACGCCCTGAAATCAAAACGGCTTTTACTACTTTTAATGCAGATTTTCCGCAATATCTCATTCATCTTGACCAAGAAGTTGCCGCCAAAAAGGGAGTAAGCATTGAGAACGCAATGGAAACATTGCAAGCTCTTATTGGTAGCTATTATGCCTCTAATTTTATTCGTTTTGGGCAAATGTACAAAGTAATGATTCAACTCAAACCACAATATCGCTCCAAACCCGAAGATATTCTACAACTTTATGTAAAAAATGAGCAAGGCGAAATGGTTTCATTTGCTTCTTTTGTACGTTTGGAGCGTGTGTATGGGGCGGAGCAAATCACTCGTTACAATATGTATATTACGGCACTTATCAATGGCGAAGCCGCCGAAGGTTATAGCAGTGGTGATGCCATTCGTGCTGTTGAGGAGGTTGCCCGAGAGGTTCTGCCAAAAGGTTATGTTATTGAATGGTCAGGAATTACAAGAGAAGAGATTTTGGCGGGAAATCAAACGCTTTATATTTTTTTAATTTGTTTGCTTTTTGTGTATTTGATACTTTCGGCTCAGTATGAGAGTTTTGCTCTGCCTTTGGCAGTACTGCTTTCTTTGCCTTTTGGAGTATTTGGCTCTTATCTTTTCTTGAAAATTACAGGATTAGAAAACAACATTTACGCACAAGTAGCTCTTGTAATGCTTGTAGGACTTTTAGGGAAAAACGCTATTCTGATTGTAGAATTTGCTATTCAACGCCAGCGACAGGGTATTTCAGCTTTGCAGGCGGCAATAGAAGGAGCAGGTTCTCGCTTACGTCCTATCTTGATGACCTCGCTGGCTTTTATTGCAGGGTTAGTACCTCTCTGCTTGGCTTCGGGAGCGGGTGCCGCAGGTAATCAGTCTATCGGAATTGCTTCCGTAGGAGGTATGCTGATAGGTACCGTGCTTGGTGTTTTTGTTATTCCAGGCTTGTATGTAATTATGGCTGAATTAGGTAAAAAGAAATCTAATGCCAAAGAGGGTATTTTGAAAGAAAATCATATTGCTGAAAATCAAGAATTTTTAACCTTTTCCGAAAAAAACTAATCATAGCTAATTATCTTATGAACCTGAAAAAATATTGTTTCTGGGCTGTCTTATTGTTAGCTTTTTCTTGCCAACGTTATTTTGCACCCATTCAAGAGCCTTTGAAAATAGATATTCCCCAAAATTTTGTAAGCCTCTCGCAAGATACTAATTCAGTGGCTTTGCTCAAATGGCAAGATTTTTTTCAAGATGATGAACTTGAAAACTTGATAGCCATCGCTTTACAAAATAACAGAGATTTACAAATTGCCTTACAACGTATTGAAAAGGCAAAAGCAGAGTATCTTTATACCAAAGGCATTTTATTGCCTAATGTGCGTTTTCACGCTTCGGCAGGGGCAGATAAATTTGGCGATTTTACGATGAATGGTGTGGGCAACTTTGACACCAACCTATCAGGAAACATTGGTGAAAATCAGCGTATCCCTACAAATCCGACTACGGACTTATTTGTAGGGTTGCGTAGTAGTTGGGAAATAGATATTTGGACAAAACTTCGTAGTTCCAAGAAAGCTCAACAAGCACGCATTTTAGCTTCGCAAGAATATAAAAACTTAATTACAACAGAATTGGTAGTACAAATAGCCACTTTATACTATCAGATTTTAGCTTTGGATAGTGAATTGGAAGTGGTTGTAAAAAATATTCAGTTGCAAGAGCAAGTTTTAGCTTTGATGAAAACACAAAAAGAAGCAGGAAAAGCAACAGAACTTGCTGTGCAACAAACACAAGCACAACTTTATCGTACCCGAAGTTTGAAATTTCTTTTGGAAAACCAGATTACAGATTTAGAAAATCAAATCAATTTTTTATGTGGGCGAGTGCCTCAAAAAATTGCTCGCAGTCAGAACTTATTAGAAAAAACTATTCCTACTATTCGTATAGGTACGCCTTTACAGATGCTTCGTTTACGTCCTGATGTGCGTTTGGCAGAAAGACAATTAGCAGCGGCACGTTTAGATTTACGTTCTGCACAAGCGGCTTTTCTACCTTCCTTAAACATAGATGCTTATGCAGGGCTGAACGCTTTCAGAGGAAATGTCTTGTTTAGTTCGGCTTCCATAGCTTATGGTATTTTGGGGGGGCTTACTGCTCCCATTTTTCAAAACAATGCCTTGAAAGCCAACTATAAGGTGAATTTAGCTCAAAACTATGAGGCGTATTTTGAATATCAGAAAACAGTGCTACGTGCATTTCAAGAAATACAGACTTTTCAAAAAATTCTTGCCAACCTTCAACAAGTCTATGAGTTGCGAAACAAAGAGGTAGAAGAACTTCAAAAAGCAATAATTACTTCGCAAGACTTATTCAAAACAGGATTTGCGAATTATTTAGAAGTTATTACCACGCAAAAAGCTGTTTTGGAGGCAGAAATAGATTTATTTGAAATTCGCTTGCATCAGTTTCAGTATGTTATTGCTTTGTACAGGGCTTTGGGAGGAGGTTGGCAGTAAAAATTTCACTTTGCAAAACCTTCCTTTCTATGAAAATGTTTATCTTTGTAAAAACGCCGCCAAGTTCCAACAGATATGGAAACTACTATTTTGCATATTCCTGAAAAGCTAAGTTTTACAGATGACGAATTTTTTGAATTTTGCAGACAGAACGACCATTTGAAATTTGAACGCACTGCCCAAGGCGATATTATTGTTGTGGCACTTACAGGCGGAAAAACGGGGAAATTTAATTCAGAATTGAATGCAGAAATTATATTGTGGAATAGAAAAGAAAAATTTGGAGTAGTATTTGATTCCAGCACAGGATTTCGTTTGCCTGATAGCTCTATCAAATCGCCTGATGTAGCGGTTATCAAGCGAGAGCGTTGGGAGGCATTGAGCGAAGTAGAAAAAGAAAAGTTTGTGCCTCTGTGTCCTGATTTTGTGATAGAAATTAAATCTGCTGCGGATAGGCTCAAAGATTTGCAAGAAAAAATGCGAGAATGGCTGGCTAATGGCGTAAAACTTGCGTGGCTAATAGACTTGCAAGAGCAAAAGGTTTATATTTACACACCAAACACCCAAGAACCTGAGATGGTAGAAGGTTTTGCCGATAAAACCCTTACAGGAAAAGACATTTTGCCAAATTTATTTATAGATTTGTGCGTTTTATTGTAGTCAGAACATTTTTTATTGCAAAAATTATTATTATGATAGAATTACCCATTGTAACTTCTGAAAAAGAATATAAAACCAAAAAACCGCATTGGTTACGCGTAAAATTGCCCGTTGGGTACGAATACGCCAAAGTGAGAAAACTCGTAGATACCTACAAACTGCATACAATTTGTGAAAGTGGTAATTGTCCTAATATGGGCGAATGTTGGGGAGCGGGTACTGCCACTTTTATGATTTTAGGAAATGTTTGCACGCGTAGCTGTACATTTTGTGCGGTTGCTACGGGCAAACCTACCGAATACGATACCGATGAGCCTCGCAGAGTAGCAGAGGCGATTAAACTTATGGGTGTAAAACACGCTGTTATTACTTCGGTAAATAGAGATGAACTCAAAGACCGAGGAGCGGCGATTTGGCACGAAACCGTAAGGCTAACCAAAGAATTATGTCCTGAAACTACTATTGAAACGCTTATTCCCGATGTGAAAGGCAATTGGGAAGCTCTTTATACTATGATTTCCGCAGGGCAGGAGGTAGTTTCGCATAATATGGAGACCATTAAGCGTTTGTATCGCAGAGTACGCCCACAAGCTAAATATGAGCGTAGTTTGGAGCAAATTCGCCGAACCAAAGAATTTGGCAAACGTACCAAATCAGGGATAATGTTGGGCTTGGGTGAAACCCGTGAGGAAGTGTATGAAGCAATGGACGATTTGGTAGCCAATGGTTTAGATATTCTTACACTGGGACAATACTTACAACCTACTAAAATGCACTTGGAAGTAGTTGAGTACATTCACCCCGATTTGTTTGAGCATTACAAAGAAGAGGGTTTGAAAAGAGGGTTGAAATATGTAGAAGCGGGACCTTTGGTGCGTTCTTCTTATCACGCCGAAAGGCACGTAAATGTTCCGATTTGATGTTTTTGCAATAATTTTACACCTAAATCTTTGATTTTATGGAACAACAAACCTTGCAAATTGAGATTCTCCCCAACGGACCTATGGTGGTTTATGGCAGTTGTACATTAAAAGTGAGTGGAGAGATTCAAAAAATTGAAAAAGAAAAAACTTTTCTTTGTCGTTGTGGTGCCTCGGAAAAAAAGCCCTTTTGCGATGGTTCGCATAAGAAAATAGGATTTCAAGGATAGCTTCTCCAAGACAAATAGCTGAATTATTGAAAAATAATTCTTAAAATTTTTTTGTTTTCAAAAATTATTCCTAAATTTGCAGTCCCTTACGGAAACCCTATCGTAAGGGATTGATTTTTTGAAATTTAAGCAAAAAAGTACAATGTCTGGTCTTATTGGAAAAAAAATCGGAATGACTAGCTTTTTCAGTGCCGATGGACAGCTTGTCGGATGCACGGTGATAGAAGCTGGTCCTTGCGTAGTTACGCAAGTGAAGACGAAGGAAAAAGACGGTTATGAAGCAGTACAGCTGGGTTTTGGCGAAGCAAAAGAAAAAAACACGCCAATGCCTTTGCTCGGACACTTCAAGAAAGCGGGTACTACCCCGAAACGTAAATTAGTGGAGTTCAAAGGGTTTGAAAAACCTCTTCAACTCGGCGATACGCTTTCTGTACAAGATGTTTTCGCAGAAGGTGATTTAGTTGATGTAGTGGGAACTTCCAAAGGTAAAGGTTTTCAAGGTGTTGTAAAAAGACACGGATTTAGCGGTGTGGGTGGGCAAACCCACGGACAGCACAACCGCCAACGCCACCCTGGTTCAATGGGTCCTGGTTCTACACCTGGGCACGTTTTCAAAGGTCGTCGTATGGCAGGTAGAACTGGTAATGACCGTGTAAAAGTGCAAAACCTGAAAGTTTTGAAAGTTATTCCTGAAAAGAACCTCATTATCGTAAAAGGTTCGGTACCCGGTGCGATAAACTCTTTTGTTATCATTGAAAAATAATTTTTACAGCGATGCAATTACCCGTTTTGAATATACAAGGCACAGAAACTGGCAGAGCAATTAACCTGCCTGATGAGATTTTTGCGATTGAGCCTAATCAGCACGTTGTGTATTTAGATGTAAAGCACTATTTGGCGGCACAGCGTCAGGGAACGCATAAATCCAAAGAAAGAAACGAAGTACACGGCTCTACCCGCAAACTTCATCGCCAAAAAGGTACAGGTGGCTCTCGTAAAGGTAGTATCAAGAACCCTTTGTTCCGCCACGGAGGACGAATTTTCGGTCCCAGACCTCGTGATTACGATTTCAAGCTCAACAAGAAAACCAAAATTTTGGCTCGTAAATCGGCTCTTACCTATAAAGCTCAAGAAAATGCTATCAAAGTATTAGAAAATTTCAGCTTTGATAAGCCCAAAACCAAAGAATATTTGGCAATTCTTGAAAAATTAGCTGTTCAAGACAAAAAGACGCTTCTCGTGCTACCCGAACACACACCTAATGTGTATCTTTCTGGTAGAAATTTACCCAAAGCAAATACTATCGTAGCTTCTGACCTCAATACCTACGCAGTAATGAATGCTGATGTGGTAATTTTGTGCGAAGGAGCAGTTGCCAAAATCCAAGAAATTTTAGTAAAAGAATAAGGATATGAAGACGATACTTAAAAAGGCGGTGATTGGCGAAAAAGCCGCAGGGCTTCACGATAAAGGTATCTACACTTTTATTGTTGATAAAAAAGCCAACAAAGTGGAAATCAAAAATGAAATTGAAAGAATATACGGCGTAACCGTAGAGAGTGTAAATACTTTACGCTACGGAGGAAAGCCCAAAGTACGTTATACCAAAACCAATGTTTTATCTGGTAGAACACAAGCCTATAAAAAAGCCCTTGTACGTGTAGCAGAAGGCGATTTTATAGATGTGTATGGCAATGGCTAAGCGTACCTTGCTGAAACTTTCATTAATTATAGTGCTTCACTGAAAAAGAAGAAACAAAATGGCAGTAAAGAAATTAAAACCCGTAACACCCGGGCAACGTTTTAGAATAGCTCCCGTTTTTACGGAAATCACCAAAACTGAGCCCGAAAAATCCTTGCTTGCTCCCCTGAAAAAAACAGGAGGTCGCAATAACCAAGGAAAAATGACTATGCGTTATATCGGTGGCGGACACAAAAGACGCTATCGTATCATTGATTTCAAACGCGATAAATTTGATGTATCAGCACAAGTGCTAAGCATAGAATACGACCCTAATCGTACGGCATACATCGCTTTGGTACAATACGAAGATGGGGAAAAACGTTATATTATCGCTCCCGAAGGCTTGAAAGTTGGAATGACTATCAAGTCGGGTAAAAACGTAGCCCCTGATTTAGGAAATGCTTTGCCTCTCGGAGAAATGCCTCTTGGTACTATTGTACATAACATTGAGTTCAAACCTGGAAAAGGTGGTGGGCTTGCCCGTAGTGCGGGAGCATATGCACAGGTACTCGCCAAAGATGAAAGATATGTTACACTAAAATTGCCTTCTGGTGAAATGCGTATGGTTCTTGCCACTTGTATGGCTACCGTGGGTAAGGTTTCTAATGCCGACCATATGAACGAACAAATCGGTAAGGCGGGTAGAAAGCGTTGGATGGGTATCAGACCTCGTACGCGTGGTGTTGCTATGAACCCCGTGGATCACCCTATGGGTGGTGGTGAAGGTAGAGCATCGGGAGGACACCCTCGCTCTCGCAAAGGTTTGCTTGCCAAAGGTAAGAAAACTCGTAACAAGAAAAAGTATTCTACTCGTTTAATCATCAGCAGACGTAAAAAATAACAAGAAGTATGGGACGCTCACTGAAAAAAGGACCTTACGTAGATTTCAGACTTACCAAAAAAGTCTTGGATATGGAAAAGTCGGGTAAGAAGTCGGTTATCAAGACTTGGTCGCGTCGTTCTACCATTTCTCCCGATTTCGTAGGACATACCTTTGCAGTACATAACGGAAACAAATTTATCCCTGTATATGTAACTGAACAAATGGTTGGTCATAAACTTGGCGAATTTGCCCCTACGCGTACCTTCCGCGGACACGCCGCCAAAAAAGATAAAGGTAAAAAGTAATGTATGGAATGGAGGATACTCCGAAAAACCTCTTAAAAACAACAAAGTATGGAAGCAGTTGCTAAACTTAGAAATGTACCTACTTCGCCTCGCAAAATGAAACTTGTGGTGGATTTAATTCGTGGTATGGAGGTAGGACAAGCCCTGAATGTACTCAAATATCAGCCCAATCACGCCGCTCGTAGCCTTGAAAAACTTTTGCTTTCAGCAGTGGCAAATTGGCAACAGCACAACCCCGATACCAGATTGGAAGATGCTGATTTGTTTGTAAAGACTATTTTCGTAGGACACGGCAGAATGCTCAAACGTCTTCGCCCTGCTCCACAAGGCAGAGCTCATCGTATTCGTAAGCGTTCTAACCACGTAACCGTGATTATTGATGATAGAAACGCATTGTTTGCTCCTTCTCTTGATAAACTCGTAAATGAATAAACACAATGGGACAAAAAACGCATCCGATAGGTTTCAGATTAGGTATTACCAAAGGTTGGGAATCTAATTGGTTCGGTGGAAAAGATTTCCCTGAAAAATTAGTAGAAGATGAAAAAATCAGAAAATACGTTGAAGCACGTGTTCCCAAAGGAGGCATTGCTCGTATCCTGATTGAACGTACCTTGAAACGTATTACACTTACTATCCAAACTGCTCGTCCCGGCGTGGTGATTGGCAAAGGAGGTAACGAAGTAGATAAAATCAAGGAAGAACTTAAAAAGCTAACTGGCAAAGATATTCAAATCAATATCTTTGAAATAGAACGCCCTGAAAAAGATGCTCGCTTGGTAGCCGATACCATTGCACAGCAAATCAGAGCTCGTGTTTCGTATCGTAGAGCTATGAAACAGGCAATAGCGGCGGCTATGCGTGTAGGTGTGGAAGGTATCAAGGTGAAAGTTTCGGGTCGTTTGGGTGGTGCCGATATGGCTCGTACTGAGCAATATAAAGAAGGGCGTATCCCTTTGCATACTTTGCGTGCCGATATTGATTATGCGGTGGCAGAAGCAGATACCGTATATGGTAAAATTGGTGTAAAAGTTTGGATTTTCAAGGGTGAAATTTACGGAAAACCCAATCTTTATCCGGGTCTTTCAGAAGAGGCTTCTTCTTTGAAAGAAAATCGAAAAAAAGGCGGTAGTGGTGGAGGAAAGAAAAGAAGAAGAAAAGAAAAGTAAGCCTTAAGCCTTCGGTTCAATGCCGTTACCATTGAGCAAGGAGGCTTTCGTTATGTGGTTACCTATTAAACGAAAAGAGCAATGTTACAACCAAAAAGAACCAAATACAGAAAACAGCAAAAAGGACGTGTGAAAGGCATTGCTACACGTGGAGCAGAAATTGCTTTTGGCTCTTTTGCTATCAAATCTTTGGAAGCGGCTTGGATTACGGCTCGCCAAATTGAAGCGGCTCGTATTTCAATGACTCGCGAAATGAAACGTGAAGGACAAGTTTGGATACGCATATTCCCCGATAAACCTGTAACCAAAAAGCCTGCCGAAGTGCGTATGGGTAAGGGGAAAGGGGCTCCTGAATATTGGGTAGCTTGCGTGAAACCGGGTACTATTCTTTTTGAAATTGCAGGCGTAAAACAAGAGGTTGCCCAAGAGGCTCTCAGGCTTGCCGCTCAGAAACTACCCGTGAAAACCAAATTTGTTGTGCGTAGAGATTATGTTGAATCTTAATGCTTGTGTGTTAT
Source organism: Raineya orbicola (assembly GCF_002843425.1). Taxonomy (GTDB): domain Bacteria; phylum Bacteroidota; class Bacteroidia; order Cytophagales; family Thermonemataceae; genus Raineya; species Raineya orbicola. The sequence goes on from NZ_NKXO01000025.1 coordinate 12,477, forward strand.
GAAAGCAATGGAATTAAAAAAACTCTCTTTGGAAGAGTTGAAAGAGAAACTGGCAGAGGAAAGAGATGCTCTCTTAAAACTGAAAATGGCTCACGCTATCGCTCCCATAGAAAATCCTATGCGTTTGCGTGAGGCTCGCAAAGTTGTAGCTCGTATTCAGACGGTTATCAGACAGAAAGAACTCGGAAAATAAGAAAATTATGGAACAGACTGCCGTTGAACGAAATGCCCGTAAAGAAAAAGTTGGCAAAGTAGTTAGCAATAAAATGCAAAAATCTATCGTAGTTGCCGTAGAGCGTAGAGTGAAGCACCCTATTTATGGTAAGTTTATGAAAAAAACTACCAAGTTTATGGCTCACGACGAAAAGAACGAGTGTAATATCGGTGATGTGGTCAGAATTATGGAAACCAGACCACTTAGCAAACGCAAACGTTGGAGATTAGTTGAAATCATTGAAAAAGCCAAGTAATTATGATACGCCAAGAATCAAGATTAAATGTGGCTGATAACAGCGGTGCCAAAGAAGTGCTTTGTATCCGTATTTTAGGCGGTACAGGCAAAAAATATGCAACCGTAGGCGATAAAATTGTTGTTACCGTAAAATCGGCTATCCCTTCGGGTAACATCAAGAAAGGGGCAATTTCGCGTGCTGTTATCGTAAGAACTAAAAAAGAAGTACGCCGTAAAGACGGCTCTTACATTCGTTTTGAAGACAATGCCGCTGTATTGCTCAATAACCAAGACGAACCTCGTGGAACACGTATTTTCGGTCCTGTGGCTCGTGAATTGCGTGAAAAACAATTTATGAAAATCGTTTCATTAGCCCCCGAAGTATTGTAAGCATTATGGAAAGAAAGTTCAATAAACAGAAAAAATACCACATCAAAACTGGTGATATGGTTTTGGTGATTGCAGGTGATGAGAAAGGTAAAAAAGGTAAGGTTATTAAGATGCTTACCGAAAAAGACCGTGCCATTGTGGAGGGTTTAAATATTGTAAAAAGGCACGTTAAACCTTCGGCTACTAATCCGCAAGGGGGAATTGTAGAAAAGGAAGCGGGTATTCATATCAGCAACCTAATGCTCATAGACCCCAAAACAGGCGAACCTACCCGTACAGGTAGAAGACGCAACGATAAAGGCAAATTACAACGTTATTCTAAAAAAACTAACGAATTTATACAATAATGGCAACAACTCCTAGGCTGAAAGAAAAGTATTTGAAGGAAATCGTCCCTGCCCTAAAGGAGCAGTTTGGCTACAAATCTGTAATGCAAGTTCCTCGCATTACTAAAATTGTCATCAATAAAGGTATTGGTGCTGCCGTAGCCGACAAGAAGCTCGTTGAACAGGGAGTAGAAGAACTCACAATGATTACAGGGCAAAAAGCTGTGCCTACTTTTGCTAAAAAGGCTATTTCCAATTTCAAACTCCGTGAAAATATGCCTATCGGTGCAAGAGTAACCCTTCGTGGTAATATTATGTATGAGTTCTTGGATAGATTGATGACTATCGCCTTGCCTCGTGTAAGGGATTTCAAAGGAGTAAGTGACAAAAGTTTTGATGGCAGAGGAAATTACACTTTGGGTGTAAAAGAGCAAATCATTTTCCCTGAAATTAGTATTGATAAAGTAAATCGTATTTCAGGAATGGATATTACTTTTGTAACTACTGCCGAAACCGATAAAGAAGCCTACGAATTGCTCAAAGCGTTCGGTATGCCTTTTGCAAACTTGAAAAAATAATTAAACCAAACTTATGGCAAAAGAATCTATCAAAGCACGTGAGCGAAAAAGAGAAAGATTAGTAGCTCGCTACGCCGCCAAACGCAAAGCTCTCAAAGAAGCAGGAGACTATGAGGCTCTAGATAAACTGCCTCGTAATGCCTCGCCTGTACGTTTGCATAATCGTTGCAAAATTACAGGTCGCCCCAAAGGTTACATTCGCCGATTTGGAATTTCAAGGGTCTTGCTTCGTCAGTGGGCTTTGGAAGGCAAATTGCCCGGTGTAAAAAAAGCAAGTTGGTAAAAAAATTCAGACACAAAATTCCAAAAAGTTTTGTGTCTTTTTTATGTTTTTGATTTTGGAAAAATGAAGTATTAGTCGGGGTAGATTATTTGGTTTTAGTCAGGATTTCAAATTCCACACGGCGGTTAAGTTTTTTATCTTCGGCGGTTTTTTCTACCACAATGGGGCGGGTACTGCCATAGCCAATAGCATCTATACGGCTGGGTGAAATTTTACCTTTTTCTACAATATAATTTTTGATAGCATCGGCACGGGCTTGCGAAAGTTTAAGATTAGCCTCATCATTGCCGTCAGAGTCAGTATGTCCGCTGATTTTAATACGAATATTGGGGTGGTCTGCCATAAAGTGAACTACCTTATCTAAATCGGATTGCATTTCAGGCTTGATTTCTGCACTACCCCCTTCAAATTCCAATGAAGCAAATTTCCATTTATTAAAGCGAATAGCTTCCCCTTGCAAATCCATTTGTGTATCGCCTGTAAGGAAAAACTTTTTCTCAATCCTGAAAAAATCATCTCCCGTAATAATCACAAGGTAGTTATTATTCTTGCGTAATTGAAATTCATACGAACCATCGGGGCGTAGATACTGAGGGGCAATTTCAATACCATTATCTAAATCAATAATGGAAACAATTCCTTGAAAAGGATTACCAGTTTGGCGATCTACGACTTTACCTTTGAAAACTACCGTAGCATCAGGCTTTGCTTCCATAGGTACAGGAAAAGAGAATAGATTGAGATTATCGGGTTCATCTTCCGTGGCTTTGGCGTAGTACAAATACTTGGCTTGGTGGTCAATTGTAAAATAATATTCATCAGCATTACTATTGACAAGCGGACCTACATTGAAAGGCTCTTGCCAACGCCCAAAAAGTTTGTAAGATTTATAAATATCAAAACCGCCAAAATTAACCAAATGCCCATTAGAACTAAAATATAGCACATCGTATATGGGATGCACGTAAGGGCTTACCTCACTGCCACGTGTATTGATAGTGGGACCTAAATTTTGGGCTTTAGCCCAAGAACCATCAGGTAATTTGTAAGTGAAATAAATATCTGAAAGCCCAAATCCCCCCAATCTATCAGAGGCAAAATATAAGGTATCCTCATTTTTAGAAAGAGCAGGGTGTGAGTCCCAAGCTACACTATTGACATTGATACCTAAATTTTGAACTTTCCAAGTGCTATCAGGCTGTAAATAAGCTACGTAAATATCACAATTGCCATAGCAATCGGGGGCATCACAACGAGAAAAATACAGTGTTTTGCCGTCTTTACTCAAATGTGCAGACCCTTCGTTATAGCCTGTATTTAGTCCTTTGAACTCTTTGGCTTCAGCCCAGTATCCGTCTATTTTACGAGAAAAATAAAGGTCTTCGTTTGCTTTGGTTTCACGCTTGATAGCCATCACCTGCTTTTCTTTGCGTTTGGAGCTAAAAATGATGAGGCTGTCATTTTGTCTTGCGAAGGTTGTGGGGGCGTAATCGGCTTTGGTAGAATTGACGGCAAAATCCATTTCCAAAAGCAAGGCTTCGGGGGGCATTAGGGTATCAACAAGTTTGCGATATTCTACAAGTTCATAGTAGTATTCAATTGGTACGTAGTAAATTTTCTGATTGACGGTCATACTATCAAAATGTAATTCTATGGCTTTTACTTCGCTACCTTTGTGATGTTTGAGAATAGTTCTGTAAAGGCTTTTGGAGGCTTCAAAATCATCTAATAATTCTATCATTTTAGCCAAAATCCACATCTTTTCTGCGTCGCGATAGAAGTTTTCAATACCAAAGCTCTTGACATAGTCAAAAAGTAAAGGATAAGCCTCTTTATATTTGTGATTTTTAATGAGTTTTTCTATTTTTTGCCATTTTTTTTCATCAGAATAATATTTGGTAGAGTTGATTTTGGGGAACTCAAATACGCTTTCAGAATGTTTGCCTACAACGGGGTCTTTGACTTTTACAACCCCTTGCGATTTTATTTTATCGGGCTGGGCTTGTAAAAAATGGATAGAAAGTACAAAGAAAAAAATACCTATTCGCCAACGATAAATCATAGTTTGCATTGTATTATGAAATAACTTGCTTTGCGTAAAGTCTGTGATTTTTGCTTATCAATTTGTAAAATTAGTAAAAAAACTAATTTTTTGCTAAAAACTTACAAAAAAATCATTTATCTGACTTTCTGCCCTGCCACCTCTTTTTGGCACAATAATTGAAATTACTTATTTTTGCTAAATTTTTCAATCAAGCACATACCAAAATGATATTTAAGCAGGTTTATATTCAGAATTACCTGCAAATTTCTCACATATTCTTAAATGACTTTTTGTCAGTTCCTTTTTGGTTGATTAAGCAAAAATCGTTCTACAATGACAAAGAAAGCAAAAAAAAATAATTCAACATTTTTGAAGGAAAATGGAAATGATACTGGTGTAGAGATAATTTCTATTTTTGGTGAAGGTGATCAAAATAACGAAAAAATACCCGAAGAGATTGGGATTTTAGCTCTCCGCAATACGGTTCTTTATCCGGGAGTGGTTGTTCCTGTTACGGTGAGCCGAAAAAAGGCGATTCGTTTGGTTAAAAAAGTAAATAAGGGTGATAAAATATTAGGAGTAGTAGCTCTTAAAAATCCGAATGTAGAAGAGCCCACTGCTCAAGATTTGTACCATATAGGTACTTTGGGGCATATTCTCAAAACTATCAATATGCCTGATGGCAGTATGACTATCATCATACAGGGGCGTGGGCGTTTTGAAATTCAGCGATTTTTGCGTGAGGAGCCTTATTTTTGGGCAAAAATAGAGGGGTTACCTGAAAAATTCCCAATGCAGTATTCTCGCGAAGTAAAAGCCCTGATAGCTTCTTTGAAGGAGGCGGCTATCAAAATTTTGAAACTCAACCCTGATATTCCACAGGAGGCTCAAATTGCTGTGGATAACATTGAATCCTTGCCTTTTCTTACACACTTTTTGGCTTCCAACCTCAATGCTGAATTGCACGAAAAGCAACAACTCTTGGAAATCAGCGATGGTGTAGAAAGAGCTACCAAGCTATTAGAACTGATGCTCCGAGAAGTGCAAATGCTCGAGTTGAAACACGAAATTCAAAGCAAAGCACATTCCGATATTGAACAACAACAACGTGATTACTTTTTACGCCAACAGCTCAAAGTACTGCAAGATGAACTCGGTGATGAGGCAGGCGGTGTAAAAATTGATGAACTTCGTCAGAAAGCCGCTCAAAAAAAGTGGAACGAGCAAGTCGCTAAACATTTTGAACGAGAACTCGTGCGTTTGCAACGTGCCAACCCCGCCTCGCCCGAATATGCTATCAATCTCAATTACATTGAGCTACTATTAGATTTGCCTTGGGGCGAATACTCGGAAGATAATTTAGACCTGAAGAACGCTCAAAGAATTTTGGACGAAGACCATTATGGCTTAGAAAAGGTCAAAGAAAGAATTTTAGAATATTTGGCAGTTTTGAAGCTCAAAAAAGATTTACGAGGACCTATTCTTTGCCTTTACGGACCCCCCGGCGTAGGAAAAACCTCTTTGGGGCGTTCTATTGCAAAATCTTTGGGCAGAAAATATGTACGTATGTCTTTGGGTGGTTTGCACGACGAAGCCGAAATTCGTGGGCATCGCAAAACTTATATTGGTGCTATGCCGGGTAAATTCATTAGTAGTATCAAAAAAGCAGGCACTTCCAATCCCGTGATGATACTTGATGAAATTGATAAAATTGGTGCTGATTACAAAGGCGACCCCGCTTCGGCACTTTTGGAAGTGTTAGACCCCGAACAAAATAGCACTTTCGTTGATAACTACTTGGAAGTAGAATATGACCTTTCCAAAGTCTTGTTTATTGCTACTGCTAATACTTTGGATACCATTCACCCCGCCTTGCGTGATAGAATGGAAATTATTGAAATCAGTGGTTATACCACAGAAGAGAAATTGGAAATAGCTAAAAAACACCTCATTCCTAAACAAAGACAAGAAAATGGCTTGACTGCCCGCCAAGTGAGCTTTTCGGATAGTGCTATTCAGACTATTATTGAAAACTACACTCGCGAATCGGGGGTGAGAAATTTGGAGCGAAAAATTGGGGCAGTTATGCGTAAGGTAGCTAAATCGGTAGCTTTAGAAGAACCTTATGCCAAAAAAATAACCCCCGAAGTGGTAGAAAAATTGTTAGGCTCACCTACTTTCGACAAAGAAATTTACGAAAATGACGAAATCGCAGGTATCGTTACAGGACTTGCTTGGACTGCCACAGGCGGCGAAATTCTGTTCGTTGAAGCCTCTTTGAGCAAGGGTAAAGGCAAACTCACTATTTCGGGGCAATTGGGCGAGGTAATGAAAGAATCTGTTACGGCGGCTCTTTCTTACCTGAAAGCTCACGCCCACAAATACCAAATAGACCATCGCCTCTTTGGACAATACGATTTGCATATTCACGTGCCTGCGGGAGCTGTTCCCAAAGATGGTCCTTCGGCAGGAATTACCATACTTACTGCCTTGGCATCTGCTTTTACGCAAAGAAAAGTGAAAGAAAAATTAGCTATGACAGGCGAAATTACTTTAAGAGGTAAAGTTTTGCCTATTGGGGGCGTAAAAGAAAAACTTTTAGCCGCTATCAGAGCTGGTATCAAAGAGGTTATTTTGCCCAAACGCAATGAAAAAGATGTCAAAGAAATTCCAGCTCATTACCTGAAAGACTTGCAAATTCATTACGTAGATACCGCACAAGAAGTGCTTTCACTTGCTTTGCTTTCGCAAAAAGTGGCTAATGCCATAGAGTTTGAAATCTCCGAAAACGAGAAAATGCCTCTGAATGCTTAATTTTCTGAATAATGGCTTTCTTTTTTCGTTTGCTTGCCAAGCTACCTTTACGTTTGCTGTATGTTTTGAGTGATTTTTTGTATTTTTTAGCGTATTATGTGGTTGGCTATCGCAAAAAGGTAGTTTGGCAAAATCTGAAAAACTCTTTTCCCGAAAAATCTGAAAAAGAATTAAAAGCTATTCAAAAGCAGTTTTACAGGGGTTTAATAGATGTTTTTGTAGAAACGCTGAAAGTACTTGCTATTTCGCCACAAGAGTTAGAAAAAAGGGTGCGGGTAAAAGATTTAGATAAACTTACAAGTTATCTTTCTGAAAATAAAGCTGTACTAGTTTTTGTAGGGCATTTGTTCAATTGGGAGTGGCTCTCGCTGATTTGCAACCTGAAACAGCCTTATCCGCTTTATTTTGTGTATCAGCCTTTGAGTAATCGTTTCTTTGACGACCTAATGCTTCAAATTCGTACTCGCTTTGGGGCGAAACCTCTTAAAATGCAGAATGTCCTGAAAGATGTTTTACAAAATCACAAGGAAAGTCGTATAGTGGCGTTTTTGGCAGACCAAAGTCCTGCGGGTACAGAAAAAGACCATTGGACGCACTTTTTACATCAGGATACAGCTTTTTTTGCAGGAGTTGAAAAAATTACCCTTAAATTAAACTTGCCTGTGCTTTTTGGAGGAGTACGTAAGCTAAAAAGAGGGCATTACGAATTGTATTTTGAAGAGATTTATCACCCTCAAAGGAGACCTGATAGGCAAATTACAGAAAATTATGTCAGGCTTTTAGAAAAACAAATTCAGGAAACTCCGCCGAATTGGCTTTGGTCGCATAAACGTTGGAAAAAGAAAAGAAATTTCTGAAAAAATTTGCATAAAAAATTTTTTCTATTAACTTTACGTTCCTTTTATGTTAATTTAATGTTATCAAGCTATGAAACTGCAATTTGTAATCAATCCTATTTCAGGCGGTAAATCTAAAAAACGAGTAATTGAGGCTTTACAGAAGCATTTTCCGAAAAGTGAATATGAAATAGCCATAAATTTCACCGAAAAAGAAAAGCACGCTACCGAAATTACACAGAGGGCAGTAGAAAAACTTGTTGATGTGGTAGTAGCAGTGGGAGGTGATGGCACTATCAACGAAGTAGCCCAAGCCTTGATAGGTTCGGAAATTCCTTTGGGGATTATTCCTTATGGTTCGGGGAATGGTTTGGCTCGCCACCTTAATATGTATGCTTCGCCCGAAAAAGCCGTTGAAATTATCAAAAAATTCAATCCGCAAAAAATAGACACTTGCGTTATTAACGAAAAGCCTTTTCTTTGCACTTCGGGCGTAGGTTTTGATGCTTACGTTAGTAGTCTTTTCGCACAAGCAGGCAAAAGAGGTTTTCAGACTTATGTAGAAAGCACTTTGAAAGCTTTTTTTCAGTATAAACCTGAAACTTACATTTTAGAAACCGAAAATGGTACAATGGAAATGGAAGCCTTTTCGGTAACTTTTGCCAATGCCTCGCAATACGGCAATAATGCTTTTATTGCTCCCCAAGCCGATATTCAGGACGGCTGGCTTGATGTGTGCGTACTCACTCCTTTCCCAAAGTGGCAAATGCCCAAAATAGGTTTAGATTTGTTTCTGAAAAATTTACCTAAAACTAAATATTATCAAAGTTTTAGAGTAAAAAGTGTAAAGCTCAAACGTTCCCAAGCGGGTGCAGTACATTTGGACGGCGAAAATTATGCTTTTGGAAAAGAGTTGAAGGTTACCATTCAGCCACAAAGCCTGAAAGTTTTGGTAGCTTGATTGGCACAATTGCTTTACTTGATACCTGTGAGATTTTCAAAATCTTACAGGCATTTTTATGAAAAACAAAAACTTTTCACTTTTTAGAATTGTTTGGAAAAGAAAAAATTGGAAACATTTACCACCAGTTCGCTTACTATTTTACCCACAGAAATTTTTGAATGGGCTTTGCAGAAGGGTTACGCTACGGCTTTATGGCGTTTGCCTGATAGCAAAACTATACATTGCCTAATTGATTTTTCTGAAAAAATTGAGCCACAGCCTTTGCAGGTAGATGAATTTAACGAAAGAAAAGGCTTTATTTTCAGTCCTTTTGAAAATGAGAGTTTGCAGAAAATTTTTTTCCTGAATGCTGATTTTTACAGTAATTCCGCCCAAACTCTAACCGCTGAAAGCATTTTTCTTCTCAAAGATTTTAATAGCAAGTACAAGGAATTTTCCGATACCCCCCGAAGTCCAGTTCAGTTGATTTTGCCAAATACAGATTTGGAGAAAACACAACATTTGCATTTGGTAGAAAAGGCGGTTGGAGCTATCAAGGGAAAGACTTTTCAGAAAGTTGTGCTTTCAAGAAAGATGAAAGTAGGGATTTCTGATGCTTTGCAAATTTCTTATGTTTTTCAAAATCTTTGTGCTTTGTATTCTTCGGCTTTTGTTTCGGTGGTGTATGTGCCTAACTGCAATATTTGGATAGGGGCAAGTCCTGAAATTTTAGTCAGTGTGGATAAAAATAACATCTTTCGCACAATGGCACTGGCAGGTACGCAAAAATACCCCGAAGAGGCAAATCTTTCCGAAATCACTTGGACACAGAAAGAAATAGAGGAGCAGGCTCTTGTGAGCCGTTACATTATCAATGCTTTTAAGAAAATACGTTTGCGAGAATTTGAAGAAGATGGTCCCCGAACTATTAGGGCAGGAAATTTGGCTCATTTGCGTACCGATTTTTGGGTAAATCTGAACGAAGTACATTTTCCGCACCTTTGGCAAGTGATGTTAGGACTTTTGCACCCTACTTCGGCGGTTTGTGGTATGCCCAAAGATGAAAGTTTGGCATTTATCCGAAACTTTGAAGGCTACGATAGGGAGTTTTATAGCGGTTTTTTGGGGCAAGTGAATATAGAGCAAGAAACGCACATTTTTGTAAATTTACGTTGTATGCAGATTTTACCTTCTTTGCAAGAGGCTTATGTGTATGCGGGTGGAGGTATTACGGCTAATTCTAACCCTGAAAAGGAATGGAATGAAACAGCCCTGAAAATGGAAACTATTCTGAAAGCAATCGGCTAAAAAACAAAAATTCCCGCCATAGGCGAGAACTTTTGGTCAAGAAACAACGCAATCTGTTTATCTTTAGTGCTTAAATTGAGCTTCTTCGGTAGAGCCTTTCAGAGCCACAGTGGAGGCTTCCCCTCCTGTAATGACTTCTTGCACGCTATCAAAATAACCTACACCCACAAAAGACTGATGTTTTACAGCTTTGAAACCTTTGCTTTGTAGGGCGAATTCTCTTTGTTGTAGTTCAGAATAGCCTGCCATACCTTTACCTTTGTAAGCGAGAGCTAATTCAAACATACTGGTATTGAGAGCGTGGAAACCTGCAAGCGTAATGAATTGAAACTTATACCCCAAGTCTGCCAAGTTTTCTCGGAAAGTGAGCATTTCTTTTTCAGAAAGTTTTGCCGCCCAGTTGAACGAAGGTGAGCAATTGTAAGCAAGCAATTTGCCCGGATATTGAGCGTGAATGGCTTGTGCAAATTCGCGAGCCTCGCCAAGGTCAGGGTGACTGGTTTCCATCCAAAGCAAATCGGCATAAGGAGCATAAGAAAGCCCACGGCTAATAGCTTGCTCAATGCCACACTTTACGTAGTAAAATCCTTCGCTACTGCGTTCTCCTGTAATAAAGGCTTGGTCGCGAGGGTCTATATCGCTGGTAAGCAAATTAGCGGCATCGGCATCGGTGCGAGCAATGATTACGGTAGGCACACCCATTACGTCGCTTGCAAGCCTTGCGGCAATGAGTTTTTGGATAGCTTCTTGGGTAGGAACAAGCACTTTTCCGCCCAAATGACCGCATTTTTTAGCCGAAGAGAGCTGGTCTTCAAAATGTACGCCTGCGGCACCTGCTTCAATCATCATTTTCATAAGCTCGTAGGCATTGAGGTTTCCTCCGAAACCTGCTTCGGCATCAGCAACAATAGGCAAGAAATAATCTACATTGCCTTCGCCTGTAAGGTATTGAATTTGGTCGGCACGCAAAAGGGCTTTATTGATACGCCTTACTACCGCAGGAACACTATCCACGGGATAAAGACTTTGGTCGGGGTACATTTCGCCTGCCAAATTGGCATCGGCGGCTACTTGCCAGCCGCTCAAATAAATAGCATCTAAACCTGCTTGTGCTTCTTGAATGGCTTGGTTGCCTGTCAAAGCCCCTAACCCTGCTACGTAATGCTGAGTATTGAGTTTTTTCCACAATTTTTCTGCTCCTTTGCGAGCCAATGTGTATTCAATTTGCAAAGAGCCTGTGAGTTTCACGACATCTTCGGCAGTGTAGGGGCGTTCTATGCCTTTCCAGCGGGGATTGCTTGCCCAGTCTTGCAGTAGAGCATTGATTTTTTCTTGGCGTGTCATTGGGTTAGTATGTTTTGGGTGAAACCATTTTTCTTTTGAAAAACACTTTTTCATACGGAAATCTGTTACAAAGATAATTTAGCGAAAAATATAAGTCAAGCGAAATTTCGCTAAAATTTTATTTTTCGCTAAAATTTTTCCCAAAATTGTGTTTAAGTAAGTTTTTTTTGAATTTAGCCAAGAAAAAAAGGGCTTTTATAGCCCTTTCTGAAATTTTCTGAAAACTGCAACCCGAAAGCTACAAAATTCCTTTGGTAGAAGGAATATCCTGATGTTCTATTTGTATAGCTTGCCGAATGGCTTTGGCAAAGGCTTTGAAAGTAGCTTCAATGATGTGATGGTCGTTTTCGCCTTGCGAGTAAATATGCAAATTGCAAAGGGCTGTATCGGAAAAAGATTTGAAAAAGTGTTTGCACATTTCCGAAGGGAAATCACCGACTTTCTCGCGTTTGAGATTCATTTGAGCCACGAAATAAGGTCTGCCTGAAAAATCCAAAGCCACTTGGGCAAGGGTTTCGTCCATTGGTAGGGTAAAATGTCCGTAGCGAGCAATGCCCTTTTTATTACCCAAAGCCACTTTGAAAGCCTCTCCTAATGCCAAAGCAGTGTCTTCAATGGTATGATGCTCGTCTATATGTAAATCTCCTTGTACGCGTATGCGTAAGGCAATGCGGGCGTGTTTGGAGATTTGCTCCAACATATGGTCAAAAAAGCCAATGCGTGTCTGAATATCGGTATATTCGTAGCTGTCCAAATTGAGTTCTACACGAATATCCGTTTCTTTGGTTTTTCGGTGAATGAGGGCTTTGCGTTCGGTTTTATTTTTTTCTGCTAAAAATTGAGCAATTTCGTCCCAGTCATTCGTTTGCAAAGCGAGAGCTTTTTGATGTTTTTCGGCAAGTGGCAAAGTAGAAGCGTTGAACAAAATCCCTTTGATGCCCATATTATAGGCAAGTTCAAGGTCGGTGAGGCGGTCGCCAATAACGTAGCATTGTGAGTAATCAATATCGTTTTGGTTGAGATAATGCTCTACAAGTCCTGTACGGGGTTTGCGAGTAGGGGCATTTTCGTGTTCAAAGGTTTTATCAATAAGAATTTCGGCGAAAGTAATACCTTCACCTTCCAGTGTTTGAAGCATTTTTTGATGAGGAGGGAGAAAATCGGTTTCAGGCAAAGAGGCAGTACCCAAGCCATCTTGATTGGTAACTATTACCAATTCGTAGCCTAAATTATTTTGCAAAAAATGTAAATTGCGAATTACTTTCGGAATAAATGAAAGTTTTGCAAGGCTATCTACTTGAAAATTATCGGTAGGTTCAACAATAATAGTGCCGTCGCGGTCAAGGAATAAAATTTTTCGCATAAATTCTAAATTTAGAGGGGCAATTTAGAAAAAATTATGATTTTTCTTTTGGAGTTGAAAAGTTTTTTTATACCTTTGCAGTCCGAAAGATTGTTCGGGATGTAGCACAGCCAGGTAGTGCACTCGTTTAGGGTGCGAGGGGTCGCTGGTTCAAATCCAGTCATCCCGACAAAAAAGCCTCAAAATCTGATGATTTGAGGCTTTCTTTTTTCTTTCATAATTTTGATTTAGGATATTTTTCTATGGAGCAGGTTTTCAACCAATTCTAATTCTTCTACATTAAAATCGTTCATTTCATCAAGCTCTTCGTCTTTTTCATCTTCTTGGGCGTACTCGGCGTGAATATCCACATCTTTGATGTAATGCACAAGTTCCCAATTTCCATTGAAATCCTCTGTAAGAGCCGTAAGCGACTCAACCCAATCACCTGAATTAAGGTACAAAATGCCGTCTATTTCTTTCATAGCAGGCTGATGAATATGCCCGCAAATTACGGCATCGCACTGCTTGATTTTAGCGAAATGAGCAAGTTCTTTTTCAAAATCATCAATATAAGAAACTGCCGTTTTTACTTTGGCTTTAATTTTTTGCGAAAGCGAATAATAGGGCAACCCTCGTTTGGCTCGGTACTGGTTGTAACGCTTATTAAGCCAAAGCAGAAAGTTATAGCCAATGTCGCCCAATTTAGCTACAAATTTTAATTTGGTAGTGATGCTATCAAAAATATCGCCGTGTGTAATATAGTAGCGTTTGCCAAAACTTTCATAAATGTAATCTTTGCAAATGGAAAGTCTGCCAATACGCAATGGCAAGATTTGGTCAAGAAAATCATCGTGATTGCCTCTAACGTAAATGACACGTGTTTTGTATTTGTCCATCATTTTCAGGACAACTTTGATAAAACGCGTATGCTTACGTTTCCATTTGCCTGAGCGTTGCAGTTGCCAGCCGTCGATAATATCGCCGTTTAAGATAAGGGTTTCGCAAGTATTTTGTTTTAGAAAACGGACAAGCTGTTTGGTTTTTGAACCTGATGCCCCCAAATGAACATCAGAAATAACGATGGTTTTATGATGCTTTTTCAAGGCAGTTTTTTTACAAAATACGTCTTTTTCTTTGTTTTGAGTGTAAAAAAAATATTACGAAATATTGAATTTTTGGGCTTTTAATCAGCTTTTAAGCAACAATAAATTAACTTTGAAACAGAAACTTTTATTTTTTAAGGAAAGACAAAATTTTTTCTTTTTTCCAACGTTGAGCAATAAAAATTTATGTTTATGCAAATGCCAAAAGTTACAATACTTGTGTTGCTGTGGATTTTTACTACTTACGCTTTTGCCCAACAAACTGAAAATAAAGAAAAAGAGGGTAAGCGAGAAAATCCACCGCCTAAAATCGTAGAAACCAATCATCAGATTACTATTCAGGGAAAAATCATCAAATACAAAGCCCAAACAGGTTTTTTGCAGCTGCAAGACGAATACGGCAAACCCAAAGCAAATATTTTTTTCATAGCCTACACTCAAGAGGGAATTAGTGATGTTACTAAACGTCCGATTACATTTTGTTTCAATGGCGGACCGGGTTCGGCTTCGCTTTGGCTTCATTTGGGCGTGATAGGACCCAAAAGAGTGCTAATGACAGACAAAGGCGAACCTTTACCCCCACCTTACAAATATATTGATAATGAATTTAGCTGGTTAGATAAAACGGATTTGGTATTCATTGACCCCGTGAATACAGGTTACAGCCGAGCCGTAGAAGGGGAAAAACCTGCTCAATTTTTGGGTTATGTGGAAGATATTGAAAGTGTGGGTGAGTTCATTCGTTTGTACTGCTCTAAAAATGCTCGTTGGGCTTCGCCGAAATATTTAGCAGGAGAAAGCTATGGCACTACACGTGCTGTTGGTTTGGCAAATTATTTACAAGACCGCTACAATATGTATTTTAATGGTTTGTGTCTGATTTCGGCGGTTTTGCAGTTTCAAACGGTGCGTTTTGATAAAGGCAACGATTTGCCCTACATTTTATTTTTGCCTACTTATACGGCTACGGCTTGGTATCATAAAAAGCTACCCACCGACTTACAACAAAAAGATTTGAAGTCTTTGCTTAAAGAGGTAGAAAATTTTGCTCTGAATGAATATGCTACTTTTCTTGTAAAAGGCGATTGGGCAACAGAAACAGAAAAAAAGAGTGTCGCAGAAAAGCTACAACGTTATACAGGACTTTCTGCTGAATTTTTGGCAAATTGTTTTTATAGAATAGAAATTGGGCGTTTCTGTAAAGAACTTTTACGCAAAGAAGGCAAAACCGTAGGGCGTTTGGATAGCCGAATGATAGGCGTAGATTACGACAATGCAGGCGAAAGATTTGAATTTGACCCCAGCCTGAATGCCACTATATCAGGACCTTATGCAACGGCTATCAATCAGTATATTCGGCAAGAGCTTAAATTTGAAACACATTTAGCTTATGAAGTGCTTACCAGTAGAGTGCAACCTTGGAATTACAACAATGTTCAGAATAGGTATCTGAACGTAGCCGAAGAGTTGCGTAGTGCTATGGCGAAAAATCCTGCCTTGAAAGTTTGGGTATGTAGCGGTTATTATGACTTTGCAACCCCTTACTTTGCCACAGATTACACTTTCAATCACGCTTTTTTACGCCCTGAACAAAAGAAAAACATTCGTACTACTTACTATGAGGCGGGGCATATGATGTACATACACAAAGAGTCCTTTTTACAAATGAGAAAAGATTTAGAAAAATTTTTCGAGTAAAGACACCTTTTTTTCTTTCACAATCCAAAAATTTTCTGCATTTTTTCCGAAATTTGCAGAAACTTGTTAATGCTTAAAAAATCAAAATTATGAAAACTTGTAGGTTTTTATTGCTATTGCTTTTGCTAATGGTAGGACAAAAAAACACCTTTTCGCAAGGAAAACTTGTTTTGGTAGGTGGAGGCACTGAAATTCAGGGTGGTTGGAGCGATGCTCCTTATCAGTGGGCGGTTAATCAGTCTGTTAATAAAAAAGTGGCTATTATCAGCTATCAGACGCAAGATAATTGGCTTCGGAATTACTTTTTGAGCTTGGGAGCCACAGATGCTACTAATTTTACCATTAGTACCACTGCTCAAGCAAATTCGCCTACGACATATAGCGACTTGATGAACCACGATGTTTTCTTTTTCAAAGGAGGCGACCAAAGCCAATATTACACGCTTTACAAAGGAACACTCGTAGAGCAAGCTGTTGAAGATAAATTCAATGCAGGGGGCGTGATTGCAGGAACTTCGGCGGGTATGGCAATTCTTTCATCAATTTTGTTCAGTGCTGAAAATGGTAGTCTTTTTCCCCCCGATGCTCTTGAAAATATCAATTCGCCTTATTATTCTTTGAAAAACGATTTTATACACATTTTCCCTAATTTTGTCTTTGACACTCACTTTGCAGAAAGAGGCAGAAATGCCCGTTTGATGGGTTTTTTGGCAAAATGGTACCAACAGACAGGTAATTTCGTTAAAGGTATTGGCGTTGATGATAAAACGGCTCTTTGCATAGATGCTTCTAAAAATGCGACCTGTTACGGCTCAGGGGCAGTGCATATTTACGCTCCACAAAGTTTTTCTTTCCCAAATAACAAAATTTACACGCCTGACCTCAAAGCTCATATTCTCCTGCACGGACACCAAATCAATCTGAATACTCTGACAATGTTGCAAGAAGCGAGTAGTTTTGTTAGTCCTACCGTATCGCAAGAAAACGCCAATTATCAGGTTTGGCTCAGCGGGGGTGAAGGAATAAGCGAAAATGGAAATCTTTTGCAAGACTTTGTAAATAGTGGCAGTGTGAATGATAATATTCTCATTGTAACAGGAAGCGATACTGTGGTAGCTCATCAGTACCGACAAAATTTGCGTAGCAGAGGGGCTACAGGCAATATTACCATTCTGCAAACCATTGCCGCAAATAATCAGAGTGATAAATATCAATTGCGTAATGCTATCAGGCTTTCAAAAAAGGTGCTTTTTGTCAATATTACGGGCTTTGCGAATTTCTTTCAGTTTATCAATGGTGGTGAAACAGGAGCTTTGCTTAATTCGCATATTCGCCGCAATCAGATTTTGAATCTTTTTATAGGCGAAAACAGCAAATTAGCAGGAAAAATTTACGTAACCAACAACCGAGCCAACAAATACAACGCCTACGACGGTAATTTGAGTTTTAGCAATGGCTTGTCTCTCTTGAATACTACTACTATTTTGCCCAATGCCTTTAACCCCAGCGATAATGATTTTTACGAAAACAATAGTTGTGCAGTGAGTTATGCAGTGGCAAAATATCGCTTGAAATTTGGTATTTACTTAAATCGCAATAGTTGGCTCAAATTTTATCAGCAAGCGGGGCAAAATTTTTTCACTTCGGCGGGAACTTATTCGGCAATGGTGCTTATCAATGGCAATACACGTGGGGGACTTGCTACGCAAATTGCTAGCACTGCTACCAATCAGCCGCGTAATATTGCGGGGTTTTCGGAAGTGTATTATGCTCTACTGCACGGAAATAATACGCTTTCAGTAGGAGTGCCTGTTCCTACCAACGATGAAAATTATACTTTGGAAAATCCTGTGGTTTCAGGTCTTGTCAGTTCCTTTGCAAAAGAAGTTTTGCTTTATCCTAATCCTGCTCGGCATTTTGTAAAAATTGAATGGCTAAATGCACCTTTGGAAGTAACCATTTGCGATGTAAGTGGCAGGTGGTGTTCGGAAAAGTATCGTGGAGAAGGGTTTTTACAAATCAACACACAATTCTTTCAGAAGGGTCTGTATGTGGTGCTTATCAAAAATGCCCAAAACGGACAAATCTTGATGAAAAAACTAACGATTTACTAAAACAAAGATGCCTTCGCCCAAAATATCCATTATTACCATTACTTACAACGCCGAAAAACATTTAGAGAGAACGCTCAAAAGTGTAATTCTGCAAACCTACACCAACAAAGAGTACATCATCATTGATGGCAATTCTACCGATGGCACGCTTGCAATTATCAAAAGAAATGCTCATTACCTTGACTATTGGATTAGTGAGCCTGATAAAGGGCTTTATGATGCTATGAATAAAGGGCTTGCCCAAGCCACAGGCGACTATGTGGTTTTTATGAATGCAGGCGATACTTTCTATGAGGATACGACTTTGGAAAAAGTTTTTGCCCTGAATGCAGATGCAGACGTTTATTATGGCGATGCAATGATAATAGCTGAAAATTCTTTGCAACCTTTGGGTTTGCGTAGTCAAATTACTCCTCATTGTTTGCCCGAGCGACTTTCTTGGAAAGATTTACGCAAAGGATTAGTAGTTTGTCATCAGGCATTTATTGTCAAAAAAAGCATTTGTGAGCCTTACGACCTTACTTATACGCTTTCCGCTGATATTGATTGGGTAATTCGGGTGCTTCAAAAGGCTACCAATGTTGTAAATACACAAGAAATCATAGCGACCTATCTGCTCGGAGGACTGACTACCCAAAAACGAAACATTTCTTTGCAAGAGCGTTACCGAATCTTGCAAAAACACTTTGGTTTTTTACCAAATCTATTCAATCACATTCAAATAGCCTTCCGAGGATTGCTCTTTGCTTTGCGAAATAAGAAAAATTATTGGAAAAATATGTGAATAGCGAGAAACCTTCAAGGCTATTTATTTTTCTGAAAAAAAGGATTCCCCATCGCCAAAATTATAATTTTATTACACTCAAAATTTTTTACCTTTTTGAAACATTTTCCCACTTGCATACGTAATATTTATAAAAGCCTTTGTATTTTAGCAAAGATTCTTTTATTTTTACCAAGTAAGGAGCAACCCTCTGCCTGTAAGTGAGGGAGAAATAAACCAACAAATATTTTATGCAAACACTAAAAATTTTAGGCTTTTTAGCCACGATTGGGCTGATAGCCGCCAGCACTGCTTGCAACAAAAAATCCCCCAACCCGCAAGAGGAGTGCATTGAGGGAGTGGTTATCGCTGAAGCAAGAAAAATGAATGAAAATCCTGACCTTTCAATGATATGTTTTACGGTAGTTCAAATTAAAAATAGAAATATTGGGGTCAATTGGAAGGGTTTTAATAATTGTGTGGTAATAGAGAACCTAGACAAGAGTAAGCAAGTGGTTGGTACAAAAATTTTCTTTAAAAACTACTCTGTAATAGATGAGTGGGGTTATCACACAGATTGTTTTCCTCCACCTAATGTTCTCATAAGTATTCAAAACCAATGTAATTTATTTAATCAATAATATTTAAGGATTATGAAGATATCTCTATTATTTGCTGTATTTTTTTCTTTTACATTTACATTAGCCCAGTCTGTTTTTTATCGTTATGAAAACAGAATAATAACTTTGGAGTCAGATACTACCACCATAGTTATTTTTCATAATGAAAAAATGCAAATTGGGGGGGGTAAAAGTTTGATTATCAGAAATTTATCTACAAAACCTTTTACTCTTTATTTGCGAAACCTATCACCAAATAGTTTTTTGTTGAAATTAAAAAATGGTTCATTATTTAATACTTTAATATCCGAGCTAAACTCTCTGAAGAATACCTTTCCTGATTTGCAATTTTTGATAGCTTTCAAATACAAAGGAGAGCAAGTATATCCAACCAATCAAATAGTCCTCGCCCTAAAACCAAATTCTACTATTATACAAGTAGAGCAACTTTTTGGAAGCAAATTCAATAAGACAAGTTACCAAGAGTTGTTAGGTACCTACCTCATAGATATAAAGGAAGTTAGTGAACTTTTTGCACTCACAGAAGCTATTTACGGAAGTGGTCTTGTTGAATGGGTAGAACCAAACCTCATATCTGGTAGTCCTTGTAATCCTTTGTACCCACTACAATATTATCTGAATAACACAGGACAAGGAGGAGGCAGACCAAATATAGATATCAACGCCCCTGAGGCTTGGGACTTAATAAATACTTGTGCAAGTACAAATCAAAAGGTAAGAGTAGCTGTGCTAGATGATGGTATAGAGCCACACGAAGATTTAAGTTGCTTGTTACTGAATGGTTTAGATGTCCGTAATCGGGATAATCCTGGAAGACCTACAACATTTTTTGACTTTCACGGACAGGCTTGTGCTGGTATAATTGGTGCAAATAATGACACCATTGGTATCATTGGAATTGCTACAAATTTGGAAATACTTTCTGTAAGAATGATAAGTGAAGGTCTTGCATACTCAAATGTGGAAATAGCTAATAGTATAGTATGGTCTTGGCATATTGGTAAAGCAGATATATTAAGTTGTTCTTGGAAATTGGATACTCCTTCAAACTTAATTACCAATTCAATCCAAAATGCTTTAACTATGGGTAGAAATGGGAAAGGCTGTGTTGTAGTATTTGCCTCTGGTAATAGTTTTGGAAATGTACTTTATCCAGGTAACCTACCCGGTGTAATAACAGTAGGAGCAATTGATAAAAATGGAAATTTACATGACTATAGCAGTCGCGGTCCCGAGATTGATTTAGTAGCTCCAAGTGGTGGTATTATTGGAGACATTGTAACGCTTGGTAGGAATAATCAGTACATATTTAACTTCAATGGCACATCAGCGGCTTGCCCTCAGGTAGCAGGGGTAGCGGCATTGTTATTGCAAGTAAATCCTAATCTTACAGAAGCCCAAGTGCGTACTATTCTGCAAGAAACAGCCCAAGATTTAGGAGAGCCAGGGTTTGATAACAATTATGGTTATGGCTTGGTAGATGCCTATGCGGCGGTGTTAAGGGCTATTTCGAGTAATGCTCAAATTGTAGGTCCGAGTGTGTTTTGCCAAACGGCTACTTTTACGCTCACTAATGCACCTACTTGTATGAGTGTTACTTGGTCAGTGGGTCCTAATCTTAGCATTGTAAGCAGTAATACGAATACACTTGTAGTATCTACCAATGTATCGAGTAACACGAGTAGTTTTATTCAGGCTCAAGTAGGAGGCACTACAATTACCTACAATGTATTGCTCACGCCTTCGGCGGCGGCACAAATACAAAACATCATTGGACCTACTCAGGTATGGCGGGGACAAATCGTAAATTATCGTATCAATCCTGTACCAGGTGCTACGGGGTATCGTTGGTGGGTGGTGCCCGTAGATCCTGCTACATCACAGCCTATTGTGCCATACAATTGTACGGGATATTTCTGTTGGGGCTATGCACCTGGTCATAATGGTACGGGCTTGTCTTGTAGTTTTAGAGTAGGGGAGACCGATGGACAAATCTACGTAGAGGCACTAGGGACAAACCCTTGCAATAGTGGCATAGGCACGATTAGAGCCGTATATCAGGCAACGGGTTGCCCGCCCAATGGGGAAAAGTGCTACAATTTACGCATATCCAATCCTTATCCAAACCCTACGGGTAATGTGTTGCAGGTAAAAATAGAGCATAGTGAAAATGATGAAGAGGTACTGGCAATGTTTGCCCAAACACCTTACGAAATCAGGCTCTATAATGCCCAAGGGGAGCAAAAAATAAGATTGGAGAATGTTCAGGGTATAGAAACACAATTCATGGTATCACATCTGCCACAAGGTTTGTATTACCTGAAAGTATTGCACCCTGAATTTGGGATATTAGAAAAAATGATTGTGAAAGAGTAATTTCTAATCTACTCTTTCAGATAGCGATACTATTCACCCCGAGAGTAGTATCGCTTTTTTACAGAAAACTCACAAAAACTCTTTCAATTCGCCAAGGCAACTAATTTCATAAGAGGGCTTTCTATTGTGTGGGACTTTTTTTGGATTGTAAAAAACGCAATCCAGACCTATTTGCAAAGCTCCTTCAATATCGGTGAGTAAATTATCTCCAATCATCAGGCAATTTTCTTTGGGACATTGTACTTTTTGCAAAAGATATTCAAAAATGCCTTTTTGGGGCTTTTTACAGCCTGCTTCTTGCGAGGTTACAATTTCCTGAAAGTACGACAATATGCCTGCACTTTCCATTTTTATCCGCTGAATTTCAGGAAAGCCATTAGTAATGATGTGTAACTTATATTTTTGAGAAAGATAATCCAGCATTTCTTTGGCTTGGGGCAAAAGATGAGGCTTGCGGGGTGTTTTTTCCAAATAGATTTGCGAGAAAGCAATAGATAAATCGGGGTTATGAAAATCAAACTCCTGAAAAACCATAGTAAAACGCTTTTCTCGCAACTCTTGGGCAGTAATTTGTTCGGTATCGTGTAGATGCCATAAATGAGCATTTACTTCGTGAAAAACCGCCAAAAACTGCTCTTTGGGAATAATTCGTTCATCTAAAAAGTCTTTATGCAGTTCTAAAAGGGTTTCGTTAGAATTTTTTTCAAAATCCCAAAGGGTGTGGTCTAAATCAAAGAAAATATGCTGATAACAAGCGATTTTATGCTCGGTAAAGTTCATTTTTCGCTTTTTAATGAAAAAACATTTTCACTAAACAAAGTTAAAAAATTTTACGAGCTTTTCCCAAAAGTTTGCGTATGATTTTTGCTTATATTTGCGAAAAAAGAAAATGCAAAAGTTTGTAATCGGACTTTTTTTAATGAGTTTTATGACTTGCCAAAGCAAAAAAACAATGTCCCAAAGTGCTTCTCAAGCCAAAATTTATGGTAAATGGCAACTCGTGAGCATTACTGAAAAAAACACAGGCAAAAAGCAAGATTTTTCGGATAAAAGTTTCTTTGCCACTTTTACCCAAGATGGGCGTTTGCAATACAATTTAGACGTAAATGGTTGTGAAGGGAAATTCAGCCTTGTAGGAAAAGGTGAAATTCAGATGAACGCCACCGATTTTGTATGTACGCAAGCCTGTTGCGATACGGTGCGTATCAATTATGTAGCTGTAAAACGCTATGAAATTCAAGGTAAAACCCTTAAATTATTTTCTGAGAACGAAATTTTGGAAATGAAAGCCTTGTAAGCCAGTTGGGGCATAACTGCGAAAACACAAGGTTTCCAAAAGGTGCTTTCGCAGTTGTGTAAATCATAAGCCTATTTTTGGAAGTTGAATTTGGCAAAATCTACAAGGCTATCCAAAAAGGTTCTTCCTGCAAGGTCAAAAAAGAGATTGACAGCCTTTTCTACGGCGGCATCGGTACGTTCAAAGCCTTGCGAGGTGTCTTTTAGCCAAAAATTGAGCAGATACATCACCTGCCACCACAAAATCTCGGGATAGCTTTGGTTCAGAATATTGCGGTTTTGTACTTCGCCTGTTTCAAGGGCTTCGTTGAGTAGCTCTTGGGCAAAGATTTTGAAACTCTCTTTGAAAGCCTTGTATTGCTCCTGTGAGCAAAGATTTTTGGTTTGCATTGCAATTTCTACAAAACTGCGATAGCCTTTGAGATTTTCAAGCCAAGTATAATAGAAAGCGAGTAGTTTTTCGCGTACCGAAAAACTCTGATATTGCTCATCTGTTTGTATTTGGCTTTTGGTAGTTTCAAACCAACCTTTCCAAATCTCTTGTGCCAAAGCACCTACACTGCTGTAATTTTCGTAGAAACTCTCTTCCGAAACTTCCAAGAATTTTGCGAGTTCATAAGCACTTTGAGGCAAACGATTGTTTTCCAAAGAAAACTTCACAAAACCCTCACGCCAATCAATGTTTTGTGTATTTTCAGATTTATTTTTGCTTTGCTTTGCCATATTTTTTGGTTTTTCAAATTTTTTAACTATGTTTGAAACAAGAAAGTTTGTTTTTGTGGTAAAGTTTTTATTTTTTTGCTAAAAAAACAACTCTTGCATTATTTTTGTATTGCAAAAACCTAAATTTCAGCCCAAAATAAAAAAAGTGTTATGAAAGTAGTTAGAATTTTCTTGCTTGTATTGCTAAGTTTAGCCTTGGGTGTGAGTGTAAATGCTCAAAAAGCTAAACCTAAAAAAGGTGTGCAACCCCGTAAAGTGAATGTGCCTGCGGTGTATAGAGTGGATAGCGACAATGATGGCGTACCTGATGTTCGCGACCAATGCCCTAATACGCCTACAAGCCAAAAAGTAGATGACTATGGTTGTCCACAAGATACTGATAAAGATGGTGTGTATGACTATGAAGATAAATGTCCAGGAACACCGGGTGATGCACAAGGCAATATGGGAACTATGGGACCTCGCGAAAACAACGGCTGTCCCTGGGGGGATAAAGACGGTGATGGATTTTTAGATAATGAGGATAGATGTCCCGATGTGGCGGGGGTTGCTCGTTATTTTGGTTGCCCTGCCCCTGATTTTGACCAAGACGGCGTTCCTGATGAAGAAGACGATTGTAAAGATAAAAAGGGACCTAAACACAATCGCGGTTGCCCTGAAATGAAAGACTCAGACGGAGATGGTTTGCTAGATTATGAAGATGGTTGTCCTGATAAACCCGGACCTCGTGAAACCAAAGGTTGTCCCAAAGTTGTTTCTGCCGCCGAAGAGGCTATCTTGAAACAAGCCAGCAAAATTGAGTTTGAGTCGGGCAAAGCCACTATTCCTGAAAAACTTCAAAAGAAATGGTATCCTATTTTGGATAAAGTGGCTGATATTCTCAAAAGCAAGCCTGAAACCTTTATGCTGATTGAAGGTCATACCGACAATGTGAAACCTCAAAAATCTCCTTTCCCTGATAATAAAGCTCTTTCAGAAGCAAGAGCCAAATTCGTAATGGATTATATGATTTCCAAAGGTATTGCGGCTACTCGTTTGAAAGCCGTAGGTTATGGCGATACTAAACCTTTTGAAATAGATTCGCCTGATGCCAAGCCACTTGCCAAACCCGAAGAAATCGCTGAGTACAACAAAACCAAGCAACAGAAAGAAATGAACAGACGGGTGAAAATGACTATCGCCTCTGTAAGGTTATGGTAAAAAAATAAATCCTAAAAAAGCCTGTAAGTAACGCTTACAGGCTTTTTAGTTTTCTTGTTATTTTTTACATTTTTACACGGCTACTTGCTCTGCATAAATTTCATTGATGTAGGCTTCATATTTTTGCGAAATATTTTTACGTTTGAGTTTGAGCGTAGGGGTAAGTTCCCCGCCTTCAATGCTCCAAGCAGTAGGCAAAAGCACAAATTTTTTAATCTTTTCGTATTGAGCTAATTGCTCATTTACTTTATCTATTTCCTTTTGGTAAAGCATCTGAACTTCTGCCAAATCTATGGCTTGGGTGAGATTTTCGTAGGGCAAACCCTGTTCCAAACACCAATTTTTCAAAGCCTCTTCAAAAGGGACAATCAGAGCCGCAGGAAATTTTTGGTTTTCACCAATCACCATAGCTTGCTCAATATAAAGCGAAAGTTTGAGGTTGTTTTCTATGGGTTGTGGGGCTATGTACTTTCCGCCTGAGGTTTTGAAAATTTCTTTCTTGCGGTCAGTGATTTTCAGATATTTACCTTGCACCCATTCGCCAATATCACCAGTTTTGAGCCAACCATCTTCGGTAAAAGTTTCGGCGGTGCGTTCAGAGTCTTTGTAATAGCCCATCATTACATTATCACCTTTTACCAAAATCTCGCCATCTTCTGCAATTTTTACCTGTACTCCTTCAATTACTTTGCCAACGGTGCCGATTATGTAATCTTCTTTGTTGGGTGAGCCTGCGGTAATAACGGGCGAGGTTTCTGTCATTCCGTAGCCTTCTAAAATCGGAATACAAGCTCCCCAAAAGATGCGTGCCAGTTTCGGATTGAGTGCCGCACTGCCACAAATAACGTATTTTACATAACCTCCTAATGCCTCACGCCATTTATCAAACACCAAATTATTCGCTAAACTCAATTGCAAATTGTAAAATAAACCTTTGTTTTCTTGGGTATCGTACTGCTCGGCAAGGTCTAATGCCCAGAAAAAGAGTTTTTGAGCAATTGGCGAAAGGGTTTTAGCTTTGGCAAGAATTTTTTCGTAGACTTTTTCTAAAATACGTGGTACAGCCGTAAAAACGTGTGGCTGAACTTCTTTCAAATTTTCGCCAATGGTATCCAAATTTTCGGCATAATAAATAGAAATGCCTTTGTAGATGTAAGCACACGTAACGGTTCGTTCAAAGATGTGGCAAAGAGGCAAAAAACTCAACGCTTTGTGTTCGTGGGTAAGTACCAAACTGCTAATAGCTGATTTTACATTGCTTACCACGTTTTTATGTGAAAGCATTACGCCTTTGGGTTTGCCCGTAGTGCCCGAAGTGTAAATAATGGTGAAAAGGTCTTGGGGTTGGATAGAGTTTTTTATCTGTTCTAAATCTTTTAATCTTTCTTTGTTTGCTTTTTTGAGTAAGTTTCGCCAATGTTGGGCATTAGGAATTTGTTCGAAGGTATAAAGATTTTCTTGGGTTAAAAATGGACTTTCCTTGATAGCTTTCAGCAGTTTTTCATAAATATCGCCACTGCCCGCAAAAACAAGTTTGGCTTCCGAATGTTCTAAAATATAGCGATAGTCTTCAGCGGTAATAGTAGGGTACATAGGAACGCTTACGGCTCCTACTTTCTGAATAGCAAAATCTACAAAATTCCATTCGGGGCGATTATTGCTGATGATGGCGATTTTATCTCCCTTCTGTATTCCTAACTCTAAAAAAGCCGTAGCAAGTTGATTGGTGATGCTGATAAAATCTTGGGTGCTATAATGTACCCAGCCGCCATATTCTTTACAAGCCAAAGCATCTTTTTTAGGAAAATTTTGGGCTTGGTATTCTAGCAGGTCAAAAACACGTGAAATTTGCATAAGCATAAAATTTTGTTGTTGCATTGCAATTTACAAAAAAACCGACGCAAAGTTTTGTGTCGGTGGCTTTTATTTTTAAGGATTAAAGGCAATAGCTTTTTCTACCATATTTTTTGAACCTATGTACAGAGGCACTCGCTGATGAATAGAAGTAGGCTCAATTTCTAAAATACGTTGCTTGCCATCGGAGGCTACTCCTCCTGCTTGTTCTACAATAAAGGCAAGAGCGTTGCATTCGTGCATTAGGCGAAGTTTGCCATTTTTATCTTTGGCAGTAGCAGGGTACATAAATATTCCCCCTTTCAGCAGGTTTCTGTGGAAATCTGCTACTAAAGAGCCAATATAGCGAGCTGAATATTTTTTTTCTTTGCAGTAATTCAAATAATTTTTTACCCCTTCGGAAAGGTCATTG
Organism: Raineya orbicola; assembly: GCF_002843425.1. GTDB lineage: Bacteria > Bacteroidota > Bacteroidia > Cytophagales > Thermonemataceae > Raineya > Raineya orbicola. Next base: position 39,319 of record NZ_NKXO01000025.1, read on the forward strand.
TAATTGCCTTCGTTGATAGAGTAAATTTTGCCGTCATCGGGGGTTTGCAAATGGGGTTTGGAAAGAATATACTCGCCCAAAGAGTTTTCGTAAGTGAAGGCATTGACGCCGTGTCCGGTGGTATAGACAAGCATTGTGGAAGAGCCATAAAGCACGTAACCTGCTCCTACTTGTTCAGTACCTTTTTGCAGAAAATCTTCTAAAACAGGGGGCGTTCCCAAAGGACTTTTACGGCGATAGATAGAAAAAATTGTACCAATAGAAACATTTACGTCAATATTAGATGAGCCGTCCAGTGGGTCTATGGCAACAATATATTTGCCATTCAGGTTGCCTGTGTCGATGAAATCATCATCTTCTTCCGAGATAATTCCGCATACTTCGCCGCCGTTTTTCAAGGCACGAATAAAACGCACATTGGCAATGACATCAAGTTTTTGTTGCTCTTCGCCCTGAATGTTATGCGTGCCGTAGGAGCCTGTAATATCAATCAGCCCTGCTCTATTGATTTCTCGGTGAATGATTTTGCTTGCCCAAGCAATATCACGCAAGAGTTGCGATAGGTCGCCTGTGGCATTAGGGAATTGGGCTTGGTCTTGCTTGATGAACCTATCCAAGGTTCTGCCCACAGAAGGAACGTGAGGAGTAGTGTTACTCATAATTTTGCTTTTTGGGTGAATACTCTGAAAATTGCTTGCAAAATTACGATTTTTTTAGTTTTATACTCAAAATTATTTGATTAAGTCATATTCATTGATTATTCGAGTTTACTTTATGTAAGTGTAGCCGCACTATTTTCGCAAACAAGAATAATTGAGAAGTATATCAAAACCTCCTTCCAAATAAAAGAAAGATGCAAGCCAAAAGCTTGCATCATTTTTGTAATTAAAAGCTTTGAAATGTAAAAAACTAAAACTTTGCTTTTTTATCAATTTCTAATCTACCTGTAACAATTGTAGTATCACTATGCTGACGTCCTTCTACAATCATCGCCTTAAATTCTGCTTCCATAGATTGCTCATTTTCTCTTAAAATATGAAAGTTATATTCATCTGCATATCTTTCATCAAGCCAAGTGGCTGCATAAGTTGCTTCGGGGCGTATCAAACTGATACTATATGTTTTAATATCGTCCCAAAAGTGGTAATTTTGCACCAATTTAGTATGATGGGTGGTTGAGGATTTTTTTCTTGCAAAAGAAATGAGCGTTTGTATTTCAGCATTATTATTCTTTTGGTAGCCAGTGATACGAATAAATCGTAAATCTTTTACATTATCGGATTGAGGTTCCTGAATACCAACAGATACCTTCTCGTAACTGATAGTCCGAATATTTCCTTGATTGTCGGAAATGGTGATTTGCATTGTACCAGCCGATTCATCTATATCTTTTCGTTTGCAGGCATTAAGAGCCAAAATAATCGCAAAAAAAGCAAGGATTTTTTTTAGATTTTTCATAAATTTAATAAGTTTTGAGCCAATTTGCACCTGGTACATAAAGACCTCTGCCACCTGTGTATATTAAGCTGGGTCCTTGACCGTGTGAAGAAACATACAAATGCATCAAGTAACTATTGAAACTATAAGTCCATTTGCTTGGGTCAATTAAATGACTACTACCATACACTTCATTGAGATAAAATTCTTTATTTTGATTGCTTGTAGTATAAGGTTCATTAATGTAATGGTTACGTGATGTGTAAGATTGATTATTATAACTTGAAGAACCATTAAAATTATTCACAAGAGTCGTTCTATTTTCGCCTGCTGGTGTCCAAATAGGAGAGCCAAAGGTTCGTCTTTTTAAATACTCTAATTTCATCCGCATATACAAAAAAGAACCACTAGAAGAAGTACCTGGCAACTTAAATTTTGTTGCGGCTATTTCAAATACTTGTTTATATGTATGTCCGCCAAAGTGATATTCATATTGATATTTAGCATCTGCATAATTCCTTCCATTTTCTCTATTTTCAACCAAAATATTTTCAAAGTTATAACTTGGAATTTCAATTAGCAATCTTTTATCAAATACTCCATTGACTTTTAGGCTATTTTCTTGTGAATAAGGGATCTCATAGCTTTTACCTTCACTTACAAAAACAATGATGTTTCCTACTTGAAATTCAGCTTTTGAATTCAGTATTACCTGAAAAAAATTAGGTAGTTCAAGACAACTATCACACAAAATAAGAGGACTTGCACTACTATCATTCAAAATTTGACGATTGAACCTTCGCCAAGAAACATAATTTGGAAAAGCATTTTCAAAAGAGTCAATACTTTGAGGATTTTTAGTTAAATAGTTTAATAGATTTTTGAAAACTTCGGAATTTTCAAAGACTAGCCTGCCATTTTCAAATCTAACTTTACTATTAACTCGCTTTTGATAATTATCTGATATGTTAGGTTCAATAATATTTTCAGGAACAAGATTACAGGAAATCAAAAGCGTAAAAGAAATAAACGTAATGAGTACGTTGAAAAATTTAAGAATTGAATTGAATTGAATTGAATTGAATTGTGTTGTGTTGTGTTGTGTTGTGTTGTCATAAGTTTAAGAATTTAGTTTTCGCAAACGTATAAAATAGTTTTTAAAAAAACAAAAATTATGAAAAAATATCTTTCACTGCCTCAATAATTTTGCTGATAGAGTCGGGGAAGAAAATCAGTGTAAAGACTACGCCATAGAGCGAGCCGTACAAGTGGGCATCGTGTCCGATATTGTCGCGAGCATTTTTGGACATATATGCCGAATAAGCAACATACAGCACTGCATACAAAATGCCGGGTACAGGAAAAGGAATAGGAAAAATCAGCAAACGAATGTTGGGCTCTATCATTACCGCAGAAAACACTATCGCCGAAACAGCCCCCGAAGCCCCCAAAGCATTGTAATAGGCATTGTTTCTATTTTTCCAAAATACAGGAATATCGGCTACAATAATAGCTGAAAGATAAAAAATAACAAAAATCCACTGATAATTTTCTCCAAACTGCCTATAAAATTCTTTTTCGGCATAAAGCCCTAAAAAATATAAGGAAACCATATTGAAAATAAGATGAAGGTAATCCAGATGAATAAAGCCTGAGGTCAGAAATCTATGCCATTCGTTTCTTTTGCTTACCCGATACGGATTGAAAATCCATTTTTGCATAAGATTAGGGTTGCTCCAAGCCACAAAGCTCAAAACAACCGTTATTCCAATAATGATATAGGTTACCAATAGCATAATTTTTTCGCTTTACTACACACAAAACAAACAAAATGTTTGTAATTTGCTTGCAAATTTCATAAAAAAATCAACTATGACTGCCCAAGAAGCTCAAAAACGCATTGCTTATCTTACTGAAAAAATCAATTATTTCAACCAAAAATATTACGATGAGCATATTTCTGAAATTTCGGATTACGAATTTGATATGCTTTTAGCCGAACTGATACGCTTGGAAAACGAATTTCCGCAGTTTAGAGCAGAAGATTCACCTACGCAACGCATAGGAGGTACGATTACCAAAGAATTTCCTACCATAAAACATCAGTACCCAATGCTTTCGCTTGCCAATACCTACACAGAAGCCGAAGTAAAAGATTTTGACGAAAGAATAAAGCGTTTTCTGAATACAAGCCAAGCTATTGAATATGTTTGTGAGCTAAAATTTGATGGTGTTTCAATCAGTCTGATTTACGAAAAAGGAGTTTTCAAGCAAGCTATCACACGCGGCGATGGAGTACAGGGAGACGATGTAACCCCAAATATCAAGACCATTCGCACTTTGCCCCTAAAAGTTAAGGCAAATGATATTCCCGAGCGTTTTGAAGTACGTGGAGAAATTTTTATTTCCAAAGAGCAATTTGAAAAGCTCAATCAAGAACGAGAAGATATTGGTGAAACACTTTTTGCCAATCCTCGCAATACTGCTTCGGGAACAATCAAGTTGCAAGACTCCGCCGAAGTGGCTCGTAGAGGTTTAGATGCCTACTTGTATTTTGTATTAGGAGAAAATCTGCCTTTTCAGACGCATTATGAGGCTTTGCAAGCATTAGAAAATTGGGGCTTTCAAGTTTCTAAAACCTACAAACTTTGCCGAAATATTGATGAAGTGTTAGAGTATCTGCACGAATGGGAACACAAACGACACAACTTACCTGTAGAAACTGATGGCGTAGTAGTAAAAGTGAATAGTTTTGCTTTACAAAATGAGTTGGGTACAACTGCTAAATCACCGCGTTGGGCAATAGCTTACAAATACAAAGCCGAAACGGCAAGCACTACTCTGAAAAGCATTACGTATCAAGTAGGCAGAACAGGGGCTATTACGCCTGTTGCCGAACTTACACCTGTACAACTGGCAGGCACAATTGTAAAACGTGCTTCTCTGCACAATGCGAATGAAATTGAGCGTTTGGGCTTACGAATTGGCGATATGGTTTTTGTAGAAAAGGGCGGTGAGATTATTCCGAAGGTTACAGGCATAGATTTGAGCAAACGCCCTGCTGATAGTATGCCTTTGCAGTATATTACGCACTGCCCTGAATGTGGTACAGCTCTGATACGAAAGGAAGGAGAAGCAGTGCATTATTGCCCTAACGAAAAAGGTTGCCCACCACAAATTAAAGGTAAAATAGAGCATTTTGTACAGCGTAAAGCAATGGATATTAGCAGTTTGGGCGAAAAAATTATAGAGCAACTTTACCAAGCAGGTCTGATACATAATATTGCGGATTTGTACGATTTACGCATAGAAGAGCTTTTACCTTTGGAGCGTATGGGCGAAAAGCTGGCTACGAAAATTCTGAATAATATTGAAGAAAGTAAAAAAGTACCTTTTGAGCGGGTTTTATTTGCTTTGGGCATACGTTTTGTGGGGGCTACGGTAGCTCAGAAATTGGCAGAATACTTCGGTAACTTGGAAAAATTGCAAAACGCTACACTCGTAGAACTATTGCAAGTCCCCGAAATCGGAGAAAAAATTGCCAAAAGTGTGCTTGCTTACTTTCAAGATGCAGATAATTTGCAAATTATAGAACGCTTGCAAAAAGCGGGTTTGCAGTTTGAAATGAAAAACGCTCTAAAAGAACTGAAAAGCGAAAAATTGAACGGACTTAATTTCGTAATTTCAGGCGTATTTGAACAATTCAGTAGAGAGGGATTAAAAGATGAAATTGAAAAAAATGGTGGAAAAGTGCTTTCAGGAATTTCCTCCAAAGTAAATTTTTTAGTGGCAGGTAACGAGGCAGGTCCGAGCAAATTGGAAAAAGCTCAAAAATTAGGTGTAAAAGTTATTTCGGAACAAGAATTTTTAGAACTTTTAAAACAATGAAGGGACTATCAAGAATTTTTGTTTATTGCTTTCTATGTTTGCTTTTTGTGGCTTGTGATGAAGAAAACGATAAACCCATTCCGCCTTACACGGGACCTATTATTGAAACTTTTGAGGTGCAGACGCTTTACAGCGATTCTGCCAAACTGAAAATGCGAATTACAGCCCCTAAACAATGGCAGTTCCAAAATGGTAACATAGAATATCCCGAAGGAGTTGAAGTGATTTTTTACAACGAACAAAAACAAGCCCGCTCTCGCCTGACGGCTCTCAAAGGCAAATACGATAAAGCTACTAATCTTTACACTGCCACAGGAAAAGTGGTACTGAAAGATTTAGTAGAAGATAAAACACTCAAAACAGAAGTTCTGCACTGGTCGCCTCACGAAAAACGCATTTTCACCGATAATTTCGTAGTTATTGAGAGTGGTAATAATGTCGTAAAAGGTGAAGGTTTTACGGCTAACCAAGATTTACAATATTACAAAATCCTAAAACCTACGGGTTCGGGATATATTCGGAGAAAATGAAACTGCTTGCTCATTCTTTGTATGTTTGTATCTAACTAATAAAGTTTGCTATGACTACTAAGTTTTTCACCAACAAAGACGAAAATACTCTTATCAGTAAGTTTGAGGGAGTGTTTAAGTACAATCCAAACATTCATTATTTTGATGCATTAGTGGGATATTTTCGGGCTTCGGGGTATTTTCGTATCAGACCGCTTTTAGAGAAAGTGCCTAAAATCAGAATTCTTGTAGGTATCAATGTAGATAAACTATTAGCAGAAGCTCAAAAAAAAGGATTTGACTTTTTTAGAAGTAAAGACAGAACCAAAGAAGAATTTATTCAAGAAATCAAAGAAGATATTCAACAAACTCACTATGACCAAGAAACCGAAAAAGGTATTTTACAATTTATTAAAGACATCATAACAAAAAAAGTTGAAGTCAAAGCTCACCCCGACAAGAAAATTCACGCCAAAGTGTATATTTTCAGACCTGAGCCTTTCAATCAGCATACGCCTGCATCAGTGATTACAGGCTCTTCCAACCTGACCGATGCAGGATTAGGTGCAAGCACAATACGCAACTACGAGTTTAATGTACAACTCAACGATTATGAAGATGTAAAATTTGCCACCGAAGAATTTGAAATTCTTTGGAAAGAAGCTGTAGATATATTGCCTGTCGATGTGCAAAACATTGAAAAGAAAACTTACCTGAACGATGATATTACTCCTTTTGAGCTTTACATTAAGTTGCTTATAGAATACTTCGGAGAAAGCATAAACTATGACCCCGACTCTATTGGCGACTTGCCTGCTAATTTCAAAAAACTTTCCTACCAAATAGATGCCGTCAATGAAGGTTTCCATATGCTTTTGAAGCATAATGGCTTTATACTGGCTGATGTAGTAGGTTTAGGCAAAACCGTAGTAGCTACAATGGTAGCTAAAAAGTTTATTCTGCAAAACGGCAAAGAAAATACCAAAATATTAGTGATTTATCCACCTGCTGTGGAAAAAAACTGGAAAAACACTTTCAAATATTTTGGCATTGATAAATATGCCAAGTTTATTACCAACGGAAGTTTGCATAAAATTTTAGAGGGGCATTCAGACTACTGGAACAAAGAAGAATATGACCTTATCATTGTAGATGAAGCTCATAAATTTCGCAATCATACTACGGGAGCATTTCAGAATTTACAACTCATATGCAAAAGCCCAAGAGCTAACAAAGGACACATAGAAGGTCTGCAAAAAAAAGTTATTCTCGTAACAGCTACTCCTCTCAATAACAAGCCCGATGATATTTTTCATCAAATACTGATGTTTCAAGATGCTCGGCAATCTACTTTGCCTATTACCAATCTGACATCGTTCTTTGCTTCGCTTGTGGAGGAATACAAAGCTCTTAAACGTACTGAAAAACCTGATATTGATAAGCTACGCAATATTTACGGCAAAATCCGAAAAAATATAATTGAACCTATCACTATTCGTAGAACCCGAAAAGATATAGAAAATATCCCCGAATACCAAAAAGATTTAGCAGAGCAGGGCATCAGATTTCCCAAAGTAGAACCTCCTAAAAAAATTGAATATGTGATGAACGAAAAGCTCAATCAGTTATTTTACAAAACGGTTTTCTATCTGATTGATGAAGATAAACTTAATTATGCTCGCTATCAAGCTATTGCTGGATTGAAACCTGAGGCGGCAAAAGGATTATATGAACGTGCAGAATTAGCTTCTAAATCTTTGGCTATGATTATGAAAACTCTCTTGATAAAGCGATTAGAAAGTAGTTTTTATGCTTTCAAAAAGTCGCTGAATTCTTTCCAAAAAGCCACCGACCGAATGATTAAAATGTTTGAAAATGACAAAATATTCATCGCTCCTGATACAGATATCAACAAATTATTAGAAAAAGGTTGGAGTGAAGAAGAAATTGAAAAAGAAATTGAACGACTAAGCGAAGAAAACCCCAAAAATAGAGTTTTTAAGGCATCAGATTTCAAACCTGAATTCATTCAGCTTCTAAAAAAAGACAAAAAAAACATAGATGATTTAGTGAATTCGTGGCAAGAAATAGAAGATGACCCCAAATTAGAAGTATTTTTACAAGCACTCCAAACACAATTCCTGAACAAAAAAACGAACATAGAAGGCAAGTTAGTTATTTTTTCTGAATCAAAAGATACAACAGATTACCTGAAAAAACGTTTAGAAGAACAAGGCAGAACAGATGTACTTACTATTTCCTCTGAAAACCGAAACGACCTCTACGAAACCATTGTTGCTAATTTTGATGCTAATTGCGAGCATCAGAAACAAAAGAACGACTACAATATTCTCATTACTACCGAAGTATTAGCCGAAGGGGTGAACTTGCATCGCTCTAATGTGATTGTGCATTATGATACACCTTGGAATGCCACCCGTTTGATACAACGGATTGGGCGGGTCAATCGTATTGGAACAAAAGCCGATACTATTTACAATTATGTATTTTATCCTTCCGCACAAGGCGACTCGCAAATCCAACTCAATAAAACCGCTCTAACGAAAATTCAGGCATTTCATACCGCTTTTGGCGAAGACAATCAGGTTTATTCGCAAGAAGAAATTTTAGATGAAGTCAAACTATTCAATAAAGAGGCTGTCCGTGAAGAAGAAGACGAACGCCTGAAATATCTCTATTTCTTGCGAAAATTTAGAGATGAAAACAAATCTTGGTTTGAAAAAATCAAAAAATTGCCTCTAAAATCACGAACAGGTAGAAACTCAACAACCCTCCATAGACCTGAACTACAAAACGGAACCGCTGTGTTCTTAAAAAATAGTAAAAAATTTGAATTTTATTGGGTAGATAGCCAAAATCAGCCTTATGAAATTACTCCGCTCGAAGCTTTCAAGATTTTTGAAGCTCAACCCGACGAAAAATCTTGCCAACTGATTGAAAATCATCATAAGCACGTAGCGATTGCCATCAATCATTTTCAATCGCAGGAGTATAAGTTAGTAGCTCTGCAAGAAACTCCCGAAGCTTTGGGTGGGGTGGCTCAAAGTGCTAAAAAGTTTCTCTTCGAAATAGTAAAGCATCCGATAGTATCGGAAAGCCAAAAAGAGAATATTCAAAAAATTATATTACTGATTGATATTGGCAAATTTACTAATCTGGCTACCGATATAAACAAATTGCGAAAGAAAATACAAAAGAAAGTTCTTAAACTAAATGATGCACTCGCCGAATTAGATAAAATTGCTTTGCAGTATGGGGTGCAATCAAACCTTGTTCAAAAAGAGTCGGACGAAAGTTTAGAAAAACCCGTATTGATTATTTCTGAATCATTTGAATAAATTATGGAACATCAAACTTTTGAAAAAAAATCATTACAACTATTCGCTAAAGGAAACCCCGATTGGAAAGCCCTAACCAAAGAGTGTGTTTGCTTTGCAAATGCAAAAGGAGGAATCATTGCTATAGGAATTGAAGACAAGGAAATAGATCCGCCTGCTCATCAAAAAATACCCCCTAAACTAGATGAAATTATTCGCAAAAGAATTAGCGAACTTTCTGTGAATGTTGGTATAAATGTTAGCATAGAAAAAGCCTCTAATGCGGGAGAATGGATAAAAATAGAAGTCTTACCTTCACAATCTACCATTGCCTCTACTACCGATGGGCAGTATTATATTCGCATTGCTGACCACTGCAAGCCAGTGCTACCTGATGAATTAAGCCGTCTTTTTACAGACAAGTCCGCCTTTCAGTGGGAAACCAAAGTAACACAAAAAATATATTATGAAAATTGTGATATACAAAAAATTAATCAATTTATTACTGATATTAAAAACTCCGACAGAGTATCAGTTTTTGTCAAACAAAAATCTGATGAAGAACTATTAAGATACTATCAGTTTATTAACGAAGAAGGATACCTGACTAATTTAGGCATACTCTGGATAGGGAAAAGAGAACAAAGAGCAAGGTTGTTGTATGCCCCCATAGTGCAGTTTCTCAAATATGATGAGCATGAAAACAAAGTGCGAAAAGAAGTGTGGGATGATTTTTCGTTTAATCCCAAAGAACTTGTTGAAGAAATATGGTACAAAATACCCGAATGGAGAGAGGGAATAGAGTTTTCAGATGGTATTCTCGGAAGATACACCATTTATCATTACAACGAAAATGTAGTGCGTGAATTATTGGCAAATGCTCTGGTACATCGCCCATACACTACAAGAGGCGATATCTTTATCAATTTATATCAAGACCGACTGGAAATTCATAATCCAGGCTTACTACCTCTCGGCGTAACACCCCAAAATATTTTGCATCAATCTGTCAAGAGAAATGAACTTCTCTCTAAAATTTTCTATGACCTTGGGTTAATGGAACGAGAAGGAAGCGGTTACGACAAAATCTATGAAATTCAGCTATCCGAAGCCAAAGCTATTCCCATAGTAGAAGAAGGAAATGATAGGGTATCTGTTACCCTTTACAAACAAATTAAATCTGTTGATATTATTCGCTTTTTGGAGGAAGTTAAAAAACGTTTCTACCTTACTCAAAAGGAAATCATTTGTTTGGGTATTATTGTCCAACATCAAGCTATTTTAGCTACCGAATTTGCAAGAATTATCCAATCTACCAATGACAAACAGATTAAAAACTGGTTAGGAAATTTATTAGATTACGAGGTAGTTAAAACAAGAGGGAGAACCAAAGGAACAGAGTATTACATAAATCCAGAGTTTCTCAAAAATATAGAAAATCTTGAAAAAACAACCCTAAAACAAATTTCCAAACACCGCCTTGAAGCTCTCATATTAACCGACTTAGAACGATTTGGCAAGAGTTCTATAAGCCGACTTCATTCCAGAATAGGTAAAGATATTCCATTACGAAAGCTGCGTTTTGTTCTTTCTGAACTAACAAAAGTTAATAAAATACAATTTGAAGGTGAAAGAAAAAAAAGACTTTATTTTATTGACAAAAATCAGGGGAAATAAATGTATTTTTATTGACAAAATGGCGATAAAGATATAATAATATCTTGATAGACAAATATTTTTATTTAACAAAACAAAAATGTAAAAACTTATAATTTTGTTAAAAAAAATGATTAAGTTGTTTTTATATTCTTGGCAAATCAAAACTTTTTGAACCTATGTTGTTTCAGACGCAAACTAGCTCGCTTTTTCAGCAAGCCTATGACCGCCAGCAATGGAAACAATTCCTTGCCGATACTTTCCCAAACGTTGCTTTACTCTCTGAACCTATTCCAATAAGCATAGATACTTATTTTGCCCAACAAGCCTTTCTGTTGGGTAATATCACCCTCCACGAAAACGGCTTTGAACGTACGTTGGCAGTTTATGAAGTAGAACTCGCTACACACATACAAATAGAACGCAACCGCGTAGGACTGCGAAACCTACTTCGCAAATACTGGAAAAATATTGACGGGGCATTCATTGTGTTTTATCAATCTCAAAAGCCCAAGTGGCGGTTTATGTACGTTTCCGAACTGACAGGCTTCGATGCCGAAGGCAATTTCCAAACTATACAAACCGAACCCAAACGCTATACCTACCTTTTGGGCAAAGGCGAAAACGTCAGAACCGCTACGGAACGTTTCAATCTCCTTGCCTTGAAAGGCAATAAAATCTCTCTCAACGACATCAAAGAAGCCTTTTCGGTTGAAAAAGTAACCAAAGAATTTTACACCGAAGTGGCTCGTTGGTATGAACGGGCTTTACAACTCGTGCAGTTTCCTGAAGACGCCGAAAAGCACGAAAAGGGTCGCAACATCGCCCTGATACGACTCCTTACTCGCTTGTTTTTCATTTGGTTTATGAAAGAAAAAGGGCTTATTCCTTCTATTTTGTTTGATGCAACACAACTTGCTAAAATGCTCAAAAACTTTAGACCCAACGACGAGCAGAACGGAAACTACTACAAAGCCATTTTACAAAATCTCTTTTTTGCTACCCTCAATACCCCCATTGAGCAACGAAAGTTCCGCCGAGAGCATAGCTTTCAGGGGAAAAACAACGACTATATGAACCATAGCTACTACCGATACCACTACTTGTTTGAAAATGCGGAAGAGAGCTTGCAGTTGTTTCAGAGCATTCCCTTTCTGAACGGAGGCTTGTTTGAGTGCCTTGACTTCCGAAAAGATGACCCCCACAACCACACAAACCAAGAAATCCGTATAGATGGCTACTCGGATATTGCCACCAAACAAGCCTTTGTACCGAATGTGTTGTTTTTTGGGGCAGAGGGAATTGTCAGTATTTTTCAGAAATACCACTTTACCATTGAAGAAAATACCCCCTTCGACCAGCAAGTATCCCTTGACCCCGAACTGCTCGGTAAAGTCTTTGAAAACCTACTTGCCACCTACAACCCCGAAACCTGCGAAACTGCCCGAAAAGCCACAGGTAGTTTTTACACCCCTCGCGAGATTGTCTATTTTATGGTCAAGGCTTCGCTGATAGAATTTTTCAAAAACCAACTTTCTGAAAAGATTGCTAATCTGGAAACGCTTTTAGAGCAACTCTTTTCCCACAACGATAGTGCTAATCCTTTCAACAAAGAAGATACGAAACTTTTGATAAAAGCCCTGCACGATGTCAAAATCATAGACCCTGCCGTGGGCTCAGGGGCATTTCTGATGGAGGCTCTCAACCAAATGACACACTTGCTTAGCAAATTAGACCCTAAAAACGAACTCTGGAAAAATCAACAAATTCAAGCCATAGAGCAGTTTATCGCTGATCCTTTGCTCAAACAAAAAACCATTCACCATATAGAAAGTGTCTTTCAGCACAACGAACTTGGCTATGGACGAAAACTTTTTCTTATACAGAATTGCTTGTACGGCGTTGATATTCAGCCTATTGCAATACATATTGCAAAATTACGTTTCTTTTTATCTTTGTTGGTTGATGAGAAAATTGACAACCATTTGCCTAATCAAGGAATAGAGCCACTGCCCAACCTTGAAACCAAACTCATCGCCGCTAATACACTTATCAGTTTGCCACGCTACGAAGGCTTGCAAACCGATGCTATCCTAGAAGCCGAAAAGCAACTCTTTCAACTCCGCAAACGCTACTTCGAAACCACCGACCAAGCAGAAAAAGAAAAACTTAAAAACCAAGACCAACAACTCCGCTCTCAAATCCAACAAGCCCTCAAAAATGGCGGCTTTGCTTCCGAATTTGCCGATGCCATCGCCAGGGCCGATATCTACGACACCCAAAAAAGCCAACAATGGTTCGACGCCGAATGGATGTTTGGCATTAAAGAAGGCTTTGACATTCTCATCGGAAACCCACCCTACATACAACTGCAAAAAGATGCAGGAAAACTTGCCAAAATGTTTGAAAAACAAAATTATGAAACTTTCACTCGCACAGGAGATATTTACGCCCTCTTTTACGAAAAAGGCATACATTTACTTAAAAACAACGGCATTTTGTGCTACATTACCTCTAATAAGTGGATGAGGGCAGGATATGGCGAAAAACTGCGTAAATTCTTTATTCAGTACAGCCCTATACTGCTCATAGATTTAGGACCGGGCGTCTTTGAAAGTGCTACAGTGGATACCAATATCTTGCTCATACAAAAGCAAAAAACTACAAACATACAACTGCAAGCCCTTACTTTGCAAAAGCAGCCAAATGTTTCTATTGAAGAGCAGTTGCGTAAAAACGGCTCAATATTGCAAAAACTTACACAAGACGCTTGGTTTATTGGCAGTAGTGCAGAGCAAAAACTCAAAGAAAAAATTGAACGCATAGGAAAGCCCCTCAAAGACTGGGACGTGAATATTTATCGTGGTGTATTGACTGGCTTAAACAAAGCCTTTATCATTACCACAGAAAAACGCAATGAGATATTGGCAAACTGCCAAGACGAAGCCGAACGCACACGCACCCAAGCTATTATCAAACCTATTTTACGAGGCAGAGATATTAAACGATATTACTACGAATGGGCAGATTTGTGGGTGATAAATACGCACAACGGCGTGAAAGAAAAAAATATTCCGAGAATTGATGTGGTAAAAGATTACCCTGCCATTTACAAGCATTTACTGCAATACGAAAAAGAACTTATCAAACGCCAAGACCAAGGAGACCATTGGACAAACCTTCGCAACTGTGCCTATATCCAAGAATTTGAAAAGGAGAAGGTAGTGTATTCTGAAACAATAAAAATATACTTTGATGGAACAAAAAATTACCCAAGATTTTCTTATGTATCATCTGAAATTTTTCTTGACAAAACAACATTCTTTTTTTCAGGGAAAAATCAAAAATATATTTTGGGTTTATTAAATAGCAAAATTGCAGAATACTTACTTGAAAATGGCTATTCTGTAAAGTTAGGTATTGGAAGTAGAGGCTTGCAAAAAATACTTATTGAAAAAATACCCATTCCTCCTGTTACTACGTCAAACGAGGGTATAGTGAGGCAAATAGAGGGATTAGTAGAAAAGATATTATCTGCCAAGCAACAAAACCCGCAAGCGGATACGCGTGCTTGTGAGCGAGAGATAGATAGGCTGGTGTATCAGCTCTACGAGCTAACAGAGCAGGAGATAAAAATCATAGACCCTGCCTATGTATGAGGGAAATGTGGGGTTAATTAAACTTTTTTGTTTAGTCCTCCGACAAAAGTTGAATAGTTTTTACAAGTTGTGGATATTGGGTATCATTTAAGAGGCAATATTGCAAAAACAGGAAACCATACCTAAAAAAAGAGAACTCTCTACGCCCGTTAGGACA
>NZ_NKXO01000026.1 GCF_002843425.1 Raineya orbicola
AGCTCTGCTATTTTGACCTGTTTCAGACCTTCTTTCCGTAATTTGAAAACCATATCATATAAAATTGCTCTATCCATAATTTTCTCTTTTTTCTGCAAATATAAATCTTATTATTGATTATCTATAACCTCCCAACGAATGGCAAGTAGCGGCACATTGGTAGTATAAACTACCTCTTCGGTGCGACTGCCGTCAAAGATTTTATCCCAAAAACTGCGTTTGTGTGTGAACATTACAAGCATATCAGGCTTATACACGCGTACAAACTCCTGCAAACCGCCGTGAATATCATTTTCTTTGCGGGTTTGCATAAAAAAGAGTTCTATTTTAGAATAAGCTAATTTTTCTCGCAATTCTGCAATAAAACGCCGATTAGGGAAACTATCTAATTTCACCATTTCAGGATAATTGGGATATACGTGTACCAGTTGAAGTTGAGCTTCAAAAATTCGAGTAAATTCCAAAACTTTACTAATTTTAGTTTCAGGGTTGATTAAGTCGGTGGCAAGAGCAATTTGTTCAATTTTCCCACCCCGATAAGAAGCTGGCACAGCAATTACAGGAACTTTTGAGTTTTGAATGGTATTAGAGGCATTGCTACCGAAAAAAAGTTTTTTCATTCCGCTTGCCCCTGTAGTTCCCATTACAATCAAATCGGCTTTGTACTGCTCGGCTACTTCGGCAATGCTTTCACTCACAAGAGGGCTTAGTCGTACTACATAAGCAACTTCTCTTTTGGTAGAGGCTTGTACGCCAAGAGCTTCTATGTGTTTTTGGAGCTTATCTTTTTGCAAAATAGTATAATTTTCCAAAGCCTCGCTGTGTTGCTGTCCTGTGAGATTGACAGGAATTTCGGGTTGCGAAACATTTACAAACACAAAACGGCAAGGTTCTTCCTGATTGATACGCAAAGCAAGTGTTACAGCCAAATCGGCATTGGCAGAAAAATCCGTAGGAATGATAATGGTCTTCATTGCTCAAAAGGGTTTGGGGTAAAGTTATTAAAAAAACACAAAAGCCCAAGATAACTTTTCTCATTTTTTTGGCTGATTTTGTAACTATATCTAAACTTACGCCAAATTCTTACTTCTTATTTCTACTTCTCAAACACAAAAAAATAAAGCATACCCATAAGGTATGCCCTATTTGTATTCCTTCGTTTTTTTTCTTGTTTAGCTATGCTTATTATTTTCTTATAGAGTGCGAGAAGTTGCGTTAGTTACAGGAATTTGCATATTAATAGTACCACTGGCAGCTCCTGTGTTGCCATTGAGGACTTGAGCTACTGCATTACCATTGCCATCGGCATTGCCACTATGGTCTTGTAATTGCAAATTAAGTGTTAGAATACCTGTACTAGAGTTGTAGCTGATAGAGGTGATATTGATAGTATCAGGGTTATTGAGCTGGGTATCCGCTAACCCCCCCAAACTTTTTATGTGCAAACCACCTGTTACAGAGAAACGAAGTTGCCCACCTATAATTATTTGTGAAATATTTGAGGCATTCATCGCTCCTATATTAGCCGCAGATGATTGTATAAAAATGTTCAGTGTGGAACCTAAATTATTAGTCAATTAATTATGAGAGAGCCATTACTACTGTTTGTATTGTAATTGTACATCACCGGTTGAGTTAATCTATTCAGTGTAGTATTATCATCAGCGGGGCTACCTCCTAAATGGGTAGAATTATCGTTCAATTTTGCTCCACTCAAAGTAATGCTTACAGGAGTAGCCAAAGTAATAAAGGCATCTTGTCCGTTAGAGCCATTAGCTCCTGCGGGGCCTTGAGGTCCTGCGGCACCATCTTGTCCTGCAGGTCCTGGGTCGCCTTTGTCCCCTTTGGGTCCTTTACAAGCTCCGAACGTGAGTAACAAGCCGAAAAATACGGCTACAAAAATGCGAGTTGTGTAAGTGAGTTTTTTCATAATTTTTGTTGGTTTTAAGTGAAAAATTAAAAAATCTAATTTCTTACCTTCAAGTATTGTTCCAAAAAATTAAAAGTTAGGTTGCTATTGAGTAAATGGTAAAAGATTTTTCGCAAATGGAATAAAATAAATTTTTATTGATATTTAGAAGGAGATTCTTTGTGTTTGCAACAATATTGCAAGTTTCGTGAGTGGCTACTTTTTTTGCGTAAAAGGTAGTTACCTTTTTATGATGTTTTGTATAAATAAGTACAAAAAACACTTCTGTATGTTTCACTCACTAAAAAGTATTTTGCCTATGAAACAACTTGTACAATTCATTGTAGATTTAGAGGAAAATTGCCCCTTGCATACGGCATTTGAAAAAATCAGGAATTTACCTTTTGTGAAAACGGTGTATCTGAACACTAAAAAATTTTTAGAAATCGCCGACCGCAAGCAAACCTATCAAATTCCTTTTGATGAAATCATTTCCTTGCAAGCAATGGGCAATTACACGCAGGTATTTACTACCGAAAAGACGTATTGTTTTTCGTGTTCCCTGAAAAAGCTATTACAAAAGTTACCTGACGAATTGTTTGTACGTCCTCATCGATCCTTTGCAGTAAATAGAATGTTTGTAAGAACTTGGGGAAAAGACGTTTTGGAAATTTCCACAGGAGAGAGTATTCCTATTTCAAGGCGGAAAAAAACTGAATTAAGCGTTGCTTAAATACCCTTAAAAAAGCCTTCTTTGAAGGCTTTTTAGTTTTTCTTGAAAAGCGAATCTACAAACTCGGCTCGGTTGAACACTTGCAAATCTTCAATTTTTTCACCCACTCCAATATATTTCACAGGAATTTTGAACTCATCAGAAATGCCAATCACTACACCACCTTTGGCAGTGCCGTCTAATTTGGTAATCGCAAGAGCTGTAACATCGGTAGTTTTAGTAAATTCACGAGCCTGCATAACGGCATTTTGTCCTGTACTGCCATCAAGTACAAGCAAAACTTCGTGAGGAGCATCGGGAATAAACTTCTGAATAGTTTTTTTCATTTTGGCAAGCTCGTTCATCAGATGCAATTTGTTGTGCAATCTACCCGCTGTATCAATAATAAGCACATCTGCTTGCATTTCAGAGGCTTTTTTAGCCGCTTCAAATACTACACTGGAAGGCTCTTTGCCCATACCCAACTCAATAACAGGCACGCCTACGCGTTCCCCCCAAATTTTCAGTTGCTCTACTGCCGCCGCCCTGAATGTATCCGCCGCTCCCAAAACTACTTTTTTGCCTTTCAAATGATATTGAGCCGCTAACTTACCAATTGTTGTAGTTTTTCCCACGCCATTTACGCCTACTACCATTATTACGTAAGGGTGATTGAGCTTGGGAATTTCAAAATCTGCCAAATCTGCGGATTTGTTTTCTTGCAAAAGAGCCATAATCTCTTCACGTAAAATCTTATCCAGCTCTTCGGTATTAAGGTATTTATCGCGTTTCACACGCTCCTCTAAACGTTCTATAATTTTCAGGGTTGTTTGCACGCCTACATCTGCCGAAATCAAAATGTTTTCCAGTTCGTCTAAAACCTCTTCATCAACTTTGGATTTACCCGCAATGGCTTTGCCTAATTTGGAAAAAAAATTCGTCTTGGTTTTTTCTAAACCCTTATCCAGTGCTTCTTTTTTTTCTTTGGAAAACCAACCAAATAGTGCCACAATCGTAAAATTTTTGATAAAACTTTGGCAAAAATAAGGTTTTTTTGAATTTTTGAGAAAAAAATAAGCGGTTTATGCTGAAAAAAAGAAACTTTTTGCCCGAAAACTTTCAAGTGCAATCTTGGGAAACTATTTTACCTTTTTATCAAAATCTTTTAGAAAGAAAAGTTACGAGTGTATATGATTTGCGTCAATGGTTCAGAGATAGGAGTGAATTAGAAAGTATGCTTTCCGAAGATTTGGCTTGGCGTTATATCCGAATGACTTGCAACACGGCTGATGAAGCACTTGCCCAAAGTTTCAATGATTTTGTCAGCCGTATCCAGCCCCACGCTACCGAATACACACACAAACTCAACGAAAAATGCTTGCAAAGCCCTTTTCTTGATGAATTGCAAAATCTTGAACCTGCTTTTCGTATTACGATTCGCTCCTTGCGTAAGCAAGCCGAAATTTTCAGACAAGAAAATATCCCTTTACTCACCGAACTGCAAATAAAAGAGCGTGAATACGGAGCTATTGCAGGAGCTATGACTATCACTTGGGAAAATGAGGAACTTACCCTACAACAAGCCTCCAACTTACTTGATGAGCAAGACCGCAATATCCGTGAAAATGCTTATCGGGCTATTCAGAATCGCCGTCTGTCTGATAAAGACAAATTAGACCATTTGCTTTCTGAACTTATTCGTTTGCGTCATCAGGTTGCAGTAAATGCAGGTTTCAAAAATTTCAGAGATTATGCTTTTGCCTCTTTGGGTAGATTTGACTACACCCCCCAAGATTGTTTCGCTTTTCACGAGGCTATCAAAAAAGAAGTTATGCCCCTTGTCAATGAAATTTTTGAAAGACGTAAAAAGATTATGCGTTTGGATAGCCTCCGCCCTTGGGATTTGCAAGCTGATGCTAACGGCTTACCCCCGCTTAAAGTCTTTGAAACTACTGATGAACTTACCGAAAAAACCATTGCTTGCCTTGATAAGTTAGACCCATTTTTAGGCAACTGCCTTCGTAGAATGAAAGAAATGGGGCATCTGGATTTGGCTTCTCGCAAAAATAAAGCCCCTGGTGGCTACAATTATCCGCTTGCCGAAACAGGCTATCCTTTTATTTTTATGAATGCCACTTCTAACTTACGAGATTTAACTACTTTGCTTCACGAAAGCGGACACGCCGTTCATTCTGTTTTATGCAAAGATTTGGAAATCAATGCTTTCAAAGACCCCACTGCCGAAGTTGCCGAACTGGCTTCTATGAGTATGGAACTCATTACGCTTCCTTTTTGGGATATTTTTTTCAAAAATGAACAAGAACTCAAAAGAGCAAAAAAAGAGCATTTAGAGGATATTTTGAGCGTGCTTCCTTGGATTGCCTGCGTTGATAAATTTCAACATTGGCTCTACGAGAACCCCGAACACACCATAGAACAAAGAAAAGAGGCTTGGGTAAGCATTTACAATGAATTTTCGCCTCAAATTGTAGATTGGCAAGGTTTAGAGCATTTCAAAGCCTACCATTGGCAAAAACAACTGCATATTTACGAAGTGCCTTTCTACTACATTGAGTACGGCTTTGCTCAACTTGGTGCTATTGCCGTATGGCAAAACACCCAAAAAGACCTTAAAAAAGGCTTAAATGCGTATTTAGATGCCCTTGCCTTGGGTTATACGAAAACAATCCCTGAAATTTACCAAACCGCAGGTATTTCGTTCAATTTTTCAGCAGAGTATATCAAAAATCTGGTGCGTTTCGTTCAGCAAGAATGGGAAACCTTATAGGCTCTTTATGGCAAGCTCATCAAAGCTGTGGGCTTGCCACTTGCTCCTACAACAAATTACAATTATTCACAACAAAGCCTCAATAATGTTATCTACGCTAATTCTTTCGGCTTCGGCTTTGAAATTGCGTACAATCCTATGGCGTAAAATTGGTTTGGCTACTGCTTTTACATCTTCTATATCAGGCGAATATTTGCCGTGAAGCAAGGCGTTGCATTTAGCCCCAACAATCAAATATTGCGAAGCTCTGGGACCTGCCCCCCACTCCAAATATTCATTGGCTTCTTTGGAAGCGTTTTGTGTATGCGGACGTGTCTTTTGAACCAATTTTACAGCGTATTCTACCACATTATCTGCTACAATTACTTTCCGAATAAGTGTTTGGAAATATAAAAGCATTTCCGCATTCAATATTTTTTCAAGTTCTACTTTTTGCCCCGAAGTAGTGTTTTTCACTACTTGTACCTCGTCCTGATAGCTCGGATAGTCTAAAATCACATTGAACATAAACCTATCCAATTGGGCTTCGGGCAAAGGATAAGTTCCTTCTTGCTCAATGGGATTTTGAGTGGCAAGCACAAAAAAAGGTTTAGGCAGTTCGTAGCGTTTGCCCGAAATAGTTACGGCATATTCCTGCATTGCTTCCAAGAGTGCCGCTTGCGTTTTGGGGGGAGTACGGTTGATTTCATCAGCCAAAATAATATTGGCAAAAATGGGACCTTTGATAAATTGAAAATTGCGGTCTTTATCCAAAGTTTCAGAACCCGTAATATCCGAAGGCATTAGGTCGGGGGTGAACTGAATGCGATTGAAACTCAAATCCAGCACCGAAGCAAGCGTTTGCACGAGTAAAGTTTTGGCAAGCCCAGGAACTCCAACCAGCAAACAATGCCCTTGTGAGAATATAGAAGTGAGCAAAAGTCTTACGGTTTCCTCTTGACCTATGATGACCTTCCCGATTTCTTTTTTGAGCTTTTGGTACGATTGAGCAATAGCATCGGCGGCTTCTACATCAGACTGAAATGGTGTCATAGCTTTTTGGATTGTGAAACGTAAAAGTATAAAATTTCGTATTCCCTACAAACTACTGCAAGCAGATTTTGTTTGTACGGAAGGCAATTTGGCGAATTGAAAACCTTTTTCAGAGAAATGCTGTAAAAAACGGGGCAAGGTATAAATTAAATTCCGAGTTGCCTTAATGTTGTCGTGAAAAACCACAATAGAGCCGTTTTCAGCGTGTTGAATGGTGTTTTGCAAACAAACTTCTGGGTCAAGGTCTGGGTCAAAGTCATAAGAAAGCACGTCCCAAAGAACAATTTTCAATTTTTTTTCAATTTCTTTTCTTAAACCATAAGCCAATTTTCCGTAAGGCGGGCGAAAAAGAGTGTTTTCTGCTTTTTTTTCTTGCATCACATTTTGGCAAAGTTGAATATCCTCTAAATATTCATTCTTTCCGACCTTCCAAGCATTGAGGTGATGATACGTATGATTGCCTATTTGATGATTTTCTTGCAAAATAGTTTTGAAAATGGAAGGGTGCTTACGAATATTATCACCTACGCAAAAAAAAGTAGCTTGGGCTTGATACTTTTGCAAGGTTTCCAACACAAAAGGGGTAAGTTCGGGAATGGGACCATCATCAAAAGTGAGGAAAATCGTAGGTTTTTCTTGAGGCAACCGCCACCAAAAAGATTGAAAAATTTTGGGTAAAATAGCAGGAACTTTGAAATATCGCATCAAGGTAAAATTTTGCAAGAAATCATTGTAATATCATCTTGAAGCGGTGTTTCTTTCCGAAAATCGTTCAGTGCCAAAATAAATTCGCTGTGCAATTTTTCCAAAGGATAATATGCCCATTTCTTGAGCAAAAGAGCTATTCGCTCATCACCAAACAATTCATCTTGGGCATTGGCGGCTTCACTTAAACCATCAGTGTAAGCAAAAATAAGGCTTTCCTCTTTTAGAATCATTTGGGCTTCTGCTACAAAAGGCAGGGGGTCAAAAATACCCAAAACCGTAGTACCTTGTTCCAAGCGTTGCAAGTGCCCGTTAGCCATAAGGAAAGGTGGATTATGCCCTGCATTGATGTAGTGCAAAAGATAACTTTGGTAATCGTAGGTAGCTACAAAAAAAGTAATAAAGTTTTCGCCTTGTGCGTTCTGTAAAACCAAATAGTTTAGCTCGGCAACTATATCTCGTAAGTTTTGTGTTTGGCGGGTAATGGTACGCAAAGAAGCCTGAAAGTTAGCCATCATCATAGCCGCCGCAATACCTTTTCCCGAAACATCAGCTATGCAAAACAAAAATTTTTCTTTCCCCAAAGGAATAAAATCGTAATAATCGCCTCCTACGGTGAAGTGTGGGGCATAATACGCCGAAATCTGCAATTTTTCGGTTTGTGGTAAATTTGTAGGACAAAGCCTTTGCTGAACTCTGGCGGCAATATCCAACTCTTTACGAAAAACTTCTTGTTCTAATTGCTTTTGGGCAAGTTTTTTGTTTTCAATCGCCACAATCAGAATATTGGTAAGTGTGCGGATAAAATCCGTATCCAGCTCATTATTTTTACTTGCCGAAGCAAACAAAAAAGCAAGTGAATTACCTTTATGAAAAACAGGTATCACCCATTCAAATTCATTAAAGGTTTCTGCAAATACACTTTCTTGCACGGGTAAAACATTTTGAGGTGCTTCTGGTAGGAAACGCTCAAAATCAAGAGTTGCTACAAGATTTTTTGTACCAAAATGCGTTTTGCAGTACCAATTACCAAAATCATTTACCCAAAGAGCCATTTTCTGAAGGCTCAAATTACCTCGCAAAATAAAGTGATAAATGCGGTACAAATGGTCTTCGGGCATATTGTTGTTGATAGCCTGCGTGATTTCTAGCAAAGCCCCCAGCGAAAGTTCCTTTTTTTGCAGAAGAGTATTTAAGGCAATCATTTGACAAGCGTTTTAGGGTCGTAGGCATCGCGTAAGCCATTCCCTAATAAATTGAAAGCAAGCACTAAAAGACAAATCGCCATACTCGGATAAAAAATCAGATGCACTCCCAAACCTGTATCCGAGCCAATGAAATCTTTGCCTTCGGAAACCATCATTCCCCACGAGGGCGTTGGTGGTTGAGCACCCATTCCTAAAAAGCTCAACCCTGCTTCGGTAAGAATAGCGGCGGCAAAATTTGAGCTAATCATCACAATCAGCGGACCAAAAAGGTTAGGCAAAATGTGCCTGAACACAATACGGAAATTGCTCAAACCCAAAGCACGAGCCGCTTCAATATACTGCTTTTCCTTGATAGCCATAATTTCGCCACGCACCAAGCGAGCAATTTCTACCCAAGTGGTAAGTCCCAAGGCAATAAATGCCCCCAAAACCCCTCTCCCCAAAGCCAAACTAATGACAATCACCAGCATAATTTGCGGAATAGACCACACGATAGTCATTAGGAAATTGATAGCATAATCTATTTTCCCACCAAAAAAGCCTGCAAGCGAACCCAAAGTTACCCCCAATATCACGGAAATAAATACTGCCACCAACCCAATTCCCAAAGAAATTCGCGTGCCTAAAATCAGACGGCTAAGCAAATCTCTGCCCTGTTTATCTGTACCCAAAAGAAAAGTACGTTTTTCAATATTTTTTTGCTCAAACTCGCTGATAATTTCAGCCTTAGTGGTCTGATTGATTTTTCCCTCGTAATCAATATAAAAAACCTTTTCTCCCTCCGTATAATAGGGCTTCCCATTGAATTTTTCTGCATTAGATAGATTTTTAAGCCCATTCAATTCACCTACATACAAAGACTTTACCGCAGCAACAAGGCTGTATTTTTCCTTCTTGGGCGAATCGTCTTTGTTAGTTACCCCTTCCATAATGTAGGTAACTTCCAAAGTTTCTCTATTCACCTGATAGCTTTTGATAGGTACAATGGTGTATTCGCTAGGCAAGCCAAAAAGCATTTTTTCAAAAAACGAAGGCTTGTGTTGAGGAATATTTTTATGCTTTTTCAGAAAAGTAACTTCATAGCCCGGGGGTTTGAGCTTTACATATACCGAGCCGTCATCGGCATTAGGTGTACTATCGGGCATTATCAAATAGCCCAAAATAGCCACAATTACCGCAATAATTACCACCACTAAGCCCGCAACAGCAGTGATATTGCTAAAAAAACGCTTCTTTACGTAATATCCGGGCGAATGATGTACTTCTTCTTTTACAGCTTGCATACTAACGGCTATTATGAGCTAAAAGTCCTTCTTTGGTAGCTAAATAATAATAATTGCGAAAATTTTCCTCAAAGCCTTCGGTACTGCTTACCACTTCTGAAAACTGATTCAAAAAACATTTTACCCAACCTTTTTCAATCATTATTTTAAGAGTATTTTTTAATGTTGCTTCGTCAATTCCTGTGGCTTGCTGTATCTTGGCAAAACTTTCAACGAAGTAAATTTGGTCAAGCACTTCAAATTCAAGTTCGTTCATAATGTCGGCTTTTCCATTCATAGCTTTTCAATCGGCTTATCAGGGCAAAAAAAACTGCATAAACAGGGTACAAAACAAATAGAATAGGTATCCAGAAAGCTAGCTTTTTTTGCTGAAAAAAACGTAAAACGGCTGTCAAAAATACAAATTCTGCCACAAATTTGAAAACAAGTAAGCCCAAAACTACCCAAGTTTTTTCAAAAATCCAAAAAGGAAGCACCAAAACAGAAAGGTTTGCAAGAAAAACAAATACTGCAAGCATTTTGGCAAAAGAATTTTGGTAATGCTCCCACTTGCTCGCCCAACGCTTGCGTTGATGAAAAAACTGATGCCAGTTTTCATTAGCTTGCGTACTTACAAGCACTGCTTGTGATTTGAGAAATTGTACTTTCAGGGGAAATTGCTTTGCTATTTTGTGCATCAAAAACTCATCATCTCCCGAAGGAATATGCTCCGAGCCTGCAAAACCACCAACTTGCTCAAAAATAGCTTTGTTGTAAGCAATATTTGCCCCATTGCACATCGTAGGTTTTCTCAAAGCCACGCAAACTGCCCCCGTACCTATGAGGCTGGCAAACTCAACAGCTTGCCATTCTTGAAAAAAACTATCTTGGGCAAATATACGTACAGGCATACTTACAAAATAAGCGTCTGTCTGCTGAAAGTAGTTCAAAATAGTACTTAACCAAGAAATAGGCACTTGGCAGTCGGCATCAGTGCAGACAATCCATTTTCCTTCTGCCCGACTGATAGCTTGTGTAATAGCCCGTTTTTTGGGTGAAAAAATATGAGAAAATGTATCATTTCGTAAAATTTGGCTATTGGGCAAAGAATTCTGAGCCTTTTTTACAATTTCTAAGCTTTCATCTTCCGAAAAATCATCAACCCACAAAATTTCCCAGTATTTTTGGGGCAAATCTTGCCGAACCAAATCTGCTATTAGTGCAGGTAAATTTTTCGCTTCATTCCGAAAAACAACTACTACTGATAAGCATTTACTCTCTGCTTCTTTGGAGAAAGGTATAGGGTGTGAGATTTCTCCCCTGTTTTTTTGGAGCGATGCTTGGGCAGAAAGGTTTGCCCACACCCAACTAAAATAAAGCACCATTCCCGCATAAGCCAGAATAAGCAAGGCAACAATTGCCAAAAAAAACATCACAAATTACGCAATTTGAGTTCTTTCAGAAAGTCGGCAAGAGCTTTTTGATAAGTTTTGCCGTCTTTTTCTTTGATTTGTTGCAAATTTTTTTTCAATGTAACGATTTTTTTTTGCTCTGACGCAGTTTTTTCGTAAAGTATCTGCGTGTGCCGAAAAGGAAAGGTTTCGTCTTTTAGAGAATTGAAAAAGAGAATAGGTTTATCCAAGTCTGCTATTTCTTTTTCCACATTTAGCCAATTTGGTACTACCCAACGAACATTAAATATCGGGTATAAATCTTGCAAATAGCTTTGTAAAGATACAAAACCATTTTCAACAACAATTCCCGCCAAACTCATTTCATTACCAAGTCTTATAGCAGAGTACGTCCCAACGCCTTCGCCATAAAACAAAATTTTATCAGAAGGAACGTCTAATGTACTTGTCAGGTAGTTGTAGGTAACCAGTGCCGTTTGATACAATTTTTCAGGATTTTCAACAGATTGAGTTTGCTCATTGAGAATATAGTTTGGTGTTATTACATTCATTCCCAAATAGTTCCAAATTTTATATCGCCAGATATTTTTTTCTGAATGATACAACTTATCCGAATTTTGCAGATACAAAAGCCAAATTTTATTTTCCGACTTACTCGGAACAATACAGGCTTCAATATTTCCATAAGAACTTGGCAAAGAAACTTTCTCATATTCCAAGCCAAACTGCTTCATTTTTTCAGAAAAAAAGAAGGTTGGTACTTCTACAAGGCTCGGAAAAGCAAGTTTCTGAAAACTACTCTTTAGCCAAAAATAGCCTCCAACATAAGCTCCAAAAAGCAAGATAAATAGTCCTATGAAGGCTTTTGTTCTTAAATTTTTCAAGGATTGCTCAAAATTTTTGAGTAAAAACGAAATTGGCACGAATTTATGAAAAATTTTACGTAAATTGCCAAAATTTTTGATACACTAAATAAAATTCCCAATGCTCATTGTTGAAAACACCTATATCTCTGACGATATTGCCGAATATTATTTCAAATGTGATTTAGAACGTTGTAAGGGTGCTTGCTGTGAAGCAGGCGATTTGGGTGCTCCGTTAGAAGAAAGCGAGCTTTCTATTTTAGAACAAATCTTTGAACAAGTAAGACCCTATATGTCTGAAAAAGGCAAAGAAATTGCCGAAAAACAAGGTTTATACATTTTAGATAGCGACGGCGATTTTTCTACAACTACCATTGAAGGAAAAGAATGTATCTTTGCTGTAAAAAATGAAAAAGGCACTTGGTCTTGTGCCATTGAAAAGGCTTACCAAGAGGGTAAAACCGAATTCCAAAAGCCTATTTCTTGCCATTTATATCCCGTACGCATCACCAAATACGACCAATATGAGGCTATCAATTATCATCAGTGGCACATATGTTCGCCTGCTTGCGTATTGGGTAAAAAAATGCAAGTAAAAGTATTTGAGTTCCTTAAAGAGCCGCTAATTCGCAAGTATGGAAGTCAATGGTACGAAAAGCTCAATCAAGAAGTAATGGAATGGGAAAAAAGACGAATAAACCACTAACTATGGCTTGATTTTCGCTTGTGAATTTACCAAATTCAACAACCCTACCTTATGAAGCAGACCGCTTTTCTTTGGTTTATACTTTTTTCTTTGTCTGGCTGTAAGCATTACCACAATGTTACGGCTCATTACAACGCTTATTTTTTGGCAAAAGAAAAAATGTTAGAAGCTGAGAAAAAAATTTTTAGCAGTCGTAAAGATAATTACAATCGAATTCTGTACGTCATTCCGCTTTTAGATACCAATATGCTCAAAGGAATGAAAACTGACTTTGACGATTGCATCAAAAAAGCCGCCTATGCCATAGAACGCCACGAAATTAGCAACTGGACTGATGACTCTTACCTGCTTGTGGGTAAAGCACGCTTCTATAATCGCGAGTTTTCTGATGCTACCAATACTTTCAAGTACATCAATGGCACTTCCAAAGATAAAGTAATGCAAGAAAAAGCACTCATTGAGCTAATGCGTACTTACATAGAAACCAATCAGTGGAATGATGCCGATATGGTTAAGAATTATTTACGTAAGTTTGAAGTAAGTAAATCCAACTTATCTCAGTACTATTTGGTTCAGGCTCATCTATACCGCCTTCGTAAAGATTATGAACGCACTGCTAAAAGCCTAGATTTGGCTTTGCCCGATATAAAAAGAGGCGAAAAAAAAGCACGGTTACTCTTTTTACAAGGACAACTCTACCAAAAACTGAAAAATGATAAAAAAGCCTTTGAATACTATGCCCAAGTTATTAGAAATAAGCCCCCTTACGAGCTTGAACTACAAGCGAATTTGGCTATGATGCTTACGGGCGATTCTGCTAAAATTTTTTCTCTCAAAACGCAAAGAAAACTTGAAAAAATGCTCAAAGATTTCAAAAATCAAGATTACCTTGATGAAATCTATTACGATTTGGCTATGCTTGAACTCAAACGTAACGATTTACGCAAAGCTGTAAGTCTGCTCCAAAAATCTGCCCAAGCCAAAGGTACAGGCGGGCAAAAACCTTATACTTTTTTGCGTTTGGCGGAAATTCATTTTGATAAATTACGTGATTATGAAATGGCTAAGCTATATTACGATAGCACAATGGCTCTTTTGCCCAAAGATGAGGAAGGTTATGAAAAAATTGCCAAGCGTTATGAGGTGCTTGATGAGTTTATCAAATATTTGCGTATTGTTCAGCTAGAAGATAGCTTACAAAGAATGGCAAAAATGCCTGAAAATGAATTAGACGCTTATTTAGAAACAAGCATTGCCAAGCAGGTAAAAGTTGAAAAGGATTTACAAAAAGCTCGTGAAAAAGCCAAAAAGCAAGCTGAAGCCGAAAAGGAGCTTTTAGGCAAAAATACCTTGCAAGAAGAAAAAAACCGCCAAAATAGCGAGTGGTACTTTGATAATACCGCCCAAGTAGAGGCAGGCAGAAAAGAGTTTCGTCAAAAATGGGGAAACCGCCCGCTTGCCGATAATTGGCGTATTTTGAGCCGTATCTCCAATGAAATTGATGAAACTATTCCCAAAGAAAACCTAACCGCCAAAGAACAAGCCATTGCAGAACAAGAACAAATCCGTGAGGAAGTAAATAACCGAAAAAGAGCAGTAAAATCACAAATTCCACGTAGCCCAGAGGCTTTACAAAAATCTTTGCAAAAATGGGAAAATGCTTCGCTCAATTTAGCCAAGCTGTACCATTTCCAACTTGATGAACTACCCGATGCCGAAAAAACTTATTGGAGCATACCGCAAAGGGTACAAAACTCCGAATATGAACCCGAAGTGTATTATTTGCTGTATTTGCTCTATAATCAGCAGAAAAACACTTCAAAAGCTCAGGAATTGCGAAACCTCATTTTCCAAAAATTTCCTAATTCTATTTATGCCAAACTCATTGAAAACCCCAATTATTTAGCTGAAAGCCAAGCTCAAAACGAGATTACACAGAAAGAATATGCCGAAATTTACGAGAACCTCTACGAAAAACGTCAGTATGAAGCAACTATCAAGGCATTAGACGAATTGCAAAAAAAGTATCCTGAAAATTCTATTCCTGATAAAATTGAAGCTCTAAAAATCATTGCTACAGCCCGTTTGCATAAAAAACAAGAAAAATTAGCCGAAGAATTGGAAATGTTTTTCCAAAAATATCCTGATAGCAAAATTATTCAGCATTTCAAAAAAATTGCTGGACTAAAAAAAGAGTGAAAAGTATGCCGTAAAACACTCTCCGAACAAAAAAAAAATCAAAATTTGTTCTTTTTTCAGAATTTGCTTACTTTTGGACAAAAACCGCAACGCAAATGAATTCTACTGCAACACATTCGTACAAAGATACGACTATTTTCAACCTCATTGAGCAAGAATATAAACGCCAATTGCACGGCATAGAACTCATAGCTTCCGAAAATTTTGTTTCTGAGCAAGTAATGCGAGCTATGGGAAGCGTACTTACTAACAAATATGCCGAAGGTCTGCCTAAAAAACGTTATTACGGCGGCTGTGAAGTAGTTGATGAAATTGAACAAATTGCCATTGATAGAGTAAAAGAACTTTTTGGAGCAGTTTGGGCAAATGTGCAACCTCATTCGGGGGCTCAGGCAAATGCGGCGGTGATGCTGGCGGTTCTAAAGCCCGGTGATAAAATTTTAGGTTTTGACCTTTCTCACGGCGGACATCTCACACACGGCTCACCTGTCAATTTTTCGGGTAAGCTCTATCAGCCTTCTTTTTACGGCGTAGAACCCGAAACTGGGCTTATCAATTGGGATAAAGTAGAAGAAATTGCTATGCGAGAAAAACCCAAACTCATTATTTGCGGGGCTTCAGCTTATTCTCGCGATTGGGATTATGCTCGTTTGCGTGCCATTGCCGACCAAGTAGGAGCTTTGCTAATGGCAGACATCTCACACCCTTCGGGGCTAATTGCCAAAAAACTGCTAAACGACCCCTTGGAATACTGCCATATTATTACCACTACTACCCACAAAACCCTTCGCGGTCCTCGTGGAGGCTTGATAATGATGCGAAAAGATTTTGAAAACCCTTTTGGTTTGAAAAATCCCAAAGGAGAATTGCGAATGATGTCTGAACTTTTAGATTCAGCCGTTTTCCCTGGTACGCAAGGCGGACCTTTGGAGCACGTCATTGCCGCCAAAGCAGTAGCCTTCGGCGAAGCATTAGAGCCTTCTTTTGCTGAATATGCCCAGCAAGTGCGTAAAAATGCCCAAACTATGGCACAAGAATTTATACGCAGAGGCTACAAGGTTATTTCTGGCGGAACAGACAATCACTTAATGCTCATTGACTTACGCTCCAAAAATCTTACAGGCAAACTCGCCCAAGAAACCCTTATCAAGGCTGATATTACTATCAACAAAAATGCCGTTCCTTTTGATGATAAATCACCTTTTGTAACTTCGGGTATGCGTCTGGGGACGCCTGCTATTACTACACGAGGCTTGAAAGAAAACGATATGCTTCAAATTGTAGAATGGATTGATGAAGCTCTGCAAAATCACGATAACGACACCAAGCTCAACCAAATCCGTGAAAAAATAAATCTACAAATGCAGAAATATCCGCTTTTTGCTTACTAAATAAGCTAATTTAAGCCTTATTTTTTGAATTAAAACCCTAATTTACAATGTAATATGAAAAAATTTGCTTTTCTTTTTGCTTTGATGTTTGGAGTAATGCTGGCTTTTGCCCAAGAAGCCTCAGACTTGCAAGAAGTACAAATCAAAACTTCGGCAGTATGCGGAATGTGTAAAAAGAAAATTGAAAAAGATTTAAGTTATGAAAAGGGGGTTGTTAGTGCCGATTTGAATGTAGAAACTAAAATCGTAACCATCAAATACAACCCTAAAAAAACAAATGTTACCAAAATCAAAAAGGCTATCAACAAAGCAGGCTACGATGCCGATGAGCTACCTGCCAACCCCAAAGCCTACAAAAAACTACCCGAATGTTGTAAAAAAGATAACAAAATACATTAGAGATGGGCAGAAAATTTTAGCTTTGCAGGGGCTAAAATTTTCTGCTCCCTTTACCAAATTATGAATGACTATGCAAGTCAAAAAAGATGAAAAACCCATTTTAGGCATCACCTTAGGAGACTACAATGGCATAGGTCCTGAAATCGTATTAAAGGCTCTTGCCGATACTCGTCTGCTTGCTTTTTGCACACCCATTATCTATGGCTCTCTGAAAGTTTTGAGCAAGTATCGTAAAATTTTGCAGATTGAAGAATTTAATGCTATTCTTATCAAAGATGCCGAACAAGCAAACCCCCGCAAAATCAATCTTATCAATTGTTTTGATGATGCCGAAGTGCAACCCGGACAAATAACTGCCGAAGCAGGCAAAGCCGCCTTTTTATGCCTTGAAGCCTGCACCAAAGACCTCTTGCGTGGCGTTTTACAAGGTGTAGTTACTGCTCCTATCAACAAATACAATATTCAGAATGAGCACTTTCAGTTTGTTGGGCATACCGAGTATTTTACTGAAAACTTCGGTGTAAGCGAATCGTTGATGTGTATGGTAAGCGAAAAGCTAAAAGTAGCTCTGCTCACAGGGCATATTCCTTTGAAAGAGGTTGCGTCTAAAATTACCAAAGAAAAATTGCAAAGCAAACTTGGCTTGCTCATTCGTACTTTGCAGAAAGATTTTGGGGTGCAGAAACCTAAAATTGCTGTACTTGGTCTAAACCCTCACGCAGGCGAAGAGGGACTATTGGGTACGGAAGATATTGAAATTATTGAACCCGTAGTGCGTGAAATTCGCAAACAAGGCAATTTAGTATATGGTCCTTTTCCTGCTGATGGTTTATTTGGTAGTGGTAAATACGCCTCTTATGATGCTATTTTAGCTATGTATCACGACCAAGGATTAGTTGCTTTCAAAACTTTGGCTTTTGAAGAAGGAGTAAATTATACGGCGGGTTTGCCCATTGTACGCACCTCACCCGACCACGGCACCGCTTACAATATTGCAGGAAAAAATCAGGCAAATCCCAATTCTATGTTACAAGCCATTTACACGGCTTGTGATATTATCAAAGCCCGACAAGGACTGAAATTAGCAACGGCGTGACGCTATGAAATTGTGCAAGTTTTTGGTTTATTCCTTCACTTTACTCTTTTTTGCTCTCACAGGTTTTTCCCAAGATTTAGACCGAGTTCGTAAAAACCTTCAAAAGCTCTGTTCCCCCGAATTCAATGGCAGAGGCTATGTAAAAAAAGGTGATTCGCTGGCTTCCGCTTGGATTGCCCAAGAGTTTGAAAAAATTGGCTTACAGCGTTTTGAAAACTCTTATTTTCAAAATTTTAGCACAAGTATCAACACTTTTCCCAAAGAAATTCAATGCAGTTTGGATAACAAAAAATTGATTTTAGGGAAAGATTTTATTATCAGTGCCGATAGTCCTTCGGCTTTTGGTAAAGTTCGGATAGTTTTATTGGATACGCTTCTCTTTTCAGACAAAGACCGCCGTAAAAAGTTTTTTGAGCAAGACTTCCGAAAAAAAGCCTTGGTCTATCCCATTCGTTGGTCAAAAAAATTTGCCGAATTGAGCCGTAGTGAAATGGAAAAATTAGAACAGGCAAGCGTATGGATTTCTTTGCACCCCAAACTCACTGCAAGCGTTTCTGTATGGCAAGATAAAATACCTGAAATTCAAATTTTACAAAGCGTTTGGAAGCCTACTTACAAGCAAATCAATTTTCATATCCGCAATAAGTTTATTGAAAAATACAATACCCGTAATGTGATTGGCTACCTCAGAGGTACTATACAACCCGATAGCTTCGTAGTTTTTACAGCTCATTATGACCATTTGGGTAGTATGGGCAATATTTATTTCCCCGGTGCTAATGATAATGCCAGTGGTATAACTATGCTTTTAGAACTTGCTCATTATTATCAGCAAAATCCTGCTAAATATTCCGTAGCTTTTATAGCTTTTGCCGCCGAAGAAGCAGGACTCATAGGCTCACAATTTTACACACAAAACCCTTTGTTTCCTCTTGCACAAATTAAAGTTTTGCTCAATTTAGATTTGGTAGGCACAGGAGATGAAGGGATTACGATAGTGAACGGAGCGATTTTTGAAAAAGACTTTGAAATCTTGCAAAAAATCAACGAAAAATATCAGTTACTACCCAAAATAGCCAAAAGAGGCAAAGCCGCCAATTCTGACCATTACTTTTTCTCAGAAAAAGGTGTAAAAGCCTTTTTTATTTACACAATGGGTGGCATAAAAGCCTATCACGATATTGATGATAAACCTGAAACACTACCCCTAACAAAGTACAAAGAGCTTTTCAAGCTCATTACCGAGTATATCAAAGTATGTGAATAAATTTTTGCTTTTTTTGGAACGTTTTTTGAAAAAAATTGTTACCTTTGTTACCTAACCTCAATAGCTTAAAACACTATTTTTCAACGCATAGCCTTATATTTCTGATGTAAAGGCTATAAAAATTGAAACTGCTATGAACATTACCTACAATCACCCTTACGGCTATATTGCAGATGGCAAAGTTTTTTTGAAAGGCTATTTGAACTATCCTGATAGAGAAATTGGAGTAGTCAAAGAAACTGATGAAAAATCTATTGAATATTTTGAAAAACGCTATGCCGAACTTTGTGAAAAAATCAATAAACTTGAACAAGATATTCATCAAGCCGAAAACAAAGGCTCTTATCTAATGAAATTGCTCCACCTTCGCGAATATACCCTACAATTCAAAGGATTGGGCGATTTTCCTGTATTACTTTCTCGATTAGATGAATTGGAGAAGTTTCTACGTTCTTTGATAGAGCAAAACAGACAACGCAATTTGGATATTAAAAACCAAATTCTTGCCGATTTGGCTCTGCTCGTAGATGAAACCGATTGGAAAACAACTGATGCCAAAGTAGAAGAACTCAAACAACGTTGGATTCGTACAGGGGCAGTGGAGGAATCGCAACAGGCAGAAATGGAAGATCATTTTACAAGACTCATCAAGGCGTATTATCAGCATAAAAAAGAGCATTTCAAGCGAAAAGCCGAGGAGGTCAAGAATAGGCTTAATCAATATCGCCTGCTTGTGGATAAAGCCAGCATTCTTAAACTTTCTGACGATTTTGAAGCTACGGCATTAGCTTTCAAAGAAATGCAACAACAATGGAAAACCATTGGGAAAGTACCTCAAAAAAAATTAGAAAAATATTGGGAACGCTTCAAAAAAATCAATAATGAGTTTTTTCACCGATACAAGCAGTTCAAGGAAGGAGTACCTGTGGAGCAAATCAAACCATTAGACCCTTTGGAGCAAGCTCGTATCATTCAGGAAAAACTTTGCAAGCGTGCTGAAAGTCTGATTGGTGTAAATACTGAAGCTAGCGTAAATGAAGCCAAACAGCTACTTGTAACTTGGAAAAACGAAGTCAATAACCCTCGCTACTTGGATAAAAATCTTGCCAATCGTTTTCGTTATGCTTGCGATAGAATTTTTGAAGAAAGCTACCTAATGAAAGTAGTAATGCGAAAGTACCCCGATTTTTATCAAAAACCCAAATTAGACCAGTTCCGTATCAAAACCAGTTTCCTACGAGAACTTATCCGTAAAGATGAGCAAGAAATTCATATTGCAGAAAGTAGCGATAACTATAAACCCGAACACAAAAGTTTCAATTTAGCTACACAAAAGCGTAAGGTTCAGGTGAAAAATATAATGCTTGAAGAGTTTGATAAAGAACTCAAAAAACTTTATACACCACCCAAAAATTTTCAGAAAAACTATATTCCCAAAAAATAAACCCACATATTTTTGTTTTTTGTACATTTTTGGTAAATTGTTGAACTATAAATTTTGATGCCTTATGTATTGGACTCTTGAATTAGCCTCGTATTTGGAAGATGCTCCCTGGCCCGCTACCAAAGATGAACTGATTGATTATGCGATTCGTTCAGGAGCACCTATGGAAGTAATTGAAAATTTGCAAGAACTTGAAGATGATGGGCAACCATACGAAAACATTGAAGAAATCTGGCCCGATTATCCAACTAAAGAGGATTTCTTTTTCAACGAAGACGAATATTAAAACGAAAAGCTAACCATTCAGGTTAGCTTTTTTAGTTCTGTGTCATTTTTAGCAAAATTCAAACTTTTAGATATTCATCTTACCCCTAACAACTTAATATTTTTGCAAAAAAATGAGAAGCCTTAAAAATCTCCTGATAAAATATTCGTATTTTCAAGGCTCAAAAAGATTGTTCAGTGGCTAAAACAAAAACAACCTTCTTTTGTCAGAGTTGTGGGTATCAGTCGCCCAAATGGTTAGGCAGATGCCCCTCTTGCCAACAATGGAATACCTTTGTAGAGGAAATTTTAGAAAAAACCGAACCCAGCAAAGGCGAATGGAAAAGTAGTACTTCCACGAAAATCAGCAATAAGCCCAAATTGCTTGCAGAAGTAGATTTTGAGGCTCAACCGCGTATGCTCACACCTGATAAAGAACTCAATAGAGTTTTGGGTGGGGGTATTGTGGCGGGTTCTTTGGTGCTTATTGGCGGTGAGCCGGGTATCGGAAAATCTACGCTAATGCTTCAAATCGCTTTGGGTTTGCGTGGAAAGAGAGTTTTGTATGTTTCAGGAGAAGAGAGCGAACAGCAAATTAAAATGAGAGCAGAACGCCTGGAACAAAAGGGGGCAGAGTGTTATTTGCTTTGCGAAACCTCCACACAAAATATTTTCAAGCAGATTGAAAATTTAGAGCCTGATATTGTGATCGTGGATTCCATTCAGACACTTCATTCTGCATTTATTGAATCTTCGGCGGGTAGCATTTCGCAAGTGCGAGAATGTACCGCCGAACTAATGAAATTTGCCAAAGAAACTGCCACCCCCGTTTTTCTCATAGGACATATCACCAAAGAAGGGACACTTGCGGGTCCGAAGGTTTTGGAACATATGGTGGATACGGTTTTGCAATTTGAGGGTGATAGACATTTGGCATATCGCATTTTACGGACTACCAAAAACCGCTTTGGTTCTACTTCTGAATTAGGCATTTACGAAATGCTTGCCACAGGTTTGCGAGAAGTAAGCAATCCTTCGGAAATACTTATTTCGCAAAGAGAGGAAACTTTAAGCGGCGTGAGCATTGGGGCAACGATGGAAGGAAATCGCCCTTTACTGATTGAAGTGCAATCTTTGGTAAGTCCTGCCACTTATGGCACGCCTCAACGCAGTAGCACAGGCTTTGATAGCAAACGGCTCAATATGTTGCTGGCTGTTTTGGAAAAAAGAGGAGGCTTTCGGCTAAGTACGCAAGATGTTTTTCTGAACATTACAGGCGGTTTGCGTATAGAAGACCCCGCTATTGATTTGGCAGTGTGTTGCTCGGTAGCTTCCTCTTATGAAGATATTCCTATTTCGCCGAAGATTTGCTTTGCCGCCGAAGTGGGCTTGGGAGGAGAAATTAGAGCCATTAGCCGAATAGAAAATCGCATCAGCGAAGCTGAAAAGTTAGGCTTTGAAACTATTTTTATCTCTCGTTACAACCTTAAAGGCTTACAAACCTCTAATTTCAAAATTCAAATCAAGGCAATGAGCAAACTTGATGAGGTATTTAGAGCCATTTTTTGAAAATTATTCTTGTTGAGGTTCGGGGAATTTCATCGTAAAACGAGGCACAGCAATTGCCGCAAGCAATTTTTGCCGACTAATATCAGGAAACAAATCAGAGCCGACTTGAATATTTTGCACTTTGCAGAGTTTTGCCCAGCCTTTCCCTTGTGGGGTAGTGTGTAAAAGTGTTTCTTTTCGCCACTGGTAAAAATGAAACGGAAACCACGCTGTATTTACATAAAAAGGCAAGCCGTAAGGTTTGATTTCTGCACTGAAAAAGTTTCTCTCGTCTTTGCTTACCACGAAACGTTCAAAACCTTTTTCTACTTTTTCCCAACGAAAATCAGCAAGTTCTTTGGGAATACCCCAGTTTTCAATGCCATTCCATACGCTTTCGTAGGTAGAAACGTAAATTTTGGAAATATGAAAAGCCTTTCTTTGTCTGAACTGAAAAAGACCTGGAATGAAAAGCAGTTCTTTGTACGCCCCCACAGGTGATTCAGCATAATCTACAAGCATAACACTGCCCACAATACCCTTAAATTTATCTAACAAGTGCTTGGGTAAAAAGCCATTTTGTTCTATAAAAGTTTTTTCAAAACGATACAGCAAGATATAACCTTTTCCATACAACACCCAAGGCGGTCGGGCAATAGTGTTGGGAATTTTATCCATAAATGAATATTTTGCAAACAATTTATCAATTCTTTGATAAAAACACAAGTACGCAAACAAGTTTCCGTCTTTTTTTGTATCTTTGCACCTTCAAAAAATACAAGCCTCTATGAATATCCGAAATATTGCGATTATTGCTCACGTAGATCACGGAAAAACTACTTTGGTAGATAAAATGATTCACTCTGCCAAACTTTTCAGAGAAAATCAGCAATTTGATGACCTGATTTTAGACAACAACGAACTTGAACGTGAGCGTGGTATTACAATTGTTTCTAAAAATGTTTCCATTCGCTACAAAGATACTAAAATCAATATCATAGACACACCCGGACACGCCGATTTTGGAGGCGAGGTAGAGCGTGTGTTAAAAATGGCTGATGGCGTATTGCTCTTGGTAGATGCCTTTGAGGGTCCTATGCCTCAAACGCGTTTTGTACTTACCAAAGCCATTCAGTTGGGCTTGAAACCTGTTTTGGTTATCAACAAAGTAGATAAACCCAACTGCCGTCCCGATGAAGTACACGAAGCTGTTTTTGATTTGATGTTCAATGTAGGTGCTAACGAAGAGCAGTTAGATTTCGTAACCCTTTATGGTTCTGCCAAACAAGGCTGGATGAGCTATGACTGGAAACAGCCTACCACCGATATTACACCGCTTTTAGATACCATTTTGAAGGTTATTCCTCCTCCTAAAACCGAGCAAGGTTCTTTGCAGATGCAAATTACCTCTCTGGATTACTCCAACTTTTTAGGCAGAATTGCCATTGGGCGTGTGTATAGGGGTGAAATTGCCGTGGGTATGCAAGTGGCTTTGTGTAAAGCCGATGGTTCTGTGAAAAAGATGCGTGTGAAAGAATTGCAAACCTTTGAAGGCTTAAACCGAGCCAGTGTAGAAAAAGTGCAAGCAGGTGATATTTGTGCCGTAGTTGGTTTGGAAGAGTTTGAAATTGGCGATACTATTGCAGATGTAGAAAAGCCCGAAGCTCTGCCAAGAATTGCCATTGATGAGCCTACAATGAGTATGCTTTTCACTATCAATAACTCACCTTTTTTTGGTAGAGATGGCAAATTTGTTACTTCTCGCCATTTACGAGATAGATTGCTCAAAGAAACAGAAAAAAACCTTGCTTTGCGTGTAGAATTCACCGACCGCGAAGATACCTTTATTGTCTATGGCAGAGGTATTTTGCATCTTTCTATACTGATTGAAACGATGCGTAGAGAAGGTTATGAGTTGCAAGTAGGACAGCCACGCGTGCTTTTCAAGGAAATAGAGGGGCAAAAACACGAACCTATTGAAACGCTTGTGGTTGATGTTCCTGAAAATGTAGCAGGAAAAGTAATAGAACTCGCCACCCAACGCAAAGGCGAACTAATGGTAATGGAGCCCAAAGGCGATTTGCAACATTTGGAGTTCAAAATTCCTTCTCGTGGGCTAATTGGCTTGCGAAACTTGGTGCTTACTGCTACCCAAGGCGAAGCCGTGATGACACACAGGTTCATTGGTTATGAACCCTACAAAGGCGATATTCCTGAACGTACCAGTGGTTCGCTGATTTCCAAAGATACAGGTCCTGCTACGGCTTACTCCATTGATAAATTGCAAGATAGGGGCAAATTTTTCATTGACCCCGGCGAGGAAGTCTATGGTGGGCAAATCATCGGCGAACATACACGCGGCTCTGATTTGGTTGTAAATGTTCAAACAGCTAAAAAACTGACAAATGTGCGTGCCGCAGGCTCTGACGAAAATGTAAAAATTGCTCCCAAAGTGCAGTTTTCTTTGGAGGAAGCTATGGAGTACATTCAGAAAGATGAGTACGTGGAAGTAACCCCCACGGCTATTCGTATGCGTAAAATTTACCTCGACGAAAACGAAAGAAAACGAATGGAAAAGGAGTTCAGTTAGGTATGCAAAAATTTCTGATTGTAGGATTGGGTAATATTGGCTCGGAGTATGCTCTTACTCGGCACAATATTGGTTTTATGGTAGTGGATAAACTTGCCTCTATGCAAGAAGCTAATTTCCAAACCGACCGCCTTGCTGATGTTGCCGATTTTAAGCATAAAGGAAAGCATATTTTTTTAATCAAACCCTCAACTTATATGAATTTGAGTGGCAGGGCGGTTAATTATTGGAAACAAGAACTTAAAATCTCGCAGGA
This sequence comes from Raineya orbicola, assembly GCF_002843425.1. Classification (GTDB taxonomy): domain Bacteria; phylum Bacteroidota; class Bacteroidia; order Cytophagales; family Thermonemataceae; genus Raineya; species Raineya orbicola. Next base: position 25,052 of record NZ_NKXO01000026.1, read on the forward strand.
AAACATATTAGTCATTACCGATGATGTGGCTTTGCCTTTTGGAAAAATCCGTTTGCGTAGCAAAGGCTCTGACGGCGGACACAACGGATTAAAAAATATTCAAGAAGTGCTTCAAAGTCAGGAGTATGCTCGTATGCGTATTGGGGTAGGTAACAATTATCCCAAAGGTATGCAAGCGGAGTATGTACTTAGTCCTTTTTCTACTGACGAGCAAAAAGAGTTACCTAAGATTTTAGAAACAGCTTCTCAAGCAGTACTGACTTTTTGTTTGGAAGGTATTAGCAATGCAATGAATAAGTTTAATAGCAAAGGCTAAATATCAGATTAAGACGCTTGCGAGGTTGCAAACTGAGCAAAGCGTTCTTCGTCATAGATAGTTTGTAAGAAAGAAGACTCAAAAATTTTGAAACCGCCCTGCAATTTGCAAGCATCTTTACCTAACTGATACATCGCTACTGCTACGGCTTTGGCTTCTATGGGGCGATACTTTTTTAAGCCTCCTACCATCATAAATTCAAGCCCTTTGGCAATTACTTTGCCAATCTCTTCGCCCAAACGAAACTCCGACCTTTCGCCAAGAAGCAAAGAAGGGCGAATAATATGCGTACTTTTGAATTGCAAATGTTCAATAGCCTCCTCCACTTCACCTTTTACGCGATTGTAGTAAAAAGTGGAGCTTTTGCACGCCCCCATAGCAGTAACTATGGAAAAGTGGCTTGCTCCATTGAATTTAGCAATTTTGGCAATTTCAGTAGGATAGACGAAATCTACTTGGTAAAATTGTTCTTTCGTTTTTGCCTTTCTGATAGTTGTTCCCAAACAGCAATACACATCATTGGCTTTGATGAGATGAGCGTAAGCCTCCAAGTTTTCAAAATCAATAATATGTTGGCTAAGTTTGATATGTTGTAGAGAAATAGGCTTGCGGGTGAGAACAATAACTTCCTGATAGTAGTCATCTGCAAGCATTTGCTCCAAAAGGATAGACCCTACCAAACCCGTAGCACCTACGAGTAAGGCAGTTTTTTTATACGAACAGCCCATTAGAACAACCTGGTTGAATTAGCACTTTTTCGTAAAAATAGCTTGCAAATCTAATCATTTTTTGTGAAAAATCTAAATTTGCAAGAAAATTTATTGCCAAACATCTATTCTATCCAAGTAACTTTTTCTTGAATAGGTTTGCGAGAAGCATCAGGAGAAGGTTTAGCGATATGACCTACATACAAAAAGCCTAAAAATTTATCATTTTCGCCTAGCCCGAAAAAAGATTTGGCTTCGGGGTAATACGTAATACCACCACTCCCCCAATATACTCCCAGTTTGTAGGCAGTAGCAGTAAGATACATATTCTGAACTGCACAGGCAACCGCTTCAATTTCTTCTATTTCAGGTACTTGTTCGTGGCGTTTCATTCCAATAGCGATGATGTGCGAGGCTTTGAGGGGTTTCGTGAGCAACATTTGATAAGTTTTTTCACTGAAAGCCTCTCCTTGATTTTTTTCTTTATACAAATTTGCCTGAAATTCAGCTAATTTTTTAAGCCCCTCGCCTGTAAAGACTACAAAACGCCAAGGTTCAGTTTTTTTATGTGTAGGTGCCCAATTAGCATTTTCAAGCATTTGCCAAATGATAGCATCATCAACTTTTTTGCCTACCTCAAATTGCTCGGGATAAGTAGAACGTCTGTGGCGAATAATCTCATTGATTTGCGTAATCATAGTGTTTAATCGTTGGTAACATTAAGAATTTCTATCTCAAAATAAATGGGGTCAAAGGGGAAAACTACGAAAGAGCCTGAGTTATTCGCCGAGCCAGTTCCTTTATAGGCTTGACTGGAAGGGATAAACAAGTAACCCTTTTCTCCTTTTTTCATCAAAGGAATGCCTATTCGCCACCCATTGATAACATTACCAATAGGTTTGAAAGTAAAGCTTTGGTTAGCATCAAAAATGGTATTATCAATCACTCGACGTCCAATGTATTTCACGGTTACCGTGGAAGAATCCCGTATTAGATCGGTAGTGCCTACATCAGTAAGACTAAAAATTACACCATCTTTATTTTGTGTAACGGGAACATTCAGTTCAGTAATTTTATCGGCGATAAACTCTGTTTCACTTTTCACATCAACCAGTTCTAAATCTACCCGAATAGCCGAATAAGGTGGCAAGAAAGGTGAAGAAGCCGTGCCATAGCCCATTGTGTGGTTCATCAACAAAATAGCTTTCTGCCCTTTGAATAGTTTTTCTTTACCAAGTTGCAAGAAAATATCTATTCCACGAGGCGTAATCAGGGTTCGGTTGTTACCTGTGGGGTTGAGCAGTGCAAAAGTTAGAGTTTTACTACCCGATAGCTTATAGTTGGTATCTATGGGGGTTTCAGAAGGAATTAGGCGTGTTTCGTACTTAATAATCACGTGGCGAAAAGTGGTATCAGGCGTTTTGCTTTGGGGCGAACCAAATATTTGATAATAAATGCCATTTTCGTCTTTTTGCATTTGCAAACCTTTTTGAGCAATGTAGCTCTGAATTTCTTGCTCATTGCGAGAAAGTTGTTCTGCCAAAAAATCGGCATTAGGGTCTTTGCGTTTGCAAGACCCAAGCAACCCAAAAGTAAAAAAGATAAAAGCAAAGGTTTTCAATAGTTTCATATTTCGTATCGTACAAGTTTATTTTTTGTTTTCAGCGTTTTGCTTATTGGGTTTTATATCAATAAGTTCTACTTCAAAAAACAAAGTTGCAAAAGGTGGAATAACCGAGCCCCCACCCATTGCACCGTAGCCTAAATTAGAAGGTATAAGCAATTGGGCTTTTTCTCCTTTGCGAAGTAAAGCAATTCCCTCGTCCCAACCTTTGATTACACTACCCATTCCCAAGACAAACTGAAAAGGCTCGTTTCTGCTCAAAGAGCTATCAAAAACTTTGCCATCTAATAACTTACCTGTGTAATGCACATAGACGGTATCATATTTTTGAGCTTGGGGATTTTGAGGAGCAGTTTTGGTGATTTTATAGTAAAGCCCCGAAGCCGTTTTTTGCAAATCAAGTTTATTTTCCTTGATATAGGCTTCTAATTTAGTTAGCTCCTCGGCCTCTTTCTTTTTAAGGTCTTCTTGTTGCCTTTTTTCAGCTTCTTGAGCTTCTTTTTGCACTTGTTCTTTGGTTTTCTTTCCTGTAATTCTCACCCAATACTCAAAAAATACATTTTTTTTACCTTTCAACTCTTGGGCAAATTGATCAAAGAAAGGGTATCTTTTCACCAAAGTATCCAAAGAGATTTTAATTTTCACACTATCACCTACCTGCAAGAAAGGTAAAACTTCCGTAGGCATACCCTTTTCAGGTTTTACAAGCACAGAAAAGCCTTTACGAAAGTTTGTATCAATTTTAGCTCTTTTGTAGGTGTTATCTACTTCAATGGTATCTACTTTGCTGATAAGGTGCATCATTGCATATTCTCCTTCCATCAATTTTTCTCCTTTGGGGTTGCGTTCAAGAATTTGAAAGATAACTCCCGAGGGTAGTTTTTCTTCATTGCTGGCGGTTCGGCGAGGCTTTTCACAAGCAAGTAATGCAAAAAGCGAAACGACTAATACAAAAATAGTGAGAGGTTTCATAAGATTGTAGGTAAAATTGGAACTCATAAAATAAACTATGTTTTTACTTTGAGCAATTCTTCTTTTTTCTGTTTGATAATTTCTAAAAACTTCTTTTCAGTTTCTTGCAAGGAAAGATAGCAAGTACCTCCTGCGGCATTTTTATGCCCACCACCATTGAAATATTGAGCCGCCAAATCATTTACCGAAAAATCTCCTACCGAACGAAAAGAAAGTTTAATGTTTTCGCCTCTATCAATCATAATAGCAGCAAGTACAATACCTTCAATAGAAAGAGCGTAATTCACCACCCCTTCGGTGTCGCCTGTTTGTGAGTGAAATTGCTTTAACTCATCAGCTGTAACCGTAATGTAAGCAGTGCGATATTCGTGTAAAACTTTGAGTTTTTGGCTCAAAACATAACCCAAAAAACGTAAGCGTTGCTCGGAATTGCTATCATAGATGAGATTATGAACTTTGGTAGTATTTACGCCAATATCAATCAGTTCGCCTGCAATTTCGTGAACTCTACGAGTAGTAGTAGGGTGTTTGAACGAGCCCGTATCCGTGAGTATGCCTGCATACAAAGCCTCACCAATAGGAACATCAATTTTGTCTTTATCACCTAGTTCGGAGATAAGTTCATAAATCAATTGTGCAGTAGCGGCGGCTTTGACATTGTGGAAACTAAAAGTAGGTTGAATGGAAGGGTTGATGTGGTGATCTACAAGTAAAGTTTTAGCAGAACCATTAACGCTTTGAAATATAGGAGCAATCTCTTCCAAACGAGGATAACAGGAAAAATCCAGATAACAAATCAAATCGGCATTTTTCACAGCTTGTTCTACTTCGGCTGTATTTTTTTGGTTGTAGATAAGTACCTCTTCGTTACCGGGCAACCAGTGTAAAAATTTAGGGTAATCACTTGGGCTAATAACTTTTACATTATGCCCTAATTTTTTCAAATATCCTGCCCACCCCAAAGATGAACCCAAAGCGTCTGCATCAGGTTTATAGTGTGTAGTAATAATGATATTTTTAGGCGTGGCTAAAAACTCCTTCAACTGACTTACATTTTCCATCACTGCCAATTTGGAACGCAAAGTTGCAAAAAATCAATCCGAAAAACAATTTTTTCCAAAAAAATTACTCATTTCGTAGCTTACGTGCCAATTCCTCTACTTGTTTTTGTAGGTCATTTTCTTTCTGAAGCGGTCTGAGAGAAAGCAAATCAGGCTCTATGCTGGTGATAATCTGTTCCAAATTTTCAACCCGCTGACGCAAACGCTCGTTTTCTTGCAAAAGAAAATCAATGTTTTTGCGGTCTTTTTCTGAAACTCCTCCTTTTTCTAATTCCATTCGTCTTAATTTCACATAATAGCCTCCAATAATCGCTACCAAAGGGATAGAAAATACTAAAACAGAAGTTATGATTGCGGGATTTAGAAAAACAAGCAGAACATTCATACGCATATGTAAAATTTAAGCAAAATTACGAAGTTTTTGGCTGAAAATCAAATTTTCAGGCTTTGCAAAAGTTGTCTGTAAGCCTCCTCGTGGCTATTCGTAGGCAATTGACAGGCTTTATTAAAACACACATAAAAAGTAGTTTGGTTATTGAGAGCCGTGCGGTTTTCCAAAAGAGGAATTTCTATATCAGTACCAGAGCCTGCCGCAAGTACCTTATTAGGAAAAAAGTGCTTTTCTATACTTCTGTGGGCTTCTTTGTAATTTTCGCCTATAATGGCTACTTCTGCTGTAGGCGTAAGTGTATAAGCAAAAAGCAGAGCCCAGTTGGCTGTAAATTCTACATTTTTGAGCAAAAGTTGTTTTATTTGCGATAATACGCCTGTGGCTATTTCTTGATAATTCTGTTTTTCAAGCAAAATGCCCAAGAAATACAAATTATGAGCCATTATAGAATTAGAAGCAGGGATAACATTGTCAAAAATTTCCTTCTTACGAGCAATGAGCCTTTCAGCGGAGCTATCGGTATAGAAAAACATTCCTTCGTTGTGGTCGTAGAAATTTTGCAAGGTGTAGTCGCAAAGTTTTTGAGCCAAAAACAAATACTTTTTTTCAAAAGTTGCCTGATACAAAGCGATGAGTGCCTCAATAGTACAGGCATAATCTTCTAAAAATCCCTTTTGCTTGGCTTCATTGGTCTTATAGCTGAATGTATGATACAAAAAGCTCTCTTGTGAGTTGAAAAGTTTAGCTAAAAGAAATTCTGTGTGATACAAGGCAGTAGCTAAAAATTCTTCGTCATCAAAGGCTTTATAGGCATCTAAAAGCCCTTTTATCATTAAGGCATTCCAAGAGGTGATGATTTTATCATCACGGCTGGGCGGAACACGCTTCTGACGCACTTTCAGCAAAGTTCCTTTCCATTGCCTTACTTTTGTTTGTAGCTCTTGTAAAGGAATTTGATGCTTTTGAGCAAATTCTTCGTCTGTAAGATTTTTGTAAAGAATATTGTTGGCGTATTCCCAGTTGCCCTGCGGCAAAACATTGTAGTAGGCACAAAAAAGCTCGGTATCCTCCCCTAAAATTTCTTGAAGGTGTCTTTTTTTCCAGACATAATATTTACCTTCTTCTCCTTCGCTATCGGCATCCAGAGCAGAAAAAAAACCTCCTTCGGTTGCTTCCAGTTCTCTTTGTACAAATTCAAAAACTTCGTAAGCAATTTCTTTGTAAATAGGATTTTGGCTAAAATGATAGGCTTCGGCGTATAACGTAAGCAATTGGGCATTATCGTAGAGCATCTTTTCAAAATGAGGCACAAACCATTCGGAATCAACCGAATAGCGGGCAAAACCGCCTCCTAAATGGTCATAAATACCCCCGAAAGCCATTTTTTGTAAAGTCAGATGTAAATGTTTTTCGGCTTCTGCATTTTTGGTTAGAAAAACATACATTAACAAAAATCGCCAAATGCTTGGCATAGGAAATTTAGGGGCTTTATCAATACCGCCGTGCAAACTATCAAAGTTTTTAGCAAGATTTTGATACATTTGCTCTAATTCAGCAAAAGTATTGGACGAATTTTGAGGCTTTAAGCCGTATTTTTGCACTTCGCTTTGGTTGAGAAATTGCGAAAACTCCCGAGCCGATTCCAGCAATTCAGCACGATTTTTTTTGAAAGCATTGGCGATATTCAAAAGTAAGTGCTTCCAATTTTGAGGCGGAAAGTAAGTTCCTCCGTAGAAAGGGGTTTGGTCGGGCATTAGAAAAACATTCAAGGGCCAGCCACCTCGCAAGCCCATAGCGTGAATGGCGTCCATATAAATATTATCCACATCAGGGCGTTCTTCTCTATCTACTTTTATGCAAATGAAATGCTCATTCATTATATCAGCTATTTCTTTGCTTTCAAAACTTTCACGCTCCATCACATGACACCAATGACAAGTAGAGTAGCCAATGCTTACAATAATGGGCTTATCTTCTTGCAAAGCCTTTTGCAAAGCCTCCTTGCCCCAAGGATACCAATTTACAGGATTATGAGCGTGTTGAAGCAAATAAGGGCTGGTTTCGCGAGCAAGTGCGTTCATAGTTTTTGTAAATATTTGATTATTAGATAGCTACCTGCGAAGTGAGCTTTACCAAACTACCATTTTGGAGTATAGGTACAATTTCGTACACATTTTTTTGCAAACAAAATTCTATATCTTTTTGTATGCCTAAATTTTTCAGGCGTTGTACGTGAGAACAGAGACTTACAAAAGCAAGTAGGTTGCCTTGATGAGTTAAATATAGCGATTGAGCTAATAAAGCGGAATCATTGGCGGTTGAAAACTCTTGTGAAAGTTCCTGTACCAAAGCCCCTGCAAAAAGCGTATCTTCTACATTTACTTGCCCTTTCCAGCCTGCACAAGCTATTAAAACGTCCCCTTGTTGTTTTTTAAGATAATTTGCAATTGCAGATAAGTTCAGGAATGCCCCTACAACGATTTGCTTGGCACTTTCGGAGAGTTTAATAACTTGTGTGCCATTTGTAGTAGTAAAAGCAATTTTTTTGCCCTGCAAGTGGGAATCCATATAGCTAAAAGGAGAATTGCCCAAATCAAAGCCTTCTACTTTTTTGCCGTCTCTTTCAGCGGCAACAAGATAGCCCTGCAATTGCATAGATTTACAGGTTTCTACATCTTGCAAGGGCAAAATACTTTCTACTCCACAAGCCAACGCAGTAACCATACAAGAGGTAGCTCGCAGAATATCTACCACTACCACGATTTTATCATTAAGGTTGTGCAGAGAAAGTAAATTAGGCGAAAAGCAGACTTCAATAGTAGGCATCAAAGACCAAATTTTCCAAAGTCTAAATTGGGCATATCGGGCATAATACCACCCGCTATATTCTGAAAGTGTTCGGCTATTTTATTTTCAATTTCTTGCATAGCTTTGTTGATAGCCGCTGCAATCAAGTCTTGTAACATTTCTTTTTCTTCGGGCTTGATAAGTTCATTATCAATTTCTATGCTGATAACTTGTCTATTCCCATTTACGGTGGCTTTTACCAAACCTGCTCCCGATTCGGCAGTTGCAGAGAGATGTTTCAATCCTTCCCGAGCTTCTTGAAGTTTAGTTTGCAATTCTTTTACCTTACCCACCAAATTACCCAAATTGAAATTCATAGCGAAAAGTTTTTGATTTTATGAATAATAAGGACTAATCATCAGATACACAATTACACCTGTAATTGAAACATACAACCACACAGGATAAGCGATTTTGGTCATTTTTTTATGCTTGGCAAAATCTTTTTGCAAAGCGTAATACAAAGCCAAAAGTACAAAACGTACCACTCCAATAGAAAGTGCAATATGGCTAATGAGCACAAATAAATATACAGGCTTCCAAGCATTGTCAGGGTAGGCGGTACTTTCGTTGGAAAAATGATACAATACATAGGTTACCAAAAATAAACTACCTAATGCAAAAGAAGTAAGCATCACGTTTTGGTGAGCCTTGATTTTTTTCTGTTTGATAAAAACCAACCCCAAAATGAGTAAAATAGAAGTAAGTGAATTGATAACAGCATTTAGATGAGGTAAAAATTTCGTCCATTCACCTAAATTTACTTTGATGCGAATGCCCAAAAGCACTGCTACCGCTACGGGAATAGCAATAGAAAATACATTTACCAACGTTTTATTGAGCAGTTGAGGTTTGGTAGCTTCGGTTTGCATAGCTGAAAAATTTTGATAGAAAACAAAGAAAAGCCTCAAAAGGTTTCAAGACTTAGAAACTTTGCTATTTTTGAGCTGAAAAGATTCTAAAAAGTTTTTTTGCTCTTCATTAGTAGGATTGCGTTTGGTATGAGAAATACCTAACTGATATAAGCGATTGCCCACCAAATAAATACGATACACCAAAAAAGTATTTTTTTGGCTACCCGCTTTCAGCGAAATGCCGGGAAAGCCACTAAGTTCAATCTCTTTGTTTTCAAAAATCTCTTCCTTCGGGAAACCCATTTTATCAATTACTTGTTTTTCCTGATTTTGCAAGAATTTTTTTTCTCCCATTTTTTGGATAACCCCTTCTTTGTAATCTCGGAAGTATAAAATGTAATTTACTGAATCTCCCATTTGCACAGAATATTCCACGTCTCTATCGGTAGAGTCTTCTACCCGTAAAGGCATAGCAGGGAAATTGATAACAAACTCTTCTTCTTCAATGGTAAAATGAGCAGGCGTAGCAAGTTCTGTGGTATCTGGTTGTATTTTGGAGGTTTGAGAACTATCTTTGGTGAGATTTGTAGGTTTTTGTTTCTGATTTTTACAAGCAAAAAGACTAAAAAAAGCTAAAAACAAAAAAAGAGGCTTCATATATTTAGGTGTGAATGATGTATGATTATTGCAAAATTAGAAATTTTTATTTGAAAAACCAAAAATTAGATTGGCAAGTATAAATCAATGCGAGTATATTGGCTCTCTTCGCTGGAAAGTTCAATATAGCCTTTTAGTTTTTCTAATGCCTTTTTTACCATATAAAGTCCTAATCCGTTGCCTTGTGAATTTTCATTGCCTCTAAAAAACATATCAAAGACTTTTGATTGCAAATTTTGGGGAATACCTTGTCCTTGGTCTGTAATGCGTATCAGGTAGTTTTTTTTCTGCTTTTCCGCAAAAAAATCAATGATAATGGGCTTTTTCGTAGAAAAAATAAGAGCATTTTCCAAAATATTTTCCAAAGAGATTTCTAAAAGAAACGCATCTGTCATAATATCACTTATCCCTTGAAAGGAAAAGTGTATCTGCTCTGGTTCAATGTCCCATTTCTGACGAACTTTTTCTAAAACTTCACCAACAAATTGCTTAATCGCTACCCTCTGATGCATTACTTGATGATGATTGATTTGATAAAGTTGCGAGAGCTTTTTAAGCAGAGAATCCATCTTGATAAGCGTAAAATGGATTTTATCAAAGAGATTTTGAGTGTTTTCGGTAGTTGTATCCATTTTACCTAATAGGCATAATCCCATAATGGTTGTCAGGGGACCTCGCAAGTCGTGGGCAAAGCGATACATATAAGTTTCTAATTCTTGGTTGGCTTCTGAAAGTTTTTGAGTTCGCTCTTTTACAATGTTTTCTAAATTTTCATTGAGGGCTAAAAGTTCAGAGTTTTGTAGTTCAATAGTGGTTTTTTGAAAGTTGATTTCATCATTTTTTTGTTGGAGTGTTTCTGAAAAGCGTTGAATGCGTTTAGCTCTATGAATAGCGGCTACCGCCACTACCACAAAAAATACAATAATGAGGACATAAATGATATTTTGCAATAAATCGTTTTTGCGATGCATTGAGATTTCTGCCTCACGCTTCTCTAAATCTCTTTTTCGTTTTTCTTCTGCTATGATAGAGGATTTGTCAATTTTTTCAATAGTATCTCGGATTTGCTTATGTTGCATCAAATACTTGAACGCATTGGGGTAGTCTTTTTGGGCTTCGTAAATTTCGGCAAGTGTGATAGTAGCTTCTTTTATTCTACGCTTTTGAGCATACTTGCGGGCTAATTTCAGGCTTTGTTCTGAGTAAAAAAGAGCCGTATCTAGTTTCCCTTTCTGTAAATAGGCTATTCCCAAATTGTTTAGCGTGGCAATACTTCTCTCTTCTAGGTTATATTTATCACGAATAGCTTTGGCTTTCAGCAAATATTTCAGGGCAGAATCAGGCTCTTTGAATTCGTTGTAAATCAAACCAATATTGTTGTAAGAAACGGCTATATCTTGCTCTAATCCCAATTTTTTTTGCAAAGCTAAATTTTTGAAAAATATACTAATAGCTTCGTGATATTTCTGACGTTCCCAGTAAATCACTGCAATACCATTGAGGCAATAAATTTGCTGTTTGGCTAGGTTGTTTTTTTCTGCAATTTCAGCTCCTTTTTCATACATCTCTATTGCTAAATCTTGCAAACCCTGTTCAGCATTGATAAAGCCTAAATTGATGTAGCTCTCCGCTACTCCTTTCCAGAATTGCAGTTTTTCAGCTTTTTCCAGAGCCTCAGTAGCTACAATATAAGACTGAAACTCATCAACTATTCGGTATTGTTTGCTGATGAGATTAAGTAAATTTACTTTTTCAGTATCTAAACGGGTACTTTCTAAAAGTTTTTGTAAGCTATCTATACGTTTGCGAGCAATGTGTATGTACTCGCTACCTATGCCTACATCTTGGGAAAATAGTTTTGTACTACACAGCAATAGCAATGCGAAAATCAGCCATTGTTTATATTCCCCTTTTGTCGCCATAAATTAGAATATGCAGTCTGTCGGTGTAATTGAACTGATATTGCTTACAAATTTCTACAAGCCACTGCTGTTTTTTCCGCAAAATAGCAGGTTTTGTTCCTTGGGGCATCAAATATACTTTATCGTGAAAGATAGCATATTTTTGGATAATTTCCAAAATTTCATCAAGGTCTTTGGGGCTATCTACTACAAATTTGAAATTGGCTTTATCATTTTGGGCAAAAAAATGAATAGCTTTGGGCTTCAGTCGCTCTTGTAGCCGAACTTTTGAATTTTCTAATTTTAGCGAAACATTGTATTGATTGGTAAGAGCCTCTAATTCGGGAATAGGAATAATGGTGCCGTTGGTTTCAAATTCTATATGATATTGCGGGTTTTGCTTTTTGAGCTGAGCCAGCAGGGACAAAAGTTTTTTTTGTTGAACAAGCGGCTCACCACCAGTAAAAATAAGACGATGGCAGTTATATTTTTGAATCTCTGCAATAATTTGCTTTTCAGTAAGTTTGATAATGCTATCCGCTTTATTGAATTTTTGATAGTTTGGATTTTTATCATTTAGATGAGGGTAATTTGTACCTTCCCAATTCCAAGTGTAATCGGTATCGCACCAAAAGCAGTACAAATTGCACAAAGAAAGGCGAATAAAGATGCTCGGCTTGCCTATGCTTTTACCTTCCCCTTGTATGCTGTAAAAAATTTCAGGCTTTTTGTCTAATTGGGCTATCTGCAACATAGAATTTAGAAAAAAAATTTTTTTTGGATTGGGTTACTTTTGCAAGATTTTTGCATTAAAGTTATCAGTACTTCTTTGAAAAATCCAATAATTTATGAGTAACGGTCAAAAAATATTCGTGTCGTTTATAGTAGGAGCCGCCGCTGGCGTAGTAGCTGGGCTATTACTTGCCCCTAAAAGTGGTAAAGAAACTCGCCAAAAAATTGCCAAAAAGGCAAGCGAAATCAAAGATGCTCTTGAAACCCGTCTGAAAAGTTTCAAAAAAGAAGAAACTTACTAAATAAAAAGGGCAAAAGCCCTCTTTATTTCAACATTTTGAGAGCCCTTTCAAGAGCAGAAATAAATACATCTACTTCGTCAAAGGTATTATAAACAGCAAAAGATGCTCGTGTAGTGCCTTCCAAGCCCAAGTATTTCATCAAGGGTTGGGTGCAGTGGTGTCCTGTTCTGACCGCTACTCCTTGCGTATCCAAAAGCGTACCTACATCTGAATGATGTATGCCCTCAACTACAAAAGAAAGCACACTGGCTTTGTGTAAAGCCGTACCAATAATTTTGACACCTTCAATCTTTTGGATTTTTTCGGTAGCGTAAGAGAGTAATTCTTGCTCGTGTGTGGCAATATTTTCTTTGCCAAGTTCATCTACAAAATCAAGAGCTTTGCCCAAGGCAATAACATCGGCAATATTGGGCGTACCTGCTTCAAATTTGAAGGGTAGTTCGTTGTAGGTAGTTTTTTCAAAAGTTACTTCTTTTATCATTTCACCGCCACCGTGGTAGGGGGGCATCTGCTCTAAAATTTCTTTTTTGCCATACAAAGCTCCTATGCCCGTGGGGGCATACACTTTATGTCCTGAAAAAGCGTAAAAATCGCAGTCTAAATCTTGGACATCAATGGGCAGATGCACGGCTCCCTGAGCCCCATCTACTAAAAATTTTGCCCCTACACTACGAGCTTTGCGTATCATTTCCCTGATTGGGTTGATTGTCCCCATAGCATTAGAAATATGTACCACCGAAACAAGTTTGGTGCGTGGAGAAAGCAGTTTTTCGTATTCGTTGAGCAAAATTTCGCCGTTTTCAGTAATGGGAATCACTTTCAAAACCGCTTTTTTCTCTTCGCAAAGCATCTGCCAAGGTACAATATTAGAGTGATGCTCCATTGTAGAAATGATAATCTCGTCGCCTTCTCCTATGAATTTTCTACCAAAAGTGCTTGCTACAAGGTTTATTCCTTCCGTGGTGCCACGCGTAAAAATAATCTCTTCACTGCTTCGGGCATTCAGAAACTTGGCTACTTTCTCGCGGACTTGTTCGTACATTTCAGTAGCCTTTGCCGCAAGGTAATGAGCACCCCGATGAATATTGGCATTGTAAGAAGTGTAATATTCTCGTAAGGCATTGATAACCGAAAGAGGCTTTTGAGAGGTTGCGGCATTATCCAGATACACTAATTTTTTGCCGTGAACACTTTGCCCCAAAATAGGGAATTGCTCACGTATCGCCTGAATATCTAAACTGCTTGCAGATTTCATACTTTACAATTTTTTGAAAAAACGTATTTGAGGGCGAAAGGGTTGCAAAAAATTCAATTTTCAAGAAAAAATTTGTTCAAATCAAGAAAAAATCATAGTTTCGGTTACCAAATCTTGCAAAAAAGTATAAATGCAAAAAAGGTATAATTTTTGCTTTTTTGTTTTTTGTAGTTATTTCACCAAAATTTTGAAAACAATGCAAAGAAAACTACTATCTACTGTCATAATTTTTTTACTTGTGTTTTTTCAAGTAAATGCCCAAGGCAACTTTGCCCGATTGAAGTTAGAAGCGGTCAGACAAGCACCTAATCTTATTATCAGAGATACTGATACTGATGGCAGTGGAAACTTGTATGTTACGGGTTTTTTTAGTGGTACGGTATCTATTCCTACCTCACCAACTACTACCGATTTAGTTTCTGCTGGCGGAACAGATATTTTTGTAATGAAAATAAACCCTTCGGGAAATATTGAGTGGGCTTTTAGGATTGGTGCTGGCTCTGATGATAGAGTCAATGCTATCAAAGTAGATAAAATGAATAACCGTCTCATCGTAGCAGGGCATTTTGCGGGGAACGGAGTAGCGGTATCAGTAGGAGGTTCTTTGACAATAGGTTCTTATTTACCAACAGATACAGATGCATTTTTTGTAGCCTACGATTTGAGCAAAGGTTTCAATGATACTGCATTTGCTATTGCCGCCAAAGTAATTGGTGGGGCAAATTTTCAGACGCTCTACGCTTTGGAGGTAGATAATGGCGGGAGAGTATATGTAGGTGGGTATTACCAAAGTACCTGCACACTTGAAACATCCCCCTCACTAATTTCTCTTCCTAACCCTGGATCAGGCTTTGAGGGCTGGGTTGCTCGGTATGATTTTATCGCAGGTTCCTCTTTTCAACATCAATGGTCTGCTCGGATAGGAGCAAATAATGCCAATGATAATGTATATGATATAGCCATAGAAGAAGGAAATTGTTATGTAGTGGGTTATGCTTCTTTTGGGGCAACTATCAGTGGGAGTCCTACTGTTTTTCCGGGAAGCTCAAGTGGAAATGCTTTTCTTGCAAAGCTATCTATAAGCGGAGGTGCAGTAACAGATTTTGTAAATATCGCATCGGGGGCTTCGGGCAGTGATGCACAGAAAATAAAATTAAGAGGCAATTACGCATTTATTGCAGGCACTTTCGGAGGAACAACCGACTTCAATCCAACTGCTGGAACTACGGACTTGGCTTCAGCGGGGGGAAGAGATGTCTTTGTAGCAAAGTATGATGTTTCCTCTGCTCCTAATCTTTTGTGGGCGGCACGCATAGGGGGCTAATAACACTATCTGGGACGAACTCGGTAATATCGCTTTGCAAGGCGATGATGTAATTTTGGCTTGCTCTCACATAGGCAATGCCACCTACTCACGCAAATTAGGTGCGAATTTAGGTAGTAATTTCAATATGGCAGGAAGTAATTTTGATGGCACGTTGCTGAAAATATCAGGCGACAATGGTAATTTGCAATGGTATCATAGCATTTCGGGAGCGAATGAGGACAAATTAAGCTCTCTAGCTCTTTTTAATGATAACGATGACTGGTATTTGTGGGGCGTGGGAAGTTTTCAGGGTAACGTAGATTTTAATTTTGAACCCAATATCTCAGAGGTAATACAAGGTCATTCAGGTTCTACTTTTTACGCTAAATATCGTTTCAAATTGCCTCAAAGTATAGATATGGCTTCTTTTTCAACGAATACGCTCCCTGATGGCAGAATACAACTTTCTGCCCAAACAGATGCCAACCTACCTGAAGTGAAGTTTTTTTCTACCAATACAAAAGTAGCACAAGTAGATAATGCTAATATTCTTACTATTTTCCCTATTTTTGAGGAAGACGAGGCACTCATTCGGGCTTATCATTCAGGAAATACTTTATTTTTGCCTACTGATACGGTTACATTGATGAAAATAAATAGCTACTCGCTTGTAAATCACCTGCAAGGAGGTTTAGAAAATCAATTAAATATTTTCCCCAATCCTACAAGCGATTATTTTATTTTGAAAAATAAAAACTCCTCTATTATTATAGAAAACATAGAAATTTTTGATACTTTTGGCAAAAAAGTTGCGTCTTTATTACAACAAGATGAAAGATACAACATCAAGCATTTAAGCAAAGGCATTTATTATTTGTATATCCTCACCAATGAAGGAGGAATTAGGCGGAAACTAATCAAAAATTAAAGTTAAAAAATATTATGCAAATCAGCGTTTTATTCTTTTTTCTTTTGGGCTTATGGCATTGGGGGTTGGCTCAAACACCGCCTTCTTTGAAGCAAGAACCTATTAAGCTACTGAAAGAACAGAAAAAAATCATTATTCCTTATCGTATTAGCGACAATAGTGATTTTAAGTATGAGTATGATGTCAAGGTATTTGTTTCGCAAGATAGCGGCAAAACCTACAAAGAATTAGAGAAAATCAAAGGGCATTATGGTAAAGACCTTTTAGCAGGAGAAAAGCAAATCTGGTGGTTTTATGAAGAGGAAAATCCCGATTTTGATGGGTTGAACCTTAAAATAAAAGTCAAGGCAGACTACAAGCCAAGCGTATTTAATCTAATGAACGCCAATGCGATGAAATACTCGGCACTTTTGCCCGGTTTAGGACAAAATAAAGTCAAATATCCAGGGACTTGGAAAAACAGATGGGTGCTTACTCCTATTGTAGTCTATGGCTTAATTGGCGGAAGCATCTTGATGAATATCAAGGCTTATGAAACTTATGATAAATATTTAGCGGCTCAAACGCGTAGCGAAGCCCAAAATTTATTTTCAGAAGCCAAAAGACAAGAATGGCTTTCGTATGGTATGGCTTTTGCTTCTGCTGTAGTATGGGCTACCGATATTGTTTTGGTTGGCACAAGAGGCACGAAAAATGCTATTGAAAAAAAGCGTATCCTCAAAAAGAACCAAGAAAAAGATGCTGAAATAGGAATAGGTATAAATCAAACCTTTTTACCTCAGCTACACTTTCAACTAAAATTCTAAAACTATGAAAAAACTTTACATTTTTATTTTATTATTGCAAGTGAGCTTTCTTTGGCTAACTTCTTGCTCGCTTATTGAGCGGATTAACGCTCTGCGTATTACGGAAATAAACTTTATAGGCAATGGTTTGCAAGCTACAGTAGTAAGCGAAGTGCTAGATACCGAAAAGAAAAAAACAGCCACTGAACACGGATTTTGCTGGGCGATTGGGGTTGTTCCTGAACTTGGAACATCTTACACTGATAGCATTATGCTCGGCGAAAAAGCCAACGAAGACCAACTTTTCAGTGCAACCATAGAAAGATTGCTCCCCGATACCGACTACTACATTCGCTCCTTTTTGATTGTAGACGGGAAAATCAAGTACAGCTTGCCCGAAAAAATCCGCACACGCGAAATTCGTCCCGAAGATGTGCTGATTTCCATTACTAGTTCCGTAATGGGGCAAGATAGCGTATTTTTGTATGGCATTGTGAATAAAACACGCTTTGAGTTTTTAGCTCCTATTACAGTTACCCAGTATGGTACTATCATAGCCTCCGAACCTGATTCTACCAAAGGAATAAGTAAAACCGAAACTAACTTTGTACCCAATGTTATCAATAATTTTCTGCATAAATATGCCATACCTAATATACCGCCTCCTACTATTACGTTACCCCAACCTTTGCAAGGGGCTTTATTTGCTTGGGCTTTTGTAGATTTTTACAGAAATGATACCCCCTCACAGATACGTCGTCTTTACACGCGAAGGATTATTTTAAGAAAAAGGTAACTTTTATGCTCATAGCTTTTCAAATGTTTATTCTGTTTTTAGGTTTGCAAGAAGAACCGCAAAAATTGCTTATTCGCAAATGGGAACTCAAAGAAGTAGTAATGGGAAAAAATAAAATGATAATGCAAGCTGTACCCAATAGACGAGCAGTAGTGTATATGGAATTTTTTGAAAATGGCAAATGTGTAATTACCTCTCAACCCGCACAAAGCCCACCCAAAGAAAACAAGTGGAGCGTTTTACAAGAAGAGAGTAATTGGATTTTGCATATTGAAGCTGAAAATGAGTTCGGCGGAAAAGTGAAACAAAAATTTAAGATAGAAAAAATTACTAAAAAAGAGTTAATTTTGAGCCTTGGTGAAAAAGATGATAAAGAAACCTATTTTTACAAGGCGATAAAATGAAAACAGAAACAACTTCCAAACTTCCTTTTGATGTAATTTACGAAGACAATCATCTACTTATTGTCAATAAACCTTCGGGAATGCTCGTACAACCCGATGAAACAGGCGATAAGGCTCTTTTAGATTATGCCAAGGAATACATCAAGAACAAATACGAAAAACCCGGAGCCGTTTTTTTAGAGGCAGTTCATAGAATTGACCGCCCCGTAAGCGGCTTGGTAGTACTGGCTCGCACTTCCAAAGGTTTAGAGCGAATGAATGAACTTTTCAGAGAGCGAAAAGTTCAAAAAATTTATTGGGCGGTTACACGCCAAAAACCTCCTAAAAAAAGCGACAAACTCACGCATTGGCTTTTGAAAGATGAACAGAAAAATCTTGTAACAGCCTACGATTATCCTCACCCCAAAGCCCAAAAAGCCGAGCTACGCTACCGAACTCTTGGCTACCTGAATGGATATACCTTGCTGGAAATAGAACTGCTCACTGGCAGACCTCACCAAATTCGCACTCAACTTGCTAAAATTGGCTCGCCGATACGGGGTGATGTCAAATATGGCTATCCCAGCCCCAATAAAGACCAAAGTATCAACTTGCATTCTCGCCGCTTGTATTTTGAACACCCCATCAAAAAAGAAAAAATGGTTTGTGTAGCACTCTTGCCGAATGAACCTTTTTGGCAAGAATTTTTAAGCCTTGATGATGAAAAAATCAAGCCTAAAAATCTTGAGTTTCGCTATGAAGGCTAAAAACATAAAAAGTTTTTAGAAAAAATTTGACAAGAATAGCTTTTTTTGTACCTTTGCACTGCCCACGACCAGCTCCTGCTGAACTCCCCCAGGGTTGAAATACACAGCAAGGGTAGGTGGTTGAGCGGCGGTGGGTTTTTTTTCTTGTAAAGTGTTGTAATGATCAAGCAAGCTACCATTCAATTTGCAAATCAACTCTTTACATTTGACCTTTCTCAACCTTACGATTTATCGCTTCCTATTCAAGAAGGTTTTGAAAATCCCAATTGTTACTGGGCTGAACCGCCGCATTTTGAAACTATCCGAGCAGGGGATTTTGTGGGCAGTGTGGCTTTGGGTGGTTCTTGCAATTATCAAAAAATTACACTCACTCCTCACGGCAACGGCACACATACAGAGTGTTACGGACATATTTCTGCTGAAAAGGCAACGATCAACAACTTGCATAAAAATTACTTCGCATTAGCTCTGCTCATTAGCCTTGCTCCTCAAGAACAAAATGAAGACAAAATTATTTCTTGGAAGCAGATAGAGCCTTTTTTAGACAAAGATATTCCCTTTGAGGCTCTCATTATTCGCACTTTGCCTAACGAAACAAGTAAAAAAACACGTAATTACAACCAAACCAATCCGCCTTATTTGGATAGCCTTGTAGGGAGAAAACTTGCGGAAAGAAACATTCAACATCTACTTGTAGATTTGCCTTCGGTAGATAGAGAAGTAGATGGCGGAAAACTCGCAATGCACAAAGCCTTTTGGCAATACCCTCACGCTATTCGCCAAAACGCTACTATTACAGAGCTGATTTTCGTTGAAAATGATATTCCTGATGGCATTTATTTGTTAAACCTGCAAATTATTAGTTTAGAGACAGATGCTTCACCCAGCAAACCTATCATTTACCCGATGATACCCAAATAATTGTTTGATTTTTTATTTCAAACCTTTAATAAAATCCTTAATAGCGGGGTGTTCCAAATCCTCGGGAATATCAATACAATAGCTTTCAATATCAGTAATGGCAATACGAATATTAAAACCATTTTCCAACCAACGCAATTGCTCCAATCCTTCGGCTTGCTCCAAATTAGAAGGTTCTAACTGCGTAATTTTTTCCAAAACATCACTGCGGTAAGCATACATACCGATATGTTTGTAATAGTCAAATTTTTGTAGCCATTCTTCTTGGGGAACTTGATGCAGGTAGGGAATGGGGTGTCTGCTAAAATAGATAGCCTCCATTTCGGCATCAAAAACAACTTTTACTTCGTTGGGGTCAAAAAGAGTTTCTTCGTCTTCAATTTTTTTGATGAGCGTCGCAAGTTCTACGCCTTTTCTATCCAAAAGTACTTTGGCGAGTGTATCAATTTGTTCGGGCTGAATAAAAGGCTCATCACCTTGAATGTTCATCACATAGTCAAAGCTACCTTCAATTTTTTGGAGAGCCTCAAAACAGCGGTCTGTACCGCTGGGGTGTTTGGTAGAGGTCATAATAGCTTGCCCGCCAAAATCTATCACGTGGTCGTAAATTTTTTTATGGTCGGTAGCTACAATGAGTTTAGAAAGCGAATTAGATTGTGCCGCTTGCTCATACACGCGTTGAATCATAGATTTCCCTTTGATTTCGTGTAAGGCTTTTGCAGGAAAACGTGTGGAAGCATAGCGTGCAGGAATAATTCCGAGTATGGAAGTCATATACCACAAATAAGTTGGTTTGGTTTCAAAGGTAAGCAAAAATGCCTTGTTTGCAAAATTTTTGAGGAATTTTGGATTTTTTTACTTTCGTAAATTGCTGTATGTTGTTATTGACTTGTATTGATTATGCCATAGCAATTGCCGCCACGCTTACAGAAAGGGCTTCAGCTTCCAAAAGAGCTTTACCACAAGCCTCTAACGTAGAGCCTGTTGTGATTACATCATCAACTAATAAGATATGCTTATTTTTGATAGTTTCAGGTTTTTGTACCTCAAAAACCCTGCTTACATTTTCCCAACGTTCCCAGCGACTTTTTTTCGTTTGTGTTTCAGTAGCAGTGTTACGAATGAGGGCAGATGGCTCAAAATGGCTTTGTAAATACGAGGCAAGCCCTTTGCCAAAATATTCGCTTTGGTTATAGCCTCTGATTTTGAGTTTTTTGGGGTGTAAAGGCACAGGTACAACTACATCAAACTGATTTTTCAACTCGGAATTGTTCAGCTCACTACTGTACCATTCACCCAACATTTCGGCAAGTTCAGGCTTATTTTGATACTTAATTTGGTGTAACATTCTTTGCACCTTTCCAGATTTGGTAAATTTCAGAAAAGCCAATCCGTAACGGATAGGCATTTTTCCATAAAATTTCTGACAAATTGGATTTTCTTGCGGGTTGATTTTATGAAAGTTAGTAAAAGGCAAATTGGCTCGGCAAGTTGTGCAAATTTTCTTTTCGCCTGAAAGCAAAATTCCCTGACAACCGTAACAGCAATCAGGGAAAAAAAGATGGAGAAAATCAGTCCAAAGTATTTTCATTTAGTTTCTAACTTTCCTAAGCGTAGTTGTTCGGAAGTCTGGCGTAAAATGCGATAAGTCTCGGCTTTATTAGCTTGCAAGAAGGCTACTTCATTCATTTCGGCTTTGAACTCATTCTGGGCTTTTTCTAACTCATCGCTGATTCGTTTTTCCATTTTATTGAGCCGTGCATATACTTCTTCTACTACGGCGTTCAGGTGGTTTTGGTCATTAGAAATAGCTTCATCAATTTCTTCGTAGAGTTTTTCTACTTTACTTCGCAAGTCTTTGGCATCTTTGCCAATAATAAATTCTTTGATAGCTCCGAGTTTGGTCATTTTAGCTTTGGTAACTCCTGAAATGCTGTCTTCATCATTGATAGTGATGTATTCTTCCTGCCTGCGGAATTTTTCGGCTTCGGCGAGCAAACGAGGCAAGGCTTTGTAAATATCTTGCATTTGCAGTTGCATTTGTCGGCGGTTTTCTTCAATCACAGTAGAAAAAAGCGACTTTACTTCTGCGAGTTGCTTTTCGTAGTCTTTTCGGTTTTCGGAAATGATAGACGTAAAAAGGTCTTTCATTCCTTGAAATTTTACTTCCAATTCTTGCCTATCGGGGTTGATAACCGCTTCTTTGAAGCTATTTACCTCTTCGGTAGGGAAAACATCAGGTTTTTTGAAGCTATCGCTTTTGTTAATATCCTCCATAGTTTTATTGAGCTAAAGTTTTAGAGATGTCCTCAAAAATATTACCCAAAGTGCTTTTGTAGATAGCATTGCGGCGATGTTGTTCAAGTTCAGCACGTAAAGCATTTTGCGTAGCAATAATTTTTTCAATAAGACGAGCTTCAACGGCTTCAATAGATTTGAGCAACTCTATTTTCACTTCATCAACTTTTACAGAAATTTGAGTGCGGTAATTTTCAACGGTTTTGCGTAGATTTTCTATTTCGCCGTTGTAGGTGCGGATTTCCTCGCCAAAAATAATTCGTTTGATTTCCTCTAATTTACTGCTTGATGAAGCGGAAGTATCGTTAAAATTTTCCATACTTGTTTGATTTAGTTGATTACTTGCCTAAGTAGTACGAAGGTTTGGCAAGTTACGAAAAAAAATTAAACAAAAAAAGTGTTTTCTAAAAAACAAAAAAAATACCTTCAAGAAATGAAGGTAAAGCTTTTTAAGTAAAAGACGATGCTATCCCAAAATGATAATGATAGCTTAACTTTGTTGTCCTTTTTTTGCCGCAAATTCTTTCTTGATAGCTTCTACATCTACTTTTTTCATAGGAGGTAGAGCAATCAGGCGACTGATAGCCTTGTTGCGTGCTTTGGCACGAGCTATATTTTTGCGATTTTTTCTTTGTAATCTGGTAACTGCCATTGCTGTAAATTTTAATGCCTCTGAAATTGAGGCACAAAGGTAAAATAAAAATTCTAAATAAGCAAGTTTGATTTAATTTTTTGTTGCCAAGTCTTAAAAAATGAGCAAAATTTTTGAGTTTTATAGAGTACAAGCCAATTAAGGCTAAAATTTTTCAACTTCAAAAAATTCCCTTTGGGTCTGCAAATTTTCCTTATATTTGCAAAAAATGTTAGATGTTCAAAAAATTGTTGAAAACCTAAAAAAATGATTCCCGAAGCAATTATTCAGAAAATTACCCTTTCCGATGGCAGAGAAATTACCATAGAAACAGGAAAATTAGCCAAACAAGCCTGTGGTTCAGTAGTGGTACGTATGGGAGGGACGATGCTACTAGCAACCGTAGTTTCTGCCGAAAAAGCCGATGAAAACCCGTCTTTTTTTCCTCTTTCCGTAGATTATCAAGAAAAATTCGCCGCCGCAGGGAGAATACCCGGTGGCTTTACTAAGCGAGAAGGCAAACTCTCTGACCAAGAAATTCTGATTAGCCGTTTGGTAGATAGAGCCTTGCGTCCTCTTTTTCCCGATGATTACTACAACGAAACGCAGGTTAATATTTTTCTCATTTCTCACGACCCCGAAGTAATCCCCGATGCACTCGCAGGATTGGCAGCTTCGGCAGCGATTATGGTTTCCGATATTCCTTTCAATGGACCTATGGCAGAGGTACGTGTGGCTAAAATCAATGGGAAATTGGTCATCAATCCTACCCCCGAAGAACTGGAGCAAAGCACTTTGGATATAATGGTAGGAGCTTCGGAGAAAGATATTGTGATGGTAGAAGGCGAAATGAAAGAAATTTCAGAAGCCGAGATGCTAGAAGCTCTTAAATTTGCTCACGAAGAAATTAAAATTCTTTGTCAAGCTCAAAAAGCATTAGAAGCCAAAGTCGGTAAAACCCAAAAAAGAACTATTGAAGTAAAGCAAGACCTTGAACTTCGCGAAAAACTTTTTGCTGAATATTACCCTAAAATGTATGCGGCAGCTCGCCTACTGCAAGCTAATAAAGAGCTTCGCAAAAAAGCCTTCAAAGCCGTTGAAGAGGAGTTTTACAATAGCTTACCCGAAGACCATTCAGTAGATTTGTATTTAGCAGATAAATATTTTCACGAAATACAAAAAACTGCCGCTCGTAATTTAGCTCTTGATGAAAAATTACGCCTTGACGGCAGAAAAGCCGATGAAATTCGCCCTATTTGGTGCGAAGTAGATTATCTACCTATGGCTCACGGCTCTTCAATTTTCACTCGTGGTGAAACGCAATCTCTTACTACGGTTACTCTTGGAACAAAACTTGACGAAAAGCAAATAGACCTTACTACCCAACAAGGCTTTGAGCGTTTTATCTTACATTACAATTTTCCTGCTTTTTCCACAGGAGAAATCAAACCTAATCGCGGTCCCGGTCGCCGTGAAATTGGACACGGAAATCTCGCTCAAAGAGGTTTGAAAGCCGTTTTACCCCCCGAAGACGAAAACCCTTATGTAGTTCGTATTGTTTCGGATATTCTGGAGTCCAATGGTTCATCATCAATGGCGACCGTATGTGCGGGTACACTTGCTCTGATGGACGCAGGCATTCAGATTAAAGCCCCCGTAGCAGGAATTGCTATGGGTATGATTTCCGATAGCAAAACAGGCAAATATATTGTACTTTCTGATATTTTAGGCGATGAAGACCATTTGGGCGATATGGATTTTAAGGTAGTAGGTACAGAAAAAGGCATTACTGCCTGCCAAATGGATATAAAAGTAGATGGGCTTTCTTACGAAGTGCTTGCCGAAGCTCTGGAGCAAGCCCGAAAAGGTCGTTTGCATATCTTGGAAGTGATGAAACAATGTATCGCTGAACCTCGTCCTAATTTGAAGCCTCACGCTCCACGCATTGAGGTCATCAAGATTGACAGAGACCAAATTGGAGCAGTTATCGGACCCGGTGGAAAAGTAGTGCAAGAAATTCAAAAAGAATCAGGGGCTACGGTCGTATTGGAAGAAAAAGATGGTATCGGCATTGTCAATATTTACGCCAGCAACGAAGATTCTTTGAATAAAGCCTCGCATCGTGTAAAAATGATTGTGGCTATCCCCGAAGTAGGTGAAGTTTATACAGGTAAAGTGAAAGCTATTCAGCCTTATGGAGCATTCGTAGAGTTTTTGCCGGGCAAAGATGGCTTTTTGCATATTTCAGAAATTAAATGGGAACGCTTGGAAACCATTGATGGAGTGTTGGAAATCGGCGAAGAAATACTTGTCAAACTCATTGAAATTGATAAAAAAACAGGTAAGTACAAACTATCGCGTAAAGCTCTTTTACCCAAACCCGAAAAAGCTAAAAGTTAATTCTGAATAAGCCTGTTTTTTCATAAAATTTTGAAAAAGTAAATTTGAAATTCAAGGTGCAAATTTGGTTTTGCCCCTTGAATTTTCAAGCGATTGAAATAGTAGTTTCTGAGATGAATAAAGACCGAGAAAAAATTTTACAAGCCATTCACAAGGCTTTACAAACGCCTTCTGTGAAACCTGTCAGACCTGATTTCAATACTTCTATTTACAATCCTGACGAAAAAAACGAAGACTGGGCTATCCTTTTTGCCCAAAACCTAAAAAAAGTGCAGGGTGAGTTCTGCTATTGTACCGATGAAAAGGATTTTATTGCTAATTTACTCGGACTTATTAAGCATAAAAAAGCAAATGAAATTTTTGTTTGGGAAAAAGAACTGCAAAATTTTTTAGAAATTACAGATGTTCCTTTTCAAAAAAACACCCAAAACCTAAAAAATGCAGAAATTGGTATAACTTCCTGCGAATATCTTATAGCTCGTACGGGGAGTGTTTTGGTGAGTAGCAAGCAAAACTTGGGCAGAAGCCTTAGTATTTATCCCCCTATTCATATTGTTGTGGCATTTGCTTCGCAAATAGTGTATGATGTAGAAACTGCTCTTGCGAAAATGCGAGAAAAATACAAAGTTTTTCCCTCAATGCTTTCGTTTATTACAGGACCGAGCCGAACCGCTGATATAGAAAAAACCCTTGTGCTGGGTGCTCACGGACCAAAAGAATTACACGTTTTTCTCATTGACAATAACTCTTGAATATTATGGCAAAGAAACCACCCTTTGAAAATGCGCCGCAAATAGATGTAGAACTTCCCGCTGAACTTGCCGAAGGTTCTTATTCTAATTTGGTAATGATTTCTCATTCTCCTACCGAATTTGTATTTGATTTTATCACGATGCTTCCGGGGCTTCCTAAACCCAGAGTAATTTCTCGGATTGTGATGTCTCCCGAACACGCTCAGAACTTTCTGAATGCTCTCAAAGAAAATATTGAAATGTATGAAAATAGCTTTGGGAAAATTAGAAGCGGTAATATCACAATACCTTTCGGGAAAATCGGAGAAGCATAGGCTAAATCGGATAGTTTCTTGAACTTTTTCCATACGAATAAAGTTATTTTGTAAATGTTGCAACGGGGTGCTTTGAAAGGCTTACTTTCAAGGCTGAGAATATACCCGAAACACCTGATGTGGATAATACCAACGAAGGGATTGCAAATTGAAACGTGCCTTTGCATATTCAAATAGCATTTGCCCTTGTTGGTCCAGACAAGGGCTTTTTTTATTTACAACCTTCATCATTTATGGAAAATACATCAAACACCAAATTATCTGTTCTTATTCCTGCTCATTGGCAAAGTTGGCAGAATCGCCCTGAATGGTTTTTTAATCGTCAGCATACCGATACTTACGAGCTTTGGTACGAAGGACGCTACAAAAGAGCTGAAATTTGGCAAAAAAAAGTAATGGAACAATTAGTTTCCAAAGATAAACGTATAAAAACTTTACTGGAATTTGGCTGTGGAACAGGACGTTTTACGCGTTGGTGGAAAGATATTGGCATTGAAGCCACAGGAGGCGATATTTCACCTTTGATGCTTTCACAAGCTCTGCAACTCTTTGACGGCGACCTTGTAATGGCAGACTCTCACCATATGCCTTTCAAAGACCATACCTTTGATGCACTTGCTTTCATTACAACTTTTGAGTACTACAAAAAACCTGTGCAGGTTATTCAGGAAGCGGCAAGAGTAGCCAAATACGGTATCGCAATGGGAATGATGAATCGCAACTCCTTAAAAGTAGTTCGCAGACGCATACAACAATTTTTCGGTAAAAATCCTTTTTACGTTACGGCTACTTTCTACACTCCGCAAAAACTTATCAAAATTATTGATACAGCCCTCAAAGGACGAAATTATAGCATTGAATGGACTTGTACAGGTCTGCCAAAATGGTTTCCTGTTCAGCAGTGGGGCTTGCCTTATGGCGATTTCTTTGGTTTATATGTGCAATTTAACGATGTAGCTTAATAATGGAAAAGCATTTAGGAAAAGTTGAACAGAATTTTTTAGAAAATGTAATTGCCAAACAATGTGGTGCAGAGCAGGCGAGTTTGCGAGTAAAACCTCAATTTGGGGTAGATGTGGCGGTTATTGAGCTTGCAGGCGGTCAGGTGATGGCTATTACCAGCGACCCGCTCTCGCTTATTCCTTCTTTGGGGCTTGCCGAGTCGGCTTGGCTTTCAGTGCATTTGCTTGCTAACGATATGGCAACGACAGGCTTTTCGCCTATGTTTGCCCAATTTGTCTTAAACTTACCTGATTGGTTTTCTAAAAGCGATTTTCAGACTTACTGGGGGCATATTCATCAATTTTGCAAAGAAATAGGCGTCGCTATTACAGGCGGGCATACGGGGTTTATTGAAGGACAAAATTCTACCATTGCAGGCGGTGGCACTTTTTGGAATTTCTGCCCTGCTGACCAAATTCTCACTACCACTCAATTACGCGAAGGAGATGTGATTTTAGTTACTAAGCAAAGTGCCATTTCATCGGTAGCCATTTTGGCAATGAGCTTTCCGCAGACTATTCAAAATAAACTTGGTAAAGAAGTTCAGCAGAAAGCCGCTGAAATGTTCTACCAAACCAGTTCCTTAAAAGATGCTCTTGCGGCAAGTAACGGCAAACCGCAATCCGAGGGCATCTCTGCTATGCACGATGTAACCGAAGGAGGCATTTTAGGAGCTATCTATGAAATGGTATCCGCCGCCGATAAAGGTGTTTTAGTCTATGACAATAAAATCCCCGCCGATGAAACCATAAAGGCTGTTTGCGGTTTGTTTGAATTAGACTACCGCTATTGTGTGGGTGCGGGTTCTATGATTATTGCTTGCTCACCTGAAAAGGCAGAAAGCATTAGCAAACGCTTGCAAAGGGAAAATATCCCCTGTACGCAAGTAGGTGAAGTGAAAAACAAAAGTTTCGGTAAAAAATTACTGCAAAACGATAAACTGCTGGATATGCCTTACTTTGATACAGACCCTTACTGGCAAGCGTTTTTCAAAGCCCTGCAAAGTGGTTGGAAGTAAAAATTTTGCGGTTTTTATCAATATGACCGCCAAGTTATGAATTAGTGGATATTGACGGCGTTTAATTTAACAAAATTAAGAAAGATTTCATCATTAAGAAAATCCTTATTGTTTTTTTGTGAGGTATAAAAAAAATACTTATAGC
>NZ_NKXO01000027.1 GCF_002843425.1 Raineya orbicola
TCAATTTGTGGTCTGGAATTATTGCCTACAAATTCCTAGATAAAAAGCCCACTATTAGAGATTTTCAAGAAAAAAATCTACTTACAAATTTTGAACTTTTTCAAGATATTGCCGCTTAACTCACGTAGTTTTAGGTTTTTGTAAAAGAATGCAAGCAATAGGTTTTGGTTTATATGTAAATGAAAAAAATAAATTTGTAGTTTTTGATTTAGAAACTCCTCTGGAAGAACTATTTAAAATTTTTTACTGCAATGGATAACAACGAAAATAGACCCTCTTTAACGGAATTGCTAAAAAAGGCACTTAATACCAAAAAAAGAACATCTTTGAAAGAGATATTACAACTAAGAAATGAAAAAATGAAGCAACAACAAGCAGAAAAGGAAGAAAAGAAAAGGACAAGGAAAAATAAAAAGGAATAAAGCACGACAAGTAAAAGCCCTTAAAAAGGGCTTTTTACTTATATTTCAGGGGCGTTTTTGATGATTTCTTCATTTTCAAAAAGACCTAAATCTTTCAAATAGCGGTTGGTTTCGTCTAAACTGCTGTGCCTGCACTGCGTTTGAATAAACTTAATCCCCGCCCCCGCCTTGTAATATGCTACCACCCCTGTGTGTTTCCAATAATTGTTTCTAGTTTTTGGGCTCAATAGCCAAAGGCGTTCCGATGTCAATTTTTTTTCCTTCAATGGAAATAGTGCAAATAATTTGTGCTGTGCCTTTACGGGTAATGTAGTTCTTACGAACCCAAAACAAGATATCATTTTTTTAGCATAGATTTTAAGGGTTTAGGTTACTAAACCCAAGTGTAAGAAAATTTGCAAGCGAATTGCAAGCGAATTTTGAGAAAGTGGGACGGGTTTTTTGAGTAGAAAAGCCAAAAAAAAACTCTAAAACCCGCAAGTTTTAGAGCCAAAACAATTTTTGAGGAGAGGAGGGGATTCGAACCCCCGATACGGTTTCCCGCATACACGCTTTCCAGGCGTGCCCCTTCAACCACTCGGGCACCTCTCCTGAGAAGGAGATGAAATTTTTGGACAGCAAAAATAGATAAAAATACTTTACTTGCCAACAAATTTTACTTTTCTTTTCTAAAACGCTCCCACTTGATAAGCATAAATTTATCACCAATTTCCGTAATTATCATTCCTGCCCCTTTCAAATTCGTGGGATTTTGCATAAATTCTGTTAGTTCCTGATGATTAAAAATCCGATAAGTGGGGTGATATTCGTAATTTTCTGGGACTTTAATTTTATACTTACGAACCCAATTCATCACTGAAACGTGGCTTATGCCTAAAATTCGCTCTATTTCACGATAGCTTATGCCTTCTAAATGTAATTGCAAAGCTTTTACTACATAGTAGTTATCAATTTGCTTGCCTTGCTTTTGAACCGTAAAGAAATAGTTGCAGTTCTTACAATGAAATCGTTGTCTTCGGGCAACGATACCACTTTTTATCACATTGAGCGAATTGCAGCGGGGGCACTGTTTGTTGGGCATTTTGCGTAAAAATATTTTGGAATGACAAAAAACTAATTTTTAGCTTTCAAAATTTCTTGAATGGCTAAGATATATTTTTCAAAAACGATTTTTTCGTCAAAATGAGTTTCAACGAGTTTTCTGCTGTTTGCTCCCATTTCTTGGCGTTCTTTTTCGGAAAGCAGAAGCATTCGTATCATTGCTTGTGCCAAACTTTCTGCACTGCGAACTTTACACAAAAATCCATTTTCATTGTTTTTCACCACTTCTTTGCACCCCGCCACATTCGTAGCGATGAGTGGCTTTGCCATTGCGGCGGCTTCCAGAAGCGAACGAGGTGTGCCTTCCCGATACGAAGGTAGTACTACTACATCTGCCTCTGCTATGTAAGGGCGAACATCTGCCTTTTTCCCTAAATATTCTACTTCGTTTTGCCATATTTCAACTTCTTGGGGAGTGATGTTCAAAGGATTTTCAGGATTATCTTCAAAATCGCCTAACAAGCGGAAAATGGCTTTGGGGTATTGTTTTTTCACAATTTTACAAGCCTCTACAAACTCTCTTACGCCTTTGTCGTAAATGAGGCGGGCTATCATCAAAAATACGAAATTTTCTTTTGCAGTACTTGGCATAGGAGCAAATTTTTCCAAATTTACCCCCGAGCCGGGTAGAAGGTCTGAAATTTCAGGTTTGACGAGTTTTTTCTGAATAAAAAGCGTTCTATCTTCTGCATTTTGAAAAAAAACTTTACTTGCAAAACGAAAAGCAAGTCTATACAAGAAATGAGCTATCCGAGAAGCAAAATTTTTATGCAAAAAAGTAGTACCAAGACCTGAAACATTGTTGATGCAAGGAATTTTCAGTCTATAGCAAGCAAGCGTGCCGTAGATATTGGGTTTTATCGTAAAATGTAAAACTACATCAGGTTGAATTTGGCGATAAATTCGGAGCAGTTGTCTGTGAAATGCCAAATCTTTCAGAGGATTAGTACCTTTATTTTCTAAAATAATTTCTCTGTATTCAACATTCCAAGCCTGTATTTTTTCAGTATAAGCGTCTTTGGGGGCTAAAATGTAGATTTTATAGCCTTGTGATAGCAAAAAATTCACTAAACCCGCCCGAAAATTGTAGATATTCCAAGAAGTATTGGCAACCAAAATTATTTTTAGCATAAAACTTTGAAAAGTACAAAAAAATAACTTGATAAATGCAAAAAAAATAAATTTTCACGAAAAAATGTAAATTTTTTTTATCTTTTTTACCAATAGTATGCTATCAGCCTATTAACTTTGCAACAAGAAAATGAAAGTTTCACCCCAAAACCATACACAATTATGCAAGATTTATTTAAAAAATTCATCTACACAGGCATTGGTTTCATTTCTATCACTGCCGAGACCTTGAAAAACACCGTTGAAAAACTAGTAGAAGAAAGCAAACTCTCTAGTGACGAAGGTAAAAAAATTCTTGATGAATTTACCAAAAACACCGAAGCAAAAAAGAAGGAGTTTGAAGAGCAACTCTCTAAAATTGTTGAAAAAGTAACAGCTCGTTTCAAATTTGTAACTGAAAGCGATTTACAAGAGGTGATAAAAAGAATAGAAGTTTTAGAAGGCAAAGAACCTGCCGAAAAAACCACTAAGAAAACTGTGAAGGCTTAAAACAAAACAGCACCAACCTTGAAAATGGTTGGTGTTTTTATTTGATGAATGCTACCTAAAAAAAGGTGGCATTTTTTTTGCTAAAAATTTTTGAGCAAAAATGTCATAAAAATTAAATTTGCACGTTTTTGAAAATATGCTTATGTTTTGACTTATGAAAAAAAGAGAACAAAACAAACTGGCTCGGAAAGCCCGAATTATTGATGTAGCAGAAAAACTCTTTTTTGAAAAAGGGTTAAGAAACGTAACAATGGACGAAATAGCAGGGCGTTTGCGTTATAGTAAAGCTACGGTGTATAGCTACTTTTCGAGCAAAGACGAACTATTTTTTGAGATTTGCCAGCGAGGAAATACTATTTTACAGAGACAACTTCAAGAGGCTGTAGCCCAGCACCCCCTTGGTGTAGATAAGGTGAGAGCTATTGGTAGAAGTTTTTTTCAGTTTGCTCTCAATTACCCGCAATACTACAAATTTATCTCTTATTTTGTTTCGGGAAGTGATTTTGCAATAGACGAGGCTTTGGAAGTAAAAATGTTGCATCTGGATAAGGTTTTGGTAGATGCTATTCAAAAAGGCATTGAAGATGGTAGTATCAGAGAAGTAAATCCTCAACTGGTTTCCAAGTGTTTGTGGGCTATGGGAACAGGTATTTTGGATATGATTTTCCAGAAAGGTGATATGATGGAAAAACACCTAAATATTGAAAAAATAAGCCTTTTTGAGACTTTTTTCCAACTATTAGAGCAAAGCCTCGCCCGAAATCTTGCCGCCAATCGGGAAGTTTAATTCGTTTTTTCTTTGCCAAATACTTTTTGATAGATTGGCTTACGATAGGCAAATTGAAAATACAAAATAGGATAGAGCAGAATATCTAAGGGCTTGAAAGGTGTTTCAAATTCAATTTCATCAATAATTTCTGCTTGCTTGCTATCTTTCTGGATAATGCGATGCTTGTGTTTCCATTTTTTTAGAAAAAAAGGTAGCTTGATGCCCTCATCAATGAAATAAATTTCTTCTTTGCTTTCTTTTTTTTCTACTATCACGCTCTCCCATTCTTGTTTGAATAGCAAAAAATCTAGTTCTACCGCTACGTGGTCTTGGGTATTAGAGCCATCGAAACGCAAGAGCTTTAGACGCGGAAAAGGAGGCGAAAGTTTGATGAATAGTTCTTTGGTAAAAAGTCTAAATACTTGCCTGAAAGGTGTGCTAACCGTGGTTGTAATCTTAAAGTTCATCGCGTTTTTTTATCAAATTTAGAAAGATTTCATTGAATATTTTTAGTTTTTTTTATTTTTTTATTCAAAAAAAAGCGTTTAGGAACGATAATTGTAGTATTTGCAAGAAAGCAAGAATAAATATTTTGCAAGAAACTTTGTAAAGCTAAAAAGTTTCCTTACTTTTGTTCGGTATTCATACTAATTTAACCCCGTTCTGCCTATGAAAAATGTTAAACAAACTGTACTTGATATTCTCAAAGAAAAATTAGAATTACCCGAATCGGTACTAACGATGGAGGCTAATTTTATCAAAGATTTGGGAGTAGATTCTCTGGATTACATTGAAGTAGTAATGGCATTTGAGCAGGCTTTTGGTATCAATATTCCTGACACTGATACCGAGAGAATGCGTACCGTAGGAGCCGCCATTGACTACATCGAAGAGCGTTTAGCCTCTGCACAAAACGAGGAGGAAAAAGTCGCTTAAAATTCTGCTTTACGCCTTGCTCTAAAACTTTTTGAAAGAAATTGACCTCTTTCGGAAAGTTTTTTATTTTTGCCTAAATTTATACAAAAGCACCAAAACCATACAATTTATTATGATGAATAGAAGTAAGTCTTTCTTGTTTGTAGCACTATGTTTTTATTGTAATTTTTTGCTCAAAGCTCAAGATACTGATAGCTCTCGTATCAAACTTTTTAGAAGCTCTAAAGAGGATATTGAGCAACTTCTAAAAAAAGCAGAACCTACCGTGGAATTAGAGGTAGAAATTGCAAGTAAGCAAAAGCAAGCTATTGAGGAAGCTCCTTCAATTATTTCGGTAGTTACTCGCGAGGATATAGAAAATTATGGATTTCGTGATATTACAGATATTTTGCGTTTAGTACCCGGTTTTGAATATGCTATTGATGTGCAAAGCCTTTTTGGCATAGGTTTTAGAGGAATGTGGGGACACGAAGGAAAGGTACTGGTTATGATAGATAACCACCCTATCAATTGTTTTGGCTATGGTAACACGAATTTCTTTGGGCATCTTGCCTGCTTCTGTGATAGAGCGTATTGAGATTATCCGTGGTCCGGGTAGTGCTTTGTATGGTACATTTGCCGAAGTAGCGGTAATCAATATTATTACCAAAACAGGAAAAGGCTTGCAGGGAGTAGAAATCTCCTCGCAAGGCGGGGCAGTAGGGAATAATGCTATTTTTGGCTCTCGGGCTAGTGTAGGCTATAACGACCTTTCTCGTGAGTTGGATATATCAGCAAATATTGCCTTTGCGTATCACCCTATTTCTAATCGGATTTATGAAGATTTTTGGGGTAATACCATACAGCTTGGTAGTCAGAATTCTTGGAGGCATTTTCAAAATATTTCAGGGAAAATTTCCTACAAAAACTTTTACTTTGGCTTCAATCGTATGAACCAAAGATGGATTAGCCCCGATGATTTTACAACTATTTTCCCTGCTAATAACCAAGGAATGATTGTGAATAAACTTAATCATTTTATGGAGGGTTATCAGGTGGGTAATAGATTTAAACTATCGGATAATTTTTATTTTATTCCACGCTTTGAGTATGCTCGGGGCAATCCTGTTACTTCCAAAGAAATTCCTGCTTCCAATTTAGATGAAAATTATAGCACTATTTGCCAGAGATTTACTCCCGAAGTGAGTTTGCAATATGCTGGCACGAAAAACCAACTGGATTTTGGGGCTGGTTTTATCGCGAATACCGTAACAAGTTTTGCCCGTAATGCTTCTCCTGCAATGATAGTAGCCGCAGGTGATAGTACGAGTTTTGTGCGTCGTGATGCTTACTATGTTTTCGGGCAGTACATTCGCAAGTTTGCCCCTTTTGTATTGAGTGTGGGGGGGAGATACGAGAATACTTTTTGGGGGAATGCTTTTGCCCCACGTGCCGCTCTCAACTATGTTGCTCCTAATCAGAAGTTTTATGCAAAGCTCTTATATGGAGAGGCTTTCCGCGTGCCTTTGATTTGGCAAGTCTATTCTGCTCAATATTTTACTACTAATGCTAATCTTACACCTGAATTAAGTCGTACTTTTGAGTTTGAAATTGGCTACAAACAAAAAGGAAACTTTCGTATTTCAACCAACTTTTTTCTCATCAACATCAATACGCCTATTGTCTATTTAGGGACAGTAGATACTTATGTAAATTTTGGTAATATTCGCTCTTTGGGGGCAGAACTAAATACAGAATATAAAGTAGAAAAATGGGGGGTATTTGGTAATATTTCCTATACTCAGCCGCTTTCTGAATATACTACTACGGATTTTTTGGCAAGCGACCGTAGTCATTTTTTAGCTTTGCCTGCTCTTAAAATCAATGGAGGAGCTTATCTTGATTTACCTCGTTTTACTATTTCTACTTATGCTACTTTTATTGGAGAACGCTATGCTCAAACCCAAAACTTTGTACTTAATAACGATGAAAATAATCCTTTTTTGGAAACAGAAGCCTATCCTTCGGTGCTTTTGCAAAATGTTCAAATTAAAGGGAAAAATATTTTCACTAACAATTTGCAAATAGGGCTTCAAATACATAACATTTGGAATGCCAATTATGTGCTTTTACAACCTTACTATGGCGGACACGCTCCTTTTCCATTGCAAGATAGGCAGTGGTTTTTAGAACTTAAATACAAGTTTTGATATGGCTCTTATCGTACCTGTGCGTGGTTTTACTCCTAAAATTGGCAAGAACTGCTTTCTTGCTCCGAACGCTACTATCATTGGAGATGTAGAAATGGGTGAAGAATGCACTATTTGGTTTAATGCGGTAGTACGCGGAGATGTAAATAGTATCCGAATGGGTAATCGTTGCAATGTGCAAGATGGAGCGGTTATTCATTGTACTTATCAGAAATCAAAGGTGGTGATGGGTAATAACGTTTCTGTGGCTCATAATGCCATTATTCACGGCTGTACGATTGAAGATAACGTACTTGTAGGAATGGGAGCAATTATTATGGATAATGCTTATATTGGCACAGGCTCCATTATTGCGGCAGGAGCGGTAGTTCTTGCAGGCACACGAGTAGAACCGCATAGCATATGGGCGGGTAATCCTGCTAAATTTCTAAAATCTGTGGGTGAAAAAGCCTCTGAAATTGAGCGTATCGCAGGAAATTACCCTATGTATGCAAGTTGGTTTGAACAGAATAGCGAGGCTTCAAGCTAATCAGCCACAAACCTGCGTAGTTGAGCAAACCATTGAGTAAAATAAGCTCATCTCCGAAAACATAACCCAACCATTCTTTTGAGTTTTGAGCAATAATAAAAGCAACAACGGGGCATAACACACAAACCAAAGGCACAAGTTTATCTCGTAAATTTCTTTTGGTAGTAATGCCAAAAGCAAAAAGACCAAGTAACGCTCCATAAGTATAACCCGCCGCCTGAAACAATGCCCCAATGATATTCATTTGTGGGTATGCATTTCGTAATTTTTCAAAAAGCACTACAATCAGAAGCAAGAGCAACGAAAAACCTAAATGTACCCAACGAACCGTTTTTTGGGCTTTATGCTCTGCAATTGCTTTTTTGGTAAGTCCGAGAAAATCTATGCAAAAAGAAGTAGTAAGCGAGGCAAGTGCCGAGTCGCTACTGGCATAAGTTGCGGCGGTAATACCCAACAGAAACGCAATCCCTGCTACAACGCCTAAATGTTCAAATGCCAACACAGGATAAACTTGGTCGGTAATAATTTTGCCATTTTGCGAAGGTAAAGCTATGCCTTTGTTTTCGGCATAGAGGTAAAGCAAAGCCCCCATTACCAAGAAAACAAAATTAACAGCCACTAAAATAGCCACAAAAGAAAACATATTTTTTTGAGCATCTTTGAGGTTTTTGCAGGTGAGGTTTTTTTGCATAAGGTCTTGGTCAAGTCCTGTCATTGCAATAGCAATAAACATTCCTGCCAAAAACTGCTTGATAAAGTGATTTTTGCTTTCGGCAAAGTTTTCCCAAAAAAATATTTTAGAAAAAGGGCTTTCGCTTATGGCAGTAGCCAAATGTTCTAAACTCCAACCTAAATCCTGCTTGATAGCTCCAATGGCTGAAAAAAGAGCAAGTAAGAGAAAAGCAGTTTGAAAAGTATCTGTCCAAACAATGGTTTTAATGCCTCCTCGGAACGTATAAAGCCAAATCAGGGCAATACTAATTGCTGTGGTAAGCCAAAAAGGTAAATCCCATTTGCCGAAAAGTCCAATTTGTAGAGCTTCCACAGCTAAAAATAAACGAAAAGCAGTGCCTATGGTGCGTGAAAGTAAGAAAAATGAAGCTCCCGTTTTGTACGTGTATTTACCAAAACGACTTTCTAAGTAAGTGTAAATAGAAATTAAGTTCAGGCGGTAGTAGAGTGGCATTAGCACAAGGGCTATTACCAAATAACCTGCTACATAACCTAAAACTATCTGAAAATAGCCAAAAGAACGCGAAAGCACTGCACCGGGAATAGAAATAAATGTAACGCCCGAAAGCGAAGCCCCAATCATTCCGAAAGCTACCAAATACCAAGGCGATTGTTTGTTGGCATTGAAAAAAGTGGTACTTTCAGCATTTTTTGAAGTAAAATATGCTATTGTAAGTAAAGAAAGAAAATAGGCTGAAAGAATACTAACTACCCAAACAGAAGACATACTATCGCTATTTTATGGCTTACTAAATACAAATTTTGCAAACTTACGAAAATATTTATACGCAAACTTTCACACAAAAATTTATTTTTTCAAATTTGCCATCAGTAAATTGCTTGTTGTATGATACTTTGTGAAAGTAGTTTGAAAAGTGAAAAAGGTTTGCAAAAACCGCTCAATCAGGACTATGTATTAGAATTTTCGTGTTCGCAGGGGCATTTGTGGCTCGTAGCCGATGGTGAAGGCGAAAATCTACGTGGTGTGCAAGCCGCCCGTCTTTTGGCAGATACCATTCGTACATTTATAGAAGATAATAAAATAGCCAATGTGCAAGATTTGCTTCGCAAGGCAATTATCAGGGCAAACGAAATTTTACAAAAAAAAATGCTTTTTGCCGAAGGAGCAATGGCTTTTCAGCAGGGAAATCAGTTTTTTATAGCTACTTTTGGCAAAAATAAGGCTCTGCTTTGGAGTAAAACAAACTTGCAAGAAATTCAGAATACTAATCCCGTTTTGGGGCAACAGGCAATTATTCAGCCTAATATCACTGCTTTGCAAGTTCAAAAAAATACTCAAATCTTACTGATGAGTAAAGGGGCTTTTTTAGGTTTATCTTTTGACCTCATCAAAAATACTTTACAAAGCAAACAAAGTATTCAGGAAAAAGTAGAAAGTTTGATAAAGGCTTCTTTGCAGTCGCAAAATAATGAAAATAGTAGCATAGCTCTTATTTACTTTCCGCAAGAAAGTTTTTTACAAGCTCTCCAAAGAATTTGGAAGCCTATTCAGCCTTTTGTAGTGCCTGTTTTGTTTTTAGCGACTATTGCCACTTTTGTGATTGTAACCCAAAAAAGCCACAGGCAAGAAGTAGAGCAAGTAGAAAATGACCAAATTCAGTTCCAAAAGGCGAGGGAAAAGAAACGACGTTTGGAAGATAGTCTTGCCCAAGTAGATAAAGCCAAAGATGTAATTATCAAGCATAAAGTACAAAAAGGCGAAACCATTGGTACAATTGCTCGTAAATATAACTCTACCGTAGAAGCTCTGATTTCTCTGAATATGTTAGACGATAAAGCAAATGTAGCCGTAGGGCAAGAAGTAAAAGTAAATGTAAAAATGATTTACACACTTCCAAAGGCTCAAACGTTGGAAAGTTTGTATAATGAGCGGTTTAAGCGTTGGGAAAAAATGGGGGTAACCATAGAAGCTATTCAGAAGGCAAACAAACCCAAAGAACTCAAAGGGCTTTTGCCAAAGGGTACGCAAATTATTATTCCTGCTTTGAATAAAAAATAGTGTGAAAAATGTTTGGGAAATACATTTGTAGTGTTATCATTTTTTTCTTGATAGTTGCCTGTTTAGAAAAAGGTAACTCGCAAGATTTTCGCTACAATTTTTATCAGTACAATGCTGTTGGGGTGAATCCTGCGTGGGCGGGTATGCAAGAACAGGCAAGCCTTTCGTATCATAGCCGAAGGCAGAATTTGGCTGTGGGATATCATAGAACTTTGATGCTTTCAGCAATGTACCCTGTGGTGCAAGGGGAAAGGCATTTTGGAACATTAGGATTAAGTCTTTTTCAAGATAAACAAGGTTTTTTAGGGGAAGTAAATGCTTTTGAGCTACTTGCCGCTTGTAATATTTCTTTGCATAAAGCACAAAAAATTTCAGTAGCATTTGGTTTGCAGGGAGGTTCAAGGCAAATTTATGATGAACTGAAAGGAACAGACTACTTTCCTGCTTGGTCGGGAGGACTGATATTTTATCAGCGTAAAAATTCCTATCAAAATCGTTGGTTTGCAGGCTTTTCACAATCTAATTGGCTCGGCAATGAACGATATTTAGAAAATTATCAGTTTTTTGGCAGTTTGCGTACAATTGTAGTGGCAGGTTTTGAAGTAGCCCAAATTGGAAGTTTGGCAATTATTCCAAATGTGAGAAGCATTTTGCAGAGAAATGTAAATTTCACGAATTGGGGTGTAAGTTTGCGAAAGACTTTTTCTGAAAATTCAGGGGCTTGGTTTCGATATGGTTCTTGGGGTATTTCGGGGTGGTATGCTCCACAGCAGGGTTTTGTAGGTGCCATAGATATTGACACACCCGCCATTACTATGGGGCTATCTTTGGGTTTTTCTAAAAAAGAACACTTTTTAAGCTACGGGAATAGTCGTGAGTTTATTTTATCTTTGAAAAGAACAATTGGCAAAAGGCAGGTAGAGGATAAACCCAAAATCAATGAAGCTGAACCTACTATAAACTAAAAAAGCCATCATTGAAAATGATGGCTTTGCCTTATTTATGAATGTTAGAATTCGTCTTCTTCCTCTTCATCAAAGTCTTCATCAAAATCTTCTTCATCGTCCCACTCTTCTTCATCATAAGCATCGTCGTCGTAGTCATCATCAAAATTATCGTAGTCTTCGTCGTGCAAATCCTCTAAGTCTTCATCATCATAATCATCTTCGTAATCGTCCTCGTAGTCATCTTCGTAATCATCTTCAAAGTCTTCGTCATCGTAATCATCATCGTAGTCGTCCTCAAAATCGTCTTCATTGCTCAAAACAAATTTAGAAGCAGTGTATTGAGGATATAAACCGAATAATAATTCAAACGGAGTTTGTTGTGGTAGTAACATAACGTATTAG
Organism: Raineya orbicola; assembly: GCF_002843425.1. Taxonomy (GTDB): domain Bacteria; phylum Bacteroidota; class Bacteroidia; order Cytophagales; family Thermonemataceae; genus Raineya; species Raineya orbicola. The sequence continues at coordinate 11,668 of NZ_NKXO01000027.1, forward strand.
TTTTTCTGCTCAAATATAGCAAAAAGATTAAATTCCAAACAAAATTGCAATTTTTTTTTCAAAAAACTTTTTCGGAAAGATTTGCTCAAAGATTTTTAGAAAAACGCATTTTTCTCGTAACTTTGCGAGCCAATTTTAAGTTTATCAAAAAAAATTGTTATGGATAGAAACCAAGCTATTGGAATGATACTAATTTCGGTGATGGTATTTGTGTATTTTTTCTTTATTGCCTCGCCGCCCACTGAAAATCCCAGAAAAAACCAACAAGAAACTAAAAAGGATACTTTGCAGAGTAGATTTTTTCAGAAAACATCTCAAAATTCTGTTATTTTGGATAGCACTTTTTTGCGGGGTAAAGCTGAAAATGTAATTTTAGAAAATAAAGTACTGAAAATTACTTTTAGCTCACAAGGGGGCAAAATTCAGCAGGTTTTGCTCAAAAATTTCAAAACCTACGACCAAAAACCTCTCTATCTGCTTGATGAAACTTTTTCGCAAATGAGTTATCTTGTACCTACGCAAGCAGGTAAAGTAGATTTGTACCGAATTTTTTACGAAGTAGAACAGAAAGAAAAATCCATTATTTTTAGAGCAAAAGCAGGTGAAAAAACAATTGAACAAACCTATAAGCTAACAGGAGAGGAAAGCTATCAGGTAGATTACAGCGTAAAAATCAATGGAGTGGCTTTGGGTAAAGAAAACGCTCAAATAGAATGGTCGGCAAATATGCCCCTTACTGAAAAAGATGCTACGCCAAGTCGTATTAAATCTACTATCAGTTACTACGGCTTAAATGATGGTTACGATTATCTTTCTGAAAGTAACAATCTGCAAGACAAGAATATAGATGAACCTTTGCGTTGGGTAGCTTTCAAGCAACAATTCTTTATTGCTTCGCTTTGGGCAACGCAGGAAAATCAGTTTGGCAAAGCCCGCTTGGTGAGCTATGCAGATGAAAATAATCCAAAAATTGTAAAAAGCTATAAAGCTGTTTTGGATATTCCTACTGAAAAATTGCAAAATGGTAAAGCCACTTTTCAATTTTATTTGGGTCCTAATCAGTATAGCATTCTGAAAAATTTAGATTATGACTTCAGTCGGAATGTGGGTTTGGGTTGGGGTATTTTTGGTTGGGTGAATAAATTTCTTATCATTCCTATTATCAACTTTTTAGAAAGTTTTATCGGTAGCTATGGCTTGCTGATAATAGTGTTGGGCATTATTGTTCGTCTTATTCTCTTTCCACTTAACTACAAGTCTTATATTGGAATGGCGAAAATGAGAGTTCTCAAACCTGAATTAGACGAAATCAAGGCTCGCAATGAAGGGGATATGCAGAAAATTCAGGTGGAACAAATGGAACTCTACAAGCAAGTGGGTATCAATCCGTTGGCAGGTTGTATCCCTATGCTTTTGCAAATGCCCATTGTAATAGCGGTATTTACTTACTTCCCAAATGCCATTGAACTCCGTCAGGAGGCTTTCCTGTGGGCAGAAGACCTTTCCACTTATGATTCTATTCTTACTTTGCCTTTTCATATTCCTTTTTATGGAAATCACGTAAGTCTTTTTACTATTCTGATGACGGCTTCCACCATTCTTTATACTTATTACGCCAACCAAACCTCGTCGGTAGAAGGACCAATGAAAATAGCGGGCTACATAATGCCACTGGTGTTTATGTTTATGCTTAATTCTTACCCTGCGGGTTTGAGCTATTACTATTTGGTAACGAACCTGCTTTCTGTTTTGCAACAAATCGGTATCAAAAAGTTGGTAAATGAAGATAAAATCAAGGCTATTTTAGAAGCAAATAGACTTAAAAATAAAGACAAAAGAAAAAGCGGTTTCCAACAAGCATTAGAAAACGCCCTTAAAGTTCAGCAAGAGCGTATGGAAGCTAAAAAGAAAAGTATTGAGCAGAAAAGGAACGACAGGAGAAAAAAGTAATTTGAAGGTAGAAATTTTGAAAAATTAGAATATAAAATCATTTGAATTATGGCAAAGAAAAAGACAAATTCATCGCAACTATCACCCAAAGAATTTTTATACAAATACTTGAATAATGCTTCGCCCACAGGTTTTGAAGTAAGCGGTCAGCAGATTTGGCTGGAATACATCAAGCCTTTTATTGATGACTATTACATAGATGCTTATGGCAGTGTAGTAGGTATCATCAACCCCAAAGCAGAATACAAAGTTGTGATAGAAGCTCATTCTGATGAAATTTCTTGGTTTGTAAATTACATCACGGATAGCGGTTATATTTACGTAAGACGCAACGGCGGTTCAGACCCTGTGATAGCTCCTTCTATGCGTGTGAATATTCACGGCGATAAAGGCATCGTGAAAGGTATTTTTGGCTGGCCCGCTATTCACGTTCGCCACGAGAAAGACCGCGACCCTATGCCTGATATGAAAAATATTTACATTGACATTGGTTGTTCTACCAAACAAGAAGTTTTGGATAAAGGTGTAAATGTGGGTTCAGTAATTACTTTTGCTGATGAAATGTTTGAACTCAACGACCGTTATTATGTAGGCAGGGGCATAGATAACCGCATAGGAGGTTATATGATTGCCCAAGTGGCTCGCCTGCTTTCTGAAAATAAAAAGAAGTTGCCTTTTGGATTGTACATTGCGAATTGTGTGCAGGAAGAGATTGGTTTGCGTGGTGCTGAAATGGTTGCTCACGCTATCAAGCCTGATGTAGCAATTATTACAGATGTTTGCCACGATACACAAGCTCCGCTTTACAATAAAATTATTGACGGCGATTTCACAGCAGGGAAAGGACCTGTACTGACGTTTGGTCCTGCGGTGCAGGTCAATGTACTAAAAATGCTTTTTGAAGTGGCTCAAAAAAATAACATTCCTTATCAGAGAGCGGCGGTTTCACGTTCTACGGGTACGGATACCGATTCTTTTGCTTATTCTAATAGTGGTGTGCCTTCGGCTCTGATTTCATTGCCACTCAAATATATGCATACCACCGTAGAAACCGTGCATAAAGATGATGTAGAAAATATCATCAAACTTATGTATGAGTTTCTTTTGCAACTGCCCAACAAACACGATTTTAGGTATTTTAGCTAATGCTAAATTTTTGGAAAAAAACCGCTAGCTACCTTGAAAACACAACATCTCATAGTTAATGGCGATAGTAGAAAAATGACTGAATTGGCAGATAATTCGGTACATTTGATTATTACTTCGCCGCCCTATTGGCAACTCAAAGACTATGGAGTAGAAAATCAAATTGGTTTTCACGATAGCTACGAAAAATACATCAATCATTTGAATTTGGTATGGAAAGAGTGCTATAGGGTACTACATAAGGGTTGCCGTTTATGTATCAATATAGGAGATCAATTCGCAAGGTCGGTGTATTATGGGCGTTACAAGGTCATTCCTATTCGTGAAGAGATTATTAAGTTCTGTGAAACTATTGGGTTTGACTATATGGGAGCTGTTATATGGCAAAAAGTAACTACCTCTCATACCACAGGCGGGGGAGTGCAGATGGGGTCTTATCCTTATCCAAGAAATGGTATCTTAAAGTTAGATTATGAGTTCATACTCATTTTCAAAAAGTTAGGTGAAGCCCCAAAACCCAGTAAAGAGCAAAAAGAATTTTCTAAAATGACAGCTGATGAATGGAACACCTTTTTCGCAGGGCATTGGTGTTTTCAAGGGGTAAAGCAAAAAGGGCATATTGCTATGTTTCCCGAAGAGTTACCATACAGACTGATAAAAATGTTTTCTTTTGTAGGGGAAACAATTTTAGACCCTTTTGCAGGCAGTGGTACCACTGCATTAGTAGCCAAAAAGCTAAACAGAAACTCAGTTTCTTATGAGATAAATCCCGATTTTATTTCCATTATCAAAGAAAGACTGCGGGTTTATCAGAAAGATATTGATGAAACTTCTTATGAATTTGTAATTCAAGAGCCTTTGAAAATTGATTTTGAGCAAGAAATTCAAAATTTGCCTTATATTTTCAAAGATCCCCATTTGTTTGATAAGAAAGTAGATGTTAAACAATTACTATTCGGGTCAAAAATTGATAAACACTCTTTCTCCGCAAGACAAGAGCTGTTTTCTGTTAAGGAAATCATCAGTCCTGAAAAAATGATTTTAAGTAACAAATTGAAAATTAGACTTTTAGGAGTAAAACAAGATGAGAACTTGAATGGAAAAGCCGTCAAATTTTTGATAGATAAAGTAAAAGGTAAAAAAGTTTTTTGCAGATACGACGAACCTAAATTTGATGAGGAAAATAACTTGTTGGTTTACCTTTATCTTGAAAACAAAACTTTTATCAACGCTCATTTGATAAAAAATAAACTAGTCAGTGTAGATACAAGTCGGGAATATCGGTATAAGGAAAAATTTATAAAGCTTTTTAATCAAGAAAATGCCTAAAGAGTGGATTTTAAATTCAGCTGTTAATCGTTTTCAACTTAATTTCAAGAAAAATGTTGGAGCGGTTTCTGAAGCTATACGAAAATGTTCTCCTAAAAACATAGAAGAGTGGCGTAATTATTATTTTCAAAATGTTAGGTCAAAAGAACATATTGAAGAATTGGGTAAAAGGTTATATGTAAAAGTTACGGAGGTGATTCAAGCAGAAGTGAGTGAAATTACGTTGGAAGACTGCATAAATTATATGCTGCAACTAGTGATAGATAGAACTTATGATGGATATGTAACTGAAATTCAGACTATTTATGGTCAATTACAAGCAGAGTTGGGAATAAAAATAGAACCTGCCCCCGATGAGTGGGATAGGTTATTTAATGTAGATTTTTACATAAAAATTGCTGAAAAATATATTGGTTTGCAAATAAAGCCTATTAACAAAGGGATACAATTGCCTGAAATGTTCAAAGAATACGCTTTACAAGAAAAATCACACCAAGAATTTACAAAAAAATTTGGAGGGAAAGTTTTTTATTTGTTTTCAACAAGTGTTGAAGGTAAAAAAGAAATTCAAAATAAGGAAGTAATTGAGGAAATCAGAGCAGAAATTGAAAGATTGAAACAACTATAATTTTTTTTCGTTTTATATTTTTAGTATTTATCAAACTTTTCAATGCCTATTCGTATAGAAGAGATACAAGCTCCTATTCAGAACGAAATGATGCTTTTTGAGCAGAAATTTCGTTCATTTATGCAAAGCAAAGTTTTTCTATTAGATACTATTACACACTACATTGTTAAGCGGAAAGGCAAGCAAATTCGCCCGATGTTTGTGTTTCTAATTGCGGGAGCTTGTGGGGGCATTACTGAAAAAACTTATCGTGGGGCTTCACTGATAGAACTGCTTCACACGGCTACTTTGGTACACGATGACGTAGTAGATGACTCTATGTACCGAAGAGGTTTTTTTTCTATCAATGCTCTTTGGAAAAATAAAATTGCTGTACTGGTAGGAGATTATTTGCTTTCAAGGGGTTTGTTGCTTTCAGTAGATAATCAAGATTTTGACTTACTGCAAATTGTTTCTACCGCAGTACGCGAAATGAGCGAAGGGGAACTTCTGCAAATTGCCAAAGCCCGCAAGTTGGATATTACCGAAGAGGTATATTTTGAGGTTATACGGCAGAAAACGGCTTCATTGATAGCTTCTTGTTGTGCTGTGGGAGCTTGTTCGGCGGGGGTAAGCCCTGAAATTCAAGAAAAAGCTAAACTTTTTGGTGAAAAAGTTGGCATTGCTTTTCAAATCAAAGATGATTTATTTGATTATGGCGATGCCGAAATCGGAAAGCCCGTAGGGATTGATATTAAAGAAAAGAAAATGACTTTACCGCTCATTTATGCTCTTTCAAAAGCTTCTTGGCTTGAAAAGCGAGAAATTATTTTTCTCATCAAAAACCAAAGTCATAAGAATAGCACGGTGAAAAGAGTTGTGGAATTTGTGAAAAACAAAGGAGGCATTGAATATGCCCAAGAAAAAATGCAAAAATACTATCAGGAAGCTATTACACTGCTGAATAGTTTTTTGCCCCAAAATGAGTACAGCATATCCCTGCAAAAACTTTTACAATTTACTATTGAGCGTAATCACTAACTTTCAGCCACGAATAACACGAATTATACAAGAATACAGAAAAAACATTCGTGCATTCGTGGCAGTTTTGTTGGGTTTTAATTTTTGAGGGATAGCTAATTTACGCTTATAATCTCACATTCAGTACGGCGGTTGAGTTGTCTGCCTTCATCGGTATCATTGGGAGCGATAGGACGCAATTCGCCATAGCCTTTGGCAACCAAGCGTTTAGGGTCAATACCTTTTTCTACCAGATAACGCACCACAGATTGAGCCCTTCGTTCTGAAAGCCCTTGATTTTTAGCTTCTGTGCCAATGGCATCGGTATGTCCCGAAATTTCTACTTTTACTTTGGGGTATCTTTGAAGGAAAGCTACTAATTTTTCTAATTCTACAACAGACTCTTGGCGTAAGAAATCTTTATCAAAGTCATAAAATACTTTGAGTTTGATTTTCGCACCTTTTTCAATTTTCACAAGGTCAATATCTACGATAATTTCTTGGTTTTTGTCTTTGGGCTGGGGTGGTACGGTAAATTCCTCTGAATGAAACATATAGCCTTCCTTATCTACGCTAATAAGGAAATGTTTGTCAGCAGGAACAATGGTTTCGTATTTACCTGTTTTTTCTTCGGAAGTCATTTCCTCCTCTAAGTGATTGTCTCGCAAATCGTAGAGCGTGATAGCGGCGGAAAGACGTTCTTTAGTTTTGGCATCACGAATAGTGCCTTTTAGAATAGTAATAAATTTTTTCTCCTCTTGGGTAGGAGTTTGAGGTGTTGGGATATTAATAGCTACTTGTTTATCTGGGATTTGTGTGTTTTTATCCACTTTTACATACTCTAAATTTCTTTCAGGCAAATAAGTAACATACAAATCCTTATCGCCCAAGCCACCTGCCCTACCTGATGAAAAATATCCTCTTTTATTATCCGCTGAAACCACAAAATAAATATCATCATCGGCGGTATTGATAGGAAAGCCCATATTCAGTGGGGTAGTCCATTTGCCGTCTTTCAGTTCGCTTACAAAAATATCGTAGCCGCCCATAGAGCTATGCCCTTGCGAACTGAAATAGAGAGTAGTTTCATTATGAATGAAGGGAGCATCTTCATCGTAAGGGGTGTTGATAGTAGAACCTAAATTGATAGGTTCGCCCCATTCGCCTTTTTCGTTTTTGGTGGATTTGTAAATATCTAGCCCGCCGAAGCCGCCCGGTCTGTCGCTAGAAAAATACACAGTGTTGCCATCGTGAGTGATAGAAATAGAAGGTTCGCGGTATTTGGTATTGATTTTATTACCCATAGATTTAGGTTCAGTCCAGCCCTCAGATTGTTTTTCGGAAATATAAATATCTCCCATTTTCTCTTTGCCCGAGCCTGTTTTATAGACAAAAAGTTTTGTACCATCAGGCGAAAGAGCGATACAAGCATCGTGAGAATTACCATTGATAGGGCGAGGCAGATTTTTAGGTTCTGTCCATTTACCATTGATATGTTCTGAAATGTAAATATCTTCAAAATATTCTTGGTCATAGTCTTTGCCACCGCCTGTGGTATTGGGGCGGCGAGCCGTAAAAAGCATAATCTTTTCATCTTCTGATATAACAGGTACGTACTCGGGATAGGGTGAATTGAGAATATCTCCCAAATTTTCAATAACTACACGTGAAGGGTCTTTGGTGTACTCTCTGCCGTATTTGCATTCTTGCAAGTGTTTAGGAATATCTTTGGCAAATTCGCTTTCGCTCATTGCTATTTGATAAAATTTTTCAGCTTTATCCCAATTGTGCAAAAAATGATAGGTTTGAGCAAGGTAGTAAGTTAGATTTTTATGATGCTTGGGAGCATACTCATACACAAATTCTAAATGAGGTAGTGCTTTCCCTTTGTGGGCAGTTTGCAAATAGCAAATGCCTAATTTATAGCTGGCATCAACGATTTTTTCTAATTTAGGCTCTTCATTGATGTACGCTTCATAAAATGGAATAGCAAGGCTATACTCCTGATAGCTATAATGATATTCTGCTTGTCTTAAAGATTTTTTTTGAGCAAAAACAAAATTTGCAAGAACACAAAACCACAGAAAGAAGTATAATTTTTTCATACAGCTCAATTTTTATGGCAATAAAGTTAAAAATTTTGGGCGAAAAAGAAAAGATAAATAAGGCTATTTGTTCTTAAAATGCTTTGATTAGATACGTAAGTTACCTTTTTCACTCAGCCCAAACAAAGCAAAATCATATTTTACGGGGTCTTGGGGGCAAAATTTGCGTAAGTTTTCTGTTAGTTCCAAAGCGGCGAGCCAATCGGTTGATTTGCGGGTAATTAGTCCTAATGCTCGGGCGGTGCGTTCGGTATGTACATCGCAAGGGCAGACGAGTTGGGAGGGTTTAATTTTTTGCCAAATACCAAAATCTACGCCGTTTTTATCTTTTCTCACCATCCAACGCAAAAACATACACAGCCTTTTGCAGGTAGATTTTCTTGTAGGGGTAGGTATATGTTTGCGTGTGCGTGCAAGAGCAAAGGGAAGTGAAAAAAAAGTTTTTTCAAAATGGATAAGAGCTTTTTCTATGTTTTTTTCTTGCAAGGAAAACTCTTGAACAAAAGCCTCCTCTAAACTTTCGTGTTTTTTGTACCAAAACTGCAAAAAGTGCAAAAAATAAAGGTTATCATCAGCATTAAAAGTACGTTGTTTGAATTGCAGAAAAGGTTTCAAATCTGTTTCTTGAAAATTTTTTACAAAATGATAGGGGGCATTATCCATCATTTGTAGGAGTTCGCGACATTTGCGAATAATCACTTTTCGCTGTCCCCAAGCGAGAGTTGCGGCAAAAAAACCTGCGATTTCCCTATCTTGCTTGCCTGTAAAGCTGTGAGGAATGCAGATAGGGTCATTTTCAATGAAGGCAGGTTGGTTGAAGTGTTTATAGGCTTCTTCTAAAATTTTATAAACTTGCATTTTTCTTTTTTCCTGTTTCTTATCTCTCGTTTCCTGTTTCCTGTTTCTTACGTCTATTGAATTGGCTTGCTCAAAAATTCAGGTTTAGTGGTGCGAATGTTGGCTTTGAGTTGGTTTAGGATAGAATACAGCCCAAAATAAGTGCGATTGATATACAAGCCGTGTCTTGAACCGCGAGCTTGATTGGCTTTGCGAAGTTCTTCCATACGAGCCAAATTTTCGGCGTAATGATAAATTTCTTGAAAATAGCTATCATCGCCGAAGTCAAATGTTTCTTGGTGGAAAGGTCTGCCAAGTAGTTCTATCATTCCTTTGAAAAGATTGGCAAAGAGGGCTTGTTGTTCGGGGGTATCTTGGGGCAAGATGAAACCTAAATTTTTAAAGGTTTGCAGGAGTGTAGCTTCGTCTTTAAGCAAATACGGATTGATAACTATAAAATAATTGTCGTAGTATTCTTGCGGAATTTCTTTGATACAGCCAAAATCAATTACACCGACTTTACCTTCGGGGGTGAGCAAAAAATTTCCAGGGTGGGGGTCTGCGTGAACGGCTTTGAGCGTGTGAATTTGATAATCGTAAAAATCCCAAAGGGCTTGACCTATGCGATTACGAACTTCTTGCGAAGGATTAGTTTTCAAAAATTCGGGTAAATGTTTGCCTTCCAGCCAATCCATAGTTAGGATTTTTTTGCAGGAATATTCAGGATAGTATTGAGCAAAAAATAAATCAGGAAAATGCGAACAAGCCTTTGAAATTTCTATGGAGCGTTTCAGTTCTAAATCATAATCAGCCTCTTCTAAAAGTTTACTTTCTACCTCCTGCATATACAGGTCAATATCTTTTTCATTCATATTCAAAATGCGAACAGCAAATGGTTTTACCATTCGCAAATCGGATTTGATGCTTTCGGATACTCCCGGATATTGAATTTTTACAGCGAATTTTTTACCCTTCAAAGTCGCCTGATGTACTTGCCCAATAGAGGCGGCATTGATAGCATCTTTACTAAAAGTATCAAAGATTTCCGTAGGGGCTTTGCCCAAGTATTGCTTAAAGGTTTTTACCACGAGCGGGTAGGAAAGAGGCGGAGCAGAATATTGAGCCATTGTAAATCTATCCACATAGGCTTTGGGCAAAACGTTTTTATCCATACTCATCATTTGGGCAACCTTCAAGGCACTGCCTTTGAGTTGGCTTAACGTTTTATAGATATCTTCGGCATTATTTTCGTGAAGTTCTTCTTTGCTGAGTTCAGGATTTACGAGCTTTTTGGCATAGTGTTTAAGATAATTTCCACCTACTTTTACACCTGTCTGAATGAATTTTGTGGCACGAGCTACTTTGGAAGTGGGGATACTTTCTTGTTTTTTCATAGAAAAAAGCCTTTTTTTGCAAAACTAAATTTTGGGTAGCAAAGTTTCGTGAAAGGTAGATTAAATTTCTACAAATACTTTCAGATTTCAACCCTTTATCTAAACATCTAACATCTAACCAATGAAATCTGGTTTTGTAAATATTATCGGCAAGCCTAATGCGGGGAAATCTACGCTGATGAATGCCCTTGTAGGCGAAAAACTTGCGATTGTTACGCCCAAAGCTCAAACTACTCGCCACCGCATTAAGGGCATTCTCACAACGGATAGTTATCAGATTGTTTTTTCCGATACACCGGGCATTATTGAGGCAAAATATGCCTTGCACAAGGTAATGATGAAATTTGTGGAGGAAAGTTTGGAAGATGCCGATTTGCTTTTGTGGGTGATAGACGTAAGCGATAACGAAGAAGATGAAAAATTGATAACTCTTTTATCGCAACATCAAGACCGACTGATGATTATCTTGAATAAAATTGACTTGATTAACCAAAAAACTTTGGAAAGTAAAGTTTTAGAATGGCAACAACTTTTCCCTAATGTGCCGATACTTCCTATTTCGGCAATCAATCAGTTTCAGACGGATGTTCTTTTGCAAAAAATTGTAGAAAGACTTCCCGAACACCCCGCTTATTTTGATGAAGATGCTCTCACGGACAAAACAGAGCGTTTTTTTGCGGCGGAAATTTTACGAGAAAAGGTTTTTTTACATTACCAAAAAGAAGTGCCATATAGCACAGATGTGCAAATAATTTCTTTCAAAGAAAAAGAAGGTATTCTTCATATTCAGGCGGAAATTATTGTAGAAAGAGAGAGCCAAAAAGGTATTTTGATAGGTAAAGGAGGCAAAGATTTGAAAAAAGTAGGTACAGAGGCTCGTAAAGAAATGGAGCAGTTTTTTGGCAAAAAAGTACATTTGGAGCAGTTTGTGAAAGTAGAAAAGGATTGGCGAAAGCAGGAAAAGTGGCTCAAAAGATTGGGTTATCAAGTAGATTAGAAAAAAATCCCCTTTACAGCAAACTGAAAGGGGATTTTAGCATTTATTGCTTCGCTACTTTCCGAATAGCTCGGTGGGTAGCATTTTTGATTTCTAAAATATACAAACCTTTGGGCAATTTGCTTACATCAATATTCTGATTTTCTTGCAAAGAGCCTTCCAGTAGCTTTCTACCTTTTACATCTATGAGCGTAAATTGTGAGTTATTTTGCAAATTTTTGGGCAAAGTAATACTTATTTCACTTTCTGTGGGATTGGGGACAATAAGTAATTCATTGGAAACATCTTGCAAAGAAAGTACCGTAACAACCACTTCGTTAGACATTTTTTTACAATTGTTGGTGTAGGATTGAGCTTCTACTTGGTATGTTCCGAGTGTGTTAGGAGACCATTCGTGATTTGCTCCTGTGGTTGCAAGAAACTGCCCATCTCTGAACCAACGATAATTCCGATGCCCTTGTGTGGCTCTTAAAACACCATTGTCATAAGCAAGGGTTAGGTTGATACTCACATTTTTAGCCGATACATTACGCTGGTTGTTGGAGGCATTTTGGTCGCCTGTTACGTTTACGGTAGCAGAAATCTGATAAGTTTCATCTATAATGCCTAAATTAGCAGTGAAAGTAATTTCTTGTGTAGCATTTGCGGCAAGAGAGACAATATTGCTCGAGCCAGAAGTTACAAGGGTATTATCAGATTTTTTTACTTCATAATTGAGGGTTAAGTTATTAAGAGTGCTAGTGCCTACGTTTTGTACGGTAATTTTCACTTCGCTATTTTCTGACATATTGCAAGAATTGCCCGAAGGAGAAATGTTTGCGATAGCGGCATCGGTAGCACAAACGTAAGAAGTGAGATTGAAGGAAATAGCATTGCATCTACGGCTTACCGCTCCACTTGGTCCCAAAGCTCTAACGGCATACCAATAGGTATCACCTGTGGGAACATTGTCGGCAAAATTAGTAGCAGTAGTCGTCCCAACCGATTCCATATATTTTGTACCCAAACGGAATACTTCATAACTCGTAGCTCCTGTTACGGTACTCCACGAAAGATTAACTCCCGAACAGCCCGCAGAAGCACTCAGCCCACTTGGAAAAGGCATAATAGAAAAATTAGCTATACTTTGCGATTGCAAAGCACCTTTGCTTACACGTACGCGTACCTGTCCGCTTTGTACATTAGGAACATTCCAATCATAAGAGCGGGTTGAACCTGCAAGTCCAGTGATAATGCTTGTCCAAGTAGTACCGCCGTTGGCAGAATATTCTAAATCAAAACTGCCAGAACTGCCCCAAGCGTCCCAACGAATTTTTTCAGTAGTGCCGGGTGTAAAACTTTCTCCACCAATGGGGAAAGTAAGCACTACATCATCTTGTACAAATTCGTAGCATACTACATATTGTTGAGGTCCTTGTGGTACGGCGAAGCCATTTACCGAAATGGTATAAGTGCCAGCAGCGGGGTCATCAATAGTTACTTGTTCAGAGTTATTGATATTATCAACACCACGTACCGCAGGGTCGGAAGTGGCACTGGGGTTCAAAATCCAAGGATTTACAGGAGAAGCAGAAGGCGGGGTAACAGTGAGATTTAAATTATTTACCAAAGGAACACTTGCACCTGCTGCACCTTCGTAGTCGTTCCAATAGAGCATTACTTTGAGTTGCTTTGTACCTGCGGGAACGTTAATGGTTTGGGTTTGGGTAACGCCCTGTGTAATACTATTTACATAATAGCGATTTTGCTCCAAAGTAAGCACCGCTCTGCGAGCATTGATACGACCATAGCCAAAAGTAAAATCGGGTCCAGCATTGCCCAAATCATCAGCGGTGTTCATTACAATTCCTTTGATAATATCCGAAGTAGGCATTGCGTTACTATTCAAAGCTCGGTAGGCGTGATACAAAGCCGCCAGCGTACCCGATACAGCAGGACAAGCCATTGAAGTCCCTGATGAAGAGTAATAAGTATTATTTTCTCCCGTAGAATTTACACTCGAACCTACTGCCGAAACTTCGGGCTTTAGTCTGCCATCGGCGGCGGGTCCTCGGCTACTACTACTACTGATAGCGTCAGTTTTGGAAAGATTAGCCACGGCGATTACGTTTTTACCTGCTTTTCTGCCACCTGTAATGGTGTAAAATGCCGAACCGCTATTTCCCGCAGAAAATACGTGCATCAGGTCAGGCATTTGACGTATCTGCTGATCTACTTGTCTAGCTCCTGTATTATAGCCTGCATTTAAGCTTTCTCCCAAAGAGTGCGAAGTTATGCGAACATTTTTAGTATTGTAAGGGGTGGGCATTTGGTCAATGTCGTCGTGGTAAGAATATACTTCCAGATGAGCTCCGGGTGCTTGTCCTTTCATCAGAGGGTTAAGATTGCCAGCCCCCATAATAATACCCGAAACGTGGTCGCCGTGGTTACCACTATTAGAGGTGATGTTGTTGGTAATTCTTCCTTTTTTATCAATGTGTGTATCAGCAGTGCCATCATCTCCCATTGAAACCACAATGCCAGTGCCGTCATATTTTCTACCGCCTGCGTATTCAGAATTTACAAAATTGATGCGATGATTGCTGGTAGCTTCGCGGTTTTCAAGCTGAGCAGGTGGAAAAATAGGCTCTATAAAATATACAAAAGGAATTTGAGCCAAATCCTGCATCTTCTGGATAGGTACTCGCAAAATGCTCACATCTGCCAAAAATTTTTCTTGCACTACCTTCACCCAACCCAAAGAAACCAAACGACCAAGAGCTTCCTGCAAAGGAATATTAGGGTAAATTTGAACAAGCAAATCTACATTACCACGCTCTTTGATAGCCCAATCAGGAATACCTTTATCAGTGATGAGTTTTGCGATTTTATCAGTAGGAGCGTAGGGATAAATGCTTTTTACACCTAAATTTTGCAGGTTACTACTTGAAACTTCATCAGGCAAATAAGCCCAAAAAGCAAAGTGAGGCAGATAGTCAAAAAGTTGTATGCCTGCTCTGCGAATTTCCTCTTTTTGACTATGCGTAGGAATTTGATGAAATTGTAAAATAACGTAATTTCCATTCCCCATTCGGCTACCCAATAGACTTACTTTGCGTGAAGCGTATTGCTCTAAACCAATGGCATCAGGTTTGCTACCCGACTGCAACATTAAGCGATAGTCTTGGGAAAAAGCACATAAACCCCAAACTAAAAGAAACAGCGAGAGTAAAAACTTCTTTTGCATTGTTTTTGCGTTGATTTTTGAAGCGAAAAAAATATTTTTGCAATTTACTAATAAAATATGTATTGGCAAAACTTTTCTGAAATTACATTTAGAAATATTGTGAAATGTTCAATTGAACTTTTTGCTCCCAAAATCTATTATATTTAGGTACTAAATAAAAAAAGCAATGCAAGTCAAAGAAAGAGTAAAAGTCTTAATTATTGGTTCAGGACCTGCAGGCTATACTGCGGCGATTTACGCGGCTCGGGCGGGCTTAAACCCTGTGCTTTATACGGGTAGCCAACCCGGTGGGCAACTTACGATTACCAGCGATGTAGAAAATTATCCGGGCTATCCTGATGGCATTATGGGACCGCAAATGATGATGGATTTCCAACGCCAAGCAGAGCGTTTTGGTACGCAAGTGCGTAATGGAATGATTACAAAAGTTGAATTTCTATCGGGTGGTACGCATAAAGTAGTAGTAGATGATAGTTTTATCATTGAAGCCGAAGCAGTCATTATTGCTACGGGGGCATCTGCAAAATGGTTGGGTTTGGAAGCCGAACAACGCCTCAATGGGAAAGGGGTTTCAGCTTGTGCAGTTTGTGATGGTTTTTTCTTTCGTGGAAAAGATGTGGCAGTAGTTGGAGCAGGTGATACGGCTTGCGAAGAGGCAAGTTATCTTTCCAAATTGTGCAATAAGGTGTATATGATTGTCAGACGTGATGAAATGCGTGCCTCTAAAATTATGCAAAAACGCGTAATGTCTGCCCCTAACATTGAAATTATTTGGAATTCAGTTACCGAAGATATTTTAGGAAATGACCAAGTAGAAGGAATTCGTATCAAAAATACACAAACAGGTGAGTTGAAAGATATTCCTGTACAAGGCTTTTTTGTAGCTATCGGACACAAGCCCAATACTGATATATTCAAAGGCATTTTGGATATGGACGAAAATGGCTACCTCATTACTGAAAAAGGCTCTACACGTACCAATATTGCGGGCGTATTTGCTTGTGGAGATGCTCAAGACCATATTTACAGGCAGGCAGTTACGGCGGCAGGTACAGGCTGTATGGCGGCTCTTGATGCCGAAAGATACCTTGCTCAAAAAGAAGTAGAAGTAGAGGCAACTGCTTAATTGAAAAAATAAAACCTGTCAAGTAATTATTTGACAGGTTTTGCATCATTGTTTATTAAAATTATCTGACAGGAATAGCGATTCTGGAAAGCTGGGCGGAAACTTTCAAACCTGCCGCCTCTACGGTTGCATTATTTAATTCAATTTTCCACTTACCTTCTCGTAAGATAAAATTGATATGACTTTGAGGTCCTAATCCCGGCTTTTCTGTAACAATGAGTGTGGATTTACCTTCTAATTTTTTCTTGATAGCTTCAAGGTTTTTACTTTGTTGGAGGCTGATGAATAAAATGTGTGGATTTTCAATAGCATTGAGGCTCAAGTATTGCTTGACTACTATTTTTTGATTTCCTACCCTTTTGTTGGAGGTTGCGGCACGAAGCTGAGCCGTAAGAGGAGAAAGACCATAAACGGCTATCACAAAATCACCGCTCTGATAGGTGGCAGGCCATTGAATATATTTGGTGAAGTTGTAAATATACACCGTATGCGATTTGTAATCTCCGATTTGGGCTTTTGCAAAAAATGCAAAAATAAAAAGTATAAGCGTTAGGGTAATTGTTTTTCTCATTGTCATTAGAGTTTTGGGGCAAATATAAGTCTTTTTTCAAAACACACAAATATTTTTTGTTTTTGTATCTGTTTTTCTACCACTAATTACGAAATTTTTGTTAAAATATTGTATCTTTTTTAAGAATTTACTTCCAAAAAATCTTTATTTTTGAGCTTTAACTTCTTAACTACTACAAAGAATATGAAAAAAATAACATTGTTCGTACTGCTTTTAGTTTTTAATACGAGCTATTTGCTTGCTCAAAAGGTGTTGGAATATACCGTAAATTTGAATGATAGAGCCGATGACCTCTTTAAGGTAGAACTGAAAGTTAAAGGATTGACGAAAGAAAACAAGATTTATCAGTTTGCTTCTACTGCTCCTGGTACCTACCAAGTGATGGATATGGGGCGTTTTGTACGGAAATTTGAAGCCCTTGACGCCAAAGGAAAACAAATTACTGCCAAACAAATTTCTACCAATCAGTGGGAAATAGCAAATCCTGAAAAAGTCGCAACTATTCGCTATCATATCGCCGAAACTTTTGATACTCCCGTAACCGAAAATAAAATTTATGAAATGTGTGGCAGTTCGCTTGAAAAAGACCACGCTCTCATCAATGGGCAAACCGTTTTTGGCTATCCACAAGGTATGCAGTCTGCTCCCTTGAAAATCAAATTTTTATATCCGCAAGAATGGATTTATGGAACGGCCCTAGAAATGAAAGATGGTTTTTTCTTAGCTAATAACTACGACCACATTGTAGATTCGCCCATTCTTTTTGGCAGTCTTTCCAAAGCCTCTACAAAAATTCGCAGTACCCAAGTAGAGCTTTACACTTATTCTAAAACAGCAAAAATTACTTCTGAAAAATTACTTGCTTCAATGACTAATATGCTTGTTGCCGCCGATGCTTTTCTGAATGGCTTGCCTGTGCCTCGTTATACGTTTTTGTTTTTCTTTGAAGATAGAAATGCGGGGGCTTGGGAACATTCATATAGCTCTGAATACATCATAAAGGAGCAAGATTGGAGTGAAGATTTTGGTAAAAAAATGACAGATATTGCCGCTCACGAGTTTTTTCATATTGTTACGCCGCTCAATATTCATAGCGAAATCATTGAAAAATTCAACTTTGTAACGCCTACTCCCTCCGAACATCTTTGGCTTTACGAAGGTACAACGGAGTGGGCTTCTCACAAGATGCAAATTTGCTACAGCATTAAAACCCTTGACGAATATTTCAAAGATTTACGACGCAAAGTAATTGTTGATGAACGTTTCTACGACAAAACTTATAGTTTAAGTAAAATCAGCTTGACTTCTTACACTCCCGAAGGTCAAAAACAATATGGCAACATTTACAATCGTGGGGCTTTGGTGGCAGGGCTTTTGGATATTCGTCTTTTGGAACTTTCGCAAGGAAAGCGTGGTTTGAGAGATGTTATCAACGAATTTGCCAAAGAATACGGACCGAGCAAAAGTTTTCCTGAAAAAGAATGGTTTGATATTTTCGTAAAACGTACTTACCCTGAAATTGCAGATTTTTTCAATCGTTATGTAAAAAATGCCGAACCTTTACCTTTGAAAGAATACTATGATAAAATAGGTATTATTTTTGACGAAAAAGAAAAAACTTTTTCACTCAATCCGCAGGCTACCACAGAGCAAATACGCTTGCGTGAGCGTTGGTTAAGAAATAATTGATTCAAAAAGCCTTGACTTTGTGTTAAGGCTTTTATTCTTGTGAAAGATTTTGTAAGTTTGTGTAAAAATAACTCTCACTATGGATACTTTGGTAAAAAAAACGAAAGCACCCAAATATCTTGATAAAAAAGAAACCATTGTTTATCCAGATTCAGACGGAATGCCTATGGCAGATAATACGAAGCAATTTAATTGGATTGTTTTAATAAAAGAGGGTTTAGAGGCGATGTATGCTCACGACCCGAACGTTTTTGTAGCAGGCGATTTACTTTGGTATCCTGTGGAAGGAAATCCTAAAATTCGCAAAGCTCCCGATGTAATGGTAGTATTCGGCAGACCGAAAGGAGATAGAGGTTCGTACAAGCAATGGGAAGAGGAGAATATCTCACCGCAAGTGGTTTTTGAAATCAATTCGCCGGGAAATACGCCTCTGGAAATGTCAAGAAAATTGATATTTTATCAGAATTATGGGGTGCAGGAATATTATTTCTACGACCCTGATATCAATGAACTTTTAGTGTGGATACGAGAAGGAGATCATTTTAAGGAAATAGAAGAAACTAATCATTGGCAGAGTCCGCTGATGGGTATTCGGTTTGTATTAGACTTTGAGGAAGATACTATGCACATCTACCGACCCACAGGCGAAAGATTTGCAACCTATACAGAAATCTTAGAGATTTTAACAGAGTCTCAAAAGGAGTTGCGAAAAACTCAAGAGGATTTAAGCAAAACTCAAGAGGATTTAAGCAAAACAATTCAAGAGAAAGAAAAATTAGCTGAAAAGTTACGTGAGTTAGGTATAGACCCTGATAAAATATAAAAAAAGCCTGCTTTTACAGAAGCAGGCTTTTTTTATATTAAGAAACTGATGTACTTTCGGCGGGAGTGGTTTCGCTCTCTTCGCCTTCCATTTTTTCAATTTTAGCTACTGATGAAATTTCATCATCTTTATTGAGTGTGATAAGTTTTACACCTTGCGTAGCACGTCCTTGCAGGCGTAAATCGCTTACACGTATGCGTATGGTGATGCCTGATTTGTTGATAATCATCAAATCGTCATTATCTGAAACTTCTTTGATAGCAACAAGTTTGCCTGTTTTTTCGGTGAGGTTCATAGCCTTTACGCCTTTGCCTCCACGAGCAGTAATGCGGTATTCTTCCACTTCCGAACGCTTGCCAAAACCTCTTTCCGAAACTACTAAAAGATGCTGATTTTGGCTTTGAACGCAAACCATTCCAATCACAATATCGTCGGGGTTGGTTTCGTCAAGCCAGATACCTCTTACGCCTGTGGCGTTACGTCCCATAGGACGTACATTTTCTTCGTGGAAATGAATAGCCCTGCCTGATTGAGTGGCTATAATAATATGGTCGTTGCCTGTTGTCATTCGGACTTCTATGAGCTTATCACCTTCATTGATATTGATAGCGTTGATACCTGTAGCTCTTGGGCGAGAATAGGCTTCCAAAGTGGTTTTCTTGATAATGCCTTTTTCGGTACACATTACCAAATAATGGTTATTGATGTAGTCTTCGTCTTCCAAAGTTTCTACATTGATAACGGCTCGCACCTTGTCGCCATTTTCAATTTGTATAAGGTTCTGAATGGCACGTCCTTGGGCGGTTTTGCTTCCTTCGGGAATTTCATAAACTTTTATCCAAAATACTTTTCCGCTTTCGGTAAAAATCAGCAAATAGTTATGATTAGTGGCTACAAAAAGATGTTCGGTAAAATCATCTTCTTTGGTTGTTACGCCACGAGAACCTATACCACCACGCCCTTGCACGCGATATTCTGAAAGAGGGGTACGTTTGATGTAACCCTTATGCGAAATTGTAATCACGACCTGCTCATCGGCAATCATATCTTCGTCCTGGAACTCTTCTGCCGAATATACAATTTCAGTTTTGCGTTTGTCGCCGTAGCGTTCTTTAATTTCTACAAGCTCTTGCTTGATAATTTCCATTCGGCGTTTTTCATCAGCCAAAATATTCTCTAAATCGGCAATGAGAGCCGTAATTTCTTTGTTTTCGGCGACAATTTTTTCTCTTTCCAACCCTGTAAGTCTTTGCAAACGCATATCCAAGATAGCTTTTGCTTGAATTTCGGTAAGAGAAAAGTTATTCATTAAACCTGTTTTGGCTTCGTCGGGGTCTTGGGCATTACGAATAAGAGTAATTACGGCGTCTAAATTATCCAAGGCGATGAGCAAACCTGCTAAAATATGAGCCCTTTTTTGAGCCTCGTTCAAATCAAATTTAGTACGGCGGATCACTACCTCGTGGCGATGTTCTACGTAATATTTGATAAGTTCTTTGAGGTTTAGCGTAGCAGGTCTGCCTTTGACAAGGGCTACATTATTGACACTAAAAGCCGTTTGCAATTGGGTGTATTTGAACAAATTATTAAGCACTATGGCAGGAATTGCATCTTTTTTCAGTTCATAAACAATTCGTAAGCCATCTCGGTCAGATTCATCGCGTATATCAGAAATTCCTTCAATTTTCTTTTCATTGATGAGTTGAGCGGTTTTTTCAATCATTGCGGCTTTATTGACCATATACGGAATTTCTGTAACTACAATCAAATCTTTGCCTGATTTACTTTGCTCAAAATTAGCTTTGGCACGAATAATAATTCTACCTCTACCTGTTTTGTAGGCATTTCGCACTCCTTCATAGCCGTAAATGATACCACCTGTGGGGAAGTCAGGGGCAAGAATGTACTTCATTAGCTCGCTGATACTAATTTCGGGGTTATCAATGTATGCCAAAATACCTTCAATTACTTCAGAAAGGTTATGCGGAGCCATATTAGTTGCCATACCTACGGCAATGCCCGAAGTACCATTGATAAGCAAATTAGGAATTTTGGCAGGCAGTACTGTGGGTTCTGTTAGCGAATCATCAAAATTTGGCTGAAAATTAACGGTATCTTTGTTGATTTCTCCAATCAATTCCTCGGCAATACGTTGCAAGCGGGCTTCGGTATTATGATTGACAAAACCATTCGCTACAAAAGAATGACAATCGCTTTCAACTTTTACCGAATACACTATATCCTTTTCGGGAAGCAAATGGCA
Source organism: Raineya orbicola (assembly GCF_002843425.1). GTDB lineage: Bacteria > Bacteroidota > Bacteroidia > Cytophagales > Thermonemataceae > Raineya > Raineya orbicola. The sequence goes on from NZ_NKXO01000027.1 coordinate 32,751, forward strand.
AGTTTTTACGGTAGCATAATAATAACGCTTGGCAACAAGTTCCTGAAATAGACTTTGTAAATACACATTGTTGAGAGTATTGAGAATTTGCTCGTAGTATTTGGCAATTCTTTCGTAGCGGTCAAAATTATTTTTTTCTAAAAACTTATGCGGAGCATATTGCCGAATATAATTTGCAATGTAAGGGATAAAATCTTTACTCAAAGCATATTTGATAGGCTTTTCTTGCTGTCTTTGGCGTTCTTGCTCTACAATTTTAGCCAGTTTTGTGGCTTTTTGACTTGCAAAATTGATATTTTCGTAAAAAAGCTGAACGTTATGAAAACCACTAATGACGAGCTTGTATTCTTTGCGTTTTTGGGTAAAACTTATACGACTGATAATGCCAAATTCTAAAAGTAGAATTTGCAACTCTCTTGCCAAAGTAAGGCTTTGCGTACAATATTGCAGAGAAATAGTATTTTTTTTAAGCAAAGACACCGAAGCATCGCCTTCAAAAAGATATTGCAGGAATATTTTTTGGGCTTCTTTGGGGGCTTGTAAAATGCAATGAGGGATATGCTTTTCGGCTGATTTCAGACCTGCAAGCTGTGTAAATAATTCGTTTTGGGCAAATTCAGAAATATTTTGAACATCAAATTCATAAATTTCTTTCCCCGAAGGTAGCTTTCGCTGATATACATAAAATTTTGAGCCAATAAGGTTCTGATAAGCATTGATAAAGTCATCAAAATACTTTTTGTCGGTATTGTTGAAAGTAACTCTTTTCGACGAAATTGAACCTTCGGCAATTAGACAAGCGGCAACAATGCTTTGGTAAATATCTTTTGAAGAAGCTTTTTGAGCATAAAGATTAGTTTGGCTTCGCTCAATTACAATTTTATCACCTGCTTTTACTTTGGAAAGCTCTTTCCAAACAAAGATAGGTTTGCCAGTTTCATCTTTACTTAAAATAAGAATAGGGTGATTAGATGAACCTTTTAGCTGATAGCCTTCTTGCGTAGTAAGCTCCCAAATAGGGTGATAGCCTGAATTGAAAAACTTAGTAGCTTTATGCACTTTTTGGTGCATAGAAAGCACTTGAAGGTCAATTTCCTGTTCGCTATCGGGCAGAGAATTTTTTACTAAATCTTTGAGTGCTACAAGACCATAATTTGTTTTGATGAGCGTGTCGCCTGTAAGGCAATAACGCATTGCGGCGGGGCTATCGCCATCAATGGAGCCAAAATTGCCTTGTCCATCAACCAGTGGGTAACGTAAAGACCACTCCTGTGCCATACGCACCATTGTTTCGTATACCGAAGAATCGCCGTGAGGGTGATATTTGCCAAGAATTTCCCCTACAATACGAGCCGATTTTTTATAGGGTTTATTGTGCAAAACACCCAGTTCCATCATTCCATATAATACGCGTCTATGAACAGGCTTTAAGCCATCGCGTACATCGGGCAAGGCACGCGAAACAATCACCGACATAGAGTAATCTATGTAAGCGGTTCGCATTTCGTCTTCTATATTTACAGGAAAAATATTGGAGGGGCTTTCAAGAGTTTTGTTGTCGTCTAACATTTTTTAGATAAAATTTAATTTTAGCGGGCTAAATTACGAAAAAAATTGCTGAAACTCAAAAAAAGTGTTTATTTTCAGAAAATACATTATAGAGAGAACTTTTTTGAAATGATTAGCGGATTTTTTGAATTTTTTACCGAAACCATAATTTTTCTCCTTCTAAATGCAGTTGGCTGGGGAGATTGTTTTCATAGATTTGCCCTGTACCCAACCCCTGATGACCTGAAAAATTCAGTGTTGCTGTCCATTGAGCAATAGCGTTCAGACCAATATTACTCTCCAAAGCAGAAGTTACCCACCAGCCGATACCTAATTCTTGGGCTTGCTCTATCCAAGTTTCACATTCTTTGAAACCTCCTACAAGAGCGGGTTTTAAGATGATAAATTGAGGTCTGATAGTTTCAAGTAAATATTTCTTTTGGGAATTTTTGCCAATAAGTTCTTCATCAAGGGCAATGGGAATAGGAGATTTTTCACAAAGTTGAGCCATTTCGGTTATTTGGTTAGGGGCAATAGGTTGCTCAATAGAATGAATGTGTAATTCTGAAAGCCTTTTCAGTTTCTCTAAGGCTGTTTTAGCGGAAAACGCTCCATTAGCATCAACGCGTAAAATCATTTCTTGGGGCGAAGAAAATTCTTTCCGAATGGCTCGTAAAATGTTTAATTCGGTTTCAAAATCCAAAGCACCGATTTTCATTTTCAGGCAGGTAAAACCTTTTTCAATTTTTTCACGAATTTGCGAGAGCATCCATTCTTTATTACCCATCCAAATCAAGCCGTTGATAGGAATGAACATTTTGCCTTCGGTAAAATTGCTTGGAAAAATAATCCGCTGACCGCCATTTTGCAGGTCTTTTTCAGCAGTTTCCAATGCAAACCGAATAGCGGGAAAAGGCTCTAAATCTGTGTTTTGTAATGCTTGACTTTGATATTTTTGCAAAATTTCGGCTATTTTTTCCTCTAAATCTGTTCTATCGTCCAAACTTAAACCTTTCAGTACGTTTATTTCGCCAATGCCTTGTATTTGTGGCTTAGTTTTGTCCCAAATTTTAATGAAATAGTTTTTCTTTTCTCGTAAAATTCCCCTGGAAGTTCCTGCTTCAAAACGAAAACGAAGCACATAAGGCTCAAAAGTTGCTTGCAGATTTTGCATATTCAGATTTTTTTGCGTTAAATTTGAGCAAATTTGTAGGTTTCACTTCAAAAATGAAAAAACAATGGCTCAAAAAATTGTTGCCGCTAATTGGAAAATGAACTTGAACTTTCAGGAAGCAAATACTTTAATTTCAGAAGTAACTAATATTCTGAAAGATGAAAAACGCAATACTGCTGAAGTAATTTTTGCAGTACCTTTTGTGTATGTTTATCATTTGAGTAATTTTCTTAAAACTCAACCTTTTGCAGTTGCCGCTCAGAATTGCTCTGAACACGAAAAAGGAGCTTATACAGGCGAAATTTCGGCTCAAATGCTTGCTTCGGTAGGGGCAAAATGGGTGATTGTAGGGCATAGTGAAAGGCGTTTGTATTATCACGAAACTTATCGCATCATAGCTGAAAAAATTCAAAGAGCCTTGCAGGCAGGTTTGAAGGTGATTTTTTGTTGTGGCGAATCTTTGGAAATTCGCAATAAAAATGAACATATTGCATATGTGCAAAACCAGTTGGAAGGCAGTTTGGCAGAACTTTCTGTTGAACAAATGAAAAATATCGTCATTGCTTACGAGCCTGTATGGGCAATTGGTACGGGCAAAAATGCTACTGCCGAGCAAGCCCAAGAAATGCACGCCGTTATTCGTGCTTACTTGAAAAAGAAATTCGGAAGCGAAATAGCCCAAAATACAAGCATTTTGTACGGAGGCAGTGTGAATGCTCAAAATGCAAAATCTTTGTTTTCTTGCCCTGATGTAGATGGTGGCTTGGTAGGTGGTGCTTCGCTGAAAGCAAGAGAATTTGCAGAAATTGTGAAAGTGTATAATTAGCCCTCTTTGAATAGTAAGTAAGCCACGAATGACGCAAATTATACAGAAACATAAATTATTCGTGCATTCGTGGCATATTTTGTCCTTAAACTATTGTTAAAAACACTTTACCCCCTCGAATTACTTCTGTCGCGAGTAAATAAGGTACAATCCAACCTTGCTTAATCCATTCCCAAAGATTATCTATAAATAAACAACGTGGTGATGTTTCAACATCAAAAACTCTGTAAAGATGATAACTCTCTTTGTTACGAATGCAATTTATGAAGAACCTCCATTCACTACTTGTCAGGTAAAAAGTTTCTTTTCCATAAGGCGTTCCTTTACACTCTACATAGTGCAATATTTTTCCGTTTGGTTCTAAAACAGCAAAATCATATTCACAAAAACTTTCTTCAAAAGTATTGCTATCTTCGTTAAAGTTATTCCATCTTATAATTTTATCAGGGTATTTTTCCTTAAGTTTCTGATAAATGAATCTTTCGCTTTTTTCGGCTATTCGGGCCAAATAAAGTAAATCGTCTTTTTCTTCACTTACCGTAGGGTGATACGAAGCTGTTCCCGAATAATTGAGAAATTCATTTAACGTTTCTTTCAGTCTTCGGTTTTCTTCTTCTAATTGTTTGTACTTGTCCATCAAAGAGGCTACTCCACCAAATCCTTCGTGGCTTTGATAAAGCAACAATAAATCTTCAGCAGAAAAATCATTTTCTTCATCGGCGACTAAAACATTTAAGGCTTGTTTAATATCCGTTTGTTTATTTACGTAAATGTTGTTATTTTCATCAATTGCTATGTTTCCTTGATTGTAGGAATAAAAGACATAACCTTCTATTTCATCAAGAGTTACGTTGATAGGAAGTTCTTCTTCATACAAGTAAATAGTAAATTTGTGTTCTAATTTTTCTTTCCAAGTCTGATAGCTTTCTGCTTCCCATTCCGTAGAGTTTTGCCTTAAAAGCTCAAAATCATACGTCTCTTGAATGATTAAATCATCAATGTTGTTATTGCTTCGTATGTTATTGATGATATCAACCATTGATTTGAAAACTTCATATTGTTCTGAATTAGATAGTGTAATTTTATTTTTTTTCAGCCAATTAAATGTATTGAAAAGCATCTCTTCATTATTGCATAGAATATTATCTTGATATAAACTATGCTTGCTGAAAGAAATTTGATTAGAGAAAAATTTACGTAATTGCACAAGGGTAGAGCTTTCTGTCCAAACACCTAAATCAGCTAAAAAAGATAATTTCTCATCGCTATCTGACCATTTTTGCAAATAATCAGGTAATTGCTCCTCTTTTAATGCGTAATCATTGGGATAAACAGAATACCGAGGAATGAAATTTAATAAATCTTTTGTTGAGCATCCTTCTATTTCTGACCAGTCTATACTATTGATAGCTTTTTTCTTATTTTTATTATTCCATTGGTTAAACAAAAACTCAATGAGACTAAGTTTTTGTGTGTTTGACATTTCAGTAAGGATATAGGGACAAACGAACTTATTGTTCTCTTGGTCAAAATAAGGTTGTTTCAATAGAAGTAAATTTTCAGCATAATCTATGATTATGGGAAATTTTTTGAAATATTTAGATATACCCGAATATTTTTCGTGAAGTACTTGCGAGCTACTTATAAATGCAAAAGGCTGTAAATATTTATCGTAGTATAAATTGACTTTTTCTTCGTCAATATTTAATGCATAAAATTTACTAAAATCTACATTTTCTATAAATTTTCCGTACAAAAAAAGAAATGCCAATTGCTCATAATTTTCTAAAATTTCAGTTTCTTTTGAAAATAATTCAAAAATATCAGTGATTTCTTTTTCTTGATTGATACCAAACAAAGAATGAAGTTTAGTTTCATTTATACCTAAACTGCTAAATTGCTCAATAATACTGCTCAAATAAGCACTATTTTCATAGGTATTTGGCAGAATTTGGGCAAGACTGAATTCGTGCTCTTCAATTTTGACTTTATCTGAAAAGGGCGGTATCTCTGATAGAGTTAATTCATATTCTTCTGTTTCAATGATAACTTTATCTCTGAAATCAGAAATACTTTCATCATCGTTAAGAATATCGCAAGCTAAATTTAAAACTTTATATTCGAAACTCTCTTTATCATATTTTTCATTAGAAAGCAAGCGGATTTCTGAAAGTTGTAAAAGGAACTTCCGTTTAGGTTCGCTGTAAGCTACAATATCTATCAGTTCTTCTTTGTGGCTATCTACGTCAATGTTTTCAACAAGTATATTGTATAGCTCTTCTCCTCGTATAATGCCTGTTTCGTTTTTATACTCATTAAGTTCATTAGGTAGCACTTTGAAAATATTTTTCAGATGTTTCTCAATAAATTCTGTAAGTTCCTTTTTAGAAGGGCTTACTTGAAAAGTATTTTTATTTTTATGAGAAACTTTGAAATACTCGTCTGCTTCTTTCTCAATGACAAAGTTTTCAAAAAAACTTTCTTTGTTAATCTTGCAAAACTCTAAAACAGCTTTTAGTTCGTCTATGTGTAGTAAGTTTTTAGTATGTTCTATAAAATCAGAGAGGTCTAAGTCTTTAAGCTCAAAAGGAGGAGTAGTAAGATACGGAATAATGAGTTGGTAGGGAATTAGTTTGCCTGTAAGTTTTTCAATACCAGTTCTTAAACTTTCGTAATCTTTGATTTCAGAAAGGTTTTTATTATAAAAAACTTGATTGGCTTCTTCAAAAGTATGGTAATACTGAACAAAAACAAACTTTTTTTTATCTGATAAATTTGGATTTTTATCGTTGAGTTGGTAGTATTGTCGTACTTCATCATAAAAATGTCTTATATCACCTAATTTACCAGAGGCAAGAATATTATCCCAAAAAGGGAAAATAATTTCGCTGTAAATATCTTTTTCAGCAAGTAGGTATTTTTTTAGTTCATTAAAGTTTTCAGTTTTTTTGATTTGATAAGGCTTGAGCCATTGAGGTAGCGAAAGATCGCCTGCTATCAGGTTTTTAAGCGGTGTAATTAAGTTTTGTTCATTTTCAAATAAGAGTAACTTTTTCAAACTTTCTTCTCCTACGTTTTGTAGATTTTTTAGTGCTTTAAACAAGACGATTTTTTCTTGTGGAGTGAGTTTTTGAGCATTGGAGGCTGTTTGGGTTTGGATAAGTTCAAAGAATTTTTTCTCATCTTTCAGATAGCCTACGTTTTCGCAAATTATTTTTTGGATAGGCGAAGCCTCTCTATCTACATATTGCAAAGAAACAATGAAGCCAAGTTTTTCTAAAATTTTGTGTATTTCTCGGTGTTTTTCTTGCAAAATAAGAATATTATTCTGCAAGCAGTAATTTAATGAGGTAAGATAGATTTTGCCTTGGTACTCATAGTGAAAAAAGTTAAGTTGAGCAAATTTAGAGTATAAAAAGTAGTTTTTTTCTTTCCATTTACTTTGGCTAATTTCATTAAGTTGTTGAATGATTTTTCTCTGAAACTCCGAATTAAGCAAATAATTTTGAAGCAAAAATTGATTAGTAATTTTTACGTGGCAATTTTGTAACACATCGGCAAAATCCCAAGTTTCTAATTGTAGTTTTTCATTATTTCGGGCTTCTCTGATAATTTCGTAATCGTTCTTACTTTCCCATTCAAACCAATGGAACTCTTGCAAACCAAAATTTGCAAGATGTAAATCAAAATCAATTTTTTCAGATTTAATTTTTACCTTTTCTGGCTCTAAGCAGAATAGATTATTTTTTACAGGAATATTTGAACGCAAATATTTAAGAAGAACATCGTAGAAAATAGGCTTTAACCATTCGTTATTTTGCTTGTTAGGTACATCTGATAAAAGCAAAGATACATACAATTTTAGAAATTGCTTTCTATTAGTTCTTTTATACTCATCAAGTCTTGAAGTGATGCAATTAGCAATGATAGGTAGTAAATTTTTGTTTGTGCTATCTTTTTGTAGTTTTCTACGATTAGCTTCGTTGCTGAACGCATCGCAATGGAGCATAAAAGAAAACCCATTTGTTTCATCACCCATAGGGAAATATTTATAGAAATTTGGGGCTTCTTTTATTTGGTTACTTTTTTTGTAATCGGGATAGTATCCGAAGCTAATTTTGATGTTGCAATCTTTATATTCAGGGTTTATTCGGGCAAATTCTTGCGAATTTTTATCAATTTCAAACTCTTCTAATTCTAACGCTTGTTTCTCAATGACTTCCCCATTGATAATGACTTTTTGTAATTTTTTGAGCATATTCATAGAATATGCCACGCCTGTTTTCAAATCTTGATAATCACGGTCTAAGAGTTCTTTTTTTCCTTCGCCGAGTTTAAGAAAAAACATAGTTCCGTGATTGAGCGTACTATATTTGATTTCGGGATATTTTTGCAGGCAATTTCTTAGAAAGTCAGCAAATTCGTTCAATTCCTCCTGAGGAAATAAGATTTGTTCTTGATATTGTAGGTTTCTAACTTTTTCATTAGGTTCAGTAGGGAAATTAGTTAGGACAATTTTGAATAAATAAGGTGCATTTAAGAAGTTTTGATGAGTTGTTGATGTTTTGTCTGCCGAAGGGAAGACGGATTGTACGGAGAGCTTATTGGAAATAAGCTGACCGACTTGTTCTAACTGATACCAACTAAACAAAATAGGACCCTTGTAGAGATGAACAATTTCATTTGTTCCTTCATTTTTACCTACTAATCTATGCACAAGTTTGAAGCCTATACCAAATCTACCAATTTTATCGCAACTTTTTTTAGTGGTTTGAGCAATATTGAGAATAGCTTTTACGCCATTGAGGTCAAAAGGCTCGCCATTATTGATAGCTAAAAAATAAGTATCATCGTAAAATAGATAAAAATGCGAGGAATTACAATCTACGGCATTTTGGAGAAACTCATAAATAGCTTGTCCATCTTCGGCAATTTTGAGAATAGAGGGTAAATAGGTCTCAATATCAGGCTTGTCGCCGTGATACATTTCAAAAAAACCTTTGATTTTTTTATTATTTTGAAAGGTATAAGTACCTATGAAATTCTCATCATATTCATTTCGTTCAGGACTTATGCTTTTTTCTTTGGTTTTGTACCAATAACGAAAAGCTTTTATACTTTTAATATGCATAGTCAATTCGTTTGAAGGCAAAATATAGAAAATTTTGGTTAATTTTTTACTTCTTACGTAAAAATTTTATTTTTGGCAACTTCTAATTCTATCTAACCAAAAACCTTAAAGTTTTCGCAACTTAAAATTTTTCTCACAATATTTTTTAGTACCTTTGCGAAGGTTGTCAGAAATAGAATTTTTAACGAAATTTTTAGGGAAACACAAAACAAAATTTTTATGACACTCAAAGAGCGTATCAATGAAGATATCAAAGAGGCAATGAAAGCCAAAAATCAGGCGGCACTGACAGCTTTGCGTGAGCTAAAATCAATGATACTTTTGGAGGAAACCAAAGAAGGAGGTACAGGCACGCTTACAGAAGCTGATGAAGTCGCAATTATCAATAAAGCCCTCAAACAGCGTAAAGAATCTTACGAAATGTTTGCTTCGCAAGGCAGAACCGAACAAGCGGCAGAACAGCAAGCAGTAATCGCTATTATGGAAAAATATCTGCCCCAACAACTTTCAGCGGAGGAAGCAGAGGCAGAAATCAAAAAAATAATTGCAGAGCTTGGAGCAGGTTCTCTCAAAGATATGGGCAAAGTAATGGGACAAGCCACAAAAACGCTTGCAGGAAAGGTAGATAATAAAACCCTTGCCGAACTTGTCAAGAAATTACTAAGCTAAAATCTATGAACAGCCTTGACCTTTTCATTCTTGTTCCTATTTTGTGGGGGGCTCATCGTGGCTATCAGTCGGGCTTGTTGATGAATGTGCTATCACTTCTTTCTTTCATTGTAGCAATTATTTTGGGTTTTAAGTTTTGGGTAGCGGCTCTTAAAATCTTAAAGCCCTTAATGGGCGATATGTCGGAGAGTATTATGCCTTATGTGGCTTTTGTGGCTACTTTTGCCTTATTTTTCTTTCTGGCTAATCGTTTTGCTCGCTACCTGAAAAAGAGCATAGATGCTACTCTTTTGGGCAGTTTTGATAATCTGCTTGGGGCGGTTTTAGGCGGTTTGAAATTCGCTTTTATTGTAAGTCTTTTTTTGATGATTTTTCATAAAATTGCTAACGAAACCACATCAAACAAAGAACTTTTGCAAGGCAGTTTGCTTTATCCTGTCGTAGAACCCCTTGCTCCATATGCGGTGAAAAATATTTCATCAGTAGTTGCTTTTGGCGAAGATATTATCAAGGAAGCCAAGGAAATTATCAACGAAAAGCCCGAAAGAGCAAGTAAAAACCAGCAATTTCAATAAAATGAACGAACCTTTACTTTTTTCAATTCAATCTTATCAATATTTGCAAGAAAGACTTTTGGCACTTGGGGGCTTTCGTAGAGCGGAGGTAGAAGTGAAGATTTTCCCTGATGGAGAGCGTTATCAGCGAATACTTACGGAGGTAGAAGGCGAAAACGTTGTTCTTTTAGGCGGAACACCCACCGATACCGATACTTTGGAACTTTATGATTTGGCTTCTGCGATTGGTAAATATGGAGCTAAAAATCTGACGATTGTTATCCCTTATTTTGGTTATTCTACAATGGAAAGAGCAGTAAAAAAAGGCGAAGTAGTTACTGCTAAAACTCGTGCCCGATTGCTTTCCTCCATTCCTAAAACAGGCAGTAGAATAACTTTTGTACTAATGGATTTGCACACCGAAGGTTTGCCACATTATTTTGAAGGCGATGTGCAGTCGGTGCATTTGTATTGCAAGGAAGTAATTATGCAGGCTTGCGAAGAGATAGCAGGCAAAAATTTTATTTTAGCTTGCACTGATGCAGGCAGAGCCAAATGGGTAGAGTCGCTTGCAAATGATATGGGCGTAAATGCGGCATTTGTGTTCAAAAGGCGAGTGAGTGGCGAGGAAACTTTGGTTACAGGTATTAGTGCCGATGTAGCTGGTAAAGTGGTAATCATTTACGATGATATGATACGCACAGGTGGTTCGCTCATCAATGCGGCGAGGTCTTACAAAGAGGCAGGGGCAAGTAAAATTTATGCAATTACCACGCACGGCTTGTTCAATAACAATGCTTTGCAAAGATTAAAAACAAGCAATCTTTTTGAAAAAATCTATTGCACCGATACGCACCCTAACAGCCAAAAAGAAGTTCAAAATCCTTTTTTGATTGTGAAAAGTGTGGCAGGGATTATCAAGAAAAGAGTTTTAGGGTAATTTTTTTAGAGCTAATTGCCACTTTTGTTTTTGTAAATTTTCGCTTATTTCAAAAGCCTTTCGGAAGTGAGTACGATTGTATTCAACAAGTTCCAAACTCAAAAATGGATTACAAAGGCTTTTTTCCTCAAAGTAATAGTCATATTTGAGTTTTTTAAGGCTTATCAAAGAATGATGTAAAGAAATTTCCCCATAGCTATCATAGAGCAAGAATTTTTTTCCTTTATATTTATTAAATTTCGTTGTATCGGAGGCTTCTCGCAAGATTTCTAACTTGATATTTTTATCCAAAAACGGGTAAATGCCCATTCCTAATGTGCTAAATACTACTTCGGCTTGTTCTTTTTTCAGAATAGAAGCTATTTGTGGGTAGCTTGTTTGGCTGTAAGGATAAACTTTTTCCCAAATAATTTTTATTTGCCAAAAAATCAGAACGATTGCCGCTATCAGATAGAAACTTGGCTTTTTCCATTTTTCAAGTAAAAAAAATTGAAGTTGCTTTATGCCAAGCAAATACAAAAGTGGAAAGACAAAAATAAGACCACGAGGAGCTTTGGGCAATAGAAGCATTACCAAATAAGTAAGCAGGGCAGTCCAAGCTATCAGACGCCAAAGAATAGTGTAATTAGACGGAAACCTTAAAATATTTCTCATTTGCCAAATACTCAAAAGCATCAGTGCTATATTTTCAAATTCTGCTAAATATTGAAAGTAAAAACGACCATTGAAAGGGTGAGCAGTAGTTTCTTGGGCGTTTGCCACTATACCTACAATAGTAGCAGGATACTTATACCAAGGCAAACCCGCGATTATTCCCACAAGCATAAATAAGGCAATTATGCCACAAAAGCTTATCAATATTTTCTTGAAAAATTCCCAACTAAAAGAGATTGCGTAACCTTTTCTATTGAAGGTAATAAGCAGTGCCATAAAAGTAAGTGGCACAATGGCTTTGTAGTTGGTAAGGAGCAATAAACTTGCTACTACGCCTATCAGCCAAGCAGAAGCCCAAAAAGTTTTTCTTTGGTCTAAAAAACTTTGTATTTGCCCCCAAAGCAAAGCTGAAAAAAATAATCCAAGTGTTTCAATGCTTAAAGTTCGGCTGTACGATACTGCAAAAAAGGCAGTGCCTAATAAAAGATATGTAATGGCATTGTAAGGCTTTTTTATAGCGTCTTTCAGCAATAATCTAACCCAAAGTAGGGAGGCAAAAACGCCTAATAAGGCATTGATAGAAAGCAGAAACCAAAAATTGGGGTAAATGAGGTAAAAAGGCAAAAAAAATACGTATAACACAGGTGAGGCGTGGTGGAAAAAGTTGTGAAAATTGCCACGTGCAAGTTCTTGAATGGTTTGATAGTTTTTTACAGCATCGTAGTCGAAAGGGGCAGAAGAGATGAGTTGGTAATTATAGATAAAAATTAAAAATACAGCGGAGTTAAGCCCAATAAGAATAGGAGCAAGGTTTTTATTGTTCCGACACATAATTTTGCAAAAATTTCTTGGATTTTGTGTGATTTTTTTGTTAAATTTAGCCAAAATTACACCACAAAACTAATGAAAAAACTTTTACTCAAATTGCTTAATATTGAAAAAAGCGAATTTACGCAAGTAATTTTGCTTTTACTTTTAGGCTTTTTGATAGGAGTTTTTATTGCTACTTACGATGTAGCCTCAATGACACTTTTCTTGCAGAATTGGGACGAAGATACTTATTTGCCTATTGTAATTATTGCTACGGGTATTATCGGTATAATAATCACTTATACATTTTCCTTTTTGCAAAATCGGATAGCTTATCCTTCGCTTTCTATTGCTACTTTGTTTATTTTGCTTGCTATTATAGCCCTTATACGTTTGAGCTTTGGTGTAGTGGAAGAAACTGATTTGAAACGAAAAATTATTTTTGCTTCATTGGTGCTTATGGGTCCTATTGATGCCCTGCTTGCACTTGTGTTTTGGGGAACTTTGGCACGTATTTTTACGCTCAAACAGCAAAAAAGAATAGTAGGAGGGGTAGATATTGGGAAAGGGCTTGCGGCTTTGGTTACATTCTTTGCTATTCCTCTGTTTTCGGCTCTTGTTCCTGCTACCGAAGATTTGATTGATATAACGTTTATAGCAGGTATTTTAATCATCATTGCTTATTTTTCTCTCATATTAGCCTCTCCTACAATTAGTTTTGGAAAACTCAAACGCATTGAAGGGCAAACAGGGCGTTTTGGTATCAGAAAAATGTTCCGCCATCGTTATATTGTGCTTATGGCGGGCTTTGTAGTGATAGCCACGATTGCTCATCAGTTTGTAGATTATTCCTTTCTGAATGTGGTGGGTAAGCAGTACCCTGCCGAACGCGATTTGCAAAATTTTATTGCTGTTTTTGAAGGAGTTGTTATTTTCTTTGCCCTTGCGATACAAATTTTTGCAGTAGATAAAATCATAGAGCTTTACGGCACACGAGTAGCACTTCTTATCAATCCTTTATTGCTTTTAGGGCTGACTGCTATCGCAATTTTTATTGGCATTTTTTCAGGATTTGAAACCACTGCCGATGGTACAGGTAGTTTTGTACTATTTTTCTTGGCGATTTCTTTGAGCAAGCTGTTTTCTGCTTCTTTGAAAGAATCAATGGACGATGCGGCTTTCAAGATGTATTATTTCCCGATTGATTCTCGGGTGCGTTTAGATGTGATTAGCCGAATGGACGGGATTGTGAAAGTAGGAGCAGGACTTATTGCGGGGGTACTATTGTTTGTTATTCAGTATTTCCACTTTTCTAATCTATTGCTATTTTCTATTTTGCTCTTGCCTATTGCCGCCTTGTGGGCTTACGACACCAACAAAATGTACGTAGGCTACAAAGATACACTTCGCCAGACACTGGTAAGCTCTAAAAGCAAAATTTCGGAAACGGCTCTTAGCGAGCAATCTTTGGATAAAATGTTGCAAAAAGAATTGGAAGCTCCCCAACCCGAAAGGCAACTTTTTGCTCTAAAACTTTTGGAAAGATTAGAACCCACGTTGTTTGAAGAGGCTTTGGTACAATTTGCTAAATCGGAAAGAGATACTATTGTAAAAAAGTTTGCTTTGAGCAAAATAGAGGATTTGACAATCACCCCCGATGGGCTTGTATCCAAAGAGAAAACATCTTTTAATATTAAAGAACTGCATCAAAAAGCAAAATCCAAGCAGGTGCAAGAGCGTTTGTGGGTTGCCAAGAAATTGCCCGAGTTAGTTAGCTCTGAAACAGAGTATTTGCTTTTAGAACTCTTACGCGATTCGGATATGCGAGTGCGTATGTATGCGGTGCTGGCTTGCCGTAAAATACAAAAGCCCGAAACTTGGAGTATTTTAATAGACCTGCTTGCTTCGCCTATATATGCCAATGCCGCCGCCGCCGCACTTATTACCGCAGGAGATAAAGCTATTCCTACTATGGAAGCCGCTTTTCATAAGTCGGGGCAAGATTTGGAAATTATGCGTAGAATTGTAGAAATATACGGCAGAATAGGCTCGGATAAGGCTATGGAAATGCTTTGGGCTAAAATCAACTTCCCCGATGCCGAAATTGTAGAGCAAATACTTTTTGCTTTCAGCTATAACCAAATCCGTGTGCCAATCGAAAAAACAGCCTTTATCAATCATATCATTGAAATTGAAATTAGTGATGCGGCTTGGGATATTGCCGCTCTGCTGGAAATAAAGAAAAATAAACATACATACTACCTGCGTAAATCTTTGCAAGATGAAATTCAGTATAATTTTGAAGGAATTTTTACTCTTCTCTCGCTTATTTATGAGCCTCAGTCGGTACAGCTTGTCAAGCAAAACCTTGAAAGTGATTCGGCTGATGCTCACGTGTTTGCTATTGAGCTAATGAATGTTTTTTTAGCAGACGAGCTGAAGCCCAAACTTTTCCCACTTTTTGAAGATTTATCTGACGAGGAAAAAATAGAACGCCTACAAGAATTTTTTCCAAGAGAGCGTTTTGGTTCTGTGGAGGTGTTACGGCATCTTATCAGCAGAGATTACTCCTATACCAACCGCTGGACACGCTCTTGTGCTATGTACGCTTTGGGTTTTGAAGAAGATTTGAACGACTTTGAGGAACTGATTGCCAATCTTTTCCACCCCGACCCGCTACTACACGAAACTGCCGCTTGGGCTATCTGCAAGCACAATCCCAAAATTTATGAAAAAGTAAAACATAGATTACCTCCTGAAAATATAGCCAATATTGACAAAGTTTTGGAAAAAGTTTTCAGCAAAGAAAAAAACTATCTGATGCCTTTAAGATTGCAAAAAACAATGTTTTTGAAGGATATTGATTTTATGCAAAATGTTCCTTCGGATATTGTTTCTGAAATTGTAGAGCTTATCCAAGAAAAACATTTCAAAGTAGATACTATTTGGATTGAAAATGGAATGCTATTGAATACAATTCCAATTGCAGTGGTAGCAGAAGGTAGAATAGAACACTATCAAAATGGGGTACTTATCAACTCTTACAATACTCGTGAATTCTTTGGGTATTTATTTTTAGGTGAAAACGAGTATTTTGAAGGGGAGTGTAGAGTGATGGCAGGAAGTGTTTTATACGAGATAGATAAAGACCTGTTTTATACAATGATACAAAAAAACCACGAGTTTGCAAGAGCGTTCATTGATGCTGTGGCACAAGAGCTAATGCCTACTGCTATCAGGAAAAAATAAGATAATGTGAGTTACAAGATTAAAATTTTGATTTACAGTTTTTTAATATTAAGGGCTTTAGCTACAAGGAAACAAGATTTAGAATATTGGATATTTAGGATAAGTAAAACTTTTGAATCGTTGTATTTTAGAACGTAATAGCCATTTTTTCTACGTTAATAAACTATTTATGAGTAACTATGCCTACGATATTTACCTAAACTATTCGCCCAAAGATAATACCGATGGTTGGGTAGAAAGATTTTTGAAGGTTTTGGAGCAAAGTTTGCTACAACTTTCGGGAACTATACGCATTTTACGTTATGCCAATGGAGAAAGTCCTACGGCTCATACGCTTTCGCAAGTAGCTATAATGCTATGTGTAGTTTCGCCCAACTTTAATAATGATAAAAATTGTATAGAAGACCTTGATAATTTCTTGCAAAGTGCTTCACTAAAAAAAGAAAGGCGTTTATTAAAAATATTCAAACTACCTACCCCAATACACCTTCAACATTCGGCTTTGCAAAATTTATCTGCTCACCATTTCTACAAAGAACAAGAAGGAGAGTTTGTACCTATTCAAGATTTCTTTGGAAAGGAAACAGAAAAAATCTTTTGGGTGCAAATTTTAGATTTAGCACAAGAGATATACATAGGCTTACAAAAATTGCAGCAGCGAAAAGATTTTATCCAAAAAACAACTCTCCAGACTTCCAAAGTTGTGTTTTTGGCTCATACTACCGAAGATTTACAAATAGAAAGAAATTTGCTTAAAAGAGAGTTGCAGAAATGGGGTTGTTTGGTTTTGCCCCAAGAAAACTTACCTCAAAATCTATTAGAGCTTGAAAATCTCTTGAAAGCAGATTTGGAGAGAAGTGAGTTAGCTATTCATTTGATTGGCTCTAAATACGGAGAACCTTTGCGGGAAGAAGGAGTATCTTTGGCTGAATTGCAAAATAATCTTTCCGCTGAGTATAATGCAATGCTTTTGGCTACAAAAAACTCTATCTACGACTCTCGGAAAAATTTTATGCGAGTTCTTTGGATGCCCCTTCATTTGAAATTTGATAGCGAAAAACAAAGAGTTTTTGTAGATAATCTTACACAAGGAACAGAAGCGGCGGAAGCTACCGAAATTTTGCAAGTACCTTTAGAAGATTTGAAAAAAATGCTCAAAAAAATTTTGATTGAAAGCGAGCAAGAAGATCCACTGAATGTATTGAAGCACACTACCGATTTGGTAAAAAGTGAAGCCATTTATTTGATTTACGATTTAATTGATAAGGAAGATGCTCAAAAAATAGCTGATTTTTTGAAAAATCAGGGTATTGAAGTGTTAGAACCATCTTTTAGCGATACTCTCGTAGATAGCAGAAAAACGCATATTCAAAACCTTATTGTTTGTAAAGCCGCTTACATTTATTATGGTAAAATTAGTAGGCAATGGGTAGCAACTAAAATTTTAGACCTTCTGAAAGCCCCTGGATTTGGACGTGAAAAGCCCCTGCAACATAAGTTTGTGATAAGTAAATACGAATTCCAGCCTGATGAATTTATGCAGAGAAACCAGATTAAATCTATTATCCTAAAAGATAATCTATGGACAGGACTGCTTGAAACCTTGCGAAGTATTCAATGAGCAAGGGGAAAAGATTTTTTTCATAATACTGCATAGTCATCATTTACCTTTGGGCAAGTAAGTGTATTAAGAAAAAATAAGTTTTCGCTTAAAATACCTAATAAGTATGAAAAAACATAACTTTTTTTTGCGGTTAGTAATCATCTTGGCTGTCTTTGTGTTTTGGGCGGCTCAAAGATGGATTTTTGATGTTACGCTTTCTACTCCCTCTTTGCCTAATTTGTGTGTAGGAGGTACTTATCAGACTTTGGGTAATATTGTTATTACAGAATCTAATTTAGATGATTTTACCCAAGCAGGTACGGGGCATTTTTTACGTTTGCAAGTAGCAGGCAATTTCCAATTAGAGCCGGGCGTTGGTACGGTAAGCGTAAATGGAACAGGAGACCTAACCAATGTAAGCATTACTGTATCTCCTACCCAAATTATTGTGTTTTATGATGCCAATAATGCAGGAACAGCCCCCGATATTCTGACCATTTCGGGTATTAGAGTAAGGGCTATTACTTCGGCGGGTAGCGGCTCACTTCAAATGAATGCAGGGACACCTATTGCAGGTATTACAATGGGGGCTACTAATTTAGCCACTTTTTCAAGCATTATGCCACCTGCTCTTACTTTTGATAATGGCAACGACCTCGATAAAATCATCTGTGAAGGACAGAGTGTAACTTTCACCGCCACAGGAGCTGCTTCCTATACTTTTTACATAAATGGTACTCACGTTGAAACTAACACCACGGGAACTTACACAACTACTACCTTAGCCAATAACGATGTGGTGAGCGTAACAGGCACATCAGGGGCTTGTAGCACTACGCTTGTAGGTTCAGCCTATACCGTAAGAACCAACCCTTATGTAAGTTTGATAAGCAATGATAGCGATAATATAATATGTGAAGGGCAAAGTATTACTTTTACGGCTGTAAGTGATGGAACAAGCTTCGCATTTTATAGAGGTTTTACTTTGCTTCAATCAGGACCAAGCAATACCTACACCATAACCTCACCAGCTCTTGCTGATGCAGGTTTGTATAGTGTAGTAGCTCTTAAAAATGGCTGTTCTACTACCTCAAATGTTATCAATCTTACGGTAAATGCCTTGCCTAATGTAGGTTACCAGACAACAGGAATGACATTGGAGTATCCCAACAATGAAACTAATCCGCAACCTTTGCGAGATGGCGTAAATTTTGGCGGTACTTTAGATGGCAATCTCACGCCAAGTGGAGTAGGCACTTATTCAGGAGCAGGCGTGTTAGGTACAAGTTTTTACCCAAATGTGGCGGGTGTTGGTAGCCATTTGATAACTTATTCCTATACTGCTTCCAATGGTTGTACTTCCAGTGCTAGTATTACTATTCAAGTTTATAATGCCTCCAATCCAATTACGAATTTAACCAATCTTTATTGTGAGACAGATGGAGTTCAGCCACCTGCCCCGCTTACACTTTCTCCTAACTTGTCTGTTTTTACTTCTACAATGACTTTGGTTACTTATTTTCAGATAGGCTATTTTTACATTCCTGTAACTGCTACTTTTACACGATCAACTCCTTTGAAATATACTTTTGTGGGAACAGCCTCAACTGCTATTTCTCCTACGCCGCCTCCTACGCCAATGGTAGAGCCAATGGGTGGATACTCTATCAATACTTCTCTGCTTCCGCTAAATATAAGTGTTGGTATTGGGGCAAGAGTAGAATATATTTGTACAGGTGGTGATTGTGGGGCATTTGGGACTACTTTGGGTGGGGTGTATAATATTACTCGTTCTACTTCTACAAGACGTAAATCTAACCCTAATTTAGCTTTTACAGGAATAGCTCCCAACCAGCGTTTTTGTGCTACACCTGCTTCTATTTCTCTTGCCGCAACCAATACATTGCCTAATAGTACTGTGGAAAATATCCCTGCTAATGAAGGCACTTATTTAATCAGCCGCACACTCAATCCTCTTGATTTTGGAGTAGCCCCAAGTGCTGTGATTAACCCTACTACAAAAATATTTAATCCGGCCGCATTGCAAGGGGCAACCATCTCAGGCACTCCTGTGCCTAATCCTATCAATAGCTCTCAAACTTTTTATATTAAATTTAACGTGAATTATAAGTCTAACTTATTGTTTTCAAGGGATTTAAATAAAAAAACTTAGGGTAATTGAAAAAATGATTAACTTTGAGTTGTACTTTTTAAATATTTAATCATATGAGTCAATTACCTCT
>NZ_NKXO01000028.1 GCF_002843425.1 Raineya orbicola
AGCTCTGCTATTTTGACCTGTTTCAGACCTTCTTTCCGTAATTTGAAAACCATATCATATAAAATTGCTCTATCCATAATTTTCTCTTTTTTCTGCAAATATAAATCTTATTATTGATTATCTATAATATCTGACTTACGCGAGCTTGGCTAATTGATAATAGCTCTGCTATTTTGACCTGTTTCAGACCTTCTTTCCGTAATTTGAAAACCATATCATATAAAATTGCTCTATCCATAATTTTCTCTTTTTTCTGCAAATATAAATCTTATTATTGATTATCTATAATATCTGACTTACGCGAGCTTGGCTAATTGATAATAGCTCTGCTATTTTGACCTGTTTCAGACCTTCTTTCCGTAATTTGAAAACCATATCATATAAAATTGCTCTATCCATAATTTTCTCTTTTTTCTGCAAATATAAATCTTATTATTGATTATCTATAATACGGAACCACAAGGCACAAATCTCTAAAATGCAGGAACTAGTGCTCTGATATTTTTGTTAAACCTTAAATTAAACTATTTTATGAAAAATATATTATTATTTGTGTATATCGTATTCATTTCAATACATGTACAAGCCCAGAACTCCACTCTTTGGTACAAAATACAAGAAATTAGACAGCAATATTTCCCTGAAACTGCTAATGAAGTCTTACACTCTACAATAGGTGGTTTCGGTACAGACCCTTATAAGTCGTATACTGGCAAATACTATAAATCACCAGTAGTCTACATTGATAATAAAGTTATCAGTTATCCAGGGCAGGCAACATCGGAGCAAGATGCTAAAGCCAAAATCAATAGTTACCAATTAACAGACATTGCAGGGATAGACTATCACGTAAAATCAAGCGTTAGTGCTGGAACTTTTGGAATGGATGGAACAAATGGTGTTATATTAGTTTATACCCAAGAATATACAGCAGCGAATCCTTGGGTGAGAGAGTTTTTCAAAATCTCTTTTGAGAATGGGCAAACGGGAGATAGAAAGAAAAAAAATGGGAAATAAACATGAAACTCAAAAGACCTCACCTTGTCAGTGTGGTCTTTTCAAAAATATTATCTCAATTGAATACAGCCCTAAAATCAGGAACCAATGCCCCTGATATTTTTGTTAAACCTTAAAAGATAATCTTTATGAAAACGATAATAGGCTGTGGTTTAGAATGTATGATAGTCATAATTCCATTGTTGAAACATAATTTTGATAGCTGCTTCGTGATACTTGTCTTTTTTAGAAAAACAAGTAGTTTTTCGTACCAAACGTCTATTTCTGGCTCGTAAAGCATTATTCACTCCCTTAATATGCCGCGTCAGATGTTTGCCAACTTGATGGTTTTGCCCTGCTAATACCTCTGCAAAAGCAGACCAATGGTCGGTACAATACTGTTCAATCTTTAAGCATTTGCAATAGTTTTTTAATCGTTTTAGCACTGCGATTGCCTATCACATAGCCTAAGACTTCATTCGTTTCAGGAGCATAAGCATAAATAAGCCATCGCTTGTGCTTTTTCTTATGCTGAACATAAGACCAAAATTCGTCAATCTGAACACTTTTGTAGTGCTTTTGCTTGGGAGTTATCACACACTTTGCAGACTGTTTAAGTAGTTGATTAACACACAAACACGACTGACTTGTAAGACCATTGCAATATCTCGTATGCCGCTATTTCTTAGCAACATACTCACTATCAGATGTTTAATTTTAGGGTCAGCTCCTTTGTACCGATAAGCCTGTTGAAACTGCTTACCACAAGATTTACACAAAAAATTTTGTGTCCCATCTTTTTTACGACCATTTTTCACTACCTTTGCACCTTGACAGTGAGGGCAGTTTACTTTTGTGAATACTTTGCACATATTACAGAAATACGCCCTCTTTATCTTTTACAAAAACATCATACAATCTTTACCACAACCCATTTTTTAATTGAAAAGTGTTAAGGTTTTTTTCATTTTTTATAGCTCTTTAAAACCAACTAACAAATATATTTTACCATCTTTATCAAAAAAAGAATAATTAGGCGTAATTACATTGTTAGGGTCAGGAGCAGGGTCATCATCATAATTCCATTGGTTGCCTTCTCTTAAGGTAAAACCTTGACAGCTTGTAGGGTCATAAATTGCATTTTTCTCGTAAGCATAGGCACCTGCAAAGCCTATTATCTGTGAAAAACATACTTGTTTAAATCTTAATTTATAGCTTTTATCTTTTTTAAGTTCTAAAGGTAGATATTGAACATCAACTTGTATTTTATTGTCTTTAATAGACTTGGGCTCAACAATTAAATTCATTAAATCCATTGAACTTCTATAATTAGTCAATAAACAAATTCCTAATTGATTGATTTTTATTTCTGTTCCTTGTGTAGTCAAAAAAGTAAGCTCTATTCTGCCCATATCCGTGGGTTTATTATATCCAAGTGGATAAGCCTTGATAGCAAGTAACCTTCCTTCTATCTCTAAAGTTTCTAAGTTTTGGGCTGAAACGGATAGAGTTAGAATTGTAAATAATAATACTAATAAATTTTTCATAACTTTATTTTTTTATGATTAAACCATTTATTACACCTTTATTTTGAACTTTATAGTTTAGTTCTTGTTTTTCAGTAGTTGGATTTACTACCATTGTTGTTATTACTTTACGTATATTTTCAAATTCGTAAATAACACTACCATAAATATACTGTACTTTTACAGTTGTTGTTGCACCTCCAACATCAAAAGTATTACCTACTATATTTGTAATCGTTTCTGTATCTTTTCTTGTTGTTACTCCTGATAAACCAAGCATGGCTGCCACTACTTCCCCTTCTTTTTGTAAAGCAATATTATGAGCTGCTGAATATACATCATAATCTTTTTTCTTGCTTTCTTCTTTGTATCCACCATCAGGTACTGCCAACCTCTCTTCAATTAAATGTACCAACAAACCTGCCAAAAAAGCGTTGTCAGGGGCTTTTTGTAAATCGGCTATATCTATTCTACCATCGGGGAAATTATCAAAAAGCACATCTGAGTCATTATTTACAATTTTGCATTCAAAAAATGTCCTCTGACCCGTTATAACATCTTCAACTAATTTGGATAGATAAGCTGATTTAGAGCTATCAGTGACATTTTCATAATCATTGTTGTTATGATTGGGGTCATTGTAAGAATTATCCCAATAAGAAGGGTTATTTTGAGCATAATCATTGGCATATTGATTATTCAGCCAAAGCAACCAATCATAATAACTACCATTGGTATAGCCATAATCAGTTTTATGGATACTTATATTTAAATAGAGTTTAGATTTTGAATCAAAAGTATGCTTTTTAACTTTATGGAGAAGGTTTTTTAGGTTATTTTTATGTTATATATTTGTGTTAAAAGTATTGTTGGGAGCTTTAAAGAAAGGTGGTTAGAACTATGCTTAACTATCTTTTATATTTTGTACCTTAAAGTTTTTCTACATTTACAAGTACGTATATTTTATCATCTTTATCAAAGAAAGACCAATTGGGGATAATCATTCAAACTATAATTTTGATTAAGTTTTCATCGTTTAAGAATTTAATCTTGAATTGTGTATGATGCAAGAGGCGAATAGTGAATAAACTCAAACATCTAATAATTCTTGATATAAACTCAGTAAGGCTTTTTTTTTCTTTTCCCAAGTAAAATGCTCTTGAATATGTTTTTGAGCATTTTTGCCGATTTCTTGGGCTTTATGTGGGTAGGCATTCCATATGCGAATGGCACGAGCCAGTTCTATTGGTCTATCAGCACGAATGAGCTTACCTAAACTTTCATTTTCAATAATTTCACGCACCACAGGCATATCTGAGGCTATCACGGGCGTGCCTACCGCCATAGACTCCAAAATTTTTAGCGGCGAACAACCTTGTTCCAAATTTCGGCTACACTCTTTCAAAGGGGCTACCGAGCATAAAGCGTGTTGCACCCAAGCCGAAAGTTCATTTTTAGCCAAGCGATATTTCCAAATGATTTTTTCTTGCAGACCTAACTTTTCGGCGAACTTATGATACATCTTACAGAAACGAGGTTTATGCGAAGCACAAATCACCAAAAAAACATCTAAATCTTGCAAAAGCCGAAAAGCACGCAGTAATGTATCTACCCCTTGCCAACTTTGTAAAGCTCCAAAATAAATAACATACTTTTCGGGCGACTCTTGGGGGCGTTCTTGGGGTAAAGGAATTTCTGCTCCATTACTGATAACACATATTTTTTCGGGCTTAATTCCTTTTTTAAGCAAAAAACCTCTGATTACCTCGGAAGGTACAACGATTTTATCACATTGCTCCAAGCAAAAATTTTCTAAATGCTGGATTTGCGTTAAAATTTTGCCCGATACTTCGTAGCGATACGATAGCTCAATGGAAGGCAAGGCATTTACCTCAAAAATTGTTCGGTAGGTTTTATGAGGATTAGCAAGTATTGGCACTCCCGACCAAATATCCCGAAAATGAACAATCTGCAAACGGGGCATTTCTTTCAAGGCAAAAGCAAGTTGCTCGCTGTAATGCTCAGTACGTTTCAAAAATTCTTTTTCTTGCAAAAATACCCTTTGAACAATGCCATTCTGCCAATTTTCCCTTTCAGGCAGTTCTTCATCTCCCAACACCCACAACAAGCCATTAGGGTAATGAGTGAGCAACAAATCGGCAAAATGATGTATATGCGTAGCCGCCCCTTTTGCCGAAGGAAAAACATCAAAGGCGGCGTATAATGAACGAATATCTTGCATTAGGATTGAGTAAGGGGCAAAATAACTTCAAAAGTGCTACTTTTTCCAAGTTCTGAAACTACATTGATTTTGCCTTGCAAACTTTCTATAATGCCCAAACTAATAGAAAGTCCCAAACCTGTGCCTTTGCCAATTTCTTTAGTGGTGTAAAATGGCTCAAAAATATGTTTGAGCTTTTCTTTATCAATACCTGTGCCACTATCGGTAATGCTTACACTTACTTTATTACCTATCAGTTTTGTCTCAATAACAATTTTACCGCTTTCTGTTTTTTTCTCCTCAATAGCGTGAATGGCATTGATGAGCAAATTCATAAATACTTGGCTGAGTTTGGTAGGGTAGGCATCAATGAGGGGTATTTGGGGGGAATATTTTTTTTCAATTTCAATCTGGTTTTTGATTTGGTTTTGTAAAAGTGCGAGCGAATTATCCAAAATTTCGTGCAAATCAGTTTTTTCTAAAACCGAATCGTTGCTTTTGGTAAAACTGCGTAAGCCTCTGACAATTTCAGCGGCTTGGTTAGCTCCTGTACGAATATTTTTGATAAGGTCTTGTGTTTCTTGCAAAATTTCCTTAAAACAAAGTTGTTCTTGAAGGTTTTGAATATTTCTTTTCTGTGAATCAAAATTTTCTTTGTTCAGTTTTTCATATTCACTGATAATTTCCAAAAGGTCATTGATATTGGCTTTCAAGCCTTCTGCACTGCCTAAAATGTAAGCAATCGGATTATTAAGCTCGTGAGCAATGCCTGCCACCAAAGTTCCCAAAGAAGCCATTTTTTCGGCTTGCACCAATTGCTCTTGCATTCTTTGAAGTTGTTCCAAAGTGGTTTTAAGCTCTTCGTTGTATTGTTTGAGGCTTTCTTGTGAGACTTTCAGTTCGGCATAAGCCGCTTTCAGTTTATCTTCTGATTCTTTTATTTTCTGAATATTGGCAATTGTACCTACAAGCCGAATAGGCACGCCAAATTTATCAAATTCTACCATTTTTGCACGATTCAGCACCCAACGATAGCTTCCATCTTTACATAGCATACGGCACTCTCGTTTGAAAGAATTGAGTTTTTTGAGTAAAAACTTGTTGTAGGCTTCTGTGAATGCTTTTCTATCTTCGGGGTGAATATAACTGAGCCAATTATCCCAAGTAATTTGGGTTTCTTGGGGCGAATAGCCTAAAATGAAATAAAAATTTTCGCTGAAATAAGCCTCTTGGTTGATTAAATCTACATCATAGATGCCGTCTTTACTGGCATATGAAACAAAGCGTAGCGTTTTTTCACTTTCTATGAGTTTTTGTTCGGCAAGTTTTCGGCTGTGTATGGAACGTAAAACACCTACTTCCAGAAAGGCTTTTCCTTGCTTTTTTCGCTTAATTTTAGAACGCAACTGATACCACTTGTATTCGCCTGTACCTGTGAGCAGAAGTAAATCGGTTTCAAAAATATCATTGTTTAGCTCTCCACGAAAAAACTTTGCTCTTTCTTGCAAAAACTTTTCTTTCTGCGAAGGTTCTATGAGGCTTAAAAAAGTTTTGGCAAATGGCGGAAAATTTTCTTTTTCGTAGCCTAAAAGGCGAATAAATTCATCAGAATACCAAATAGTTGCTTCCTCATTAAAACTTTCAGGAATAACAAATTCCCATAAGCCTTCACGCGACATTTGCGAAATTACCTTGTAGCGGTCGTAAAACTGAAAAATTTCTTCTTGCTTACTCAAAAGAAAATCTCTTTCCGCTTTTTGTTCAGTAAGCAACTTGACCAAATTTTTCAGTTCTGTTTCCGAAAGGTTATCTAAATCAAAATGAGGTAAAGCGTTCATAGTTAAGATTTCAGAACAAATTTTCCAAAAGAGTATCTTCTACTAAATTGGGCAAAGTAACTTTGAGGCGAGGTTCTTCTTGCATAGCCCGCTGAATAGCAAAAATGGCTTCTTTATTTCTTGCCCAGCTACGGCGAGCAATGCCGTTATTTACGTCCCAGTGAAGCATCATTTTGAGTCTTCTGTCGCTATCTGCCGAGCCATCAAGCACCATTCCAAAACCGCCATTGATAACTTCGCCCCAACCTACTCCTCCTCCATTGTGCAGGCTTACCCACGTAGCCCCTCGGAAGGCATCTCCTACAAAATTTTGCACTGCCATATCGGCTGTAAAACTTGAACCATCGTAAATATTGGAAGTTTCGCGGAAAGGTGAATCTGTTCCTGAAACATCGTGATGGTCTCTGCCCAGCACCACAGGGGCAGAAATTTCACCTTTGGCAATAGCTTCATTAAAGGCTTTGGCAATGTTTATTCTGCCTTCGGCATCTGCATACAAAATACGTGCTTGCGAACCTACTACCAGATTATTTTTCATAGCGTCTTTTATCCAAAGAATATTATCGGCAATTTGTTGCCGAATTTCAGCAGGAGCGTTTTCATATTGTTTTTCCAGCACTCGCAAAGCAATTTCATCAGTTTTTTGTAAATCTTTGGGGTCTTGGCTCATACAAACCCAACGGAAAGGACCAAAGCCGTAATCAAAACACATTGGACCCATAATGTCTTGCACGTAAGAAGGATATTTGAAACTCTTGCCGTCTTTTGCCCAAATATCGGCACCTGCCCGCGAGGCTTCCAGCAAAAAGGCATTGCCATAATCAAAGAAATATGTTCCTTTGGCAGTGTGGGCATTGATAAGAGCCACTTGCTTACGCAAAGACTCATACACTTTTTCCTTGAAAAGAGCAGGATTTTCAGCCATCATAAGGTTGGCTTCCTCAAAGGAAAGTCCTGCGGGATAGTAGCCTCCTGCAAAAGGATTGTGCAGTGAGGTTTGGTCAGAACCTATATCTATGAAAATATTTTCCTGCAAAAATTTTTCCCAAACATCTACTACATTCCCAAAATAAGCAAAAGAAGTGTTGGATTTTTCTTGTTGAGCCTTGCGAACTTTTTGCACAAGTTCGCTTAAATCCCTAACTATTTCATCAACCCAACCTTGCTTGTGTCTTTTTTCAAGCACTTTCCAATTGACTTCTGCAGTAACAGAAACACAACCCGCAATTTTAGCGGCTTTGGGTTGAGCACCGCTCATTCCACCTAAACCTGCCGTAACAAAAAGTTTTCCTGCAAGCCCCGAACCTGTTTTATCAATCATTCTGCCTGCGTTCAGAATGGTAATGGTAGTTCCGTGAACAATTCCCTGCGAGCCTATGTACATATACGAACCTGCCGTCATTTGTCCGTATTGCGTTACGCCTAACGCATTGAAACGTTCCCAATCATCAGGTTTAGAATAGTTCGGAATCATCATTCCGTTGGTAACTACTACGCGTGGGGCATCAGGGTGAGAAGGAAAAAGCCCAAGAGGGTGTCCTGAATACATCACGAGGGTTTGCTCGTCTGTCATTGTTGCCAAATACTGCATTGTGAGCAGATATTGAGCCCAATTCTGAAAAACAGCTCCATTTCCGCCATACGTAATGAGTTCGTGGGGGTGTTGGGCTACAGCAGGGTCTAAATTATTTTGTATCATAGCCATAATAGCCGCCGCTTGTATGCTTTTGTGCGGGTATTCGTGTATGGGGCGTGCATACATTGCATAGGTAGGGCGAAAGCGATACATATAAATTCTGCCGTACTTTTCCAGTTCCTCGGCAAACTCTTTAGCAAGCAAGGCGTGATGTTTTTTAGAAAAATACCTTAAAGCGTTGCGAATAGCGAGCTTTTTTTCGTCTTTGCTTAAAATATCTTTGCGTTTAGGGGCGTGATTGATAGTTTCGTCGTAGGCGGGCATAGGAGGCAGCTCGTCAGGAATTCCTTGTAAAATAGCCTCTTGAAAACTTTTTTCAGCAGTGAGCATATTCAAATTTATTTTTTGTTCGCTAAAAACTTGCTTAAGTTCGGAGGTTTGCAGGAATTTTGCAAGTTTTCTTTCTAAAAATATTTTACTACTTGCAAGCAGTGGCAATTTCTTAAAAATTGTATTTTTGCCGAAATTTTTACAGCAATGCCCAAAAATCCTGCTATTCGTTCTGTACTTATTATTGGTTCGGGTCCGATTGTAATTGGTCAGGCTTGTGAGTTTGATTATTCTGGCTCGCAGGCGGCTCGTTCTTTGCGTGAGGATGGTATTGAAGTTATCCTTATCAATTCCAACCCTGCGACAATAATGACCGACCCGCTCACTGCCGACCACGTCTATCTTTTACCTCTGGAACGAAAATCTATTGAATACATCTTACAACGCCACCGAATTGATGCCGTTTTGCCAACTATGGGAGGTCAGACGGCATTAAATTTAGCTATCAAGTGCCACAAAGCAGGGCTTTGGGAAAAATACGGCGTGCAGATGATTGGAGTAGATATCAATGCCATTGAAACTACCGAAGACCGCGAAAAATTCCGCTTGCGAATGATAGAACTGGGGGCAGGTGTTTGTAAAGGCGAAACTGCTACTTCCTTTTTGCGAGGCAAAGAAATTGCTCAACAAATTGGCTTTCCGCTTGTTATTCGTCCTTCTTTCACGTTGGGGGGAACAGGTGGCGGCTTTGTAAATGATGAAAAAGATTTTGATGAGGCTTTGCGTAGAGGTTTGCAGGCTTCGCCCGTACACGAAGTGCTGGTAGAGCAATCTATTTTTGGTTGGAAAGAGTTTGAGTTAGAGTTGCTTCGTGATAGCAAAGGCAATGTGATTATCATTTGCTCCATAGAAAATTTTGACCCTATGGGCATACATACAGGCGATAGCATCACGGTGGCTCCTGCTCTCACGCTTTCTGATACAACTTATCAAAAAATGCGTGATTGGGCTATCAAGGTAATGAATGGTATTGGAAATTTTGCAGGTGGCTGTAACATTCAGTTTGCAGTAAATCCGAAAAATGAAGATGAGATTATAGTCATTGAGGTTAATCCGAGGGTTTCACGCTCTTCGGCTTTGGCTAGTAAAGCTACGGGCTATCCGATTGCTAAAATTGCTGCCAAACTTGCTATCGGCTACAATTTAGACGAACTTCCCAACCAAATCACTAAAACAACTTCGGCTTATTTTGAGCCTGCTCTGGATTATGTGATAGTAAAAATTCCCCGTTGGAATTTTGATAAGTTTCGCGGAGCAGATGATAGACTTGGCTTGCAGATGAAATCGGTAGGTGAGGTTATGGGCATTGGCAGAAATTTTCAAGAGGCTTTGCAAAAGGCTTGTCAGAGTTTGGAAATCAAAAGAAATGGCTTGGGGGCTGATGGCAGAGAAATTACCGACCAACAGGTTTTACTGAAAAGTTTAGAAAACCCTTCGGGCAATCGTTTATTTCATATTTATGATGCCTTCAAAATGGGTATTTCTTTCAAAACAATTCAGAAACTTACCCAAATAGACCCTTGGTTTTTGCATCAAATAGAGGAACTTGTACTTTTGGAAAAAGAAATTCAAAAACACACTTTACAAGATATTCCTGCTCATTTGCTTTGGGAGGCAAAACGAAAAGGATATGCCGATAGACAAATTGCTCATTTATTACGCTGTTTGGAAAGTGAAGTCTATAAAAAACGCAAAGAATTAGGCATTGAGCGAGCCTATAATATGGTGGATACCTGTGCCGCTGAATTTGAAGCCGTTACGCCGTATTATTATTCTACGTTTTGTCATTCTTCGCCCCGAACTGCTCAAAAAAGTTCTCAAAGCAACAAGCCCAAAGTAGTCATTTTAGGTTCGGGACCTAACCGAATTGGGCAAGGGATTGAGTTTGATTATTCTTGCGTTCACGGTGTTTTGGCGGCGAAAGAGTGTGGCTACGAAACCATTATGATAAATTGCAACCCCGAAACGGTTTCTACGGATTTTGATATTGCCGATAAACTTTATTTTGAGCCTGTTTTTTGGGAACATATTTATGATATTATCCAAGCAGAACAACCCGAAGGCGTAATTGTGCAATTAGGCGGACAAACTGCTCTCAAACTTGCTGAAAAGCTCAATCGCTATGGTATAAAAATCATTGGTACGAGTTACGAATCTTTGGATATTGCCGAAGATAGAGGCAAGTTTTCTAATTTGCTCAAAGATTTGGGAATTCCTTATCCTCAATTTGGCGTAATAGAAGACGCCGATAGTGCCGTTGAACTTGCAAGAGAATTAGGTTTTCCGTTGCTAGTACGCCCTAGTTATGTGTTGGGCGGGCAAAGTATGAAGATTGTCATCAATGAGCAGGAATTAGAGGAACACGTCGTAAAAATCTTAAACGATAACCCTGATAATAAAATTCTGCTTGACCACTTTTTAGAAGGGGCTATTGAAGCTGAAGCCGATGCCATTTGCGATGGTGAAGAGGTGTATATCATTGGCATAATGGAACATATTGAACCTGCGGGTATTCATTCAGGCGATAGCAATGCTGTTTTGCCTCATTTCTCGCTTAATCCGATGATGATTGAGCAAATTGAGATCTATACTAAAAAAATAGCTTTGGCACTCAATACCGTAGGGCTTATCAACATTCAATTTGCTATCAAAGATAACAAGGTGTATGTGATTGAGGCAAATCCACGTGCCAGCCGAACCGTGCCTTTTATTTGCAAAGCCTATCAAGAACCTTACATCAACTATGCCGTAAAAATAATGCTCGGCAAAAATAAGCTCAAAGATTTCAGTTTCAATCCTAAACGCAAAGGTTATGCAATTAAGCAACCTGTGTTTTCTTTTGAAAAGTTTCCGAATGTCAATAAAGAATTAGGTCCTGAAATGAAATCCACAGGCGAGGCAATTCTTTTCATTGAAAACCTTATGGACGATACATTCCAAAAACTTTACGAGGAACGTAATTTGTATTTGAGTAGGTAATTTTTACGAAACAGAAAGTTTAGCAAAAGCAATAGGCAATTCCTCTAAAAGCATAGTAGGCGTAATGGCAATAGCATTTCGTTTTTGTTGAGCCAAATCGCCTGCCAGTCCGTGTGCATATACGCCTATGCAAAGAGCTTTTTCAGGCGAGTATCCTTGTGCTAAAAGGGCAGTAATGATGCCTGCAAGTACATCACCCATACCGCCTGTTGCCATAGCGGGATTGCCTGTGGGGTTGAAAAAGATTTTCCCCTGTGGTGTAGCAATTCGCGAATAAGCCCCTTTGAAAAGTACAAAACAATGATATTTTTGAGCAAAAGCAGTTTGCTTTTCTAATGCTTCGTGGTCATTTTGCCAAGAACCTGCCAAACGTTCAAATTCTTTGGGGTGCGGAGTAAGAATGCTATTGACAGGTAGTAGCGAAAGCCAATCAGGGTTTTGAGCTAAAATATTCAAGGCATCGGCATCAAGCACCAGCGGAGCTTGAGCTTTTTGTAAAAGATTTTTCAAGAAAACTTGCGTTTCCTCGTGCAAACCTATTCCACAACCCACTCCAACTGCTTTGAAACTTGAAAAATCGTGATTATCGTTGCGAATATAATTTTGAGCCGAAGAAAGTAACAGCATTGCTTCGGGAACGGCTGTTTGTAGAGGTGAGTAATTGCAAGGGGGTACTAAAAGAGTAAGCAAACCTGTACCTGC
This sequence comes from Raineya orbicola, assembly GCF_002843425.1. Classification (GTDB taxonomy): domain Bacteria; phylum Bacteroidota; class Bacteroidia; order Cytophagales; family Thermonemataceae; genus Raineya; species Raineya orbicola. Next base: position 12,289 of record NZ_NKXO01000028.1, read on the forward strand.
AAGCAAACAGGCTTTTGCCGCAAGAATGGAAGCTCCCCCTTTGCCTAAACTGCCTGCTACAAGCAAGCTATGACCGAAAGTACCCTTGTGAGCAAAAATAGGACGAGGCAAACGCTCCTGATACCAACTTTTTACTAAATTTTCCGAAAGTAGAAAATAATTGCAGGGCATTTCCCGCTCATATTCTTTGAGCAAGCCAATATCTAATACTGCAATTTTGCCTGCAAAATTGCCTGTTTGAGGCAAAAGCATATTGAGCTTGGCTTGATGAAAGGTAAGCGTGTAATTAGCCCTAAAAATAGTGCTTTCAGCGGGTTGGGGTTGGTCGGCATACATTCCCGAAGGGATATCAATAGCAATTTTAAGATTAGGCAAATTATTTATTTTTTTCAACAAATCAGCCAGCCAACCCTCCAAAGGACGCGAAAGCCCTACGCCAAAAATAGCATCTATGCAAACACTTTCAGCAGGAATATGCAAGTTGCAATTTTGTGCATTCAGCAATGTGATAGGAATTTCTTTGGGTAATCTTTCGTGATTGATTTGACAATCAATAGAAATTTGGGGGCTATTTTCAATCCAAAACACCTCTACTTCTTTTCCCTGATTATGCAAAAGCCGAGCAATTGCCAAGCCATCGCCACCATTATTGCCTCTGCCTGCCAAAATGGTAAAATTTTGGGTAGAAAGGTTCTGCAAAATCCATTTTACACATTCACAGGCGGCGGTTTCCATTAAATCAATGGACGAAATAGGTTTATGCGAAATAGTGAGTTTATCTAACTCACGAATTTGCGATGCGGAAAGTATTTTCATATCATTCTAAAAGATTGACCTGAAAAAAACCTTTCGGATTCCATTTCATTTCTCGGAAAGGGTAGGCTTCTAATTGTTGTATTTCTTGCTGAGAGAGTTCATTATCCAGAGCAGTTGCTAATGCAGAATTATTGGCATAAGCAATATGAAAAGGCGAAGTAGGATGCACCATATAAAACAGACTTCCGCCCCAGTTGTCATTGCGATTCAGGGTATTGTGAGCGTGGTAGAATACTCCTTTCTCTCTTTGAATATTTTTGAGCCATAAGGTTTTACTTTTCTCTTTTTTTACTTCAAACCAACCATAGGTACAAAGGGCAATATCACCTTCGGGCATACGTTTATGATAAGCCACTGCCACATAAACATTTTTCTGACTGCGATTAAAAAACGTAACCCTTACACTATCTTGCGAAAAAGCAGAAAACACTGCAAAGAAAAAAACAAAAGCAAAAGCCCAAATTTTCATAGTTTCAAGGGATTTAGAGATAGGCAAAGATACAGAAAATTTGAAAAGGGCAAATAAAAATTACAGCATCTCCAATTTCACACCCGCCCAAAGCAAAATTAGAATGAGCAGACCCACTACAATTCTATACCAACCAAAAAGACGAAAACCATATTTAGTAAGATAACCAATGAAAAACTTGATAGCAAGCAAAGCCACTACAAAGGCTATGCTATTTCCTACAAGGAGAGTAAGCCACGATTTTTGAGCTTGTTCGATGAAAATTTCTTTTGTATCCCAAATACTTTTAGCAGTAGCGGCAAACATAGTGGGTAAAGCCAAAAAAAACGAGAATTCAGCAGAAGTACGGCGGTTAAGTCCTTGCGTGAGACCTCCTACGATGGTTGCCGCCGAACGGCTCACACCCGGTACCATTGCTAAACACTGAAAACAACCTATCCAAAAGGCAGTTTGGTAGGAAATTTCTTGAAGTTCTGTGTTTTTCTCGTTTTTGGCAAACCATTTATCTACAAAAAGCAAAATGATTCCTCCTCCAAGCAAAGCAAAGGCTACCACATCAACTCTTTCTAAAAGAGTATCAATATGTTTTTTGAGTAAAGCCCCCACCAAAACAGCGGGAATAAATCCAACTAAAAGTTTAATGTAAAATGCAATGCTTTGAAAAAAGCGTTTCCAGTACAGCACTACTACCGAAAAAATTGCCCCAAGCTGAATAGCTACAATGTAAGTTTTGAAAAAATCATCGGCTTTCATTTGAGCCAAAGCGGCAGTAAGTATCATATGTCCCGTGGAAGAGATAGGCAAAAATTCGGTAATGCCCTCTACGATAGCCAGTAAAATTGCTTCCCAAAGGCTCATTTTTTAGACTTGTAAAAGATTGCCACAAATTGTACCAAAAAACCCAAAAGCAGTACGATAGGTCCTAGCGTGATACCTAAAAAGCCAAATCCATAAGGTTCTTTGTCCGAAGCCATAATGATAAAGCCAAGTAAAATAAGCAAAAGCCCAAGTATCATTATGAAATAATTGGCTCTATCGAAAGGAAAGATAGGTTGCTTGTTGGTCATAGCAAGTTTTTGGCAAAGAAAAGTGTTTTTTCGCAGAAAGACAAATTTTTTAGATATTCTGCTCTGTTTTGAAATTAGCTACATCTTTGATGCTAACGTTTTCAATCATAGTACGCATTTCGCTTAAATCTAACTGAATATCATCTTCGCCGTACTGGTCAAAAGGGTTTTCCAATTGTTCTTGAATATTGATAAGGCTTACAAATACGAAACTATACAAAACAGCTGAAATATAACCAATAACAGGGTAGGTACTATCTTTGAGATGATACGCAAAATAAGGAGCATACAACACAGGAAAACTATAAAGAAAAAAAATGGCATACACACGCAAAGAGTAAGGGGTTCGGTAATACAAAATTTTCTTCATTCGCTCAAAATCGGCAACGGCACGTGTGAAATATTGGTCGGCTCGGGAAAGTTCGCTAGGGGTTACACCTACCTTACGAAAGGTTTGAATGAAAAGTGAAATTTCATCAAAACTACGATAAATGGGCTTTTCTAATTCGGCTTGTTTTTCGGTTTGGTTGTTGGTGAAAAAGGCAATGATATGTCCCATAGTTTTGAGTAGTAAAGTAGCACTTTTTCTGCAGTAATTTTCGTGTTCGCTACTTACCCAATTTTTACTTGCATAAAAAAGCCCCATAAAATTAGATTTCATAGAGGCATAACTCATAATCGCATCTTCACGTCTGCGATAAGCACTATTGATAGAAAACACCACAGGAAAAATAATCGCCGTACCCACAAGCGTAATAGGCAAATCCCCCACAAAATTAAACTCCTTGCAGTAGTAAGTACCGATTACTGAAAGAGTAGTGATAATGAAGGTTTTGTAATTAATGATATTCCAAAGGCTTCTAAATAATTTCATTGTGATAGTGCTTTTAGCAAAATTACAAAATTAACATTAGCTTAACAATTTTTTAACAAAAAACTTTCTTTTTCGGCAACGATACTGCTGTTTTCTTGCTATTTTTGGCTCGCAATTTGAGTATTTATGCGAAAATTACTTCAAAATAATCGTATACTCGTTTTTATTATCCCTGTTTTTTTGAGCTTGGCTTGGTATGTGCCTATGGGTTTTGTGGGCTTATGGATAGGCTTTGCCTTGATTTTACAATTTGAAAAAAATTTATCACAACGAAAATTTCGTTTAATTAGATTTTGGAGCGGGGTATATCTGATACTCTTTCTATGGAACTTGCTCACTACTTGGTGGGTAAAAAATGCTACTTTGGAAGGTGCTATCGCAATGATGATTGCCAACACTTTACTGATGACTTTCCCTTTCGTGGCTTTTTATTTTGTAAAAAAACATTTGTCTTACGTTTGGGCTTTATGGGCTTTGGCTGTTTTTTGGATAACTTTTGAGTATGCTCATCTGAATTGGCAGTTAAGTTGGACTTGGCTCAATTTGGGCAATGGTTTTGCTTATTCGCATTGGGCGGTGCAGTGGTATGAATATACAGGTACTCTCGGCGGAACACTTTGGGTTTGGGCTGTAAGTATTTTGTTTTGGCAAACTTTACAAAAGGGATTTTTTCAAAAACAAATATTAATTTTGGCTTTGGTTGTTTTGTTGCCCGTACTGCTATCTTTGATTTTATACTTTTCTTATGAGGAACAAGGCAAAAACGTTGAAGTAACAGTAGTTCAGCCGAATATAGACCCTTATACCGAAAAATTTATTGGTACAGAAAAATTTATTCCTTACGACAAGCAAGCCGAAATACTGCTACAACTGGCAAGAGAAAAAATTTCCCCGCAAACCAAGCTATTACTTTTTCCCGAAACAGCTTTTGACGAAGGCTATGATGAAAAAAGTATTTTTCAGTACGCACCTATTCAGAAAATCAGAAGTTTTTTGAAAGAAAATCCACAAATTTCGGTGCTTGGTGGTACTACCTCTTGGCTTATTTACGGCAAAGAAAAACGTACTACCACAGCTCGCCAAAATGAACAAGTGGGCTTTTATGATGTGTTTAATACGGCAATGTTTTTGCGTAACGAAGTAGATAGCGTGGCTTTTTATCATAAATCTAAACTTGTACCACTTGTAGAATCAATGCCTTACGCTGAAATCATTGAAAAGATTTTGGGCAATTTGGTGATTGAATTGGGTGGAACTTCGGGAGGTTTAGGCTTTCAGAAAGAGGCTGAGGTTTTTTTTGATAATTCATTTGCCTACGCTCCCATTATTTGCTATGAGTCTATTTTCGGCGAATATGTAGCAAACTACGTAAGAAAGGGTGCAAATATTTTGTGTATCATTACTAATGACGGCTGGTGGGGTGATACGCCCGGCTACCGACAACACTGGCAAATGGCTCGCCTGCGAGCAATAGAAATGCGTAGGGCTGTGGCTCGTTCTGCTAATACAGGTATTTCGGGTTTTTTCAATCAGCGGGGAGATGTGATAGAACAAACTCCTTTTTGGGTACGTGATGTTCGTAGGCAAACTTTACAAGCCAACACAAAAAATACTTTGTATGTATTATGGGGCGACTGGCTCGGCAAAATTGCCTCTTGGATTTCACTTGCTTTTCTTGTTTGGGCTATATTGTTGAAATTTTGGAGTAAAAAAAGAAATTCGTTGCAAAACTTGGTATAAAATGAAAATTCAATCAGCTTTAATTTCGGTATTTTACAAAGACGGATTAGAGGAAATTATCCGCACCCTACACGCACAATGCGTACGATTGTATTCCACAGGTGGCACACAGCAATTTATTGAAGGCTTGGGCGTGCCTGTAACAGCCGTAGAAAATCTTACGGATTACCCATCTATTTTAGGAGGACGAGTAAAAACTTTGCACCCTAAAATTTTCGGAGGAATTTTGGCAAGGCGTTCGCATAACCAAGACCAAGCCGAACTTGCTCAATACGAAATTCCTACCATAGACCTTGTGATTGTAGATTTGTATCCTTTTGAAGAAACCTTGCAAAAAGGAGCAACTGAAAGCGAAATCATTGAAAAAATTGATATTGGGGGTATTTCTCTTATTCGTGCTGCTGCCAAAAATTTTCAAGATGTACTCATCATAGCCTCTAAAAATCAATATGCCTATTTTTTAGAGCTTTTGCAAAAGCAAAACGGAGAATTTACTCTTGAACAACGCAAATACTTCGCAACGCAAGCCTTTGCTATTAGTTCGCATTACGATACGGCAATTTTTAAGTATTTCAATGCACAGACCAACGCTCAAATAGCATTTAAGGAAAGTATTTTAGAGAGCCATCAGTTGCGTTATGGTGAAAATCCTCATCAAAAGGGCTATTTCTTTGGCGATTTAGAAAAAATGTTTGAGCAACTTAATGGCAAAGAATTGAGCTACAATAATTTAGTAGATATTGACGCCGCTGTGGGCTTGATAGATGAATTTGAACCTCATACGTCTGCCTGTGCTATTATCAAGCATACCAACGCTTGTGGTTGTGCTTTGGGTGAAAGTGTTTTAGATGCCTATCAGAAAGCTCTCGCCGCTGACCCTGTTTCGGCTTTTGGGGGAATTATTGTGTTTAACCAAAAAGTAAATACTGCAGTTGCCGAAGAGTTGGATAAACTTTTCTTTGAAGTGCTTATAGCTCCCGATTACGAAAAAGAGGCTTTGGAAAAACTCAAAACCAAGAAAAACCGCATCATTTTGTTACGAAAAATGACCGATTTACCTACTTGGCAGTTCAGAACTTTGCTCAATGGCGTAGTAATGCAAGAAAAAGACCTCAAAACTGAAAATGAGGCTGATTTGCAGATAGTTACCGAAAAAGCACCTTCGCAGAGTGAAATTAAAGCCTTGCTTTTTGCCTCCAAAATTGCCAAGCATACAAAATCCAACACCATTGTTTTGGCAAATGAAACACAACTTTTGGCAAGTGGTACGGGGCAAACTTCACGAGTTGATGCCCTTCGGCAGGCAATAGCCAAAGCCGAAAGTTTTGGTTTTTCGCTCCAAGGGGCGGTTATGGCGTCTGATGCATTTTTCCCTTTCCCTGATTGTGTTGAAATTGCTCACAAAGCAGGAATTACGGCGGTTATCCAGCCCGGTGGCTCTATTCGCGACCAAGAAAGTATTGACTACTGCAACCAAAACGGCTTGGCAATGGTTTTTACGGGCATCAGACATTTTAGGCACTAATTCGTAGCTTTTATGCTGTATCAATGGCTTTTATGGCTTTCTTTGAACCTAAACATTTGGCACGACTTTCATAGCAGTTTTGCCGAAATGTATTACAACCCACAGGAAAAAGCCTTTCAGGTTTCTCTGAAATTTTTTGCAGATGATTTGGAAAATGCTCTGACCAAATTTTCAGGCAAAAAATACTTTTTAGGAGGTTTGGGCAAAGACCGCTCTCCTGATGAGGTTTTAGTTAAGTATTTGGAGCAAAAATTTCGTTTGGTGCATAAATCCAAAAAGAAAGTTATACCTATACGTTATATTGGCAAAGAAATTGGCGTGGAAAGTGTTACGGCTTATTTTGAAATGCCTTTCACTGATAAACTTTCGCACTATGAACTTCATAATACTATTATGCTTGAACTTTTTGACGACCAAATAAACATTGTTCTTTTGCAGAAAGAAAACCAACGAAAATCTTTTGAGTTCAATAAACAGAAAACTAACACACTTTTGAAATTTTGATAAAAAGTTTTTTGCAAAAAACTTGCTTACCTAAAACTTTTCGCTAATTTCGCAAGCATAGAAACAATGATAATCTGTGAAGAATATGGCAAAAACAAAAAATTCTGCAAAGCAAGCACAAGAGGGATATAATTTTTCTAAAGAAACCTATTTGTTTTGGTTTGAAAAAATGCTCCTGATACGCCGTTTTGAAGAGAAGGCAGGGCAACTCTATGGAAGGCAAAAAATTAAAGGCTTTTGCCATTTATACATTGGTCAAGAGGCTTGTGCCGTAGGGGCGGTTACGGCTCTTACCAAAGATGATAAATGGATAACTGCCTATCGCGACCACGGGCATCCATTGGCTTTGGGAACTTCTGCCAATGCCGTAATGGCAGAGCTTTTTGCCAAAGCTACGGGCTGTTCCAAAGGAAAAGGCGGTTCTATGCACATTTTTGATAAATCTGTAAATTTTGCAGGCGGACACGGCATTGTAGGCGGGCAAATTCCTTTGGGTGCAGGTATTGCTTTTGCCGAAAAATACAACAAAACGAAAAATCTTTGCATTTGCTATATGGGGGACGGAGCTACTCGTCAGGGGGCTTTACACGAAACTTTCAATATGGCAATGCTATGGAAATTGCCTGTGATTTTTGTGATTGAAAACAATGGTTACGCTATGGGTACTTCGGTAAAACGAACTTCCAACGTAACAGAATTGTACCAACTCGGCGAAAGTTATGATATGCCTTCGGAGCCTGTTGATGCAATGAAAGTAGAGGAAGTTCATTTAGCTGTGGCTCGTGCCGCTGAAAGAGCAAGAAGCGGGGGCGGACCTACATTACTGGAATTTAGAACTTATCGCTATCGTGGGCATTCTATGTCTGATCCTGCCAAATATCGCACCAAAGAAGAATTAGAAGCCTACAAAGCCCTTGACCCTATTGAGCAGGTACGCAAAACTATTTTAGAAAAAAAGTTTGCCACCGAAGCAGAACTTGAAGCCATAGAGGCAAGAATCATCGCCGAAGTAGAAGCGTCCGTAGAATTTGCAGAAAATTCTCCTTATCCCGACCCCAGTGAGGCTTTCAAAGATGTATATGTGCAAGCAGATTATCCCTTCGTAATGGATTAGATAATACAGCCCTGCAAACTAATTATGCAGGGCTTTGAAAAATTCAACAAACCTTGAAAAAACATTTCAAATCTCTTTTAGGTAGAATTTATTGGCTCTATCTCGCTACCAACTTTACAATAGGCTTTCTTTTAGTTTTCCCTTGGCTGATGCTTTCGCATTATGCTAAAATACCTTTGCTCAACACTTGGGTTTGCAAAATTTGGCATTGGTGTTTTTATATTACCTTGGGAATTTGGGTGAAAAACAAGTATAAAGCTCGCTTTTCAGCTCGTAGAACTTATATTTTTTGTGCTAATCATACTTCTTTTTTAGATATAGCCACTATGGCAGGGCTGATGAAAGGAAATTATGCTTTTGTGGGAAAAAGTGATATTATTCACGTGCCACTTTTTGGCTTGATGTTCCGAAAAATGCATATTCCCGTGGATAGAGAAAGCAAAATGGCTTCGGCAAAAGCTTTTTTGCAAATGAAAAAATCCTTACAAAGTGGAAAAAGCCTAATTATTTTCCCCGAAGGGGGAATTCTTACGCAAAATCCTCCTCAAATGGTTGAGTTCAAAGAAGGGGCATTTCGTTTGGCAATAGAAACACAGACGCCTATTGTACCCATTACGCTCAAATGGGCTTGGAAAGTTCTCCCTGATGATAATACCCGAAGAGCGTATCCTCATTTTTTAGAAAATATCATTCACCCTGCCATAGAAACACAAACTTTAAGTCTGCAAAATCTTGATGAACTTAAAAGAGCAGTATTTAAGGTTATTCAGTCGGGTTTTGAAAAAAATCTTTGAGGCAACTTTCATTTTTGCAGAAATTTCGTAGATTTGCAAACTTAAAACGTGTTGTGTATGATTGCCAAACAAGAAACAAATATGAAATTCACCATTTCTGTCTCTGCTTTACAAAAACAACTTGCTATCATCAATGGTGTGATTAGCAACAATCCTATTGTGCCGATTTTGGAAAATTTTCTGTTTGAGCTCAAAGAAGGAACTCTCACCATTACCGCTTCCGATTTGCAAACAACAATGATTACTCGTTTGCCCGTAGCGGCAGGGGCAGATATCAACGTGGCAATCCCTGCAAAAATTCTTACCGATACACTCAAAAGCCTTCCCGACCAGCCTGTAACTTTTGAAATAGATAACGAAACTTTCGTAGTGGAAATTCATTCTGAAAATGGGAGATACAAACTTGCAGGCGAAAATGCTGATGATTTTCCTCGCGTGCCTAATGCAGAAACGAATTTCAAAATGCAGTTACCTGCTAAAATATTAGCATCGGCTATCACAGGAACGCTCTTTGCTACCAGCACAGATGAGTTGCGTCCTGCTATGAATGGTGTTTTTTTTGATTTAAGAGAAGATGCAAGCAATTTTGTATCTACTGATGGCAATAGACTTATCCGTTATCGCCGTACCGACCTCAAAAACTCTCAAAAGTTGGGTGTAATTATTCCTAAAAAAGCACTTAACCTGATGAAATCGGCTTTGCCCAATGATGAAACGCCTGTTAGTATAGCCTTCAACAAATCAAATGCTTTTTTCCGATTTGCAGATACACAGGTAATTTGCCGTCTGATTGATGAACGTTTCCCTGATTATGAAAATGCAATTCCTGCAAATAATCCCAACCACCTAACGGTTTCTCGTACCGAACTGCTTGCTTCGCTCAAACGCATTGTTATTTATGCTAATAGAAACACGCATCTTGTTCGCTTCAAAATCAGCAGTGATAATCTTTTCATTTCTGCCGAAGATTTAGATTTTTCTAACGAAGCTAACGAAAATCTGACTTGCAACTACGAGGGTGAGGAGATGGAGATAGGCTTCAATGCTAAATTTTTGATTGAAATGCTTTCTAGTTTGGAAAGTAAGGAGGTGGTTTTTGAGCTTTCTTCACCCAACCGAGCAGGTATCATATTACCTACTGAAAAGCAAGAAGGTGAAGATGTTTTGATGCTTCTAATGCCACTGATGTTGAGCAGTTATGCGTAAAATTTTGTAGCAAAAAGGCAGATTTCAAGGTCTGCCTTTCTATTTTACTTGAGTTTGATAAAAGTTGCTCCATAGCCAAACTTTTCTTTTTGAGCATCTTTGTAAAAAGCTACTTGTGGGTGTTTGCTGATTTTTTTATGAATTTCCTGACGCAAAGTACCGTTTCCTACGCCGTGAATAAAGGTAATTTCAGAAAGTCCGTTAGCAATAGCACTATCTAAACATTTTTCAAAAACTTCAAGCTGATAGCTTAGAATATCGCTTGCTGAAAGAGAATGATAGTCCTGCAAAAGATTTTCAATGTGTAAATCCACAATGGAGTTTGTAGGTGAAAGTTTCTCGTGGCAGGCATAAATGCTTTGTGTCTGAATGCTTTCTGAAATTTTTTGCGTGGTTTCTTGGCTAATTGTTTCTTTATCCAACTGAAAAAGGTAGCCTTTTTTGCCTAAAATAGGCACATCTTGCATCGTTTTGAACTGATTTGCTCTAAATCTTTGCTTTTTCTGTAAAATAGTAGGTAGTGAAGCTGGTTTAGCAGAAGCATAAATCATTTGCACCCAATACGTTCCCCAACTTTCTAAATGAGCTATGCTTACTTCCTCAACTTTTTGTGAGCTTTGCGGTTCTAAAACACCTTTGCAGATAGTAAAAGCCTTTTCTTGTTGCTCTTTATGAATTGCAAAAGGCAAAGACCAATCGGTGTTATTGAGGCAATACAAGGCAAATTTTTGGTCGTTGAGCGGTAAAAAAGCAAAATAAATACCTACTGCAGACTGAACCTCAGGGGCAAGTATTTTACTATTTTTTTCTTGCGACTGAAAACGTTTGCTCTCTTCGGGAGAAACCAAAACTACTTCACGTTTTTGTACAGGTATTGTGAAGCCATCTTCAATTTCTACTTCTACCATATCCCCCTTGATAGCAACTATTACACCTGCTTCTCTGCCGTGCAGGAGCCGAACTTTATCGCCAACATTCATACAATTAAAACATTAAATTCTTGCCAACCTATAAAGATACTGCACTTGCCTGCGAAACAATCTTTTTCACCAAACCCTGCAAAACCTTACCAGGACCGCACTCAATAAATTCGCTAGCTCCGTCTTGGCTCATAGCCAGCACCGATTGTGTCCATTTTACAGGTGCAGTGAGTTGAGCAATAAGATTTTTCTTAATTATTTCAGGGTCGCTTACGGCTTTTGCTACCGCATTCTGATATACAGGACAAATAGGTTTAGAAAAAGTAGTATTTTCAATAGCCTTTTGTAACTCCTCTTGGGCGGGGAGCATAAGGGGCGAATGAAAAGCCCCTCCTACTTGTAAAATCAAGGCTCTTTTGGCTCCTGCTTGTTTCAGACGCTCACAGGCAAGCTCTACGGCTTGCACCGAACCTGAAATTACAAGCTGACCAGGACAATTGTAATTGGCAGGTACTACTATGTAATCGGGGTTTTCTTTGCGAATTTCTTCACAAATTTTTTCTACTTTTTCATCTTCCAAGCCCAACACTGCCGCCATTGTAGAAGGGGTTATTTCGCAGGCTTTTTGCATAGCTTCGGCACGTTTGGCAACAAGCCGTAAGCCATCTTCAAAAGAAAGTGTTTTATTGGCGACCAGTGCCGAAAACTCTCCTAACGAATGCCCCGCAACCATATCGGGCTGAATATCGTGAGCAATAGCCAAAGCTACGGAATGCAAAAAAATGGCAGGTTGGGTAACTTTGGTTTGTTTCAGTTCCTCGTCTGTTCCTGCAAACATCACCTCTGTAATACGGAAACCTAAAATTTCATTAGCTTGCTCAAAGAGTTGGCGGGCAATGGGGTTGCTTTCGTATAAATCTTTACCCATTCCGCTGAATTGCGAACCTTGTCCGGGAAAAATGTATGCTTTCATTGCTTAAATGTTTGATAGTGAAAAAATTTGCCTAAACAACTTGAATAAGCACGTAATTCGTTTTACCTTTTTGTGCCAAGATATATTTTCCTTGCAATAGTTCAAAATCAGTTGGGGTAGCTTCGGGTGAAGTAATTTTGATTTTATTGATACTCACAGCATTGTTTTGTATTGCTTTACGAGTTTCACCTTTGGAACTGAAAACACCTGCTTCCGCAAGAAAATCAACCACATTCTTACATTCAGAACGTTTGTCTTTGCTGATTTTCACTTGCGGCACGCCTTCAAATACTTCCAAAAGTGTTTTTTCGTCAAGTTTTTTCAAATCTTCTACTGCATCTTTACCAAAAAGAATATTAGAGGCTCTTATGGCATTTTGTAAATCGTGTGAGCTGTGAATACGTTCTGTAAGTTCTTGGGCAAGGGCTTTTTGTAAAATACGCTTTTCGGGACTTTGAGAATGTTCGTTTTCTAAAATTTCTATCTCGTTTTGAGTTTTAAGTGAAAAAACTCTTATCAGACGAGGCATATCGGCATCAGCTTGATTGATAAAAAACTGATAAAACTTATAGGGGCTGGTCATAGAGGCATCAAGCCAAACGTTGCCGCTTTCTGATTTGCCAAATTTTGAGCCATCGGCTTTGGTAAGCAAAGGCGTAGTAAGAGCGTATGCTTCACCGCCTTCTATTCGGCGTATAAGTTCAGTGCCTGTGGTGATATTGCCCCATTGGTCGGAGCCTCCCATTTGAAGTTTTACGTTTTTATGTTTGTAAAGCCAATAAAAATCAAAGCCTTGCAAAAGCTGATAGCTAAACTCTGTGAAAGAAATACCTCCCCCTTCGCCCAAACGATTTTTCACGGAGTCCTTTGCCATCATATAATTCACCGTGATATGTTTGCCTACTTTTCTTAAAAACTCTAAAAAGCCCATTTCTTTGAACCAGTCATAATTATTGACCATTTCGGCGGCATTTGAGCCTTGAAAATCCAAAAACTTTTGCAGTTGTTTTCTAATACCTTCTTGGTTTTTCTGTAAAGTCTCCTCATCAAGAAACTTTCTTTCTTCACTTTTGCCCGAAGGGTCGCCAATCATACCTGTTGCACCGCCCACCAAAGCGAAAGGTTTATGCCCTGCCCGCTGAAAATGCACCAGTAGCATAATAGTTGCCAAGTTGCCAATATGCAAAGAACTAGCGGTAGGGTCAAAGCCGATATATCCTGCTGTCGGATTTTCTAAAAGTTTTTCCGTATCTGGCATATAATCGTGTAACATTCCTCGCCAACGCAGTTCTTCAATAAAATTCATACGCATAGCCTAAAAAAATTGAAATTCAAGGTTTAATAATTTGGGAAAAATAAAGCCTTTGGAGGCTAATTTTTCAGCGTGGCAATTTAGCTAAAAATCTTTTATGCCCAAACAAAAAGTGTATTGCGAAAATCCTTGTAAATTTGCAAAAATCAGAGAGAAACTATGAAAATGTATGCTTGGATTTTTGTTATGTTGTTGATAGGCACAACTGCCTGCATACAATTGGAAACCATTTGTGCCGATGCGGTAGAAGTGCCTGTTAGTGTAAATTTTAAGCAAAAAATTAAATTCAAAGATAGGTTTAATCGTGATTCGGTGGTGGTGAGAGATACCTTTATTTTTCTTGATTTCATTCAACCCGTAGGTTTTGATACACTTTTATTTACACCTCAAAAACCAAGCGACTCTTTTCGAGCAGTTCGTTTGCCCTATAATCCTTTGCAAGATACCATTCGTTATGTTTTTCGTTATCGCAGGGGGAATGTTTCACGAAAAGATACTTTATTTTTAGGCTATTCAAGGCGTATTTTGCTTACTTCGCCCCGATGCGGTGTCCGTAACGATTATGAAAATACTCGCATCTTGCATCATACTTTTGATTCGCTTACGCTTAAAAATACGCAAAATAATGTTTCTTTGGAGATTTTTTATTTTTTCAATTAGCTTAATGCTTGCTTTGCAAAGTTTTGCACAAAAAGATACACTTTCGTCAAACGATAGTTTGAAAAGAACATTAATTTCTGTAAAGCCTTTTGCCACAAAGAAAAAGCGTATAAAAACTTTTGATACTTTAACTTTCAGAGCAGGGTTTGATTTAATTGGCACAGGTCAAAGGCTTATTACAAACAAATTTGCTTTGCACCTGAACACCGATTTAGCTTTTCGGAATAAAAATCTTGTAGTTAGCGAATTTACTTGGGCGAGTCGTAAAGATGTTCAAAAAGCTACCTATTTCGCACAAGCGAGCATTTTACGCTTGGGTTGGATGCATAATTTTTTACATAAACAGAGTAAAATTGATGTTTTTGCGATTGGATTGCGGTTTGCTAACGCTTGGTACAAAGAAGAAATGCAAACCACATTGCAAAATTCTATTTTTGGGACAGAACCTGTAGCTTTCAGACAAAATTTGCAAGCATCTTGGATAGAGCTAAATATGGAGCTAAAAGCCAAAATTTGGAAAAATCTACTTATGGGATATTGCTTGCGGTATCAGTTTAAGCCAGATGTTCGTGGGGAGCAGATTTTTGAGAGTTATGGCATACCCAGTATAGGACGCACAGGACGCAACAATTGGGGTTTTCAGTATGGTATTTGGTGGTTTTTGGGGAAAAAGTGAAAGTTATCCATAGACCCCACCACTTCCCGAAACTCCATTCATAAAACTTGAAAGATACAATGTAGCATAAAACAGACAGGCTAATAATTGATGATTTTCTTGCAAAGTTTTTTCTATAACTTCAAAGTCGTATTCGTAAGATAGTTTTCCCCATTTGAAACGAGATGAAACTTCTAACAAATTTTTTTTCTCTTGGTTTTGAACCTGAATTTTCGGTTTCCAAAAACCTTTGTAACGAATAGAATAAGTTTTACCTTCATAATTCAGATTGATTTTTCCGAGCCAACTGAGCTGATACGAAGCAATTTGTTCTTTATCCTTAAATACCAGAATTTCCTGTCCCCAAAAACCTTGTGGCTCAAAATCTATTTGTACGCCTCCTTCCACATAGGCGTGAGCTTTGAAAGAAAGCAAATCTTCATACTCCAAAGTCAATAGTTTTTCATTATTTTCGTTTAACAAAATGTATTTGCGAATGCCAATACTTTCTCCTTTGAGCATACACCAAACGGGTTTTCTACAAACATACAAGAAATTTGAAAAAATACAAAAAAATTATCTAAAATGCTATTTTTGCGAAAAACTTTTACAAAACCTGCCTCTTTATGATTTTTCGTTGGCTTTTGGCTTTAATGTTAGCGTCATTCTTGTTTTTTTCTTGCAAAATCCAAGAAAGTAAAACTAAAAATACACAAGAACTTACTGAAAAAATTCTCCCAAAGTATGCCAAAGGCTTTTTTTGGGAAAAAGGCGAAAAAAACTATTTTGTTTTGTATGTAACACAACCTTTCAGCGACAAAACGGATACATTACGCTACATTTTGGCAAAAAATAAGCAAGATGTTCCTGAAAAATTACGACATTTAAGTTTTATTCAAATACCGCTTAAACGTTTCGTAAGCACTTCTACTACGCATATTCCTGCTTTGGAGGCATTGGGTAGCCTGCACACCCTTGTAGCGAGTAATAGCTTGCAGTATGTATATTCGGAAGTTGTACAGAAAATGGCTGAACAAGGGAAAATCGCGGCTTTAAGCGAAGAAGGTTTAGAAGTTGAAAAAATCCTTGCTTTGCAACCTGATTTACTAATGGTTTCAGCTATGCCCGCAACTAAAATGGGAATTTACCAGAAAATTCAGCAGGCAGGTATTCCTGTTTTACCAAACTCAGAATGGCTTGAAGAACACCCTTTGGGCAAAGCCGAATGGATAAAACTTTTTGGGTTGCTTTTGCAAAAAGAAAACGAAGCCAACACTTTTTTTGAAAATATTGAGCAAGAGTACCTAAAACTCAAAAATCTGGCTCAAAAGGTGCAGAAACCTCGTAAAGTAGCTTTGGGTATGCCACAAAAGGAAATTTGGTATGTACCTGCGGGAAAAAGTTTTGGAGCAATTTTTCTGAAAGATGCTAATTTAGAATATGCTTTTGCATCAGATACAGGCAAAGGAAGTTTGCAGTTAAGCAAAGAACTTGTTTTTAGCAAGTTTGTAGGTGCTTCGCTTTGGCTAAATGCTGAAATCCCCCCTCAACTGCATAGCAAGGCTTTTTGTGAGTATGCTCAAATAGAAGCCGTACGCAAAAATGAAATTTATGATAGACAGAAACGTCTTTCCCCAAAAGGAGGCAACGACTATTGGGAGCGGGCTGTTATTCACCCCGAGGAGGTTCTCGGCGACCTTATCCAAATCGCCTATCCCGAACTTTTACCCCAAAGAGAGCTTGTATATTATCGTAAAATAGCAGTTTCCTGCCCTTGAAGCTACTTTTTCTTACGCTTGTTGGTAGGTCTTTTCTTGTGTTTTTTTTCGTGGAAAGCTCCTTGAAAATCAGGGTTTTCTTTGCGTTTTTGAGCATCAATTTGTCTTGCGATGGCTTGTTTTTCTTCAAAGGGGGTTTCGTAAATTTTTACTTCCGCAGGAATGGTTGCTTTGGGAATAGACATCTTGATAATTTGCTCAATTTTGCTGATATGATACATTTCTGCTTCGTTGGCAAAAGTAATAGCGATACCTGTGTGTTTGGCTCTGCCTGTGCGACCTATTCTATGCACGTACTCTTCGTACAAAATAGGTACATCAAAGTTGATAACGTGGCTTACGTGGCTAATATCTATGCCACGAGCGGCAACATCAGTAGCTACTAAAATCCGAATTTCATCGTTTTTGAAAGTCTCAATGGCATTGAGGCGGGCATTCTGGTCTTTGTTGGCGTGAATAACTTTTACATTCTCTTCTCCAAATTTGCGAGCTACAAATTTGTAGATGTTGTTGGCATTTTCTTTGGTTTTGGTAAAAATAATTACCTTCTGACAATTTTCTTGCGTAAGAAAATATTGCAAAAGTTCAATTTTGGTTCGGAAATTAGGCACTTCGTACAAAAATTGTTCTACGGTTTCGGCGGGGGTAGCTTGCGGCGTGATTTCCACTCGCATAGGAAACTCTAAAAACTCCTCTGAAAGTTTAATGACTTTTTCGGGCATTGTAGCTGAAAAAAGCAGGTTCTGACGCTTTTTAGCGGGGATAATTTCTAAAATCTTACGAATTTGAGGCATAAAGCCCATATCCATCATTCTATCGGCTTCATCAAGCACAAGCGTTCGGATTTCTTTGGTAGCAAGTTCATTGGTGAAGTAAATATCCATAAATCTGCCCGGTGTTGCTATCAGAATATCTACACCTTGTTTTACTTCCTCTAACTGGGGTTTTATACCTTTGCCTCCAAATACGGCTACTACACGTAAATCTGTGTATTTGGCAAGAACTTGCACATTTTCTTTGATTTGCAGGCATAGTTCTCGGGTAGGGGCAAGTATCAAGGCTCTAGGAGTAGAACCTTGGGCATATTTGAGCTTCATCAGCAAAGGCAGGGTATAAGCGGCGGTTTTGCCTGTACCAGTTTGGGCAATACCCAAAAGATCGTGTCCTGCGAGTATCAAAGGAATAGCTTTCTGCTGAATTTCGGTAGGTTCTTGATAGCCCGCTTCTGCAATGGCATTAAGCAATTGGCGATTGAGCTTTAAGTCTTCAAAAGTAGGCATTTTTCAATCATTTTATTAAGTACTTCCATCTTTTCTTTGATGAAAACGACCACATCGTTTCTCTTGTGATGTGGTCGTTAGAATGTTTTTTCAAATATTTCTATGCCAAAGTTACTCAACGGTAACGGATTTAGCCAAGTTACGAGGTTTATCTACATCGTCTACTAAATGCGTTGCAATATAGTAGGAAAGCAGTTGTAAAGGAATTACCGTAAGAATAGGCGAAAATGCCTCGTGAGTTTGAGGAATTTCAATAGTAAATTCTGCTAAATCTTTGATTTCTTTGTCGCCCTCATTCACAACAGCAATAATCCTACCTTTGCGGGCTTTGATTTCTTGCACGTTGCTCACAATTTTTTCGTATGTGCTATCTTTGGGGGCAATAAACACCACAGGCATATTTTCATCTATCAGGGCGATGGGTCCGTGTTTCATTTCGGCGGCGGGGTATCCTTCGGCGTGAATGTAAGAGATTTCTTTGAGTTTCAAAGCTCCTTCCAAAGCCACAGGGAAGTTGAAGCCTCTACCCAAGTACAAGAAATTTCTTGCTCCTTTGAACTCTTCAGCAATGTATTTGATTTGGCTATCTACTTTATGCAAAATATACTCTACTTTGTCAGGGATAGTTGTAAGTTCGGTGATAAGTTCCTGAAACTTAGATTCTGTGATTGTACCTTTGGCTCTGCCTATGATAAGAGCCATCATTGTAAGCACGGTAATTTGCCCTGTAAAGGCTTTGGTACTGGCTACGCCTATCTCAGGTCCTGCGTGTATGTATGCCCCTGCGTGGGTAGCTCTCGGAATAGAGGAGCCTACTACATTACACACACCAAAAATAATAGCTCCTTTGCTTTTGGCGAGTTCTACTGCGGCAAGGGTATCGGCGGTTTCTCCTGATTGTGAAATAGCAATCACTACATCACCCTCCCGAATTACAGGATTTCTATAACGAAACTCTGATGCATACTCTACTTCTACGGGAATTCGGGCAAATTCTTCAAATAAATACTCACCTACCAAACCAGCGTGCCAAGAAGTGCCGCAACCCAAAATAATAATTCTATCTGCATTGATGAGTTTTTGCTGATATTCTATTAAGCCTCCTAAAACCAAATGATTTTTTTCGGCATTGATACGCCCACGCATAGCATCACGTAGAGATTTTGGTTGCTCAAAAATTTCTTTGAGCGTAAAATGCGGGAAACCTCCTTTCTCAATTTGAGAAAGTTCCAAATCCAATGTTTGAATGTAAGGAGTAATAGGTAAATCTTCAATGGTGCGGATTTGCAATTTACCATTACGTATTACAACAATTTCTTGGTCATTGAGGTAAATTACCTTTTTGGTATGCTCTACGATAGGGGTAGCATCAGAAGCTAAAAAATATTCGCCTTCGCCAACCCCTACCACCAAAGGGCTACCTTTACGTGCCGCAACAAGCTGAGTGCTATCTTCTTTGGAAATAATCACAATGGCATAAGCTCCTACCACTTGCGTCATTGCAAGTCTTACGGCTTCGTCCAAAGAGCATTGCTCGTGATTTTTAATGTGTTCTATGAGGTTGATAAAAACTTCTGAATCTGTATCGCTACGAAACTTATAGCCTTTGCTCATCAAATCTTGTTTGAGAGCCGCATAGTTTTCAATGATACCATTGTGAATTATTGCCATATTTTTATTGGCAGAATAGTGCGGGTGAGCGTTGGTATCATTGGGTTCGCCGTGAGTAGCCCAACGAGTGTGTCCTATGCCTATATTGCTATGTAAATATTCTTTTTCTTTTTCAAGCAGTTCGGCAAGTTCTTTTACTTTTCCTTTTTTCTTGTAAATATTCAAACCGCCATTGAGCAAGGCTATCCCTGCACTATCATACCCGCGATATTCTAACTTTTGCAATCCGCTAATAATAATCGGATATGCTTCTTTTTCGCCTACATACGCTACAATGCCACACATAAACTAAAAATTTTGGTTTTATTTGACTATGGTATAAAATATTCTTAACTGCATTTTTCGGGTTGCTCGCTTCGGACTGCTAACAATCATTCGGTAAATAGCTGTATTTGCTAAGTCTGAAGACAAAATAAAACCAGAATTAGGAAACTTATTCACACCTTTGTAACGAGGATTTAAGCCATTGAGTACATATTGTAAATAAGTGGTGATTTCCATATTATAGCTATTGCTGATGCTATTGAAGGTTGCGGCGAAAGGTTTATCAAAACCAAAAGGATTATTGCCTTCTGCTTGGATACGGGCATCTAAGGTATCCTGAATGATAACGCCTTGCCCTAAACGTGTTTCAGCAAAACGCAAGAAATATTTGACAAGTTTGCCATTTTCATCAAGGCGAAGCATATCCAATCTGCGAGGTAATTTGTAAAACTGATTATGTGAATTTTCTACGGGATAGACTACTAAATCTGCTTTGTTGATAGCAATTGTTTTATCTTTTACAAGTTCTTTTAGATAAGGGAAAATAACTTTGGTACGAATTCCCAAAGATTCTTGAATAAAGGTTTGTTGGTTGGTTACGGACGAGGGCAATGTTTGATAGGCATTAGTGAGTGTTTGAAGTGGGGTACTGGTACGATTGGCAGACACGTGGTTGAAACGCTGTGAGTTATAGCGTTCATTGCTCACATCTTCTGCCGAAGTTGCATTACGAACTACTATTCGGTAAATTTGTTCGCTGCCGTTATCACCGATAAACTTGATTTCAATGGCGGCAGGAATTTGGTCGGTTACACGGAAACCCCAAATAGCATTGCCCCCTTGCGAAACCAAAGCAAAACCCTTTACGAAAGCATCTAATTCGGCTTGGGTAAGTTCATCGTTAGCATTCAAATTTACTAAATTTACAATTTCATCTCGGAAACTATCAGAAAGTGGTATTTCAATTTTTCCAAAAGCAGAAGTCTGTGTTCCTGAAAAAGTATAAGAACCTACAGGAGTAGGCTCGTAGTTGAGCATATCATAATTGTAATAGACACGGTTGGGGTTAATTTTTTCTGTAAGGCGATGCACCGAAAGCGTCTGTACTTGTGAGCTATCTCCATATACAAAATTGATAGGAAGTGAAAAAACCGCAGAAATAAATTGCGGGTTTGCCCCGAAAGAAAAAGTTTTGTTGAAAGGCTGCACATTAAAGAAACTTGCCGCCTTAATTTGTCCCAGTACAGGGTCGGTGTATTCGCCTGCCAAAATAATTTCTCGGTTGGTAGTGGCAATGCTATCAAGAAGTATTGTAGAAGTTTCAATGCTTACGGTATCCGTAAAAATAACCCCAAGATTTTGGGGTTGTAATTCACTTCCAATAGTGGTAGATTTGTTGCAGGCACTCCATAATAGAGCAAAGCAACACCAAGATAATAATTTTCTAACGGCTACTAAGTTCATTGTAAAGGTTGAAGTATGAGTCCGATAGTGCTTGGCTTTGTTCTGAACTTCCAAAAGGTAAGTGATTGATGATGCACTCATTTTTAATTTCATTGAGTAAGTTTTGCAGTTTTTCGCTATATTCCTCTTCGGCACTTATCACCATATCAGCATATTTTATGCCAGTTTTGATGATGCTTTCAAAAGTAGCTTGTGAAAGATGCTCTACGGCGGCGTCATCAATATCCAACATTTTTACTTTTTCTATCAAATCTTTACCAAACTGATGATTAAAGTGGTTATCAAAAATGCTGAAAATAGATTTTGTATTTTGAAAAATAGGGTCTTTGCGGTAAGTGGTTTTCAGATACATTGGGATAAAGCTCGTCATCCAGTCGTTGCAGTGGATAATATCAGGAGCCCAGCCCAATTTTTTGATAGTTTCTAAAACCCCTTTGCAGAAAAATATGGCTCTTTCGTCGTTATCTTCAAAAAAGCGATTATCTTTATCAACAAAAACTGACTTTCTATGGAAGTAATCTTCGTTATCAATAAAATAAACTTGCATTTTGGCATTCGGCACGGAGGCAACTTTGATTGTGAGAGGTTTTTCTTCATCGCCTACTGAAATATTGATACCTGAAAGTCTAACAACTTCGTGGAGGCGATTTTTACGTTCATTGATTGTACCAAAGCGAGGTACCAAGATTCTGATTTCCATTCCCCTTTCTTGCATAGCTTGTGGAATGTGTCTGACGAAATCGGCTACTTTGCTAGTTTGGAGGAAAGGGGCTATTTCACTGGCAACGTACAAAATACGAAGTTTTGACATAGACGAAAAGATTAGAATAGATACGAAGCACAAATTCGGGTGCAAGTTACGAAAATTTTTTCAAAAATTATTCTTTTTTCAAAAAAATCTTTTCATACTTGCGAATTTTTGCAAGCAAAAAGTCCTTTTTACGCTTCAAGAAACCCCCAAACCTGTTCAGCTTGCCATTTATTTAAGAAAAGATGCTTTTTTTCATTATTAAGAATTAAAAGTTTGTCGGCATATTCAAGGGCAAGGTTTATTTCGTGAGTAGAGACTAATACACATTTACGCTCTTCTTTGGCAATTCTTTGAAATAGTTGCAAAATTTGTTTTCTGAAATAAACATCAAGAAAGGCGGTAGGTTCGTCAGCCACCACAATAGGGGTATCTTGGGCAATAGCTCGGGCAATCATAACTCTTTGTCTTTCGCCGTCACTGAGGTTTTGCAGTTTTTTATTCAACAATGCCTTTACGTGTGTTTTTGTGATAGCTTCTTGCACTGCTTGGGTATCTTTTTCTTGAATTTGTGATAGCCAATTGAGGTGAGGAGTTCTGCCGAGCAATATAGTTTCAAAAACACTAAGGGCATAAGCAGAAGTAGGTGTATTTGGAAGTACAATGCTAATAGTTTGGGAAATTTCTTTTGCAGAAAGTTCCTGAATATTTTTTTGAAAAACTTTGATAGTGCCTTCAAATTTCAAAGATCCACTTATACATTGCAATAAGGAAGATTTGCCTGTTCCATTTCTACCTAAAATACAGATAAGTTCGCCTTGCAAACCCTGAAAACTGATATTTTCAAAAATTTTTTTCTGCCCGAAAGCGAGTGAAATGTTTTCTACTTCAAGCATTTAATTTTTTCCTAATTTTTGCAATTTCACTTTTAGAAAAACCCGTTAATTCGGCAATAATTTCATCATCAAAGCCCTTCTGAATGGCATTTAGCACAACATTCTCTTTGGTTTTCTCAATACCTTTCTCAATGCCTTTTTCCATACCTCGCTCTATACCTTTTTCCATACCTTCTAGCAGAGTAGTTTCTAATACATTTTTCCAATCGCGAGCATATTTTTCACTTTGTATGTATGCTTCTCTTTCCTTGGGCGAATAACCAGCAATTTCGGCTGTACGGAAAAGTTTAGAAAATACACGTTCTTTTACTTTGGTGGGCATTTGGTCTAATTTTGTGAGGTTTTTCAGTACATAAAGCCATTTATCCAAATGATTTTTAAGTTCTTTTTCTTGCTTTTCAAATTTGGGCATTTCAATGTAAATAAATCGCAATTTTTCATTAAATACTTTTCCTGTGTTTTTTTCAATGAGTTGCACATCGTGAATGTATTGTGAGGGGTGGGTATCATCAAAAGTGAAATCCATCAGGGCAATGGTATAAACGGCATTGAGTTTGAAATTCCAATCGCCTGTGATGGCTTGCTCTTGGAGTGGGAAAGTAGCATAATACAGGCTTCTGTCTTTGAAATAAAGTTGCCTTGCCTTTTGGAGTTCAACAATATATTTTTCACCTTTGTCATTTTCGCAATAAAGGTCAAAAATAGCTTTGCGATCTTCGGGAGTATTGCCTAAATTTTCGGTTCTGAGAAAATTTAATGTTTTTATTTTACCTTTTTCAGGAAGCAAACTTTCGAGAAAATCAATGAGTAAGTCCTTATTCTCTTCGGTGCCAAAAATTTTTTTGAAGCCAAAATCTGTAAAAGGATTGATATAACGCCCAGGCATATTTGTTTTTTTCCACAAAAATACTAAAATTTCACTTCTTAAAAAACTCCTTGCGAGCAAAACATTTACCTTTTGAAGTTTAGTGGTATCAATGAAAAAATGCTTAAAAACTTTTACTGATGAGAAAATATTTCTTGCTTTTTTTGTTACTGCTTGAAGGGATTATCGCAAAATCATTACCTACTGATACTTTGCTATTTCCCGCTCGTAATGCTACATTAGTTCCTAATAATGTTCGTTTGAGAATTTATTTTAACGAAAATATGCAAAAGGGGCTCTCGGGCAGTGTGAAAATTTTTGATGCCGCAAGCAATAACCAAATTTTCTTTATTCCAATTACTTGCACCTGCATTACGGTTTCGGGCAATTGGGCAGAAATTATTATGCCCGCTTCACTTTCCTTCAATCAAGTAGTATATGTGATAATTGCAACGGGGACGTTCAAAAATATGGTAGGAGAAGAATTTGCAGGCTTTGATGATGCTTTTGATTGGCGTTTTTCTATTGCCAATGGGCTTGTTTCGCATCAAAGTTTTAATCCCACAAATGCTACGCAGTGTCTTTCTTTGCAACAAAATACTTTTCAGATTGCGTTTTCTGCTCCTGTAATGGCTGTGCCATCGGGAAAGATTAGAATTTTTGAAAAAGCAACCAATATTTTACACGAGCAAATTCCTGTTCAAAGCTCGCGTGTGCTTATTAGTGGGCAGGTAGTTTCTTTTCTGCTCAATCAGCCTTTATCACCTTTTCGTGAGTATTATATCACCATTGAACCTGCAAGTTTTAAGACCTCTGCGGGTGCTGTGTATGAGGGTATTTATGATAATTTTGTATGGAGTTTTCGGACTACTTTGGCAAAACCATCGGTTGCTCAAACAAATCTTGCAGTATGTGTCAATAGCTCCGTTTTTCTGAGGGTTACTCACCCAACGGCTACGCAATTTCGCTGGTACAGAGGCAATAATCCTAATCCTATCACTAACCCAATAGGTCAAATTATCGTTTCGGATACACTTTTTCTCAATATTGCACAAAACACTACTTTGTATGTAAGTGCTTGGCAAGCAGGTTGCGAAAGCGAAAAAGTAGCTATTGAAATTATTGCTAAACCTTTGCCCAACCCTACTCTGCCTCCTGCTGAAATTCGTATAGGTAAAAATGTGCCATTTACGTTAGAAGCTAACGGAGGCGTAACTTATCAATGGCGGCCTTCAGAAAATCTTTCTAATCCCAATTCTGCTGTTACGCAAGCCATTGTAACGGAAAATACCACTTTTCAAGTAACTATCACAAATGCCGAAGGTTGTAGTGTGGTGCGAAGTGTGCAGGTGATTGTTGATGATAGCGAAAAAGATTTCTTTTTGCCTACACTTTTCAGCCCTAATAATGATGGCATACACGATTATTTGAAAATTATGGGAAAAAATATTGCCGAAATAGAGTGGAGTATCTATGATAGAAACGGAAAATTGCTCTATCGCACTCGTAGTGTTTGGGAGGCTATGAATATAGGCTGGGACGGCACATTTCAGGGTGTTCCCCAACCCCAAGAAATGTATATTTGGACTATTCAGGGCAAATTTTCAGATGGCTCAACAATTCCTCAAAAAGCGGGTAGTTTCTTACTTTTACGTTAGCACAATTTTTTGTAACTTACAAGCGTTTTTCATAGTAAAAATTTGATGATGAACGCTTTACTTTTGCTTGCTGTCATTTTACTGCTTGTGCTTATAGCAGGGGGCGTGATTTACGCATATCTCTATCGCTTTTTATTCAAAACGGCACATAATAATCCTCAAAATTTTTTGCGAAATGCTAATCAAACAGGTAAAAAACGTATTCTTTTTGCAGGAGATAGCCTCACTTGTGGCAATATGAGTGCCGACTATACTAAAATGGTTGCTGATAAACTCGGAGAAAATTATGAGTATATCAATGCAGGAGTAAATGCTGACTTGGCTTACAATCTTTGGCAAAGGCTTGATGAAATCATTGCTTGCCAACCTGAATGGGTTAGCATTTTGATAGGAACAAATGATGCAAATGCTACGCTTTTCAAAGAAAATCAGGCGGTTTATCAGAAACTCAAAAAACTTCCTCAACCTGCTACAATTTTTTGGTACGAAGAGAACCTTTGCAAAATTATAGAACGTCTGCAAAATGAAACCCCTGCCCAAATAGCACTTGTTTCTATGCCTGTGTTAGGCGAAAATTTGAAACATAAAGCGAATGCTCACATCAGAGAGTATGTAGAGGTAGTGAAAAAGGTTGCTCAAAAGTATCAAGTAGATTATGTGCCTTTTTACGAAAAACACGTGGAGTTTTTAGAGCAAAAACCTGGTATTTGCAAGCAATACCACCCCAACCATAAACTTATTGAACTGGCAATGTTTCAGCGATATATTTTGCGTAGAACTTGGGACGAAATTGCTCAAACACACGGCTTTCATACGGTTACGGATTTTATTCATCTCAACTCTGTGGGAGCTAAAATACTCGCTGATTTAATTTGTGAATGGATTGAAGGAAAAACTAAATTTTAATGAGCTTTTCTACGGCTTTTTCTAATGTTGTATTTTCTTTGGCAAAACAAAAACGTAAAAGGTTGTAGTCGTTTTGTTTGCTATAAAAAACGGATAGCGGAATAGGAGCTACGCCAAATTCTTTGGTCATACGGATAGCAAAATCGGTATCTTTTTCTTCTGAAATTTGGGCATAAGAAACAAGCTGAAAGTAAGTACCTTCTACTTTTTTCAGTTCAAAGCGGGTGCTTTGCAAAAGTTTTTGAAAAAAATCTCTTTTTTGCTGATAAAATTCACCGAGTTCTTGATACAGACTTTTTTCTTTCAGAATTTCGTAAAAAGCTATTTGAGCAGGTAAATTCACGCAAAAAACGTTGTACTGATGAACTTTGCGAAATTCGTTCATTAAGTTTTCAGGGGCTACCACATATCCAACTTTCCAGCCTGTAACGTGATAAGTTTTGCCAAAAGAAAATATTGCAAAGCTACGTTTAGCAAGTTCAGGGTAGCGTAATACGCTTTCGTGAGGTTGGCTATCAAAAATGATATGTTCGTATACTTCATCGCTGATGATGAAAATATCTGTACCTTTGGTAAGTTTTTCCAGCTCTTGCAGGTCTTTCTTTTTGAGCGTACTACCTGTGGGGTTGTGTGGCGAGTTGATAAGGATTAGCTTGGTTTTTTTAGAAATAAGTTTTTTGACTTGCCCCCAAGGAATAGAAAAATCTTGGGGGTTAAGTTCTACAAATTTGGGAATACCTTTGCAAAGACGTATAGCAGGCAAATAGCTGTCATAAACAGGTTCAATCAGAATAGCCTCCTCATCGGGATTTAGCAGAGTTAGAATAGCTGTAAAAATAGCTTGGGTTGCTCCTGCTGTAATGGTAATTTCAGTTTGGGGGTTGCAGGTAAAGTCGTAACTCTCTTGAATTTTTTCGGCAATTTTCTCACGCAAGGGCATATACCCTTGCATAGGTGCGTATTGGTTCGCACCTTGTTTCATTGCCTTGCATTTGGCTTCAATGAGTTTGGGGTGTGGCGAAAAATCGGGGAAACCTTGCGAAAGATTGATAGCTCCATACTCTTTCGCCAAAGCACTCATTTGTGTAAAAATAGTAGTTTTTACATCAGGTAATTTAGAGAAGAGTTGCATAGTTATATTCAGTTTCAAAATTCGTTTGATAGAAAATTAGCTTTCACTTATTCTGTAATAATTCCTGAATTTTCTTATCAATCAATTGCGGAGTTTCGGGGGCATTATTGACAATCATCAGTCCTTTTTCGTTTAGGACAATGTTGCCCTTTTCGTCTATGACGATATTAGTCGGATAGCCTTGCACTCCCCATTTTTGAGCAATAGAGCGAGCATTAGCAATATGTTTGTAGTCAAATTTTTCATTGGCAAGAAAACTTTTGAGCGTTTCTTCATCATCGGTGCAAAGTGCAAGAAAAACCACATTTTTATCCTTGTACTTTTCTGTAAGTTTTTGTAGATAAGGAATTTCTATAATACAAGGTTTGCACGCCTTGAACCAAAAATTTAAGACTACAATTTTACCTTTTAACTCGCTGAGCTTGATTTGCTCACCTGTGATAGTGGTAGCTTCAAAGTCGGTAATTTTTTGGGCAATCCCATTTGTGATAATTGCCCAAAAGAAAAAAAGAAATAAAACCGCCTTTTTCATAAAAAACTTTTTTATGCAAGATTGGCAATTACATTTTGGGTAAAAGTTTTGGTATTGGCTTTACCACCTAAATCGCCTGTACATAGTTCTTTTATAGCAAGGGTTTTATCCAAAGCGGTATCAATGCGTTTAGCCACTTCACTTTCGCCCAAGTATTCCAACATCATAATAGCAGAACGCAAAATAGCCGTAGGATTAGCAATGCCTTTGCCTGCAATATCGGGGGCGGTGCCGTGTACTGCTTCAAAAATGGCAATTTCATCGCCAATATTGGCACCGGGTACCACGCCCAAACCGCCTACTAAGCCCGCACACAGGTCGGAAAGTATATCGCCGAAAAGATTGGAGGTTACAATTACATCAAATTGCTCGGGCTTGGTAACCAGTTGCATACACATATTATCAATGATTTTATCGTTCCATTCTACATCAGGATAATCTTTGGAAACGATTTGTGCCGCTTCCAACATCATTCCTCCTGATTTTTTGAGAATGTTGGCTTTATGTACTACGGTTACTTTTTTGCGTTTATATTTTTTAGCATACTCAAAAGCCGCCTTCACGATACGCAAACAACCTTTCATTGAAATACGACTGATAGAATCTACAATTTGCAGGCGTTCATCATACAAAATCAAACCTGAATACAGCCCTTCGGTATTTTCACGGAAAAGCACCAAATCTACATCTGTAAAACGTGTATTGATACCTACTGTGTTTTTGCAAGGACGTACATTTTGGTACAAATCATATTTCTGACGCAAAGAAACATTGATACTCTTAAATCCGCCACCTACGGGGGTTTCTACGGGACCTTTGAGGGCTACTTTGTTACGCTCAATAGATTCTAAAAGGCTATTAGGCATTAGTTCGCCATATTTCTCGTAAGCCGTTTTGCCTGCAATTTGAACTTCCCATTCAATTGGGGCATTCGCCGCCTTAAACACTTCTTGAACAGCTTCTACGATTTCTGTTCCTATGCCATCGCCGGGTATGAGGGTTACGGTTTTCATTCTTTATGCTTGATTTGTTCCATTAAGTTTTCTACGTCTTTCAAAAGTGTTTCTGCTTTATTTTTGGCTTCATTTACAACTTGCTCGCCTTTGGTTTTTGCCATACTGATATGCTCTTCTTTGCCTTCTTTGAGCTTTTTGAGAAATTCTAAAAGTTGCTCACGCATTTTTTTGAGCTGATAAGTAAGTTTCTTGCGAGTTACTTTTCCTTCGTTAGGAGCAAAAAGTACTCCCAAAACAGCCCCTACACTTGCACCTACAAGCAGACCTAGCCAAAAATGGTCTTTTTTTGATGATTTCTCTTCCATACAATAAGTTTTTGGTTTGGCTTGCAATTTACATTTTTTAACCAAGATTTTCGGAAGGAAAGAAAATTTTTTGACCGAAAAACAAAAAAGTTCCCCATATGGGAAACTTCTTTGCCTCATAATAAAACAACATCAACACTTTCTGGCTTTTGAGCACAGAAGAAGTTTGTGCAACAAAGTTGCAAAAACAATTTTTAATTTGCAACAATATTGCAAAATATTTTGTGAGTTTGTTTCGTTTGTTTTTTGAGGAATGTTTGTTAGCTTTGCAAGCGATGTATTACTAAAAATTTGTTGTTTTATGAAAAAAATATTTGGGCTTATTTGTTTTTTGGGTTTTGGGATAGCCAACCCAATTCAGGCACAGGTTGGTTCTGCAATGGTAAATTTAGAGCAGGGAAAATTAGATAAAGCCAAAGAAGCTATTGATAAAGCCTTGCAAAATGAAAAAGATGCTCAAAAATCTAAAACTTGGTTTGTGAAAGGAGAGGTGTATAGTGCTATTGCTCAAAGTCCTATTCCCAATTTTGCAAATTTAGATAAGAATGCGGCTCGTACGGCTTTGCAAGCCTATCGGAAAGCAATGGAGCTTGAACCTAACCAAAAAGGATACTACAAAGATGCTGAAAATGCTATCAAAACAAAGTTATATGCTTGTGCGATAAATCAAGGAGCAAACTTGTATAATTCAAAAGAAAAAGATTTGGCAAATGCTCTGATAGCTTTTGAAGTAGCTCACGAAGCTAATCCTTCGGATACTACGGCTGTTACTTATGTTTCGGCATTGGCTTGGGAAACTAAAAATTATGACAAATTTTTAGAATATGCCGAAAAAATTCAAAAAATGAATTTTCACCCTTCTACAAAGAAAGTTACACAGATACAAATGGCTTACTTGTATGCTGAAAGAAAAAATACAACCAAAGCCCTCGAGATTTTGGAAAATGGAATTAAACAATATCCCAATGATAAACAAATCTGGGGACTTACTGCCGAATTGTACGAGCAACAAGTTAAAAATGGCGGACAGAATAATTTGATTGAATTTTACGAAAGAGCTGTAAAACAATTCCCTAACGATGCTGATTTTTGGAAACTTTTGGGGTACGCCTATTGGAATAAAGCCGTTGAAGTAGAAAAAGAAATTCGCAAGAAAAAAGAAGCCGAAGGACTTACAGGCGAACTGAAAGACCCTAAAAAGCAACAAAAAGCCCGTGAATACAATACGATTGTAGATAATGAAATCAAAAAGGCTATCCCTCCGCTTGAAAAGGCAGACCAACTCAAACCCAACGATTTTGATATAATGGATTTGCTCCGTGCTTGTTACGAAACACTCGGATTGAAAGATAAAAAGGCTGAAATGGATAAGAAAATTAAAGCCATCGGAAGAGAATAAGATTGAAATCGGATTATTTTTACGGCGAAGCCTTCGCTGAAAGCGAAGGCTTCGCCGTATCTAAAACTCTACTATAAACCCAATCGTAGGAAGTACCGTAGGGTCGTTGTTTTCTAAAATCACAGGAACGGCATTACTGCCATCTATGCGTATGGGCTGTCCATCGGTAGTGGCAAAGCCCGAGTTGTCGGGCGTTCTTTGGAAAGTATATTGCGGGAATGCAGGACTGGGCAGTACAAAAGCATTCACTACGTCAAGATACAAATCCAAAGTCCAACGGCGGTAGTTGATTTTTTTATCTAATCGGAAATCAAAAGATTGAAATGCCCCTAAGCGTTGCGTGTTATATTGTGAAAGGTCTAATATGCCTTCACCTATGCTCAAATAATTTCTACGAGAGGCTTCCAAATCAAAGGGTGTAAAGGGTGCCCCGCCCTGATAGCGGTATTTCAAGCCAATTTCCCAACCTTTATTGAATTTCCTCCCTAAAATTCCTGAAAAAAGATGTCTTGTATCCCAAGCTGAAACAATGTATTTGCCGTTCAGGTCGGTATATTCAGACCAAAAAAGCGTGTAAGAAGCAGTGAAAAATAAGTTTTTTACTAATTTTTGCTGTGCAAAAAGTTCAATTCCGTAAGTTCTGCCTTTACCCGTAGGGCTTACAGACTCATTGCCAATTGCTCCAAAATTACCTCCCTGATTTGCCAAAGAAACCCCTTCACGCAAAGAAATAGGATAGTTTTCATAAGTTTTATAAAAACCTTCCAAAGTAAAACGCAGACTCGGTTTGGGCATAAATTCTACACCTGCCGTAAAGTGATTGTTAGCAATATATGGTGTGTTTCTATTGACTAAACTTCCTTGCTCATCTCTGAAACCCAACACCGTGTAAATCGGAATTTTGTAATAACGTCCTACCGAAGCCGAAGCAAACCATTTGTCGTTCATCTGATAGGAGGTAGAAATACGAGGAGAAAGCGTTCTATAAAATTGCAAACCTGTATCGGTAAAAGTGTTCATATCGCTACGCAGACCCGCAGATATACCCCAGCGGTCTATGGTTTTGCTTACTTGTCCGAAAAAGCCAAAGCGGAAAAATTCAATGGCTGAATTAGCACGTATATCTATTTGAGGCTGAATAATATTCCCGAAATCATCTCTGATTTCTCTGCGAAAACGATTGAAAAAATCATTGTTGAATTTCACGTATTGCAAAACACCCCCATAACTCCATTTCCACGTACCTTCTTTTTTGTTGAAGTCTATGCGTAATTTGTTTTCAATTTCTTGGGAACGTACTCGTAAAGTACGGCGGCTTTCATCATCAAATTGAGCGTCTTCAAATCTATCTAAACGATTTTCAAACATATTGCGACTTAAAGCAATATTTACATAACCTTTGGGGATAAGCCTTTTAAGTACAAAGCCTGTCGTATAGTTCCACTGATTGATGGCAGGGTTTGAGCGTAAAATGTATTCTTTGGTTACGTCAGACTTGCGAGGTACGCCAAAAGTAAATTCATCAATAGCTCCCAATCCAATAGCTGTAAGCGTAGTTTTGCTATCCAGTTGGCTACTTACTTTATACTGAAAATCCCAATAGTTGGGACGAATGGGTAAATCCAAAGCCGCAAACAAAAATTGCAAGTATGACCTTCGTACAGAAGCCAAATAAGTCGTTTTTTTAGATAAAGGACCTTCAAAGGTAGTAGCAAGTTCTGTTCCTGATAGTCGGATATTACCCGAAAATCGTTCAGGGTTGCCGTTTCTTTGCTTAAATTCAAGCACTGAGGAAAGGGCATTATCAAAGCGAGCGTGAAAAGCCGAACTGCTTAAAGTTACATCTTCAATAAAAGAAACATTCAAAATACCCGTAGGACCACCTGCGGCTCCTTGCGTAGCAAAATGGTTGATAACAAGCACTTCAATACCATCTAAATAATACACATTTTCGTTAGGAGCACCGCCACGAATGATTATATCATTCCGAAATCCACCCACCGAACCCGCTGTGCCACCTACGCCCGGTAGAGCCTGTACTACACGAGAAATGTCAAAATTACCGCCTGGGTTACTACGAATTTCTTCTGTGGTAAGTTTCTGCACTGATAGAGGCGTTTCCAAAGTTGCCGCAGAAGCCGATTTAGAAGTTTTTTCAGTAACTTCTACAGCTTCAATGTTTTGCTCGTCTTCTAATTCAAAGTTAAGAATTTGAGCATTTCCCGAAGTTACAACCACATTGTATTTGGTTTGGCTTTGGTAGCCCACTACCGAAGCTGTAATATTATAGCTTCCTGTGGCTATTTCTAAACGAAAATTACCATTTTCGTCAGATGTGGTGCCTATTTCGGTGTTTTCAACCTTGATAACTGCACCTACTAAAACTTCTTGGGTGTTTTTGTCTTTGATAGAGCCTAAAATGATGCCTTTGGATTGTGAGAGAGCTGAAAAAGAAAAGAAAGCAAGTTGTAAAATGTAAAAAAATCGCATAGCCTTAAAAATTTAGAAAATCAACATCAGAACTGCTAAAATGAATATATTGTTTGAAAGTTGTCTAAATTTTTCGGTTGTGTCTTGGCTGTCAGAATCTTACGGATTTAACTCACAAAGCCCTCATTTTCGGTGAGGGCTTTGTGGATTTATTTGACTATAATACTGCTCTTACCCTATCAATCTTCACATCCTAAGTGCTCACAAATATAGTAGTAGCGTACTCTGATTACTTTGCACTCGTTGGGGTTAAGCCTATTCCTGCTATCTAAATCTATAATATACACGTATTTCAATCCCATAAAGTAATCTAATAGCTCTCTTGCACGCATATTGTAAACTATATTCGTTAATCCTTGCATATCAATGGCTATTCCGTTGAATAAGTTAGGGTCTTTGTAGGTGTAAGAATTTCGGTCTAAAGTGTAAAATAGCTCTAACGATATTCTATTGCCTCCTCCAAATGTTAAATCAAACATATAAGAATCCTGTTACTCTATTCGTCCATTTTTCTTTACAGGAGTAATGTCGCAAAAAGAATTCTCCATTGATAGCACGGCTATATTTAAGCACCAAAGTATTTTGGTTCTGTCCAAAATTTGGCAAAAGTAGAGCGTTACTTCTTTGATGAAAAATCATCAACAAAAACAAGATTGAAAATAGTATCTTTTTCATAAATGCTTTGGGTTTAAGGACTAGCAAGATATCAGAGGCATTGGTTCCTGTTTTTCAGGCTATTCGTATTCTAATGAAAAAACTCCACTCTTGAAGGTGGAGTTTTATTACCTATTTTCCTGACTTTTTCTTTCTTTCTATTATTTGTCCGTTTTCTAATGAGTAATCAAAGTAATTTCGGATATTAGGGTGTTGGTCTATATACTGCCGAGTATAGATATGTATTACTCCATTAGCATTTCCAAATATAGCTGCTGTTCTGCTGTCATTTTCCCACACATCTATTCCTGCTATTTGATTTAGGTCATATTGGTCTAAAATATAGTAACTATTTAAGTTGGCAAAAACAATTTTATTATCAATTGTAATCAGAGGTTGATTGGTTATTAAACCATATTTTGTATTCTCGTAATGTATAACATTATTGTATGCAATAGGGAACCAATCTCTTTTAATGGTATCTACCAAGGCCCTCAGAGTAGAATTTTGTTGTGCTTGTACATTTACATTCACAAACAAACAGCTTATTACAACTATTACAAAAACAAATTTTTTCATAAAAGAAACTTTAAGGTTTAACAAAAATATCGCTTGGATTGTTCGAATTTTGCAGGTTTGTTCCTTGCGGGTTAGTGAATATAGTGATTTGCGTTCTTGGTAAATCTTGATATAAGGGTACACCATTATTATCAGCGGCAGCCTCTAATCCAATTTGTAAAACAGTTGTTGAATTTATTTGATAAAAAGTATTAACAGGCTTCATATTTATGTCCCTTACACCATAATACACCCCAACATCAATTATGTACTGCCTATCATAAGCCTCAACCTCATCAAGTAAATCATACAATACACCTGCTCCTCCTGTTGTTTTATCAAAAGATATCTTTCCCTTTTCAAACTGAAATGCGTGTTTCATTTCATGAGCTTTTAAGCCTAAATTAACATAAGCATTTTGCCCAAAAGAATTTGTGGGAAACCCTATCAGAATCTTACCATTAGTAGGATCATAGGCTATCCAGCCTATTTTTGGATGCCCACTTGAAGTAAAATGATATTTCCATTTAGATTTTTCAATTACTTTTAACTCTGATTTTGCCTTTTCTAGCTCTCTTATTTTTCTACCCAAGTTTATTTTTTGTTGCTCACTCCATTCAAAATTTCCAGGAGGATTGAGCAAATAATGTTCTGTTTCTTTAATTTGCTCAACAAGATGTTGTTTGTAAGTAACATAATATCCGTGAGGGTCTTCAAAATTCGGTGGTAAATAGTTCGGGTCAAAAGGTTTATCCTGTCCCCAGTCATCTTGGCATTTGCTACAAGGTGTGATAGGTAAAGGTTCGGCTGGCGGCTCTCCACCAACAGGTGGCGAAGGCGGTTCATCAGGTGGCAAATTAACACCGCCTCCTCCTGAACCTCCACCCCCACCAGAGCCTCCGCCACTTCCTCCACCACCGCCGCAAGGGATAACGGTGGTTTTGGGTCCTCCACCATTGCAAGGTTCCCAAGAAATAGATACGACTCCACAATTGATTATTGTATGAGGACACGAATAGGTAGGCGGTGGTGGAATTTCAGCACCAGAACTTGGGGTACCAGGTCCATCAGAGCAATTCACACAATTATACGCTACATCATAAACCAAAATACCTGATTCAGGGTTAGCATCCATTTGTAAATTGGCTAAAATGGTATTTTTCTGCTCGGCAATATCATTCCGAGTTGTAATTAGCTCAACAATATGACTGCTTTCAACTTCACCTTGCTGGTTTAATATGGTTCTAAGCCTACGAATATAGTATAAATTTGATTGATAGTTCACAGAAACTTTCCTGAAAACAGGTGTTAGCAGAACTGTTTTGCCTTGTTGGTTTTGCAGAGTCGTCGTGCTATCCCAAGCAGGGTAAAAAGTAATCCACTCAACAGACTCTGAAATAGAGTTTGTTCCTCTACCAAGAGTGGAGTTTTGCTTTTTCAGACTTAAAAGTTTTTGCTGTTGGAGAGCAAAAAAGGTCTTTGCTTTTTGAATAGCAGAACTTTGTAGATGTTCATTTCGAGGAGCGACTTCTTTGGTAGGTTTACAAGCCCAAAAAGGCAGGCAGATACCTAAAATCGCAATCCACTTTAATTTTCCAAGTGGGGGGGGTAATTCATTGATTTTCTTTGTTTTAGCATAAAAATTAAGTGTTTGAGTTAAAACTGGTGCAAAGAAAGCCTGTGTATGAAAAAAAGTCAAATATCAGATATTAACGTGAGTTAAGCGGCAATATCTTGAAAAAGTTCAAAATTTGTAAGTAGATTTTTTTCTTGAAAATCTCTAATAGTGGGCTTTTTATCTAGGAATTTGTAGGCAATAATTCCAGACCACAAATTGAC
>NZ_NKXO01000029.1 GCF_002843425.1 Raineya orbicola
GTCAATTTGTGGTCTGGAATTATTGCCTACAAATTCCTAGATAAAAAGCCCACTATTAGAGATTTTCAAGAAAAAAATCTACTTACAAATTTTGAACTTTTTCAAGATATTGCCGCTTAACTCACGTTGTTTTAGTAGGATTATACAGCGAATAGAAAAATGGTTGTAGCAAAAAAAAGGCTTTGCTTAACTGCAAAGCCTTTTTTTCAATGTATTTTGAAAAACTATTTTCTTACCAAGAAACTTCTCAAATCAGAAACTTTTGTGTGAATTTGCTCAACAGCGGCTTTGTTGATTTCTACTTTTTTAGTAGTTTTCACAAGCACTTTATCACTAATTTCGTCGGCATTTTGCACTTCTGCAATGTCCAAAACATCTATATCGTTACTTGCGTTTTCTACTTTTACACTTTCATAAGCCTTGTAAAGGTCTTTAAGTTTGGTAAGAAGTTGTTTATTTTCTTCGTTTTGCTCCATTTTTCCTACGATATTGATAAGATTTTCCAAAGAGGTTTTCTGACCGCCTATACGCCATAAAGCAAGTTTGTATTTTTCATCTTTATCGTAATTGGGTATTTCTTTGAGCAGACTTGTTCCTAAATACAAACCTTCTACCCAAGCTCCGATAAGCACATAAGTTGCCACATCAGTTCTTTCATTTTTACGCAGGTATTCGTCGATAGAAAAATAGCCTTCGCGGGCAATAGAAAGCAAGGAATCGCGGTTTTCAAGATTTTTTTCAAATTTCAAAACCATTTCTTTGGTTTGCTCATCAAGAATATTGAGTTGGTCAGTGAGTTTTTTGACAGATTTTAGATATTTTAAGCCTTCCTGTGCTTTCATATACAGCGAATTGTAGCCTAAATCTACTAAATATACCCCCAAATTGATAGCACTGCGTTGGGAAGTGCTTAAATACGCCTCAACATTTTCGGCATTGTTGAGATATTTGGCATTGTATTCCAATTTAGCTTGATTGATGTGAGCAATAAAATCCACAGGTGAGGGAAGTTCCGAAGCCACTTTGGCAACTTCATTGCCAATTTTAGTAGTATCTTGGGAAACATTTTGGGTAGAATCAGCTTTTTTTACTTCGCCCCCAGTATTATTTTCTTTGCAAGCCGTAAGCAAACCGCCTGCAATGAGCAGAAAAAGGAATTTTTTTATCATACCTTGCATAATTTTTGTGGCAATTTAGTAAAAAACTCAATACTTGCAAATTTGTATTGAAATTTTCCTTATGTAGAAACTTTTTTTTGTGAAAAAAGTTACATTTGTAGAAAAGTAAAATATGAAAACAAGTGCTTATTATTTATTGATTGTATTTGTTTGGATTGCTTGTCAGAGAAAAGAAGAGCAAAAGCCCGATATTTATGCCTCTATTCGTTTTGAAAAACCTCAAAATTTCCCCGAAACACATTACAATGTGAGCGAAAATCCTCCCACACCTGCGGGTTTTAAGCTCGGCAAAGCACTTTTTTATGATGGCATACTTTCTCGCGATGGTACGATTAGCTGTGGAACTTGCCACCAACAACCTTTTGCCTTCACGCATCACGAGCACGATGTAAGCCACGGCATTGATGATAAACTTGGTATTCGGAATGCTCCTTCTTTGCAAAATTTAGCTTGGCACAAAGAGTTCAATTGGGACGGAGGCGTAAATCACTTGGATTTCTTTTCAATACAGCCCATTGAAAGCCCCGTAGAAATGGACGAAAAGCTAAGCAATATTCTGCAAAAACTTCGTAATCACGCTACTTATCCCAAACTTTTCAAAGAGGCTTTTGGCTCGGAAGAAATTACTACCGAACGCTTTTTGAAAGCTATCTCGCAATTTGTAGTGATGATGATTTCTGCCGATAGCAAATATGATAGATATTTAGCGGGCAAAGAATCGCTTAATGCTGATGAATTAGCAGGTTTTCAGGTTTTTCAGAACAAATGTGCTTCTTGTCATCAAGGGATTTTATTCACAGATTTGAGCTATCGTGATAATGGTCTTGCTCCTTTATCTCGCAATGACACAGGCAGGGAAAAGGTTACCCTTAATCCTGCTGACCGCTACAAATTTAAAGTTCCCAGTTTGCGGAATGTTGCGGTTTCTCGTCCTTATATGCACGATGGCAGATTTTCAACTTTGGAGCAAGTGTTGAACCATTACCAGAATGGGGTTCGGAACAATCCCAATCTGGATAACCTTTTACGCAAACCTAATGGTTCATTGGGAATAGACCTCAACGAAACTGAAAAGCGTCGGATTATTGCTTTTTTGCAAACACTCACCGATGAAAAATTTTTGAAAGATGAGCGTTTTTCAGAGTTTAATCTAACTATCAAATAAACACCCTTTTACGCAAAAAAAGCTTTTATCTTTTCAATAACAAAGCTCTGTTCGTTTTCTGTGAGCGTAGGATACATAGGCAACGAAAGACATTTTTCATAATAATTTTCTACCATAGGGAAATCCCCCTTTTTGTATCCTAAATTTTTGTAAAAAGGTTGCAAATGGACAGGAATGTAATGTACTTGGCAGAAAATTTGATGTGCTTTCAGGTAGTCGTATAATTCCTTTCGTTTTTCAGTTTGAATGATGTACAAATGATAAGCGTTTCCTTTGTCGTAAGGTAAGATTTTTACTTCTGAAAGGCTCTCAAAGGCTTGCTGGTAGCGTAGAGCAATTTGATGACGTTTTGCCAAATTTTCTTTGGCTCTTTGAAGCTGGCTAATACCCAAAGCACATTGCAAATCAGTGAGGCGATAGTTGTAGCCTAAGGTTTGCATTTCATAATACCAGCCTCCGTGATTTTCTTGCAAAAGTTCAGGGTTGCGGGTAATACCGTGAGTACGCAAAAGCAGTAGTTTTTCGTATAGGTCTTGGCGATTAGTGGTAATCATTCCTCCTTCGCCGCAGGCAATATGCTTGACAGGGTGAAAAGAAAAAATAGCTAAATCTGCAAAATTACCATTACCGCAAAATTGCTTTTCGCCTTTGCTATCCACAAAATACCCACCGGGAGCGTGGCAGGCATCTTCCAAAATCCAAAGATTGTATTTTTGGGCAAGCAGTTTGAGCCTTTCTAAATCAACCGCTTTACCCGCAAAATCAACAGGTATGATGCCTTGAAAAAAACCTTTGGGTTTAGATAAAATGAGTTTTTCAACTTTTTTAAGGTCTAATAGCAGAGTTTTTTCATCAATATCAGCAAAGAATACATTTCCCCCTGCATATTTTATGCAATTGGCTGAGGCTACAAAAGTAAGTGGCGAGGTGATAACATTAACGCCTTCTTTTACCCCCAGAGCCAGAGCCGAAAGATGCAGTGCCGCAGTGCCATTGGCTACTGCTACGGCGTATTTAGCTCCAACGTACTCGGCAAATTTTTGTTCAAATTCGGCTATTTTAGGTCCTTGTGTCCAGAAATCAGATTGTAGTGTGTTTATCACAGATTCAATATCGGCGGAAGTAATTTCTTGTTTGCCGTAAGGTATGGGTTTCATAGTTTTTGAGGAACTTCAACGTTAAAACTACTATCTACGTGCAAGCGTATTTGCTCACGAATTTGCTCTACGCTGAGCCATTCGGTATTTTGTCCCGAAGAATAACGAAACCCCTCTTTCACTTTCTTGCCTTTATGGTGAGCCATAAAGCGTGCTAATGTATTTTCATAGCTTTCAAAAGGGAAGTTAGGCACGATAACGTAATATTTATCCAACTCAATGGTATTGAGCGAATCAGTTTCGGTTATCATTTCCTCGTGGATTTTTTCGCCGGGTCGTATGCCCACAATACGTTTCTCGCAAGCAGGGCAAATAGCTTCTGCCAAATCTAAAATGCGATATGAAGGAATTTTAGGCACAAAAACTTCACCCCCCAGAGCGTTTTGCAAAGCGAAAAGCACCAAATCTACACCTTCTTGCAAAGAAATATTGAAACGTGTCATTTCGGGGTGAGTGATAGGCAAAACACCTGTTTTTCTTTTTTCTAAAAAGAATGGCACTACCGAGCCACGTGAGCCTATCACGTTGCCATAACGCACCACTGAAAAAGTAACTTTATGCTCGCCTACCATATTGTTGGCGGCAATAAATAACTTATCTGAGCAGAGTTTGGTTGCTCCGTACAAATTGATAGGTGCGGCGGCTTTATCAGTGGAAAGAGCTACTACTTGCGAAACGCCACAATCCAAAGCGTTTTCAATGACATTCTGAGCCCCGATAACATTTGTTTTGATAGCTTCAAAAGGGTTGTATTCGGCGGTAGGAACTTGTTTGAGTGCAGCAGCGTGAATAACTATATCTACCCCCTCAAAAGCTCTTTTGAGGCGTTCTTTATCGCGTATATCACCTATAAAATAGCGGATTTGAGGATATTTAGAAGGCGAAAATTGTTGTGCCATCTCAAATTGCTTCAACTCATCGCGAGAAAACACAATCAATTTCTTAACATCAGAAAATTTTTCTAAAATAGTAGAGACAAATTTTTTCCCAAAAGAGCCTGTTCCGCCTGTTACCAGAACAGATTTGCCCGCAAAAATACTCATATAAAATATTGATTTTTCCTAAATGAAATGCAAATTTAGAAAAATGACTTCTTTCCTACAAAAAATCATAGACATAATTGTCAAATGATTTTCATAAACATTTTTTAATGCGTATTTAATCTTGTTAGGATTTGTTTTTTTGGTTTTTTGCACTAATTTTGAAAATAACAAAATTTCTACGCTATGTTAGTAAGAGAAAAAGTTAGTTCTACCATAGAGCAAAGCGAATACATCAGTCGTGATTTGAGTTGGTTACAATTCAATTGGCGTGTATTAGACCAAACCCAAGCTGAAAGGAGAAATTTGTTTGAAAAAATGAAATTTCTGGCTATCACCGCCTCCAATTTAGATGAATTTTTTACAATACGAGTAGGAAGTTTATACAATTATCTGGACTACAACAAAGAACGTTTGGATTATTCGGGCTTGAAGGCTCGTCCTTTTCGAAAAGTACTACTTGACGAAGCACACCATTTTGTAGCAGACCAATACCAAGTTTTTCAGGAGCTAATGAGCCATTTTGAAGAAAATGGTTTCCGACTGGCTACCATCCGAGATTTGCGAGA
Organism: Raineya orbicola; assembly: GCF_002843425.1. Lineage (GTDB taxonomy): Bacteria > Bacteroidota > Bacteroidia > Cytophagales > Thermonemataceae > Raineya > Raineya orbicola. The sequence continues at coordinate 5,110 of NZ_NKXO01000029.1, forward strand.
AATAGAAAAAGAGGAAGTAGAACTCTATTTCCGAAAGACTATCTATCCGATGCTTACCCCAATGGTTTATGATAGTCATCACGCTTTCCCAATACTCAGGGCACAAACGCTGGTGTTTGGTGTAGTTACACAAGCCGAAGAGGGGGGGAAATCAGTACGAAAAGCTTCTTTTGTGCAAGTACCGCAAAATTTGCCTCGTTTTTATGAAATCAAACGAAAAGAAGATGAAGAAATACTTTTTGTGCCGATAGAAACGATTATCCGTTGGCAGATTGGCAAACTTTACAAAAATATCAAAATCCTTTCAGTGGATTTATTTCGTATTACGCGTAATGGTGATTTTACGCTTGAAGAAAGCGATGATATAGAAACTGATTTTATCAATGAAATCCGAAGCAAGCTCAAAAGCCGCCGAACAGGGAGAGTAGTACGTGTTGAAGTACTTTCCAAATATTCGGAGTGGCTGATGAAAATTTTGAAAGAGCGTTGGCAAATTGATGATGATAATATTTTCATTGTTGATAAACTTTTAGACCTAACCTGCCTTTGGCAAATTATCAAACACCCTGATTTTGCAGATGAATTGCCACCCTTGCCCAATCAGGTTCTGCCTTTGCGTATGCGAGGTTTTGAAGCAGATACTGATTTGTTTGATATTTTGAAAGAAAGAGATATTTTGCTGCATCACCCTTACAATTCTTTTGAGCCTTTCATTGAGTTGTTGGAGCAAGCCGCCGAAGATGCCCATACTTTGGCTATCAAAATTACTATTTACCGACTTGCTAAAAATTCCCGTATTACGGAGGCTTTGCTCAAAGCCGCTGAAAATGGCAAGCACGTTTCTGTGCTTTTTGAACTAAAAGCTCGTTTTGATGAGGAAAACAATATTCGCGAGGCTCAAAGACTGCAAAAAGCAGGCTGTTATGTAGTGTATGGCATAGGTGGCTATAAAACCCATACCAAATTGTGCTTGATTGTACGTAAAGAAGATAATCAAATTGTACGTTATGTACATCTTTCAAGTGGTAATTACAACGAAGAGACTGCTCGGCTTTATACAGACGTGGGATTGCTGACTACTGATGAAGATTATGCCGAAGATGTTTCCGAGTTTTTCAATGTCATTACGGGGCATTCGGTTCCCGATTATTACAAATGTCTTATCACCGCTCCCCGTGAAATGCGAACTCGTTTAGCCCAACTTATTCGCAATGAAGCTGAAAATGCCCGTAAAGGTTTGAAAGCAGGGATTGCTATCAAGGTCAATTCTTTGGAAGATAGAGAAATTATCAATGAATTATATGAGGCTTCCAAGGCAGGCGTGCCTATCAAATTGATGATACGTGGCATTTGCTGTTTGCGTCCCCAAAGGGTAGGGTTAAGCGAAAATATTGAAGTACGTTCTATTGTAGGGGATTATTTGGAGCATACACGTTTGTATTATTTCTACAACGATGGCAATCCTTTGGTGTATGGGGGGAGTGCCGATATGATGGTGCGTAGTTTTGATAGACGTTTAGAATCATTGTTCCTAATAACTGATAAGTTTTTGCGTATGCAAGCTACGGCTATTTTGGCTTATAATTTCCGTGATAATGTCAATGCTTATGTTTTGCAAGAAGATGGCTCTTACAAGAAAGTGGAGATTAAGGAAGACGAAAAACCTTTCAATATTCATAAAGAGTTTTACAAAATTACAGAGGAAGACGTAAAGCAAGCAAAGATTTTTGATTTTTAGTCAGCAAAATGGCTTTCTTTGAGTATTTGGAATGCTTCCTCAAAAGTTTTACCCTCTTGTATCATTTGTAAAGTGGGCTGAATAATTTGGGGGCTGTATTGGAAAATTTGCGTTAGTTTTTCAACGAAAGCAACTTCTTTTTCGTGAACAACTCCATCGGCAAGAACCATTGTGAGCAAGTCGTACCAATAATGAAACCTATCCAAAGGTTTTTTGGGTAAAGAAAGTGAAAGAGGGTCGGCGTTTTTTTGTAGCTTTTGCAAATACCCCGACGAAACACCAAACTTGCGTGCAATGGCGAGTAAAAGCTCGTATTCGTGTAAGTGGAAAAAACCATCTACTTTCGCTAGACTCAAAAGATTGGTCAGATGTTTTTTGTTTTGTGAAGATACAAATAAATCGTCAAACATAGTTGTTCCTGTTTTTTTACATAGATACGAAAAAACTCAAAAAGGTTTTGCACTTTCTAAATAGAAATGGCATATTTGTAAGATTTCAATTCATTTTCTAATAAAACGCCGAGTAGTATGCTTTACAAACTTTTAGGAAAAAGCGGTTTGCGAGTTTCTGAACTCTGTTTGGGAACAATGACTTTCGGAACAGAATGGGGCACAGGTGCCGATTGGGCAGAAAGCAAAAGAATTTTTGATGCTTATGTGGAAAAAGGTGGAAATTTCATTGATACCGCCAACCGATATACCGAAGGCACAAGTGAAAAATGGGTGGGGGAATTTATTGCTTCGCAAAGAGATTATTTTGTGCTTGCAACCAAATATACTCTTTATGATGATAGAAAAAACCCAAATGCTTCGGGTAATCATCGGAAAAATCTGAAACGTTCTGTGGAGCAAAGTCTCCGAAGGCTCAACACAGATTACATAGATTTGCTTTGGCTGCACGTGTGGGATTTTACAACCTCTATTGAAGAGGTGATGCAAAGCCTCAATGATTTGGTGCGTTCAGGGAAAGTACTGCATATAGGCATCTCTGATAGCCCTGCGTGGATTGTAGCCAGTGCCAACACTATGGCAGAATTGCGAGGTTGGGAAAGTTTTATAGGCTTGCAAATTGAATATAGCCTCATTCAACGTACTCCTGAACGGGATTTGCTTCCTATGGCAAAGCATTTTGGACTGGCAGTACTTGCTTGGTCGCCTTTGGGGGCAGGAGTACTTACGGGCAAGTACAATCAAGGCATTCCCGCAGATGTTCGCCTTACTGAAAATAGCCGAAAACTTATTCCGCAGAACATCAAAATCGCTCAAAAAGTGGGTGAAATTGCTCAAACTTTGGGTTACACACCTACGCAAGTTGCTTTGAATTGGCTTCGCAGTCAGCACCAGCAAGTTTTTCCAATAATAGGGGCAAGGAAATTAAGCCAAATTGATGATTCATTAGGCTGTTTGCGGTTTCAACTGCCTAATGAAATGCTCAAAGAACTTTCAGAATTAAGTGCAGTAGAAATGGGTTTCCCTCACGATTTTATTGCTTATCCTGCGGTGCAAGATGTTATTTTTGGCGATTATGCAGGTAAAATTCAAAATCACAGGCTTAAATGAGGAAAATCAGGGATTTTCCTGAAAGTTTTGCAAAAATTGCAAAGATTTGTAAATTTGAAAAGTCTTTTTTCTAACCTAAAAACGCAACTCTGTATGACCTACTATTATAGAATGGGTAAAATTCCACCCAAACGCCACATTCAGTTTCGTCAGCCTGATAATTCGCTTTATTACGAAGAGTTAGTAAGTTCAAAAGGTTTTAGTGGTATTTACTCCAACTTGTATCATACTTACGCACCTACCCGCGTAAAACGTGTAGAAAAATCTGTGCCTTTACCTTTGAAGATGCTTACAGAAAGACCTTTACTGCAAACACACCTAAAAACTTCTAATGCGGGCTTTACAGGCAAAGATTATTTGGAGGCTCGGAAAATCTTAATGGCTAATCAAGATATTCGCATTGCCATTTGCAATCCTGAAAATCTTTCAATGGATTATTACTACAAAAATGGCGAAGCTGATGAAATGATTTATCTGCACGATGGCAGTGGTTATTTAGACTCTCAATTTGGTAGATTGCGTATCAAAAAAGGTGATTATGTAATTATTCCACGCACAACCATTTATCGCATTCATTTTGATGAAGCACCTGTTCGGTTGCTCATTATGGAAGCAATGGGACCTATTGAAACCGTAAAACGTTATCGCAACGAACTAGGGCAACTTTTAGAACATTCCCCTTACTGCGAAAGAGATATTCACCCTCCCCAAGAACTTATTACTGAAACTGAAAAAGGCGAATATCACGTAAAAATCAAAAAAGGAGGATTTTTACATCATTATGTCTATGAGCATAGTCCTTTTGATTTGGTAGGCTGGGACGGCTTTTTGTATCCTTATACTTTTTCTATTTACGATTTTGAGCCTATCACGGGGCGTATTCATATGCCACCCCCTATTCATCAGACTTTCCAATGCTGGGGGGCTGTGGTATGTTCTTTTGTGCCTCGTTTGTTTGATTATCACCCTCTTGCTATTCCTGCTCCTTACAATCATTCCAATATAGATTCTGATGAGGTGCTTTTCTATGCTGAAGGGGAATTTATGAGTCGTAAAGGCATTGATAGAGGTTCTTTTACACTTCACCCTGGGGGCTTGCCTCACGGACCTCACCCTGGCACCGTAGAAAAAAGCATCGGGGCAAAAGAAACCCACGAATACGCCGTGATGATTGATACATTCAGACCGCTTTTCATTACCGAAGAGGCTTTGTCTTTTGTTGATGAAAAATATCCGATGAGCTGGACGGAGTAAAAACAAAAATCAACGGACTTTTCTTTTTCGCTGAAATTTTGCCAAATTTGCAGGCAAAATTTCAGCTATGCAGATTACCCTTGAAAAAATTGTCCCCGAACCGCTTGCCGAAGTCTTTAATCCGCAATCGGAAGTTTGGAATACTACTATTCGCTTTGAAAAAGGTAAGAATTATCTGATTTACTCCCCTTCGGGTAAAGGGAAATCTACTTTTTTGCATATCATCTACGGGCTTCGCAAAGATTTTCAGGGCAATTTGCTTGTAACAGGCAAAAATAGTCAGCAACTTTCTGCCGAAGAGTGGGCTAATATTCGTCAAAATCATTTTTCCATTGTTTTTCAGGATTTGCGTCTTTTTTTACATCTTACCGCTTGGGAAAATTTGCTTATTAAAGCCGCCCTCTACGCTCATACGCAAGAAAAAGAACTGCAAGAACAGGCTGAGTTTTTGGGGGTTGCTCACGTTTTACACAAAAAAGCTCATACGCTTTCTTATGGCGAAAGGCAACGCATAGCGATTATTCGTGCTTTGATACAGCCTTTTGAGTGGCTTTTGCTTGATGAACCTTTCAGCCATTTGGATAGTGCCAACACCGAAAAAGCTTGCAAATTAATTGCCGAAAAAACACAAAAGCAGAATGCTTCTATTCTGATGACTTCTTTGGGGGCAGAGCAAAGTTATTTTTTGAATTTTGATGAAAAAAAGTTGTTAGGATAAACTAAAACCACTTCAATACTTATGCTAAACATAGAAAATTACAATTTTTCAGGTAAAAAGGTACTCGTAAGGGTAGATTTTAACGTTCCTTTGGATAAAAACACCTTTGAAGTTACAGACCTTACCCGCTTAAAAGCTCACGTGCCTACTATTCGTAAAATTACCCAAGAGGGCGGTTCTGCGATTTTGATGTCGCATTTGGGCAGACCCAAAGGAGGTTATGAAGAAAAATACTCTCTCAAACACGTAATACCCGCTTTGGAGAAACTTTTGGGGCAAAAAGTATCATTTGCAACTGATTGTATTAGTGAAGAGGCTTGGCAAAAGGCTCAAAACTTAAAAGCGGGTGAGGTATTACTTTTAGAAAATGTACGTTTTTACGCCGAAGAGGAAAAAGGAGATGAAGTTTTTGCCCAAAAATTAGCTCGTTTGGGTGATGTATATGTAAATGATGCTTTCGGAACGGCTCATCGCAAACACGCTTCTACGGCAGTTATTGCTCAATTTTTCAAGGAGAAAATGGCAGGGTTTGTGATGAAAGCTGAAATTGATAATGCTCAAAAGGTTCTGGAAAACGCCGAAAAACCCTTTACCGCCATTATGGGTGGAGCAAAGATTTCTGATAAAATTCTCATTATTGAAAGACTTTTAGAAAAAGTAGATAATTTGCTGATTGGTGGCGGAATGAGTTATACTTTTTTCAAGGCGTTAGGAGGCGAAATAGGCAGTTCGCTTGTGGAGGAAGATAAATTAGATTTGGCTAAAAATCTGCTGGAAAAGGCAAAAGCCAAAGGGGTAAATTTAGTTTTGCCCAAAGACTCTGTCATTGCTGATGCTTTCAACAATGAGGCAAATCGCAAGGAAGCAGATAATATGTGTATTCCTGCGGGGTGGATGGGCTTGGATATTGGTGTAAAAGCAGTTGAGGAGTTTTCAGAGCTGATTAAGCAATCCAAAACCATTCTTTGGAATGGACCTATGGGGGTTTTTGAAATGCCTAACTTTGCCAAAGGCACAGCCGCTGTAGCCCAAGCCATCGCAGAAGCAACTGCCAAAGGAGCTTTTTCACTCATTGGCGGTGGTGATTCGGCGGCGGCGGTCAATCAGTTGGGGTTTGGTGAGCAGGTTTCTTACATTTCCACAGGAGGCGGAGCTTTGCTTGAATATATGGAAGGCAAAGAATTGCCCGGTGTGAAGGCTTTGGAAAGTTAATGAATTTGGAGCGACCATATCTGCTAAAATATGGTCGCTTTATGAAAATTTATTCCAAAAGCGAGCTTTTCAAAATTAGATTAGGATTGGGGCAGATTTGTTTGTAGAAATTTAATTTTTCAGCAGAACATACCCCAGGAAAATCCCCTTGCCAGCCTTGCATATCCAAAATAACCTGAAAATGTAAATGTGGAGACCAATCACCATTTTCAGGATAATTGCCTATTTCAGCAAACTGCTCGCCTTGCTTGATAGTTTGTCCTACTTTTTTGTTTTCTAAAGACTTTCGGCTCAAATGCCCGTAGAGTGTGTAAAATTTGATATTTTCAGCTTGATGCTCTAAAATAATAGTAGGTCCATAATCTCCAAAACGATTATTATCTTGGAAACTATGCACTACTGCATCATAAGGGGCAAAAATAGGCATACCCGCCTGTGTCCAAATATCTATTCCCAAATGAAATTCTCGTTTTTCGGTACCATTGTTGAAATGTTTGCTTCGGTGATAAAGAGTTCTTTTTTCCAAATATCCGCCAATAAGAGCTTTTTTGAAAGCGAATTGTAATTGATTATCAATCCATTTTTGCATTTTATCACTTCCCCAAGAATAAATTACTTCACTGACGGCATTGTTTTCGGAAAGGTCTAAAAATAGCGTATCACTTTCATCAAGAGCCAAAGGCAATATGCGAGCAAAAGAAAGCTTCGCTAAAATAATTTCAGCTTCGTATGAACGCATCGTTTTACAATTTTTTTACAAAAAAAACGTTCTTTGAGAAAAAGTACAACTGCAATGAAAAAAATATTTTACCCTTTGCTATTTTGCATAGTTAGTCAGTGGGTGGTAGCACAAACTTGCTGTCAGTTGCCCTCTGCAAATGCTACTTTTGCTCAATTTGCAGAAGACAAAGAATTTCAGATGAGTCATCTTTTGCCATTACCCTACACGCACATTAGCGAAGTAGGCAAAGATATTACTTTCAAAGCCGCAGATGGTACTGATGCTTACGCCTACGAACTGAAAGCTAAGCAGAAAAGTAATAAGTTTATTTTGGTTTTTCACGAATGGTGGGGGCTGAATGATTACATCAAAAAAGAAGCAGAAAAAATTTACAACGATTTGGACGGAAAAGTAAATGTAATTGCCTTAGACTTGTATGACAAAAAGGTAGCCACTACACGCGAAGAGGCTTCGCAATTTATGCAATCAGCTAAAAAAGAACGTATAGAAGCAATCATTCAAGGGGCTTTCAGTTATGCAGGTAAGAAAGCTGTTTTTGGAACAATTGGCTGGTGTTTTGGAGGAGGTTGGTCTTTGCAGGCGGCAATTTTAGCCGAAAAACAAGCCAAAGCCTGTGTAATTTACTACGGAATGCCCGAAAAAGATGTAGAACGTCTGAAAAAGTTGAAAGCAGAAGTTTTAGGTATTTTTGCAGGCAGAGAGCGTTGGATTAGTCCTGCGGTAGTAGCTGAATTTGAAAAAAATCTGCAAATGCTCAAAAAAAGTTATAGCCTGCAAAGTTTTGACGCCGAACACGCTTTCGCTAACCCGAGCAACCCCAACTACAACCAAGAAGCAACCCAAAAAGCCTATCAACTGACAATCAGTTTTTTTAGAAAAAAAATGTTGTAGTGAATTTACTGGTTCGTAGAGGCTTCATTTATAATGAAGCCTTTTTAATTGATTTTTAGGGCAAATTTAATACCTCTCGAATAGCCTCAGCTTTGAGCAAACATTCTTGATATTCTTGCTCTGCTTGCGAATCGTAGGTAATGGCACTACCTACCATAAAAGAAAGGTATTTTTGAGCTTCATCATAAAATAACGTGCGAATAACTACATTGAAATCAAAATCTTGCCAGGGCGAAAAATAACCTATTGCACCTGAAAATAAACCTCGCTTGCTATTTTCGTATTGTTCAATAAGTTCCATAGCTTTTATTTTGGGGGCACCTGTCATTGAACCCATCGGAAAAGCATTCCGGATAACTCGCTGATTAGAAATGCCTTCTTTTAATTCAGCTTCAATAGTAGAAATCATTTGCCAAACTTTTGGGAAAGCATACATTCCGAACATTTCACTGACCTTGGTAGAACCTACTTTCGCACTACGAGCCAAATCATTACGTACCAAATCTACAATCATCATATTTTCGGCACGTTCTTTTTCGCTTTGAAGTAACTTTTGTTTTTGCAGTTCATCGGTTTGCAGGTTTTCTCCTCTGCGAATAGTCCCTTTGATAGGTTGCGAAATGATTTTAGTCCCTGTTTTTTTCAAAAACCTTTCAGGCGAGGCACAGAGAGCATATTTTTTGCCTAATTTCAAAAAAGCTGAAAAAGGCATCGGACTAACCTGACACAAATGCAAGTATGTTTGTAGAGGTTCTATAAGGGCGTTTTCTGAAAAAAATTCAATGCAATAATTGAGTTCATACACATCGCCTGCAAGAATATGAGAGCGAATTTTTTCAACGTTTGCTAAATATTCTTGCTTGCTTACGCGTGTTTGAATACAGGAAACTTGATTTTTTCTTTGTGGCGGACTAATCTTTTGAATGTTTTCCCAAAACTTTTCTTTGCTGATTTCTGTTTTGCCCCAAACCTGAATATGTTCTTTTTCCCAAATTAAGAGCCATTCGGGTACAAAACACAAACTTTCGGGAAATTGTAGAAAATCAAGATTTTGGCTTTGCAAGTTTTCTATCTGATTTTTTAGGTCGTAACCTAAATAGCCAAAAATCCATTCATTCTGAGGCAATTTTTCATCAATAAAAGAGTTTTCAAGGCAAAAGGAACTCACCGCAAGCATTTTCTGCCAAGTACCGAATGGATAATTTTTATTTTGCCATTCATTAGGGTTGAGAAAGCAGATGTATTCAAATTGGGTAGCCCAAGAAAGGATTTCAAAATCACGAATTTGTTCAATTTTGAACAGAAATTTGGTCATTTTCTTGTTTTTGAAATACCTCCGTTTTAGGAATAGAATTAGGAATGATAATTGTAAATTTCGTACCTTCACCCAATTCGGAATGAACACTAATTTTACCGCCAAGTTTCTGAATAGTTTCTTTCACAATGTACAAGCCTAAACCTGAACCTTTGCTATCATAAGAGGCTCGGTAGAACATATCAAAGATTTTTCCTAAATGTTCGTGGGCAATGCCCAAGCCATTATCGCTGACTTCAATTTTTGCTTCTTTGTCAGTTATAGTTGCCTCAATATTGATAAATGGGTTTAACTTGCGAATATTGTGATAGTTGATAGCATTAGAAAGCAGATTATTCAGAACGATAGAAACTCTTTTGCTATCGGTATAAAAAGGACTTTCGGCTTGAATGCGAATATTTTTTTTAATGAAAATAGACTTTTCAAGATAATTGAGATTTTCGTAAATTTCATCAATAATTTTTTGTAAATCTACGGGTTCGCAGGCTATTTCCAAACGAGAATTGCGAGAGTAGTCAATAATATCTTTGATGAAATTGTCTAATTTATGAACACTTTGCTCCATCATATCCAAATAATGGAAAAGCATTTCTGCATTTTTTTCCATTTTAGCAATATTGATAAGCCCGAGTACCGAAGCCAAAGGAGCTTTAAGGTCGTGAGAAGCACTATACACAAACCTATCAAGCTCGCTATTGATTTTTTTGAGTTCTTCGTTTTGCTCTTGCAGTTTTCGCTGATTTTCTTTGTTTTCCGAAATATCACGAATGGCTCCGTCAAAATAGATATTGCCGTCATCATCTTTTTGAGCAATTAAACTCATTAGCCCCCAAAATTGTGAACCATCTTTTTTACGAAAAATTACTTCTTCGTTTTTTACTATCTCATTTTTAAGCAGGCGGTTGATAACTTCGCTTCTTTTTTGAGGATCTACATACAGGATTTCGGGGTTGAGATTAAAAGCTTCTTTTTCGTCATAGCCAAAGAGTTTCATAAAAGCATCGTTGGCATAGATAAGCCCTTGCGTAGGGGTACTGCGATAGATAGCCTCTTGAATATTTTGACTGATAGAGCTTAAAAGTTGCTGGTTGTATTGAATAGTTTGCTCGGCAATTTTTTGTTTGGTGATATTTTTGCCAAAAATAGAAACGCCCACAATCTCGCTATTTACTATCAGAGGAAATAATTCTACTTGAATGTAGTGTTGAAATTCAGGATAATAATCTACATAAGTTTGCTTTTTACCTTGTAAAAGTGCTTTTTCAAAACGTTCTTGCCAAAATTTAGCTTTGGGAAAACGTTCAATTTTTTCTAAGAAATTATCACCATACTGAACTCGTTCCTGATAGGTATGCCACATATATTGCTCAAACTTGATATTGTATTCTAATAAGCAGAATTTATTATCCAAGAGCCAAATAGCCATATTACTATTATCCAGAATGGCACGCAAATTGTGTTCTTTTTCAATAATTTGACGAGATTTTTCGTTGATTTCTGCTTCTTGTTTGGCAAGTTTTTGGTTAGAATGGTAAATAATGGTTTGAGCAATGAGTTCTCGCAGAGTCATTCGGAATCGTTGGAATGCCGTAAAAGCCGCAACAATTACACTGCCTAAAATTAGGAAAAAGTCATAGACGGCGTGAGGAGTGCCAAAATGGTCTCGTAAGGCGATAGTAAAAAGAATAAGCCCTAAAAGACTTTGAGCTACAATAAAAGGTATTTTTACTACCACAAACAAATGAATAGCAATCAGCCCTGCTGAAGCGATGATGATGAAAATTTCAGGAACATTGGCAGTAGAGCATTGTTCCCAAATCATTCCCGAGGCAATTGTGGCATTACTGCTTAAAAAGTAAAAAGTATTAGGGGCTATATCGTGAGAGCGAAAAAAAGCATATAAGCTAAAAGGCAGAAGCCAAATTAGGTTTGCCCATAAAAAATAGTAGTCTGCTTTCACTCCTGTAAAGAAGGCTACTATATTTTCCACCAAAAAAATACCTACAAGAATAAAAAATATGTATTTTTGGCGGTTTTTAGAAACAACTAATAATTTCCGTTCAATAAGTTGGTTGAATACTTCTTCGGCTTTGTAATGCGTACTCATTCTATAAACCGATGGTTAAAGACAAAAAAAATCTTTCAAAATTAACTGATTTTCAAAAGAAAAACAAAATTCTATCGGAGTTTTTGGGGCAAAACCTTGTAAGTTTGCAGGGCTTAAAATACCAAAAAGTTAGGAAATTGCTAACAAATTGTAAAATTTTATTTGCATTTCTGCTTGTTTTGCAAAATTTTTCAAATTCTACATCTTCGGCACAGGTGCTAAATGATAGTACGCAAAATGTGTATGGCTTTTCTACTACTTTCCGAATAACTGAATATCAGATATTTCGCAAGCAAGATAGCGTTTTACAAAAGATAGATAGCTCGCTTACAAACTTTCATACCTTTGATTTGGTAAGAAAAAATCGTTTTTTATACCAAGATTTAGGGCATAATTTGGGTACGCCTGTTAAACCTATATTTTATCAGTTACCTTTGCAAGCGGGGGTGCAATGGGGCATCAGAAGCTATGAAGCCCATAAAATTCACCCTGATAGCGTATATTACTACGATACAAAATCTCCTTATTCCGACTTTTTCTTTGTACAAGGGGGGCGTGGGCAACAAATTGCAGGGGTAGAATTTACCCGAAATATTACTGAAAGGTCAAATTTTGGGTTTGTATTTCAGCGAACTAATACCTTTCGTCAGTATGCGGCAAGTCCCAATCGAACTGAAAATGCCATTTTAGAGCAATACAAGGCACTGGCTTGGGTGCGTTTTTTCTCAAAAAATAAACGTTATCAATTTTTAGCTCATTATCATCATCTCAATAGTCCGCTGAAAGAATTAGGAGGAGTAAAAAATGGTGATAATCCCGAAATTTTATACAATTATCAGCAAACCGAAGCTCAACTTACAAGCGACCCTCGCAGTTGGCAAATTTACGATAGAGTGCGAATTTATCAAGAGTACAGCTTAGATAGCACAAGACATTTGAGTATATTCCAAAGTACGCAGTTTGAAAAACAACGTGATAGCTATTTTGATGGAGCTTTTGAAACGAACAAAACTTTTTACTTGGGCACTGCTGAACCAACTTTCCCTGTAATTGATGAATTTCCCATAAATTTGAAAGAAATCAATGATAACTATCAGTTTCGCTTACTTACCAATCAGGCGGGCATACGTACTACTTGGCGAGGTTTGGGGCTTTGGGGTTATCTGAAACGAAGAGATTTAGGAGTAAAAAGCAATTTCAAAGACCTGTATCGCTTGCGAAACTTATCTGAAAATTATTTAGGTGGAATGTTGCAAACTACTTTACCATTCAAAGCTAATTTGGAAGTGCAAGCTGAATATCTTTTGGGAAAACAGGATTATCTTTTGCAAGGCAAACTTTCGCACAGATTTTTGCGGGCAAGTCTGAAAAGTATTTCTTTTTCACCGGCTCTTGTGGAAAATCGTTATTTTTCGCGTGTTAGGTCTTGGGATTATCAAAATAACTTAAAAAACACTTTTGCTCAAGAATTGTGGGCTGAATTGCATTTGCCCTTTCAGGCTTTTTCGCTTAAACCTTCTTTGCGTTATCAAGTAATTACAAATCATATTTACTTCAACAGAGATACCACAGGCTACATTTTCCCTGACCAACTGCCAAACACTTTGCAGATTTCGCAATTAGGCTTGCAGTGTAATTTTAGGGTTAAAGATTTTTACTTTGAAAATCAAATTTTTTATACTCGCAATCTTTCAGTTTTTGATGTAATACGCTTTCCTGAATGGCATTTGTGGGGGAGTTGGTATTATGAAAAAGGACTTTTTCGTAAGGCTTTGCTTTTGCGTGTTGGCGTAGATTGGCATTGGCGTAGTGCTTATTTTGCAGATGCCTATATGCCTGCCTTGAAGCAATTTTACTTGCAAAATGATTTTTTAGTGAGAGCCTATCCTATAAGCGATTTTTTTGTGAGCTTGCGTATTCGTAAGGTAAGGGCATTTCTGAAAATGACCCACTGGAACGAAGGTATTTTGCCTCCGCCCGATAATGGCTATGTAGTAACGCCTTTTTATGCAGGTTTTCGTAGAACTTTCGGATTAGGAATTAGCTGGCGTTTGTTTGATTGAAATTTTGAAATCTGAAAGCTATCAGGTATATTTGTAAAAAAAGTTTGGTTATGGAAATAACTTTGAAAAGTGATAATTTGCAAGATATTCACATCATTTTGCAATTAGCCAGACGTATGAATATGGAAGTAGTGCAGGCTAATAGTTGGGAAAATGATGAGTTTGGGGTTTTAAGTCAAACTTCATTAGATGATATTTGGCTAACTCCTGAAAATGAAGTATGGGATAAACTTTTTACCGAAATACAGCAAAACATAAAGTGATGAGTTACAAACAAGGCGATATTGTATGGCTGAATTATCCTTTTTCTGACGATTCTGCAAAGAGTAAGAAACGTCCTGCATTAGTAGTAAGCAATAAAAAATCCAATAGTTTAGATAATGACTTGTTGATAGTTCCAATTACAACGAATATTAGGGGCGATATTTTTGCTTATAAACTTTGAAAGCTCTGATTTAGCACCGCCATACCTTTTGTGAGCGAAGTTCGTTGTAATAAGATTATTACTATTCGCAATTCACTTATATTAGCTCCATTGGGTTCTTTGAAAGAATCAGCCCTGTCCAAAATTATTCAAAAAATCATATCTGTTTTTCAGTAATTTTCTTGACAAAAATCATCTCTTTTTTCTTGTTATTTCGCTGAACCCTTTGCAATTTGAAACATCAATCAAACTCATTAAAGTTATGGTGTATGTTTCATTTGAGCAAGCCTTTTCGGTGGTAAAATCGGGGCAACGGATTTTTTTTCACGGCGTTGCCGCTAATCCACAGCATTTGGTTCAGAAATTTGGTGAGTATGTTATTGCCAATAATCTGAAAGATTTGGAAATAATAGCTTTTTCGCCTTTTGGAAAATTTGAATTAGCTGATGCCAAGTATGCACCTCATTTGAAAATCAATGCTTTGTTTGTTTCGGATTCGGTGCGTCCTGCGGTAGATGAAGGCAGAGCCTCGTATATTCCTGTTTTTTTGAGCGAAGTTCCCGAACTATTCCTCAATGATGTTTTGCCTACTGATGTGGCTTTCTTTAACGTTTCGCCGCCCGATATTCACGGGTTTTGTACTTTGGGGGTTTCTGTGGATTGTGCTATTTCGGTGCTGAAAAAAGCGAAAATTTGTATTGCTCAAATCAATCCACATATGCCACGTACGCACGGCGATAGTTTTGTGCATATCAGTAAGTTTCAGTATGTAGTAGAATATGATGAACCCCTGCCAGAAATTCCACCGCTAGAAATTAGTGATGTAGAAATGCGTATAGGCAAATTTTGTGCAGGTTTGGTAGAAGATGGGGCTACGCTTCAAATGGGGATTGGGGGTATTCCGAATGCGGTACTCGCCAACCTAACTAACCATAAAGATTTAGGTATTCATACTGAAATGTTTTCCGATGGGGTAGTACCACTTGTAGAAAAGGGCATCATTACGGGTAAATACAAAACTCGCCACCCTGGCAAAATTGTAGCCTGTTTTGTTATGGGAACACGCAAAGTGTATGATTTCATTCACGACAATCCCTTAGTGGCAATGCTGGATACCAACTACACGAATGAGGACTCTGTCATTCGTACCAATCCAAAAGTGGTGGCTATCAATACTGCTATTGAAGTAGATTTGCTGGGGCAAGTTTGTGCGGATACTATCGGATTAAGGCAATATTCGGGCATCGGCGGGCAAATGGATTTCATTCGTGGGGCGGCTCTTTCACCGGGCGGGAAGCCTATTATCGCAATTCCTTCTACAACCAATAAAGGGCAATCCCGTATAGTACCATTGCTCAAACCGGGGGCTTCAGTAACTACTACACGAGCTCACGTGCATTATATTGTTACGGAGTATGGAGTAGCTTATCTGTTTGGTAAAAATATCAAACAGAGAGCAAAAGCCCTTATAGAAATAGCACACCCCGATCATCGCGAAGAGTTAGAGCGTCAGGCTTTTGAAAGAATAAAGACTTATTGGTAGTGCTACAAAAATTTCTCATAACACTCTTTCTCCACCGATTGAATTTTGTTATCTTGCCAATCGGTGGTAAATTTTTTATGAAAAAGCTTCTATTTTTATGGTTTTTGCTTACAATTTTTATTCACGCTTTTGGACAAGGCATACAGAACAACTCTTTATTTACGCAAATCCCTTCTCTTTCACAAAAAAATTACCGCACTCATTTACAAAAAGTTTATGAATTTCTGGCAAGTCAGAATAGGAATTTTCTTGAAAACAATGCTACCAAAATTTTAGACATATCGCTTCAAAACCCTTTTTGGGAAGTGCGAATTTATACACAAATATTGCTTGCCAAAGCTCTTTATCATAAGAACTCTCAAAAAAGTATTTCCATTGCCATAGATGCCTATTCCGTAGCGAAGGCAAGAAAGCTAACTTTTGAGTTAGCCGAAGCCTCAAAACTTTTAGCTTTTATCTATAACTATGCCCAAGATAATGAAAAAACTATCAGATATGCCTTGGAAGCCTCTGAAAACTACTTAAAATTAGATTTGTATGATGAGGTAACCTTTCTTTACTATGACATCGCTCTTACGCAATATCGTTTAGAAAATTATGAGTTGGCTTTGGGATATTTTCTTGAACTTATCAAGAATCCAAATTTTGAAAAACTAATGCCCCGTGAGCAAATCAATACCTATAATGCCATTGCTTTGTGTTACAAAAAACTTCAAAATTTTTCTAAAGCCTTTGAGTATTTGAATAAGGCTATGGGAAAAGCCCTAAAGTTCAAAAGTGGGGTGTGGGTAGGGATTTTGCAAGGCAATAAGGGAGATGTATTTTTTGAGCAAAAACTTATAGATTCTGCTCGGTATTATTGGAAAATAGACTTGGATACCTGCCAAAAATATTCGGAGTGGCAAAACGTGGCTTCTACGCTCACTTTCTATGCTCAAAGTTATGAGTATGAAAAAAACTATACACGAGCTTATCAGTATTACAAAGAAGCAGAAAAAATTTTACAAAAAACCAATCAGCCTGAACTAATACATAAGATTAGAATTTATTCTGGACTTGCCAATGTTCTTTACTATTTAGATAGTATAAAATTGGCTTTTGAATATCAAAGGAAAGCACATCTTACCCAAGACTCTCTGGAACGTTTTCAGAAAACCAATCAGGTTTTGCAAAGCCAACTCAAATTTTTATTACAAAACAAAGAGCAAAATTATCTACTTGAAAAAAAAGTAAATGAGCAGATAGATTTTTGGACAAGGGTAGGTATTGTTATTTTGTTTATTATCGTCTTGATTTTGGGGTATTTGCTACTAAGGCAAAGCCGTTTGAATAAAGTCATAGCCTTGCAAAAAATGAGAATAGAAGCTAAAAACGAGGAAATTAGCAGGCAGAATATTGAGCTTGCTGAAAAGAAACAAGAGGTAGAATCTCAACAGCAAACCATCGAGCGAGTTAATGAAATTTTGGAAAGATACACCAAAAATTTAGAAGAAGAAGTAGAAAAACGTACCCAAGAAATTCGTGAGAAAAATACAGCTCTGTTGCAGACGGTCAGTCAATTAGAGCAATTTTCCTATATCTTGGCTCATAACGTAAGAGCCCCTATTGCTCGCTTACAAGGGCTATTGATGTGTTTGGATATGGGAAACATTAGTAACCCTCAAAATCTAAAAATTTTTGAATTTATCCAACAATCAGCCAAAGAACTTGATGATACGATTAAGAATCTCAATACTATTATCCAAATCCGCAAGGGAGCGAATGAAATTTATGAGAAAGTAGATTTGAAAAGAAAAGTAGAAAAGCAGCGGGCTTCCGTAATAGAAGTTGGGGGAATTTTGGAAACTGACTTACAGGTGCGTTATGTATATGCTATCAAGGCTTATGTTGAAAGTATTTTTTACAATCTTATCAGCAATGCTATCAAGTACCGCGATATACAACGCCAACTCATAGTAAAGGTAAAAACCTATCAAGATGATACGTTTTTGTATGTAGAAGTAGAAGATAACGGAATAGGTATTGATTTAGAGAAAAATAAGGATAAAATATTTGGCTTTTACAAAAGATTTCACGCTAACGTTGATGTAGAAGGCAAAGGAATAGGTTTGCATATCGTAAAATTGCAGGTAGAGGCAATGGGTGGGAAAATTGAAGTAGAAAGTGAACTGGGCAAAGGCACAAAGTTTAAGATGACTTTCAAGAAGCCTGTTCAAATTGATTGGGAGAATGTCTAAGAAAAGCTATTCCATAAAAAATAGCAAAAACTATCACCCCATAATTCCTTTGCAGGTATGATTCTGTAAAGGCTGAAAAAAATAACAATAGCCAAATGCTCAAAGCTAAGTAGTTTTTTTGTTGCCAAAGCATAGGCAAGGGTACCATAAACAAAGTTAGCCAAGCAAGCAAACCTATTATTCCTAAGGCAATCCAAATTTCAAAAAACTGATTATGGGCATTATATCGGTTGTATTGTGAGGCAAAATAAAATTTGTATTCATCATAAACTTTTTGCAATTCGTCCTGACCATCGCCTGTGCCAACCCCCCACAGCCAATTGCGTTTAATGAGTTCTAAGCCACAAGTCCATTGAGCAAAACGTAAAGAAGCTCCGTCCCAATTTCTACCCAAGGAGTGGTCTTGTTTTTTATCTAAAACAATTCTTTCTTGTTTGTCCCATAAAAAACTAAAACGTTTGCGTGTGTTGGGGGTAAGTAAAATAGCGGTTATCAGAATACTAACCCCTACAATACTCCAAAATATTCCTTGCCAAATTTTATTTTGTTTTCGGAAGTATTCTAAAAAAATGAGAATTACGCCCAGTATGAAAATACCAATTTGCATACGAGCCGCAAGCAGAAGCATTGTGAGTAAAAAAAAGCCAAGAAGTAAAATTTTCATTTTCTTTGCAGAAAATATGGAAAGATATTCAGGAAAAAAAAGGTCTATAAGTAAAAAAAGATTAGCAAGACAAATGAGCATTGCTAAATAGGTAGGTTCGGCACGAAAAGCTGTAAAATTATGATAGTAAAAATAATTTTCCCAATGAAAATTAGGATTATTCCAGTCTATTAAAACTCTATAAAATGCCCTTAAATAGCATAAGCAAACAAAAATAGTCGTTCCGATGATAAAAAGACGCAGATAATTCTGTAAAGTTGTCTTTTTTAAGGGAAAAATCTGCACTGAAAGTGGTAAAGACCACAAAGGCACTATTAAACCTATCAAAAACCAGCCCCACTCAGTATTTTGGGTATAAAACATTCCTACAAAATGTAATAGCAGAAAAAAAGATAGCGAGAAAAATAAGTTTTTATGTTCCCATAAATTTTTTCTATAATTTTGATGTAGCAAGAGAGCTATTATAGCATTGATGCCAATAATCACCCAAGCTACATTACGAGGAGCAGGAACATAAAAAGGCAGAGTAAGCAAAAATAAACTTACTAAAATTTCGTGTATAACTACTTGAATTGGCGTTTGAGCAAAGTAATTTTGAATTTTACTTTTCAGAATTGCAACCATTTTTGTTTTTTTGCGGTCAAAGATATAAATTTGCGAAAAAAAACGAGTGGAAAACGCTGTTAAAGTTTTAGGTATACCGCTTTACAACCAAAATATACCAAGAGCAGTAGCCGAATTGATACGAATTTGTAAAGAGGAAAAACCCCAAAATCGCTTGGTCAGTGCTACAGGGGCTCACGGTTTGGTGTATGCTCAAGAAAATGAAAATTTTGCCAAAATTTTACAGAACTTTTACTGGAATTTGCCAGACGGAATGCCCGGCGTATGGATAGGCAGGTGGAAAGGAGCTAAACAAATGCAAAGATGCTACGGACCCGGTTTTTTTGCTGAAACAATGCAAAAAACAGCAAGCACACCTATCAAACATTTTTTCTGCGGTGGGAAAGAAGGAGTTGCAGAGGAACTGAAAGAAAAATGTGGCAAAAAATTTGGCAATTACAACATAGTTGGAACATTTTGCCCTCCTTTTAGAGAAATGACAGATGAAGAAATGCGAGAGCTGGGGCATAAAATTCAAGAAAGTGGGGCAGAAGTTGTATGGATAGGTTTGAGTACGCCTAAACAAGAATTGTTTGCAACAAGGTTGGCTAAATTTGTAGAATGTCATTTTATTATCACGGTGGGAGCGGCTTTTGATTTCCACACTGATAAAGTAAAACAAGCTCCTCGTTGGGTACAAAATATTGGTATGGAATGGTTTTTTCGTCTGCTGATGGAGCCGAAACGTTTGTACAAACGATATTTGCATATTGTACCAAAATTCATATACTTAAATTTTTTGGAATTTCTTAAACTACGAAAAGTATGAAAAAAGTTTTAGTTTGTGGTGCAGGTGGCTTTATTGGGGGTCATCTGGTAAAAAGATTAAAGCAAGAAGGTTTTTGGGTGCGTGGGGTAGATTTGAAGCATCACGAATACACTCAATTGCCTGCCGATGAATTTATTATTGGCGATTTGCGTGACGTACAAGTATGTAAAGAGGTTTTGAAGGATATTGATGAAGTTTATCAACTTGCCGCTGATATGGGAGGAGCAGGCTATATTTTTACAGGAGAAAACGATGCCAATGTAATGCACAACTCGGCTACTATCAACCTAAACATTGCCGATTTGGCTGTAAAAATGGGTGTAAAAAAGGTATTTTACTCATCTTCGGCTTGTATGTATCCTGCCTATAACCAAGAAGATCCTGATAATCCGAAATGTTCCGAAGATTCTGCTTATCCTGCCGCTCCTGATAGCGAATATGGCTGGGAAAAACTTTTCAGCGAAAGGTTATTTTTGGCGTACTATCGCAACTATGGCTTGGAAGTTCGCATAGCTCGCTTTCATAATATTTTCGGACCTGAAGGCACTTGGCAAGGTGGTAAAGAAAAAGCTCCTGCCGCTATCTGCCGTAAAGTAGCCGAAGCAGAAGAAGGAGGCTTTATTGAAATATGGGGAGATGGCAAGCAGACGCGTTCTTTCCTTTACATTGATGAATGTATTGAGGCAGTTCGCCGACTAATGGAATCCGATTTTACGGGTCCTGTAAATATTGGTTCAGAAGAAATGATTAGCATCAATGGATTAGCGGAACTTGTAATGGATATTGCAGGTAAAAAACTTACTATCAAAAATATACCCGGTCCCGTAGGTGTGCGAGGCAGAAATTCTGATAATAAGCTAATACGTGAAAAATTAGGTTGGGATTATACAATGACACTCCGCCAAGGGCTTGAAAAAACTTATGCTTGGATAAACCAGCAGGTACAAGCCAAAAAGAAAGTTGCGGTGTAGTAGGTTTGCTTGGCTTTCAACCAAACGGATATATCCAAGCAGATATGTTCGTTTGGTTACACCAAGTCATCTTCGGGGTTACCGATTTCATATTCAATTCTATTGAAGCGAGGAGGTTCTTCTGGAATTTTAATGGCAGGTTTAGCAGGAAACAGATAATTTTTTAAGGCTTTTTCAAAAGGGGCAATTAGCGAAGCCAATACTACGTTGGCAATTACTTTGAAAATAGGAATATTGCCTGTGTAGCTTTCTACGAAGTTTTCAATATACACGCTCACAAACTCAAAAAGCATCAGCATTGTGGTAAAGGCTAAAATAATAGTATAGCGTGAATTTTTACGAGTAAGTCCTAAATAAACGGAAACAATTACCAAAGTTAAGAAAAAAGAAACCTGTGCTAAATAAAACCACCATTTTTCCCAATAGGGTAAATCTATTCTGAACTTAAACATTATAGGTTGTGGGTTCATTTCGTCATCACTATTGTAAGAACGCACATAAAATGTATAAACTCCCGGTGGTAAATTGGTATAAGTTGCAGTATTTTGCTCACTTTTTTCCGACCATTCTTTTTCAAAACCTTCTAATTTGTACTGATACTTAATTCTTTCGGGTACGGTGAAATGCACACCGACAAACTCAAAAGTGATGCTGTTTTCATTGTGAGCAAGTTTTACAGCTATGCCATCAGAAATTTCACTTAACGGAATAGCAAAATCGGGGTCTAAAAGTTTGGCATATTTGCTCCAATCAGTTTTTCGGTTGAATAGTTTGACATCAATCAGGTGTAAAGTAGGCGGGTTTTTATTAGGTACATCTTCATAAGGTAGGTATTTTATAATTCCATTAAACGTGCCAATCCAAAGATTTTGACGAGAGTCTTTGAAAAGTGCATTGGGGAAGGTTTGCATCAGCGAAAAGCCATCTATGTAGCTGTAGTTTTTTACTTTTTTTGTTTTGGGGCTAAATCTATCAATGCCATTTCGGTGTCCTGTCCAGATATTGCCTTCACTATCAACAATCACACTCCACAGATTTTGAGAAGCGAATCCATCTTTTTCGGTATAACATATAAAACAATTGGTATCTTTGGGGCTGGCATTGGGCTTCATTTGGCAAAGCCCATTTTCAGTAGCGAGCCAAATCGTACCTTGGGCATCTTGGGCAATAGAAAGTACAATGTTATTAGCCAAACCATTTTGGGTAGTAAAGTTTGTAAAAATACCATTTCGGAAACGGCTCAATCCTTTGTAAGTGCCAAACCATAGATTACCTTTTCCATCGCTTAAAGCACAACGAACATAGTTATCCGCAAGCCCTTGATTTTCGGAAAAAGTAGTGATTTTCCCGTCCTTTTCAATACGAGCTACTCCTTTATCAGTGCCAGCCCATATTCGGTTTTGTTCATCTTCTACAAGACAATAAATGGTATTATCTCGCAAACCATCGGCAGTTGTAAAATTTTTGTAACGAGTGCCGTCATATTGCCAAAGTCCTTCTCCTACCGAGCCAATCCAAAGATTTTTTTTATCTTTGTCCCAAAGCAAAGAACGC
Source organism: Raineya orbicola (assembly GCF_002843425.1). Taxonomy (GTDB): domain Bacteria; phylum Bacteroidota; class Bacteroidia; order Cytophagales; family Thermonemataceae; genus Raineya; species Raineya orbicola. The sequence goes on from NZ_NKXO01000029.1 coordinate 27,534, forward strand.
ACATTAAGGGCTTTTTTTTCAGAAAATTTTTTGCTTTTAATATCATAGGTGAGCAGACGCTCGTTAGTGCCAATCCAGATGAGTTGCTTGTCATCTTCGGTAAAAGCACGGATAGGTTTATCGTAAATGAGTGGTTCATTAAAGGTAATAAAACGTCTATTATTGATTTTAGAAATGCCTTTATTGCTTCCAAACCAAAAATTAAAATTTTTATCTTGCCAAATACAATTGAGATTATCGCTTGAAAGTCCGTTTTGAGTAGTGAGATGTTCTAATAAAAATCCGTCTTGCAAAACAAAAGCACCTTCATCAGATACGAGCCATACTTTACCTTCCTTATCGCAAAGTCCTGCTGAAATTTCTCCTTTGATACCTTTCAATTCACCAAAAAACTGAAATTCGCCTGAAATATTATCTAATTTGTAAGCTCCTAACGGAGTTCCAAACCAGAGATTGAGTTTTTTATCTTGAAAAATGCAATGAATAGCAGTGCTAACAATTCCATCGTGTACGTTGTAAGTCTTAATTTTTTTGCCGTCATAGCTTGCCAGTCCGTTATCAGTTCCTATCCATAGAATATTGCGGTGGTCAAAATGAAGTGAATGAATAGTATTGTGTGGCAATCCTTGAAAGGTTGTAAAGTTAGAAAAGCGTTTGCCATCATATTTGCTCAAACCTTCGTTGGTTGCACACCAAATATTCCCGTTTTTATCTTCTAAAATAAAATTGACATCATCATCAACTAATCCATTCTTTTCAGTAAAAACTTCAAAATGTTCGCCGATAAGCCTTGCGATACCCTGACGAGTAGCTACCCAAATATGGTAGTTTTTATCTTCAATGACACACTTGACGAGATTGCTGAGTAGCCCTTGCGTAGTGGAATATTTGTAGAACTTTCTGCCGTCAAATTTACAAACACCGCCTTGGGTAGCAATCCAGATAAAAGAATTATGGTCTTCGGCGATATAATTAACATTTTCTTCGGGCAGTCCTTCAATCAAACCATAATGCCGAAATGGATATACTTGTGCCACTGCGGGCAAAGCCAAAATCCAAGCCAAAAATAACAGGTATCTCATCATTCGAAGGGCTACTAATAGGCATTTTTGTTATTTTTCTTGCTTTTGGTATCAGTTTTAGAATTACTATTTGGGTTTTTCTGATTTTTTTCTAAAAAAGCAAGTTTAGCTTCTAAGTCTTTTATCTTTTTTTCCAAAGAAGCTATCAGTTCGTCTTTGGCATTTTTAGAGGCAGAAGTGAGTTTGCGAAGGTCTTGAGTAAGTGATTTTTTTTCAGCTTGCAAACTTTCAATTTGCTGTTGGAGGTTTGTAATGGTGGCTAGGGCTTCTTTGAGTTCTACTTCTTTGGCATCATAACTTTTTTGTAAGGCTACATATTTTTTATTGGAAACGCAAGAAAACAAAGCAAAAGCCGAAAAAATCAAAAATAATAAACGGGTGTGTAGCATAGTTTTGTAATTAAGATTTTAGGGATAGCATAAACACTTTGTTTTCCAAAACAACAAAATTTATTTTGGAAAAACAAGTAAAATTTGAAATTGTTTTGGGAAAAGGTATTTTTGCAAAAATACTCTGAATTTCAAAATATAGCAATAGATGCTCGGAGAAATATTTAGCAAAATCGCTTCGGGAGCAGTGGTAGGCTATACTACCAACGACCTTGCCGTCAAGATGCTTTTTCGCAAAAAGTTTGGTTTGGGCGGGATTGTTCTCAAAACACACCAACAATTTGTAGAAAATATTAGCAAACTTGTGGAACGTGAAATTATCAATCACCACACGCTTGCTAAAGAATTTGATAGCCCTGCTTTCAAAAATGCTATTGAACAAAGTGTTCAAGATTTTTACACCGAGCATTTGAGTCAAATCCTTCAAAATACTCATTTTGCCGATATTCCGCTTGCCGAAAATTCTTGGGATAATTTGAGCGAAGTGCTTTGCCAAATTTTACAAATACAATTGCAAAGCCACTTACAACATTTTTGGCAGTTTATAGAAATCAAGGACTTACTTTCTGTTCAGCAGATTGAGCATATCAGTCAGTATATTAGCGAAAAAATAGCTGAGTTACCTTCGGAGATAGATTTGGAAAGTTCTTTACAACGTCTCATTCAGGGGGTTAGTGAAAATAGCTTGCAAGATATTTTTGGAGAAATTTTTGTACAAAGGCTCTCTGAAAATGTGCAGAAAATCATTGCAAGTTATTATGATTTTTTACTGCAAACCCCTTCTGAGGTTCTCATACCTTTTTCGCAAGCATTTTTACGAAACATAGAAATTGAACGTTTTGTAAAACTTTTTTCTCAAAGCCTTACTCAAAAAGAAATTGACCAACTCATTTCAGTTGAGCAGTTTCATCTGATTGTTGCAGAGGTTTTGAAGCAAATTCATCAACTTCTTAACTCTCATAAAGGGAAACTGATTACCCAAACGCTTGCTAAATTTGTAATAGAAACGCTCCGTAACGAGCATACTACCATTTTTGAACTGCTCAATCCTTCCTTAGAGCAAGAATTTGAAAGTTTTTTACGAAGACATCTGCCTCGTATTTTACGGAGGTTCATTGCATATATTCAAGCCCAAAAAAGCAAAATAGATAGTCTTATAGACCAAACCTTCCGAGATAATACACAATTCGCCCTGCAAGAGTGGCTTTTAGATATTTTTATTGGCAGTGTGAGTGAGCAGGCTCAGGTAGTACGGCGAATTATTGAATTTATTGAAAACTACGATACGGGCGAGCTTGCCCAAATGGTTACGGAGTATTTGATTAGCTATCTGAAAGGCAACACTATCAGCGAAATTATCAAAAAAATAGATAATCAGAAAGCAATTGATTTTCTTACAGAAAGTTTGCTCAAAAATTTCAACGAAATTCTTTCTCAAATACAACCTATTCATTTTGATAGATACTTACAGCGAAAAATTGCTGATTTTATTAGCTCTGCACAGGTAGAAGTTTTTTTGCAAAAACAGATTCAAAAGATTCGTGAAAGTGCTTGGCTTCACAATCTTTTACGAGAGCTTCGCTTTGAAAAAATTCTGATTGCCAAAATTCAGGAAAAACAAGAAAATTTTACTAAAACTGCCCTAAAAAGCATTTTTTCTGAAACCAAATTCAACGAGCTTGCTCACTGGCTTTCGCAAAAAGCTCAAAAAAAACTACAAGAAAAGGAGGTAAAGCAGAAAATTCAAGATTTTTTGAAAATACAAATTAGCAAAAATCTTGAAAAAGTACAATTACAGAATTTTTTCTCCGAAGCTGAAAATCAAGAATTGGCTGATAAATTTACGAAACAACTTCGTAAAGTGTTGAAGGATTATTGGCAAAATATTCATCAGGAAAACCTAAAAAAATATCTCCCTTTCCTGAATGCAGATGTTACTTTACATCAGAAAACTGCTGATTATCTACAAAAAACCTTGCTTTTAGAACTTGAAAGCCTACTTAAAGGACGCATAGAAGCCCTTGTGAAGCAAAATCTTGCCCCCTTGCCTCCTGAACGCATACGCGATATGGTAGAGAATTTTATGGGTAGGGAAGTGGCTCCCATCAATGTACTGGGAGCTATCTTGGGGGCAGGGGTAGGCGGGATACTTGCCGCATTACCTACTTTGTCAAATCCTTATTGGGCAAATACTTTGAACGGCTTGGTCTATGGCATTACGGGTTATGGGACAAATTGGCTTGCCTTGCGAATGATTTTTCGTCCTTATGAAGCCAAGCGTATAGCAGGGCTGAAATTACCTTTTACGCCGGGCATTATCACTAAAAATAAAAGTCGTTTTGCTCAAAATATGGGCAAATTTGTTCAGCAAAGCCTTTTGAATCGTGAAAGCATTGTCAATAATTTTCACGGAAGCCGAAAAGTATTGAGAGATTCGCTCCTGCGAATGATTGCCCAAGATGATTATGCTCTTTTGCAAAGAACGCTTACGCAAAACGAAAAAGCTATCAGTGAATATTTGCAAGCAAAAGCCAATTACTTTCTTGATAATCAGCAAGAATCAATTTGGAAAAGTATAGAAAAACAACTGCAAAAGTTACTAAAAAATAATTTGAGCAACTTAGATACCAGCACGCTCAAAAATGCAGTCAAGACGCAAATCAATTCGCAAAAAATGCTTTTGCAAAATGAAAACGTACTTACAGAAATTTTAGGACTTGGCAAAAAAGCCCCCAAACACCTTGCCGACCTTCTGCCCGAAGGTACTTGGGAAACTACCGAAAAGCTATTAGATACTTTTCTCAAAGAAAATATAAGCCGTTTTGTAAAACAGGAAAATACTCATTTGTGGCTTCCGCCATTGCAAAACTATCTTTGGCAGGAATATCAAAAAATTATCATACGTAAGATTTCCGAAATTTTACACAAAAATCAAATAGAAGAACTAAAAACGCAATTTGCAGACTTTTTACGCAAGCAAATGCGTAGCGAAAAAACACAAGAAAAAGTTTTTGAAGGGGTTTCCAAAAGGCTATACAGCGAAATTCACCCTGAACGAAAAATTAGTGAGTTGTTGGGAGGAAGAATCATTGATTTTCTGCGAGAGAATGCTATTTCGCTTGTAAAAAATCTTATCCAAAAAGGCTTAGATTGGCTCAATGAACACAAAAGAGAATTGGCTAATGAAGTGTATGAACGTGCCTATGAGGAAAACCGAGCGGCGTTTATTTACAAAACGGTTATCAGAGAAACGGTTTTAGAACTTTGTGAATATGGCATACCTCGTTTTTTCCGACAGCAAATGCCTGAAATTGAACTTACTTTGGAGCAAGAAATTGATAAAATCGGGCAAATTCAACTATCCGAACTCAATATTCGTGCAAATGACGAGGCTCTCCGCCGATGGATTAGCAATTTTCTGAATAATCAAGATTTACAGCACACCACAGGCAAAATTGCTGAAATTTTCTTGGAATATAGCCTTTTGGAAACGCCACTTTTAGATTTTGTGAAAAATGAGGATATTTTAGGTTTGAAAAATCTTTCGTCAAAATTTGCCCCTGAAATTGCTTTACTGCAAAGTCATTTAGAGTATTTATTGAACGAAAAACCTATTTTTACGCAACATACTGCTCATTTTATTACGCAAAATATGCGAGCCTTTGCCGAAAATTACGCTCAACACTGGATTAGCGAGGATAGCACCCTCATTGCCCGAAAAATTGCAGAGTATATTTTGCAGAGCAAAGTATTTGAGGAAGAGAAAAATAAATGGATTGATGAGGCTTTTCGCTTGTTCAAAGCGGAAAGTTTGGAAAATTACTTGCAAACGGAAACTTTACTAAGCGACTTACATCAGGCGTTTGTTAAAATTATTCAAAAACCCGAAGTGAGGATTTTTTTGCAAGAACGCATTTCTGCGATTACTCACGAGCTATTGCCTAAAATCTTGCCTAATATCTCGCCTTCTACCAAAGAATATTTGGCTTTTCAAATTTTAGAGGCGGTCTTTGAGGCGTTAGACGATAATTTGCCCCAAATTTTGCTTTCTATTGATTTGCACCGAGTGGTAGTGGAGGAAATAGAAGCAATGCACCCCAAAGAAGTAGAAGCACTTTTTTACAGCTTTGCGTCAATTTATTTCCGCGAACTTATCAATTATGGGTTTGGCTTTGGGGTAGTTTTTGGCTTGGCTATGGATGGTTTTTTGCAAGGAATAGCTATGTTTTTCTAAAAATAATTACATAAATTCTTTGAAAAATTTAATTTTTGAAAAAAGTTTGAAAAAAGTTTAGGCTTGCTATATCATTGCACCAAGAAATTTTTGAGCTCAAAATTTCGAGTTTTATGTTTAAATATTTAATAACACAGAGAGAAAAAGATTATATTCTGATTTTTTTGCAAATAGCAATTGGTTCAACAGGGTATTGGAATAAAAACTTATACAAATGGAATAACTTGTTTTCTCAAAATTCGTCTTGAAGATGTTGTGGCTTAGGTGGCAAAAAAGCAATCAAATCTGATATTTCTGGTGAAGTAGGACGAATTGCTGGTGCCATTGTTGGAGATTCTGTATCTTTTGGAGTTTTAGCCGTGCGAGGTTGGGCTGTAAGATTAATCAGTAGAGAGATAGGTGTTTTCCGCTAAATCTGTAGTTGATGATTTATTAAATTATTCTAATCCATAAGTTTATGAAAGTTTTACTTAAAATAATTGTACTTATACTAACATACATTTTATTTTCTTGGTTAGTTATGTATTTTTTGGATAGAGAGTATGCTTTGAGCTACAAATATTTAAGATTTGCGATATTATCAAGCCTATTGTATGTAATTGTAATGTACTTTATTATTAGAAAAAAAATGTTAAATTAACTTGAGTTATGAGCTTAACTAATTGATTTTAAGATATTTATACAAAAATTTTAGAGCAATTGTAGAAAGAGCTATATTTGTAGTTGTACTTTTCTAATCACTTAAACCAATAGCCTAATGAAACGACTTGCTCTAAATTCTATAAAATTAGTAGATGCTTTTGTATCCATATATGACTTTTTGAAAGAATTTAACCCTATCCTGCAAGCACATCTTGTAAGAAAACAAATGGACAATAATTGTAAAAAATAGAACATTCAAAGCAAAAAAGTCTTATCAATTTTTATCGAAATTGTACTTTGCAAAGAAATCGCAGCATAACTCACTTTATTCAAATATTTTATGGTATATTGATGATAAAAAAATACAGAAACGTAGATTTTAGGTTTCAGCAACACTTGAAATTATCGCTAATTTGCTTGAATTTCATTTGCTTGTTTAATTTTTGAAAAAAATAGTAACTTATACAAGTTTATGATTTTCAGGTATATAACTCCCCTCTCCTTTGGAGAGGGGTTGGGGGTGAGGTTAAGAAATGGCAAATTTTGGTAGAAAGCTCAATAATTTTTTATTCTTAAATTTTTGTTTTTCAGTTACTTGACTTCATAACTCACGTTAGTTTAATAATAAAATGCTTGAAATAAAATTTCAAGCATTTTATATTCACCAAAAAAATGATATTTTTATGAAATTGTTTAATTTATTTATTATCTATGTTTTATGTCTATATTATTGATTTTTTTTGATAGCATAAAACTTATAAGAAAACAAGGCTTTATAAATTTCTGGCAATCTCCCGAGAGAAAATATCAAATCCTTTTGCTATTTATATCTATTTGGATAATTTTAAGAAAATTAGAAAAGTTTTAGGAAAAGAGCAAAAGACAACGTCACTTGCGGTGATGTTGTCTTTTTGTAATAATTTATCCCAACATTTCTTCTACTTTTTTTCTTCCCCATTCAGTTTTTTCGGTTTCGCTCCATAGCGAGGGGAAAAAGATGATTTTCTGAAAATTAGGAGGTAGATATTTAGTCCAGTTGGTGCCTCCTGTGGCATCAATAGGTTTGCCTTTTTCGCGTAAGTATCGTACCGCTGATTTTAGGTGGGCTAATGCCCATTCTACGTTGAACCAATAATCCATTTCTCGCAAAGCCTCGCAGATAGGCTTGTACAATTCATCTTGGGGAGATATTTTCTTGAATTGCTGATAAAGGTTTTTATCTCGGAATTTGTAAGCCCATTCTAAAAAAGTAGTAGAGTATTTTTCCTCAAAATGTTGCAAGGTAATGGTTTTTTTGCCTGTTTCGGCTTCGGTAGCTCCTTTTTTCCAATAAATATGCTCATACATTTCGGCAGTGGTGGTGCTTGGGGTAATTTTAGCTCTGAAATCAGCCGAGAGCAGATTTACAAAGTCGGTAGAGGCAATTTCAATCAGGCGAAATTGTGCCGACTGAAAGCCACTGGCAGGCAGAAGTGCCATTCGGAATTTTTTGAACTGCTCGGCTTGCATACCTACACTCATAATTTCAAAAGAATTCACAAGTGCCTTGATATAACGATTGATACGCTGTATTTTTTCTAAATACTCAGGGGTAGAAATTTCCTGCCAAGAAGCAATTTGTTCTATTTCCCATAAAATCAGCTTGAAATATAGTTCTGTAATTTGATGATAAATGATAAAAACCATTTCATCAGGAAAATGTGTTTTAGGCTTTTGAAGTGTAAGCAGAGTATCTACGTGAATGTAATCCCAATATTTGAGATAATCCAGATGTAAAAGCCCCTCTAAATTTGCCGCAAGGCTCTGACCCGTTTGGCTGTACTTATGTTCAAGAGCTTGTAGTAAGTTTTGAATAGTTGCGTTGTTTTCCATAATAGTTTTTTTAAGCCAAGCAAAGTAAAATAAAAACCCACAAAAACCCAAAAAAACTACAAAATTGTCTTGTAAGAGACATTTTTTGCAAAAATATTGCTAAATTGATATATTTTTGCTAAAAAAATATATTTAATCAAAATTTTATTTTGAATTAAATTATTTGAATTGTATAAAATTTTAATTAAGTGTTATTTTGTAATATATTACTCTAAAAATATTTACTTATTTTATAGAAATAAATGAATTTTAAAAATTTCAACATAAATCTATTAAAAATAATTCAGCTATACTATTAACAAAACTATACATTAAATTATATTTTTCCAAGTTGTTTTTGCACTTTTGTAACGTGCTTTTTGAAATCAACTTATTTTTGATTTTTATGAAAAAAGTTTTTCTTTCTCTCGCCTTGCTGACCTTTATGAGCCATTGGGTAATGGCACAAGGTTCAGAAATCTACGGAAAAGGTATCCGTATCAACTTGGATACCAGCGGTAAGCGTTACATACGCTTTATTACGTGGCATCAGATGTGGATGCGTTACATTGACAACAACCCTGGCACTTCCGTCAATGGTATTCCCGAAGCCAGCACTTGGGACGTAGGATTGAGACGTTCGCGTTTCTTATGGTACACACAGATTTCTCCCAAATACCTCATTTTAGCTCACATTGGCATCAATAACCAAACTTTTGTAAATGGAGGTGGTTCGGGTACGCAAGGAGTAGGCGGGTATGGAGTAGGTAAAAAACCCCAACTCTTTTTACACGATTTTTGGAACGAATATCAAGTGGTAAAAGATAAACTCTACATTGGTACGGGTTTGCATTATTGGAATGGCGTAAGCCGTATGGCAAGTGCTAGTACATTGAATTTCCTTGCTCTTGATGCACCCATTTTCAATTGGCCCCTAATTGAAGAAACTGACCAATTTGCTCGTCAATTTGGTATTTATGTAAAAGGTAAATTACCTATGGGCAAAAAAAGTTTGGATTATAGAGCGTACTTGAATAAACCTTTTGCTACCCCTACTCCTGATGCCACCATTCAGGCAACCCCCGGAAGAGCTTTTGCAGGCAACAATAACACAGGAGCCGTAGGCGGATATTTTACCTTAGAACTTGCCGAAAAAGAAAGCAATGTGTTGCCCTTTTTTGTAGGTACTTATTTAGGAACAAAAAAGGTTTTGAATATTGGAGGAGGTTTTCACATTCACCCACAAGCTACCCGAAGCTATCAGCCCACAGGCGATGGCGTAACTTTCAAATGGGAAAGCCACGATATGAAACTCTTTGGACTTGATGTATTTGCCGATTTGCCACTCAACAAAGAAAAAGGTACAGCTTTCACGGGCTACTTGCTTTACCAAAATATGGATTTTGGTCCTAACTACATCAGAGCCATTGGGATTATGAACGAAGGTTTGAATGGCTTGCCCGGTTCGGTATTGCAAGGTGGAGGTAACGCTGACTGGAGAATCGGCACAGGAGATATTATTTATGGAGAAGCAGGCTATTTATTGCCTAAAAATACTTTGGGTAGTAAAGGCAAGTTGCAAGTTTTTGCAACAGGTACTTACAGAAATTTTCAATTCTTGGCTGAACCTTCTTTGGATTATGGAGCAGGTTTCAATTATTACATAGATGGACATCACGCTAAAATTTCCTTGAAATACCAAACCCGACATATCTACGAGGGAACTTTCAATGTCAATACAGGCGAAAAACCTAAAATCAATACCAATCCTGACCTTGTAGGGGGTAAAAAACGTTTGGGCGAACTGATAGTTCAAACAATGATTTATTTGTAAAACAACTTCTATCTGAATATTAAAATCAACTCTTAAAACATACGAGTATGGCAACTGTTTCAGCAGAAAAACAAGGATTACAAACCCAAACCGATAAAGGCATTTGGGGAGTAATTACAGCGTCTTCGGTAGGTACGCTGATTGAATGGTACGACTTCTACATTTTTGGAAGTTTAGCGGCAATGGGTATCATTGGAAAGCAGTTTTTCCCTTCCGATAACCCTACGGCGGCATTTTTGAGTTCTTTGGCAACTTTTGCGGCGGGGTTCATTGTACGTCCTTTTGGGGCTTTATTCTTTGGCAGATTAGGTGATTTGATTGGCAGAAAATATACCTTTCTGGTTACACTTATTCTAATGGGAGGCTCTACCTTTCTGATTGGTCTGATACCCGGTTATGCTTCTTGGGGAGCCGCCGCACCGCTTACCGTGCTTGTTTTGCGTTTATTGCAAGGTTTAGCCTTGGGAGGAGAGTATGGCGGTGCCGCTACTTACGTAGCCGAACACTCTGCATACAATCGCAGGGGGTATTTTACAGCCTTTATTCAGACAACGGCTACTTTGGGATTGTTAATGTCTATCGGTGTAATTATGATGACACAAGGCATTTTAAGAGATTCCAATGCTGTTAATCCTAATGAAGCTTTTGAAACTTGGGGCTGGCGTATTCCTTTCTTACTTTCTATTTTCCTGATTGTAATTTCGGTGTTTATACGTATGCGTATGCACGAATCGCCTATGTTCAAGAAAGTGAAAGCCGAAGGTAAGGTTTCTAAAAACCCCTTGAAAGAAAGTTTTACCAAAAAGGCAAATCTCAAAATGGTACTCTTGGCTCTTTTTGGGGCAACAGCAGGGCAGGGCGTAGTTTGGTATACAGGGCAATATTATGCACTTTCATTTATGAATAAAACTTGTGCTATTGATTCAGCTCAAGCCAATGAAATTATTATGATTGCCATTGTACTGGTTACGCCTTTCTTTTTGGTATTTGGTTGGCTTTCAGATAAAATCGGTCGCAAGTATATTATGATGGCGGGGCTTCTTTTAGCTATTCTTGCATACAGACCCATTTACCAAACAATGTATGATGTATCGGATATTAGCAAGAAAAAAGAACTGACCGAGCAGACCAAAAAAGACACTAAAACCGAACCTATCAAGGGCAAACCTGATATGCTTCAAACTGAAAAGGTAACCAAAGCCTTTGAAGATGGTACCAAAGCCATTTTAATCACCAAAACTACCCAATTTGCCGAAGCAGGCAAAGAGCCCAAAGTAGAAAAGTCTAAATCTGTTACTTTGAATAGTGGCGATAAATGGACAATGATAGGGCTGATATTCATTCAGATTTTCTTTGTAACAATGGTATATGGACCTATTGCGGCATTCTTGGTAGAAATTTTCCCTACGAAAATCCGTTATACTTCTATGTCTTTGCCTTATCACGTGGGAAATGGTATTTTCGGCGGACTTACCCCTTACATTGTTACACGCATCATTGAAGCTACCAAAACCGAAGCTCAACCTTCGGGAGATATACTTGCAGGTTTGTGGTATCCGATTGGTATTGCGGTGCTTACGCTTATTATTGGTATGGTTTATTTGCCTGCTCGCACCGACAAAGATGTAACAGACTAATAACAAAATGTTTAACCTGAAAAAATTACAAATATGAATGCACTCAAAAAAATTCTCGGTATAGTTTGGTTAGTGCTTGCTCCTGTGCTTATTGTAATGATGTTCAATCAGCTTTTTACTGAAATTCCAGCATTGGAGAAAGCTATTGCCTCAGGTAAAAAACCTGCAAGCGAATTGCAAAGCACTTATCTGTTTTGGGTAATTACTATTACCATATTTGTGCCTATTGCATTTGGACTTGCTCTCTTTGGTTACTATTCACTAAAAGGAGAGTACGACAGAACCGTAATGTCTTCTGCGGATTTATGAGCTTTTGAGTAGCCCCTCTTATCGGGGGCTTGCTGAAAAAGTAATGAAGAGAATTGAAAAATTATGAACTTTTATCTAAATTGAGCAAAACAAATGGCTAAAACATTGAAAAAAACAGGTCAGCAATTACTTTTGGTGTTTTTCTTGGGATTGGTTTTGCTCAATTTCCCGATACTTTCTGCCTTCAACCAGCCTATTTTGTGGAATGGCTTTCCACCTGCTTTTGTGTATATTTTCATTGTTTGGTTTTTGATGATTGTAGCTTTGCGTCTCATTCTTAAAAAATGATTTTGGGTTTATATTTTCTAAATTTTCGTATGCTTATGAAAAGGTTAAAATGCTTAATAGTTTTTCTCTGCTTTTTTCCTTATCTAATTTGGGCTCAAGAAGCTAATCATATACAAGCAGATACCACTAAAAAACTTCAAGAAAATACATATCAAAATTTACTTGATTCGCTTACTCAAACCATAAAAAAATATGGGTTAGAAAAGCAAATTATGCAAAAAAGCTTGCAGGAAGCAGAAACTCAAAAAAATCTGAGTTTATGGGGGTTTATTGGGGCGGGCATAAGTGTTTTGATAGTAGTTTTCTTGATTATTAGAAATGTAAGGCAAAAAGATTTGCTCATAGAACAACAGCAGACTATTGAGGAGCAAAACCACGAATTGCAAGCTCAAACTGAAGAGTTAAGACAACAACAGGAAGAAATTGCCGCTCAAAGAGATGATATTATTCAGAAAAATAAAGTTCTTGCCGAAAAAAATAAACTTATTCAGGAAAGCATACAAGTTGCCTCGCTTATACAAAAGGCACTTTTAGCAAAAACCACCAACTTACAAGATTATTTTAGAGGTTTTGCAATCCTTTCTAAACCGAAAGATATAGTAAGTGGTGATTTTTATTGGGTGGGTAGGGTTCAACATACTACTATTGTAGTCTTGGTAGATAGTATGGGACACGGCGTACCTGCAGCTTTCATCAGCCTGACTATCAATATGCTACTCAAAGAAATTGTTTTAATTCGAAAGCAAATTAGTCCCGATATTATTCTTGAAGAGTTAAACAACAACTTACGGCAGATAATTCATCATAATGGAGAAAACTCACATAATATTTCTGCTGATATTGCGATTTGTAGCATTCAGAAAACCATAGGAGATAGTTTTTGTATTGATTTTGCGGGAGCAAGACGACCTATGCTGTATGTGCTAAATAACGAAATTATGCGATTCAGAGGCAACAGAGTGAGTGTAAGTTCTGATACTACTTGGGAAGAGCATTTTGAAAATGAAACGATAGAACTATCCTCAAAAACAAGAATTTTTATATTTTCTGATGGCTTAACAGACCAAAATAATAAGGAAGGTAAAAAATTTGGCGAGAATCAATTGATACAAATCTTACAGAAAGGCATTTCAGAAAGCATACAAAATCAGATACAGAATGTAGAAAGAGCTTTATTAGAACATCAAGGCGGGTGTCCGCAAAGAGATGATATTTTAATGGTAGCCATAGAACTATAAGACTATAAGATGCATTGGAGTATAGTTATCATAGTATCTTTGTTTTACTTACTTCTGCTTTTTGGTTTGGCTTACTGGGCTGAACAAAAAGCAGAACAGAGAAGCCATTTTATCAATTCTCCTTATATTTACGCACTTTCGCTGGCGGTGTATTGTACCGCTTGGACGTACTATGGCTCTATTGGCAGAGCCTCTAAAACAGGTTTTGATTTTCTGCTAATTTATCTGGGTCCTACGCTTTCAGCACCTATTTGGTGGTTTGTGATGCGTAAAATTATTCGTATTGCTAAAATTCAAAATATTTTCAGCGTTGCTGATTTGATTGCTACTCGCTACGGCAAAAACGTAACACTTGGGGCAATAGTGAGCATTTTCACGGTTTTTGGAATAATTCCTTATCTTGCTTTGCAAATCAAGGCAATCAGCGAAACTTTTACTTTGCTTATTGAGTATCCTAAAAATTACTCTCAAAGTCCTGTTTTTTTAGATTACGGCTTTTATATCACCATTGTTTTAGCGGTTTTTATTATTTATTTTGGCACTCGCCGTTTAGACCTTACGCGTAAAAATGAAGGAATGGTTTTCGCTATTGCTTTTGAGTCGGTTTTCAAACTTTTGGCTTTTTTGATAGCAGGTGGGTATGTTACTTTTGTGGTTTTTGGTGGTTTTGATGATATATTCCAAAAAGCATTTCAAAAGCCTGATTTACAAAAACTTTTGTTTTTTCAAGAAACTAACAAACAGCAAGGTTGGGAGTGGTTTTTAATAGGTTTGTCGTCTCTGTTTGCAGTAATGTTTCTGCCTCGTCAGTTTCAGATGATTGTCGTAGAAAATAAAAATGAAAAACATCTTGAAAAGGCAATTTGGCTTTTCCCTTTGTATTTGCTTGTTATCAATATTTTTGTATTGCCTGTGGCACTGGCGGGCAAACTTACCTTTTCGGGTGGCGTAGATGCTGATACTTATATTTTAGCTTTTCCTTTGCAAAATGGTGTATATTGGCTTGCATTGCTGACTTATTTGGGAGGCTTTGCGGCGGCAACAAGTATACTTATTGTAGCTTCGCTGGCATTGAGCCTGATGCTTACAAATAATCTTTTTATCCCTTTGAGCTTGCAAGTGGGCATTACGCAATATCTCAAAGATAAGCAGTGGGGCAAGTGGGTGCTGTATATTCGTAGAATGAGCATTATTTTGGTCTTGATTTTAGCTTATTGGTATCTCTACACAGCTTTTGATTTACCGCTTGTTTCCATAGGATTAATTTCTTTTGTAGCGGTTTCGCAGTTTGCTCCTGCTATCATTGGAGGGCTTTATTGGAAAGATGCCACTCGTAAAGGAGCTATGACGGGCATTGTGGTAGGTTTTGCAGTATGGTTTTATACGCTTATTGTGCCAAATTTTGTGGAGGCGGGCTTGCTTTCACGGAACATTATGCAAGAAGGACTTTTGGGAATTAGTTGGCTTCGTCCTCAATCTTTGTTCGGTTTGGAGTTTTCGCCAATAGCACATTCACTTTTTTGGAGTTTGTTTGGAAACGCATTGGCTTATGTAGCAGTTTCCATAGCTACTTCGCAAAGCTCGCAAGAACGCAACCAAGCCGAACTTTTTGTAGATGTTTTCAAGTTTGCTGATGCCTACGATGAAGCCGTAATTTGGAAAGGGATTGCCCATAAAAAAGATTTAGAGGAACTTTTGGCTCGTTTTGTAGGCGAAAGCAAAGCAAAAAGTTTGCTCAATGAATTTGAAAAGGAAAATCAGGGAAAACTCTTTGCCGATGAGCAAGAACGCAATGCAAAACTCGTAAAATATGCCGAACGAATTTTAGCTACGGCAATAGGTTCTACTTCGGCTCGCATATTAGTAGCTTCGGTAGTGCAAGAGGAAAACCTCACCCAAGAAGAAGTACTGAAAATTCTCAAAGAAACCCAAGAACTCAAAAAAATCAATTTTGAACTCAAAAAAGCCGATGCTTTGAAAAATGAATTCATCAGTACCGTAACACACGAACTCAAAACACCTATTACTTCTATTCGGTCGCTTTCAGAAATTTTGTACGAAAACCCCGATTTGGAGCAAGAGCAGAAAGAGCATTTTCTCAAAACGGTTATTAGCGAAACAGAACGAATGGAACGCCTTATCAATCAGGTGCTTGAACTTGAAAAATTTGAGTCGGGAAAACAAAAACTACATCTTACTCCTTGCAATTTGAATGAAATTATCCGAGAGGCTGTTAGTATCTATGAGAGTATTGTAGCAGAAAAGCAGTTACAATTCATTCAGCAAACTTACCAAGAAAACCTTTGGGCAGAAGTGGATAGAGATAGAATTTTGCAAGTTATTCTAAACTTTCTTTCCAATGCTGTCAAATTTGCCAAAACAAAAATCGTGATAAATAGTGCCTTGAAACAAAATTTTGTAGAAATTAGTGTGTTAGATGACGGAAAGGGCGTACCTGATGAGCTTAAAGAAGCGATTTTTGAAAAGTTTTTTCAAGCGGAAAATCAAAACATTCGCAAACCCAAAGGAAGTGGATTAGGTTTAGCTATTTGTAAGAAAATTATTCAGTATCATAAAGGAACAATCGGGGTAGAGCGTGAGCAAGGAATGACTAAATTTTATTTTCGGATTTTTCCGACCTTATCACCTGCAATAATTGATGAAATGCACGGCGAAGCGAAAAATCAATTTTTCAAGAATAACCCCCTGATGGGTAATAATGGATTTAGTTCTTAAATTTTTTGACCTATGAAAGTTTTAATTGTAGATGATGAACCTAATATTTTGATGTCATTGGATTTTCTGATGCGAAAAGAAGGTTATGAGGTATTAGTCGCTCGTAACGGCACAGAGGCAATGGAAAGTTTGCATAGCAATCTGCCCGATGTAGTATTACTGGATATTATGATGCCCGATGTAGATGGCTACGAAATTTGCAAGCATATTAAAAGCACCGAAGAACTGAAACATTGCAAAGTAATCTTCATTAGTGCCAAAAGCAAAGAAGCAGATATTCAGAAAGGTTATGAAGTAGGAGCAGATTTTTACATTACCAAACCTTTTACGAATAAGCAAATAGTGAGTAAAGTGAAAGAGTTATTAGTGGTTGGAATATAAAAGATAACACGCTTATGCTTGATAGTTTGGTAGCACATATTAAAGAAATCGTTAATCAGGCTCGTTTGCAGGCTTTTCAAGAGGTGAATAGCATTTTGCTGAAAATGTATTGGGAAATTGGCAGATTGATAGTTGAAGAGGAGCAAAATGGCTACAAAAGGGCCAAATATGGTGAATTTAAGTTGAAAAATTTAGCTCAAAAATTAACCATAGAGTTAGGAAAGGGTTTTGATGAAAGAAATCTTAGAAATATGCGAGCCTTTTACATAGCTTTTCCAATTTGGAACGCAGTGCGTTCCGAATTGAGTTGGACGCACTACCGAATTTTGTCAAGAATAGAACAGGAGAATTGGAGAAACTTTTATATGAAAGAAGCCATACAAAATGCTTGGACTACCCGAGTGCTTCAAAGAAATATTGACAGCCAATATGTAAATCGGGTTCTTGAAGTTCCAAAAGAAACGAATAGCACTAGCAATATCAAAGAGTTTATAAAAGACCCATACATATTTGAGTTTTTGGGCGTATCTCAAGAAAAACTAACCGAAAAAGAATTAGAAACAGCACTGATTAGTCATTTACAGAGTTTTCTGATGGAATTAGGAAAAGGTTTTGCATTTGTAGCACGCCAGCAACATATATGTACTGAAACTGCGGACTTTTTTATTGATTTAGTGTTTTACAATTATATTCTCAAATGCTTTGTTCTTATTGACTTAAAAATAGGCAAACTTACGCATCAGGATATTGGGCAAATGGATATGTATGTACGTATGTACAACGATTTAAGAAAAAACGAAGATGACAACCCCACTATTGGTATCATTCTTTGTACAGATAAAGATGAAACTATTGTAAAATATTCAGTTTTAGCCGAAAATGAGAGGCTTTTTGCAAGTAAATATCGTTTGTATATGCCTACTGAAGAAGAGTTAAGGCAGTTGATTGAAAAAGATAAAAACTGGATTGAATATGACAATTAGTGGCTTATTTCTAAAAATTCAAGCAATAACACCTAACTCAATCTAAAAATATTCACCCTTAAAATCTTAAAAACTATGCTTACCAAAATCAACACCCTCAGTGGGTACTTGTACGAGTACCAAAAAAGCGTTGCTAATCCCGAAGATTTTTGGGATAGTGTAGCACAACAATTCTATTGGCGTAAAACTTGGGACAAAGTCGTAGAATGGAACTTTGAAAATCTTGATGTCAAATGGTTTATCGGTGGCAAGCTCAATATCACCGAAAACATCTTTGAGCGAAATTTATTTACATTAGGCGAAAAAACAGCTATTATTTTTGAACCCAATGACCCCAACGAACCTGTACGCAAACTAACCTACAAAGAGCTTTACGAAGAGGTTTGTCGTTTTGCAAATGTTTTGCTTGCCAATGGGGTTCGCAAGGGCGATAGGGTGGCTATTTATATGCCAATGACCCCCGAGGCGGCAATAGCGATGCTGGCTTGTGCAAGAATAGGGGCAATTCATTCAGTAGTATTTGCGGGTTTTTCGGCTTCGTCTCTTGCCGACCGCATTAACGACGCTCAGGCTAAAATGGTAATTACTTCTGATGGCAATTTCAGAGGGGCTAAAACCATTGAAGTAAAGGCAGTAGTTGATGAGGCTTTACAAAGTTGTACTTCCGTAGAAAAAGTAATTGTGCTGAAAAGAACCAATACACCTGTGCAAATGCAAGCAGGTAGAGATATTTGGTGGCACGAGGCTGTGCAAGGGGGTTCGGTGCAAAATAAAGCCGAAGAAATGGACTCCGAAGATATGCTTTTCATTCTCTATACTTCGGGTTCTACGGGTAAGCCTAAAGGCGTTGTGCATACCACAGGGGGATATATGGTTTATACGGCTTATACTTTCCGTAATGTGTTTCAGTATGAGCCGCAAGATATTTTTTGGTGTACGGCTGATGTCGGTTGGGTTACAGGGCATTCTTATATTGTGTATGGACCGCTTCTCAATGGGGCTACCGTAGTAATGTTTGAAGGCGTACCTACTTACCCCGATGTAGATAGATTTTGGGCGGTGGTAGAAAAACACAAGGTTACGCATCTTTATACTGCTCCTACGGCTATTCGGGCTTTGATGGCGTATGGCACAGAGCCTATTCAGAAGCACGATTTAAGCAGTCTGAAAGTTTTAGGAACCGTTGGTGAGCCTATCAACGAGGAGGCGTGGCATTGGTATTACAATCACGTAGGCAAGGGAAATTGTCCTGTGGTGGATACGTGGTGGCAAACCGAAACAGGCGGCATTATGATTTCTCCTATTGCAGGGGTAACCCCTACTAAACCCGGTTATGCTACCTTACCGATGCCCGGCATTCAGCCTGTTATTGTAGATAACGAAGGCAGAGAACTGAAAGGCAATAATGTAGAGGGCAATTTATGTATTAAGTTCCCTTGGCCCTCAATGATACGCACCACTTACGGCGATCACGAAAGGGCAGTGAATACTTATTTCAAAACTTTCAAGGGCTTGTATTTTACGGGAGATGGCGTAAAACGTGATGCCGATGGCTACTATCGTATTTTAGGACGTGTTGATGATGTTATCAATGTTTCAGGGCATCGTTTGGGTACTGCCGAAGTAGAAAATGCTATCAATTCGCACCCGCTTGTGATAGAAAGTGCTGTGGTTGGTTACCCTCACGAAATCAAGGGGCAGGGCATTTATGCCTATGTGATTTTAGATAGTGCCGCCAAAGAACACGACCCCGAAAAACTCAAACAAAGCCTGCTTACTACGGTTACGAAAGTGATAGGTCCTATTGCCAAACCTGATGTTATTCAGTTTGTTTCGTGCTTGCCCAAAACACGTAGCGGTAAGATTATGCGTAGGATTTTGCGTAAGGTTGCAGAAAAAGACATTTCCAACCTCGGCGATACTACTACACTTTTAGACCCTACGGTAGTTGATGAAATCATTGAAGGAGCAGGTCTGCGGCAAAGTTCGGCTAAGTGAGTAATGTGTAATAAAATGAAAAAACAATCGGCAACATCACACTTGGCGATGTTGCCGATTACAAACTACTTGCTCCCAAAAATTTTCAGCTTTCCTACTTTTTTGCTTACTTTTTTACGAATGGCTTTTTCATCAATCTAATTGCTGTTTTATACCGAACCTAATGCCTCTTAACAAATAAGGTTCATCTTGCGAAATCATATCTTTTTGAAAGAAATAACCCAAAGTGAGAGTACTCTTATCATTTATCTGATAACCCAAACTCAAATCCGCTTGATAAGTGAGTCTTTTTATGAAAAAATCTGTATTATTAAACCAGACACTTCTGAATGAATAAGGGCTGTCAATTAGATGTATAACCTGATTTTTTGTAGTTCCTAATAGCAAGGAAAAAGAAGGAATCAACATTAAAGACTGCTTCGGAAAGCGAAAATAATAACTTATTTTCAGAGGAATTTCAATTTCGTTTTGCCAAGTTACTTTTCTTATTCCCTCACCTTTGGATAGAACTCTGTTATCATCAAAAAATATCTGAAATGTTCTTTCGGTGCTGTATTCTCGCTTTGGTGAAAAATGCACTCCTGTTGAAAAACTTAAATTTTTACCAGTTTTTTCAATTTGAATTTGCAAGCCCATTCCATTACCAGCATTATATTTAGTGATAAAAGAAGTGTCTATGAAATTAGGAATGTTAATTTTAGATTCTATCAAAGTCTGTTTTCCTCGTCTGATGTTTTCCCAGCTCATAGTAGCATTCACAAACCATTTTTGTGCAAACAACTGGTGCGATAAAATCCAAAACAAGAAAAAAATTTTTTTCATAAAACTACTTTTTGTTGAACAATGATTTGAGCACAGAAGAATTTATTTGATATGCTATACGAAGCCCTGATGTAAAGTAAGGCTCTTCCCATTCAGCATTTCTGAAAGGAAGCAGGGCTTGCGAAAAATACCTCATTGATATGAAATTACCTTCTTTCAATTTATAAGTTAACGTGAGTTAAGCGGCAATATCTTGAAAAAGTTCAAAATTTGTAAGTAGATTTTTTTCTTGAAAATCTCTAATAGTGGGCTTTTTATCTAGGAATTTGTAGGCAATAATTCCAGACCACAAATTGAC
>NZ_NKXO01000030.1 GCF_002843425.1 Raineya orbicola
TAGAGGTAATTGACTCATATGATTAAATATTTAAAAAGTACAACTCAAAGTTAATCATTTTTTCAATTACCCTAAGTTTTTTTATTTAAATCCCTTGAAAACAATAAGTTAGACTTATAATTCACGTAAATTTAAAGAAAAGAGGTTGCTATAGCACCCCCTTTTCTTTATCACTATTTCAAGCTCCTACTTCTACACTTTGCGTTTCTTGGTTGTATGCTTCCACAGGAATACAACTACACACCAAATTTCTATCGCCGTATGCACTATCAATACGACTTACAGAGGGCCAGAATTTAGCTTTTTTCACAAAAGGCAAAGGATAAACCGCCTTCTCCCGTGAATAAGGATAACTCCAAGTATCCGCCAAAGCAACGGGGGCAGTGTGAGGAGCATTTTTCAAAACATTATTTTTAGCATCGTACTTGCCCTGCTCAATTTCACGGATTTCGTTGCGAATGGCAATCATAGCCTCGCAGAACCTGTCAAGTTCTGCTTTACTTTCACTTTCAGTGGGTTCAACCATTAGCGTGCCCGCCACAGGGAATGAAAGCGTAGGAGCGTGAAATCCATAATCCATCAGACGTTTGGCAATGTCTTCGGCTTCTACGCCAAAAGTTTTGAAAGGACGACAATCTAAAATCATTTCGTGGGCGGCTCTGCCATTTTTACCCGAATAAAGCACCTCGTAATGTCCTTTCAAACGCTCTTTAATGTAGTTAGCATTCAAAATTGCCATTTGGGTAGCTCGGGTAAGTCCTTCTGCCCCCATCATAGCGATGTAAGCATAAGAAATTACCAAAATGGAGGCACTACCGAAAGGGGCGGCAGAAACTGCTCCGTTGTTTCCTTCGTGATGTGTGAGCGTGAAATGTTTTGCCATAAACGGAGCTAAATGAGCTTTCATACAAATAGGTCCCATACCCGGTCCGCCTCCGCCGTGCGGAATACAGAAGGTTTTATGTAAATTCAAATGACAAACATCTGCACCAATCGCCGCAGGTGAGGTAAGCCCTACTTGAGCATTCATATTGGCTCCGTCCATATACACCTGCCCTCCGTATTGATGAATGATAGCACAAATTTCCTGAATACTTTCCTCAAAAACGCCGTGAGTAGAAGGATAGGTAACCATCAAGCAAGACAAATTATCTTTGTGTTGTTCGGCTTTGGCTTTGAGGTCTGCTACATCAATATTACCTTTTTCATCGGTTTTTACCACCACTACTTGCATACCCGCCATTACAGCCGAAGCAGGATTGGTACCGTGAGCCGAAGCTGGAATAAGAGATACGTTTCTATGCCCCTCGCCTCTACTCTCGTGGTAAGCTCTAATAACCATCAGCCCTGCATATTCGCCTTGAGCCCCCGAATTAGGTTGCATACTCACTGCATCAAAGCCTGTAATTTCAGCAAGCCACGCCGAAAGTGTGTCAATCATTTCTTGATAGCCCAAAGCCTGCTCTTGCGGTGCAAAGGGGTGAATTTTACCAAGTTCTGCCCAAGTAACAGGAATCATTTCGGTAGTGGCGTTGAGTTTCATAGTACAACTACCCAATGAAATCATAGAATGCACCAAAGAAAGGTCTTTGTTTTCCAATTGCTTCATATAGCGAAGCATTTCGTGTTCGGTGTGGTAGCTGTTGAAAACAGGGTGCGTGAGATATGCCGATTTACGAATCAGATTTTCAGGTAAAGCAAGCGTAATGTTTTCTGCTAAATTTTTATCCAAAATCACATTTTTGCCTTCGGCAGTTGCAAGAATTGCAATAATTTGCTCTACATCGGCAAGTGTAGTAGTTTCATTCAGGGAAATTCCAATGTAGCTATCAGCAAAATAACGGAAATTTACTTCTTGTTTTTCAGCCTCTTTGCGGATAGATGCTTTGTTTTGTACTTTAATTTTGAGCGTATCAAAATGATTTTGATTGATAACTTCAAAACCTGCCTTTTGTAAAGATAATTTCAGTAGTTCAGTAAGTCCGAAAATTCGTTCGGCAATTTGTTTAAGTCCTTTGGGTCCGTGATAAACGGCATACATTCCTGCCATTACAGCAAGTAGAACCTGAGCAGTACAGATGTTAGAAGTTGCTTTTTCACGGCGAATGTGTTGCTCACGGGTTTGCAGAGCCATACGATAGGCTTTATTGCCGTGTGCATCTACGGAAACGCCGATAATTCTGCCGGGTATATTTCGTTTGTATTCGTCTTTGGTAGCAAAGAATGCGGCGTGAGGTCCTCCATAGCCCATTGGCACGCCAAAACGTTGCGAACTGCCCACTACCACATCAGCTCCCATTTCGCCGGGCGATTTGATAAGCGTCAGAGCTAATAAATCTGTTGCAACGGCTACCGATACATTATTTTCTTTGGCAGAGGCAATAAAATTGGTATAGTCGTGTATTTCTCCGTTTTGGTCGGGATATTGTAAAAGCACCCCGTACAAATCTGAACGTGTAAGGTCTAAACTTGATACATCGCCTACTTCAATTTTAATATTCAGAGGTTCGGCACGGGTGTAAAGTACATCAATTGTTTGAGGGAAAACTTCTTTGGAAACAAAAAAAGTAGTAGCGTTTTTCTTTTCATTTTTGCGTTGAGCCAGTAGCATTGTCATAGCTTCGGCGGCGGCGGTGGCTTCATCTAAGAGCGAAGCATTGGCAATTTCCATACCCGTCAGGTCAATGACCATAGTTTGGAAATTGATGAGAGCTTCCAAGCGTCCCTGTGCAATTTCAGCTTGATAAGGCGTATAAGCAGTGTACCAAGCAGGATTTTCTAAAATATTTCGCAGTATTACGGTAGGTGTGTGGGTATCATAATAACCCATTCCGATATAAGACTTGAAAATTTTATTCTTTTGGGCAATTTTTTTGAAATGAGCTAAAAATTCTGCTTCTGTAAGAGGTGCAGGTAAATTCAAAGTTTTTTTCAAACGAATAGAAGCGGGTATAGTTTGCTCCACCAATTCTTCTAACGATTTTACCCCAACCACTTCAAGCATTGCTTTGAAGTCATCACCAAAATAGCCGTGATGGCGATTTTCAAATTTTTCGGTTTGCAAAATACTGATTTTCATTGCTTTGAAAGGAGTTCTGATGTTTCTTGCTAAAAATCTTTGGCAAAGATACAAAAAATTTGGGTTTTGATATTTTTCACTTGAAAAAACATCAAAACCCTTAAAATTTTGGGTAAAACGAGTAATTTTACTTTTTTTCAAACCAATGAAACACCATTCTTACGCCCGCACTTACCCAAAGAGGCAAAATTTCGTCCCCTGCAATGCCCTTGCCAATAGTGCTATCAATTTGCAAATCATCACTGAAAAAGTGCCTGAAACCCGCTTGAAAGGAAGTTCCCGAACCGGGTACATAAGGGTCTCCTGAAAAAATCTCTCCAACCAAATGAAACCCACCATAAGTTTTAATTTGCGTACCCAATCCCCAAGTATTGAGCCACTGATGCTCACCTGCAATGTGTAAGTAATTGAACCCAACGTTTCCGTGAATAAGCAATTTATCTCCTTCACCCAGACTTTGCGTTATGGTCAGATAACCAAAAGTACCATAGCCGGGTGGCTTAAAAGAACCTTTTCCGTGGGGCAGAAAAGTACCTATCACCATACCAAACCCAGGCATTTGATTAGGTTTGTACTCTTTTAGGAGAAATTTAGCTTGTATGAGCGGCAAAGCATAGGCAAAACCACGTTCAGGCTCAAAATCAAGACCTTTTACCCAGCCTGTTGTCAATTCCAACCAAGGCGTAGGTCCGTAGGCGGCAAGCACCCACCATTGCAGATTAGCTTCATCAACTCTGCCCCAAGTTTCAATTTGAAATAACTGGTTGCCTACTACACGAGCATCATCTGTGATGAAGGGACGTACTTCGGGCTTGAGGATTTTTTCAGGTTTGGCAAAGAGATATTGCAAAGAATGCTTCTTTGTGGAGTCTTTTAAGGGGTCAGCGGCTAATTGCAATACCAGACACAAAAATACAAGTTGTAACCATAATTTTTTCATAACATTAAAAATAAGAATACCTATATTAAATTTTTTCAGATGGACGATACAAAAAACTTAATAAAACAAACTATAATTTTTGTTTTTTTAACCTTACGTAACTCTAATACAAAGCCATCTGAACTCTTAAAAATGCTCTATTTGGCTTTCTACAAGTGGTTTTGAAGTTATGAGTTGATTACGTTTCTTACGCTGTGCTGAAACGTACATCATTAGTGGATATGAAAACACTGCCAGCAAAATAATACTTGCCCCTAAATAAAAATTGGCAGACATTTTTTCCTTCTCCCCAAAAATAACAAAAGCCAACAAAATTCCATAAACAGGCTCCAAATTCACCGTCAGATTTACTGCAAAGACCGAAAATTTTTTCATTAACTTTACGCCCATAGGATAAGCAAAAACCGTACAAACCAAAGCCAAGATTCCAATCCAAAGCCATTCCCATTCGGTAGGGTAAAGTTTAAGATTTTCCAAACCCACTGCCCCCCAAATAACCGAAAATAAGGTAATAGTCAAAAATGCACCTATCATTTCGTAAAAAGTAATCGTAAATTGGTCATAACGACGAATAAATTTAGAATTGAATACACTAAAAATCGCCCCTGCCAGAGCCGAGAACATTCCTAATAAAAAACCTTCGGCATATTGAAACTCCGCCCTAAATACCTGAAAAATACCCGCAAAAGTTACAATTCCTAAAAAAATTTGAAATGTGCGAAATTTTCGTTTATAGAAAAGTGGCTCAATCAGGCTTGTCCAAAAGGTAGTTGTGGCAAGTCCTACCAAACAAATAGAAACGTTAGAAACTCGCGAAGCCCCAAAAAAAAGCAACCAATGTACTGCAATGATACCGCCTGTTCCGAGTATTTTCCAAAAATCTTTTGTAGGCAGTTGAAAGGGCTTTTTTGCCCACAGAAACCAAATCCACAGAGCTATGGAAGTGATAAGCGTTCTATAAAAAACCACCATCAGCGAACTTAAATCTACCAAGCGTTTATCGCCTAAAATAGC
Organism: Raineya orbicola; assembly: GCF_002843425.1. Taxonomy (GTDB): domain Bacteria; phylum Bacteroidota; class Bacteroidia; order Cytophagales; family Thermonemataceae; genus Raineya; species Raineya orbicola. The sequence goes on from NZ_NKXO01000030.1 coordinate 5,034, forward strand.
CGTAAAGCCCCAGATAAGTACAATCAGGTGCAAAAGAAAATAATCTTTGAGCGTGGGTTTTTGCATAAAAGCTAATTTGAAACTTCTGAGATTTTTTGTTTTGAGATAATTTGCGTTTTGAACCCAAAAATTGTTTGCCAATCTTTCAAAAATTCTCCTGTAACAATTCTTTTCAGTTTTTCGTCGTTGAGTATCATAATGCGATACATTATCCAGCCTAAAAGTACAAAAATTGTATTAGGAAGCCAAACGGCAATGAGCGGAGGCATAGTACCACTTGTCGCAATCGCTTTAGTAGCCAAAATATAAAACAAAATATACACAAAAGCCAGTACAAAACCTGTGGCAATTTGAGCCCCTACACCTCTACGATTTTTACGAGACGCCATCAGAACACCAAAAAACGTAAGGATAATCACGGCAAAAGGGTATGTATAGCGAGCGTATTTTTCAGTTACATACAAATCTACCCCTTCCGAACCACGCTGACGAAGCAAAGCGATATAAGCGTCTAATTCATCAAAGGTAAGTTTTTCCTGAAAAAGGTGTTTATCAGCAAAATCTTCGGGGTTGATGTTCAGCGTAGTATCCACAGGCTTATCGTGAAAAATTAGCTCCTCTTCTTCTCCCTTGAATTTTCGTAAAACATACTTATCTATTTTCCATTTCCTTTTGGTGCTATCCCAAGCAATGGTAGGGGCTTCTAATTTTTCTACAAGTTTATTCCCCTGTATTCTCTCCAAAGTAAAACGATAACCCACTTGCGAATAGCTCTGATAGTCTTGCATATACGCATACACATTGGGGGCTATGCCTATATGCAAATTCCGATAGGCTTTGATATCTTTTCCTTTGATGTGTTCTATATCAAAATTCACACGTACTTTGTTGGCATTGGGGATAACCCAACCTGTAAGGATAAAGGTAATCACCGCAAAAATGGTAGAAGCCAGCAAAAAAGGTCTGAAAAAACGCCAAAAAGTTACGCCTGCACTCAAAATAGCTATAATTTCTGTACGCGAAGCCATTTGAGCCGTAACAAATACCGCCGCAATGAAAATCAGCAAAGGGCTGACCAAATTGATAAGATAAGGAATATAGTTGAAATAAAATTGCGTGATAATTTCCACCCAGGTAGGCTTCATTTTGCGGAAATATTCAACTTTTTCCACAATGTCAATGATTAGTACTATCAAAACAAAAATCAAAACAACAAAAAAGAAAGTTTTCACAAACTTTCTGAACACATACCAATCCAGAATTTTCATAGCTGACAAGAAAGGTCAGGAAATTGCAAGCAAAAATTTTGCCGTTTTTGTTTTTTGCTACAAAGAAAAGAAATTGCTTTAATCTTGGAAAAAGATTTGAAAAGAATATTTTTCCCCAAAAAGCCTGCTAATCTACTCTTGGCTGATAGCGTTCCTCTTGTTTTTTAGAACGCTGTTGGGTAGTTTCTTGCTTTTTAGCCTTTTGAGGTTGGCTATTAGGGGCAAAAGCCGTCCGATTCTCAATGGGTTTCATAGCTCAATTTTTTGAATTTTTAGCATTTTCCCTTTTTTATACTCACTCATTTTCTCGGAAAGTTCCTGTATGAGTTTTGCTTGCCTTTCTAACTCTTTACGAAGTAAAACTATTGCTAATTTTTCTTTTGGATTCACCTCTAACCAACGTATCGCAAAATCTTTGCCAAAATTTTGCTTGTGCTTCTGAATAATGCTCTCAAAAGCCTTCTGAAGTTTATGCTCTTTGCAAGTTCCTACTTTTTCCATAGCACTATCATTTTGTTTTTATGCAACAAAGAAATAATCTTACTCCGTAAATTTTTTGTGGAGAGAAAAAGTTTTTCAAAACTTTTGTAAAAAACCAAGAAAAATTTTGGTTTTTTTGAGGCTTTTTGTAGCTTGGCATAGCAAAAAATACTAAAATTTACTGACTATGTCTATCAAAGTACGCCGCGAAGATGCTTTGGATTATCACGCCAAAGGCAAACCAGGAAAAATTGAAGTTGTGCCTACCAAATCACTCATTTCACAAATTGATTTAGCATTAGCGTATTCACCGGGAGTGGCAGAACCTTGCAAGGAAATCGCCCAAAAAGTAGAAGAGGTGTATAAATACACTGCCAAAGGCAATTTGGTAGCTGTTATTTCTAATGGTACGGCTGTTCTGGGGCTGGGAGATATTGGTGCCGAAGCCTCTAAACCTGTAATGGAAGGGAAAGGAGTGCTTTTTAAGAAATTTGCAGGAATTGATGTGTTTGATATTGAAATCAATGAAAAAGACCCCAAGAAGTTCATTGAAATTGTCAAATCGCTTGAACCTACCTTTGGAGGTATCAATTTGGAAGATATCAAAGCTCCCGAATGTTTTGAAATTGAAAGCCGTTTGCGTGAAGAGATGAACATTCCTATAATGCACGACGACCAGCACGGAACAGCCATCGTAACAGCGGCGGCACTATTAGGAGCAGTGGAGTTAGTGGGAAAAAAACTTTCTGAAATCAAAGTAGTAGTGAATGGGGCGGGTGCTTCGGCTATTTCTTGCACCAAATTGTATGTGGCTATTGGTGTAAAAAAAGAAAATATCGTAATGCTGGATAGCAAAGGGGTTATCCGTAAAGGTAGAGAAGGATTAGATGCTACCAAAGCTGAATTTGCTACTGATAGAGACCTCAACACATTGGAAGAGGCAATGAAAGGAGCAGATATGTTTTTGGGACTATCCAAAGGAAATGTCGTTACGCCTGAAATGCTCCTTTCTATGGCGGAAAAACCCATAGTTTTCGCCTGTGCCAACCCAGACCCCGAAATTGCCTACGATTTGGCGATTAAAACCCGTCCCGATGTAATTATGGCAACGGGGCGTTCCGACCACCCCAACCAAGTGAATAATGTACTGGGTTTTCCCTATATTTTCAGAGGAGCTTTGGACGTAAGGGCAACTAAAATCAATGAGGAGATGAAACTTGCCGCCGTCTATGCCATTGCCGAGCTTGCCAAACAGCCTGTTCCTGAAATGGTAAAAAAAGCCTATAACAAAAACGATTTGAAGTTTGGTAAAGATTATATTCTTCCCAAACCCATAGACCCTCGTCTTATTACTACTATTGCCCCTGCGGTTGCCAAAGCCGCTATGGAGTCAGGCGTAGCTCGCCAACCCATTACCGATTGGGAAGCCTATAAACAGCAACTTTCTGAAAAGCTCGGCATTGACCAAAAACTGATGAATGGCATCATTCAAAAAGCTAAGATGAACCCTAAAAAAGTAGTTTTTGCCGAAGGCGACCATCATAAAATTCTCAAAGCCGCTCGTATCGTAGCCGATGAAGGCATTGCTATTCCTATTTTACTGGGTAACCAGAAAGAAATTGAAGAGGTTGCCGAAAAACACTCTATTGACCTCAACGGCTTCACTATCATAGACCCTCGCGAACACGAAGATAGAATTTTAGATTTCGCCGAAAGAATGTACCAAAAACGCCAACGCAAAGGTATGACTCGCTATGAGGCTCAAAAACTGATGCGAGAAAGACATTATTTTGGTTCTATGCTTGTAGAACTGGGAGAAGCCGATGCCTTTATTTCGGGTATGAGCCGAGATTTTGTAAAAGCGGTTCGCCCTGCCTTGCGTGTAATCGGAGGTAGAGCCAATGAACTTGTGGCAGGAATGGGTATCGTGATAAATAAAGGTAGAACCTTATTTTTCGCAGATATTGCCGTAAATGAGCGTCCTTCGGTAGATGAATTAGTAGAAATTGTAGGACTTGTAAAACGAGGTGTAGAGTTTTTTGGCTTTGAACCACATATTGCTTTGGGAGCTTACTCCAACTTCGGGGCGGCACAAGGAGAAATCCCCAGTAAAATGCAAGAAGTGCTGGCTATCTGTAAAAAACGCTACCCTGATTTAATCATAGATGGCGAAATTCAGCCTCATATCGCCCTAAACCCCGATTTTCTCAAAGAAGTATATCCATTCAGTGTTTTGGCGGAAAAGGAGTGTAATACCATTGTTTTCCCGGGAATTTCATCAGGTAACATCTCTTTTAGCCTTTTGCAAGAAGTAGGCAATTGCGATACAATTGGTCCTATATTATTAGGTATGAACAAGCCTGTTCATATCTTGCAACTGGGTAGCTCGGTAAGCGAAATTGTAAATGTAATTGCCATTGCAGTAGTAGATGCCCAACAACACGGATAAAATTGCGTTTTTTCTTACTTTATCAAAAAAAATCTAATAAAAAAGACTATTTTTGCTTAAAATGTGTTATTAAACAAAAGCCTTATTCAATTGTATGGAAACCAAAGTCATCAACAAAGCGGTAAATCTTACCCAAACCACTGCCATAGATTTCAAGGAGGTAGAAGATATGCTTAAAAATGGGTGGCAAATTAAAGAAACCCACTCCAACGTAGAACTTGTAGCCGATAAGCATATTCTCTACATTACCTTCACTTTTGTAAAATCGTAGCAAGTGGAAAGAGTTTTATATCTGCCTAAGTAAGTCTATTGATAAAAACTTACTTAGGTATTTTTTTGCTTTCTTGTAAAAAAAAACTACTTTTATTCTCGCAAAAATTTTCACTCTTCAATGTAATGCTTTATCGGATAGCAGTAATACTCTTTTTGTGGAATAGCATCATATATGCTCAAAAGCCTGCTATGCAAAAAATCGTTGATTCTACTTGGAATGAAATACAAAAAAATATTTTCACCAAAGATATAGCCTATAAAATCAACGATTTTCTGATAGACAACCCCGACCAAAACATTAGCAAAGAAATCGCTACAATAATTAGCTCGCAATTAGAAGAACAAGCAAAGTCGGACACCAATTCTGTAAAATATTATGTTTCTTATCTAAATTATCTGGCTTACTGGTATCTGAAAAATGATAAAAATTCGCTCATTGCAGAAAAATATTTGGATAAAATTTTTCAAGTTATTGCAAAAAACAACAAGACTTGTCAATATTATCCATTATTAGATGTTTTACCTGATGTACTTTCAAGTAGAAAACGCGATTTTGATATAGTTGAGGATTTGCTTAAACTTTCTCTGAAAAGAATTGAAAAATATAAATGCTATGCGGCTTTGGTATTTTTTGAATTTGATTTAGCCACATATACAGGACAACGAAAAGGAGATTTTAAGCAAAGTCTTAAACATCTTTTAAGAGCCAATCAACTCATTGAAACCTACTATAATCAAATACCTATCCAACAAGTCATTGAACTTTATGATATTTTAGGAAGCACTTTTTATAGAAGTTCCAACTACGAAAAAGCTATTTTGTACTGGGGAAAATTAGAAAAAATCCTTGCAGAAAAATTTGCCAAAAACGAAAAGTATCATTACCCCTATGCTCGTATTCTAAACAATATCGGACTAATGTATTTTCGTCAGGAAAAATACGATGAGGCTATGCCTTATTACCTAAAAGCTATTGAAGTCGCTAAAAAAGAAAAATTAGATTTTTGGGTAAGTTTGCCTAAAGGAAATATCGGGGATATACTACTAAAAAAAGGCTATGTAGATAGTTCTTACACCTATTTCCAAGAATATCTGAACAATGCCTACAAGCATCAGGACTGGAGCATCGTAGTAGCAGGGCATACCAAAATGGCAAACTATTATTTGAAAAAAGGTAACCTCGCCAAAGCTCAAGAAAATGCTTTCAAGGCTGATAGTATTCTTAATGCACGAAATAAAGATATTTTCATTCTTAACCCTATTCTCATTAACATTTCTCGCAGAAATATCTTGCAAGCTCAGGCAGAAATCTTTGAGAAAACAGGTAAGTATCCCGAAGCCCTCAAAGTTCAAAAAGAATTCATACATCTTTCTGACTCAATCAATAAGGCAACGAATGCCCAACAAGTTTTAATGCTCAACGCTGAATTTGAAGTGCAAAAAGAAGAATTAGAAAACGATAAACTCAAAAAAGAAATCAAGCAAAGAGAGTTATTTTTGGTAATTTCTGCTATAATTTCCCTTGTCAGTATTATTTTAGGAATTGTAACCCTTCTGAGCCGACTCAAAATCCAAAAACAAACTGCCTTGCTACAAGAAAAGAACGAAGAAATTTTAGCTATCAATGAAGCTCTGGCTGTCAAGAACCAAGATGTAATGGATAGCATACTATACGCCGAACGCATACAGAAAACTTTCTTGCCTTACGAAAATCGCTTGAAAAAAACTTTACAAAACTATTTCATTCTCTACAAGCCCAAAGATATAGTTAGTGGAGATTTTTATTATGTTACCCAGCAAAATCAGGCTACCTTTATTATTTTAGGCGACTGCACTGGTCACGGCGTACCCGGTGCTTTGATGAGTATTATGGCTGTTACGCTTTTAGACCAAATCATCATTGATAAGCACATTCACGAGCCTGCCCAAATTTTACAAGAACTTGATAAAAGTGTCGTCAAATTCTTGCATCAGCAAGAAACCCACAACCACGATGGAATGGATATTTCAATTTGTGTTTGGTATCCTGCTACTCGCAAACTTGTTATCGGAGGGGCAAAAACTTTTATTCTGCTAAAATCACAAGAAACCTTGGAAGAAATCCGAACCGACCGCTACAATATTGGTGGCTACAATACACAAATTGAAAAAATATTTACACAGCAAGAAAGAATTTTAGCTCCTTCCACGCTCATTTATTTATTTTCCGATGGCTACATTGACCAATTTAATACAGAACACCGAAAAATTGGCAAAAAACGCTTTATTGAACTTATTGCCGAAAATATGCACAAGCCCCTCCAAGAACAACAAAAAATTCTTTCGGATTTTGTAGAAACTTGGAGAGGCGGCGAAGAGCAAATTGATGATATTGCCGTAATGGGTGTTTTACTTTGAAAAAACCGCTCCTCTTTCTGCAAAGCACTGATTGAGCAAGCTAATTGCCTTGCGAAAATACTGCCTTTCTACTACCACCTGAATATTCACTTGGCGTAAAGCACAACCCACACTCAGAATATTGATAGCATTTTCGGCAAGCACTTGGGCTGTACGAGCCAAAATGCCCGGCTGGTGAATATTAGTGCCTACCAAGCACACCAAAGCCGCTTCTTGTATAGTTACGGCTTCGTATTTGTTCTGCAAAGCCTCTAATAGCTCCTTTTTAGCATCTTTTTCCCAAATTACCATTGAAATACTATTGGCACTTGTAGTCTTGAAAATATAACTTACGCTATGCTTTTCAAGCTCTTGCATTATACGCAAATCGTAGCCTACCGAGCCTACCATTAGTGGGTCGTGAATATCTAAAATCATTACTTTATCCGAGCCTGTAATAATTTCCACACGACTTTCAGGACATACATAGTTTTTGGTAATCAGTGTACCTTCGTGAGTAGGCTCAAAAGTGTTTTTGATACGCAAATTGATGCCATTTATTTCCAAAGGTTTTGAGGCTTTGGGGTGAATAGCCTCCATTCCTACATCAGCGAGCTGGTCGGCTACATCATAGTTAGTCATTCCTACGGGGCGGCAGTTTTCAACGCCTACAATATTGGGGTCGGCAGATGAAAGATGATATTCTTTGTGGATAATGGCTTCATCAGCTTTTACAAGCACTGCTACTTTACTAAAAGTAACTTCGGAATAACCTCTGTCAAATTCTCTCATAATACCTTCTATGCCCTTGGCGTAGCCCGTAACAACGCAAATGGTCTGATTAAAATCTATACCTGCCAGATATTTTCTAATACGCTCATCAATTGTTAGCGGTTCAGAATCGTGAAAGCCGCTCAAATCTATAAGTGTAGCATTATAGCCTTTGTTTTGTAAAATATTGACAGCATTAAAGGCTGAATGGCTTTCTCCGATAGAAGCTAATATTTCTCTTGCCGCCTGATAAATGTTTTCTTGTGGCAAGTAGCCCGAAGCTAAAACATCTGCCAAACTCTCCAAATACTTTTGAGCATCACTGATACGCTTCTGAATAAAATCGTTGGCTACTGCTACCTCTAATCCTAAATGTTGATAGGTAGCATTCATTTCTTGCAGTTTCAAACTCAGTTCCTCTAATTTTTGAGCATAATTCTGCTTTTTTACAAAAAAATGATAGATACCTGCCTCTTTGGTTTTCTTATCTTCCAGCAGCCAGTTGGTTACCCCCGAATATGCCGAAACTACATAAATTCGGTTGTAAATACGATTGGGGTTAAAGAGAATGATGTTTTGCAAAACTTCTCCAAAAGCGGACATAGACGTTCCGCCGATTTTTTCCACGGTGAGCATAAATTTTTTAATTTAGGTTGAAGGAATTGCCGTAAAAATAAAGATTTTTCGTCCTATTTGTGTTCAAAATGTTCAAGGTTTGAAAATTTTGAAAATACATTTTTCAGCAAAAAACGTTACAAGCTACTTTTTCATTGTCTAATCTTCTCAAAAAGTGATACTTTGATTTTCAAAACTTATTTCAAATATCCAAAAAAGCCACTTTTTTTTTCAAAGTAACTTTTCAAGAAACAGGCTTTTACTTCAAAAATAAAAGTGAGTTGTAAGGCTTTTTAGGAAAAACTTTACTTATCAAAGTTAATTTTATAGTTTCAAAAAGCAAAATTTTTCAAAAAAAAGTGCCTTAATTTTGCATACTAAAACTTTTAACAAAATTTTGATTTTCAATACTTTGATAAATAAAGTTGAAAATTTTTGAAAAAAAAATGATTTTTTTTATTGCACTTTTCAAAAGAATATTTAGATTTGGAAAGTTAATCGTCATTATTTGTTTCACTTAAACCCTTACTACTATGTCAGCAAAATTCAAAAAAGTAAAGGAAATTGTGGCTTCTATTGAAGCAGATGTAGAAAAATTCTACGACAAAGACAACCAAGCCGCTGGTACTCGCGTGCGTAAGGCAATGCAAGATTTGAAAGTGCTTGCCCAAGACATTCGAAAGGAAGTTCAAGAAATTAAAAACAAAAAAGCGGCTTCCAAAGCAAAAAGCGGAGGAGCCAAAAAAGCCTCTGGCGGAAAATCTACCGCAAAATCAGGAGGAAAGAAAAAATAATTTCCCCCCTGCATCTCACTACAAAGGGCTTCCCAACGGAAGTCCTTTATTTTTCTGTACGCAAGTAAATTTGCCTTACATCAAAATTAGCGTATCTTTGCAAGTAAATAATGTAGTATGAAAATATCTTACAATTGGCTCAAAACCTTTCTTGACCTCAACGAAACACCTGAACACCTTGCCCAAGTACTTACCCAAGCAGGTTTGGAAGTGGAAAGCGTAGAAAAAATATATTTATATCAAGGCAAAAAGCTCAATAATGCCCTTGAAGGTCTGGTAATTGGCGAGGTACTTACTTGTGAAAAACACCCCAACGCCGATAAACTTTCCAAAACTACTGTTAGTGTTGGCTCAGAAACTTTGCCCATAGTTTGTGGTGCAAGCAATGTTGCCCAAGGGCAAAAAGTAGTAGTAGCTACGGTAGGTACTACCTTATATCCTACAACAGGTGAGCCTTTTACCATTAAGAAAGCCAAAATTCGTGGCGAAGAGTCCATAGGTATGATTTGTGCCGAAGATGAAATCGGCATAGGTGAATCTCACGAAGGAATAATAGTTCTGCAAACAGATTTACCTAACGGCACACCTGCCACAGAATTTTTCAACATTGAAACAGACTATATTTTTGAAATAGGGCTTACTCCCAACCGCATTGATGCCGCTTCACATTTAGGCGTAGCCCGAGATTTGAAAGTGCTTTTACAAAAAGAACTATGCCAGCCCTCAAATGCTCAATTCGTAGAAGGTTTAGGCAAAGCTATTCAGGTAATTGTAGAAGATACCCAAGCCTGCCCTCGCTATGCAGGAATTCTCATTGAAGGTGTAAGCGTGCAACCCTCTCCCGATTGGCTGAAAAATAGATTAAAAGCCATTGGTCTGAACCCTATCAACAACGTTGTTGATATTACAAACTACGTTTTACATCATTTAGGGCAACCCCTACACGCCTTTGATGCCGATTGTATTGCAGGGGGCAAAATTATTGTCAAAAAACTTGCCGAAAATACACCATTCGTAACACTTGACGGCATAGAACGCAAACTTTCTGCCCAAGACCTAATGATTTGCGACACTGAAAAACCTCTTGCTTTGGCAGGTGTTTTTGGGGGGCTACATTCGGGTGTTACTGAAAATACCACCAAAATATTTCTTGAAAGTGCCTATTTCCACCCTGATACTATTCGTAAAACAGCCCAAAGACATAGCCTCAAAACAGACGCTTCCTTCCGCTTTGAGCGTGGCACAGACCCCAATATGCCCGTATATGCCCTCAAATTTGCTTCTATACTGATTTCTGAGGTAGCAGGGGGCAAAGTCGCTTCTGAAATTATTGATATTTACCCACAACCAATTACACATTTCAATTTTGAAGTAAGTTACAAAAACTTGGACAGACTTATTGGTAAATCTTTGGATAGAACGCTCATCAAAAACATTCTCAAAGGTTTAGAAATTAAAATTACAAATGAAACAGCACAAGGATTTAGCGTGAGTGTGCCTCCTTATCGTGTAGATGTGCGTAAAGAAGCTGATATTGTAGAGGAAATTTTACGCATTTATGGCTTCAACAACATTGAATTTAGTGAAAATTTAAGTGCTTCTTTTATAGCTTCCTTTCCTAAAACAGATAAGCACAAACTTCAACAAAAAATCACGGAAATTCTTACCGCAAACGCCTTTAATGAAATTATCACTAATTCCCTTACTAAACCTGAGTATGCCCAGATATTGAAAAATATTGATAAATCTCAAAATGTGGTTATTCTTAATAAGTTGAGCGAAGAGTTAGAAGTATTGCGTCAGAGTTTGATTTTTTCGGGATTAGAAGCCATTTCCTACAACCTAAATCGCAAGCAAAGAGATATTAAAATTTTTGAATTTGGCAAAATCTATCGTAAAAAAGGCTCACAAGGTAGTGTAAGCGAAAAATATGAAGAGCAAACCCAATTAGCTCTCTGGGTAACAGGCAATTGGAATGCCGAAGGCTGGCAACATAGCCCTGCACCCAAAACTACTTTTCATCATTTGTATAATATTGTGGATAAAATATTGCAAAGTCTGAAAGTTTCTGATGTTAGAAAACAAGAGGCAGATGAGCGAGTTTTTGCTTACGGCTTGGCGTTACAAAAAAATGATAAAATTTTTGCTCAAATAGGAGAACTACAACCTTATATTCTCAAAACAGCAGATTTGAAAGGCTCGGTGTTTTATGCCGAATTAGATTGGGATTGGCTCATAGCACAATACAATGATGAATTTACCTACCAAGAAATCCCCAAATTCCCCGAAGTTCGCCGCGATTTGTCTTTGGTTTTAGATAAATCCGTTTCTTACCAAGAAGTAGAACAAAAAGCCTTTGCTTTGGAGAAAAAATTGCTCAAAGCTGTAAATATTTTTAGCGTGTATGAGGGAGAGCAAATAGGTGAAGGAAAGAAGTCTTATGCCGTTAGTTTTATTTTGCAAGACGAAACGCAAACCCTTACCGAATCGCAAATTGATAAAACTATGCAGAAACTTATGGAAGGGTTTAGAAAAGATTTGGGAGCAGTTATTAGAGACTAAGTAAATCAAATAGCTCATTTCAAAACATTCATAAGCAGCCGTTTGTTTTTGAGGGCGTTTAAGCTGAATTTATGAGATGTACTGCTTGGATTCTTGCTTTCTGTATTTTTCATAAAGCTTTTACCCAAAATGATAGCACCAAAAGTATTTTTCGTTTGGGGGGGCAGTTACATTATGGAACTATCTTTGCCCACTCTCCCGAAGTGGAAAATACAGCAGGCTCGTATCCTTGGGGATTGCAATTGGAGGCAAATTGGCAAAAAATTTCTGAAAAAGTTTGGCAAAATTGTCTTTGCTATCCACAATCGGGGCTGGTTTTTAGCTACTATAACTACGACAACGCAGTTTTGGGGCATAGCCTTCAAGTAGGTTATTTTTTAGAACCTACTTTTTATCTTTCCAAACGCTTACAATTTACATTACGAGGAATTGCGGGTTTTTCTTATCTTACTAATCCTTTTGACTCAATTAAAAATCCGAACAATCGCTCTTACAGCTTGCCTATGAGTGCTTATTTGAATGTAGCAGGAGGCTTACAAGTGCGTGTAAATAAATTTTGGCATTTTCAATGGCAAATCAATTATCAGCACATATCTAATGGAGGCATCAAAGACCCTAATAAGGGTATCAACTGGATTACTACTTCCGTAGGTTTGCTTTATACTTTACACCCTTTTGAAATTCCTCAACGTCCGAAAACTCCCTTTCAGCCCCACCCAGAATGGGAAAGAGAGGCATTCTTATTTCTTTCAAACAAAGGGGCAGGTGTGGGGCAAAAAGAACGTTTTATGATATTCGGAGTAGGTGGGCAACTGCACAAACAAATAGGACGTTTGAGTATTGTAGGCGGCGGAACAGAAGTGTATTGGGACGGCTCACTGCAAGAACGTATCAGGCAAGCCAATTTATCTCAAAATGCTTGGCGTTGGGGGGTATTTGCAGGGCATCAGTTTGCTCTGGGTAGGTTTCGTTTCACACAGCATTTAGGTTTATATCTTTACAATGACACCGATTTTTTTCATTGGTGGTATCATCGTTGGGGGCTTACTTATCAGGTTTGGCAGAAATGGAAAGTGGGCTTTTCTATGAAAGCCCACCGACATATTGCAAATTTTTTAGATATACGTTTGCTTAAAAGTTTCTAATCATTTTAAGCTGATTTTTAAGGCTTTTGATTTGAGCCTCTGTTTTGCGAATTTTTTCTTCAAAACTACCCCGAATAGCATTTTCTTTGCCCGAAACCTCAAAAAATCCTAAATTATTGTTAAGCGTTGAAATTTCATCTTCCAATAGTGAAATTTTCTTACGAATAGCTTGTTCTTTTTTGGCGAGGTCTTTGGCAGAATTTTTACCATTGAGGTTTGCCCATTTAATTTCCACAATCAAATCAACATAATCTCTCTTTTCGCCGTCTTCTACTTTTTTTGCAAGCGATTTGAGAGCATTATAGAATTTATCTTTGATTTTGGTAATTTGTTTGCGTGGTACAAAGCCAATAGATTTCCACTCTTCAATGGCTTGGTCAATAAGGCTTTCTATATCCAAATTTGCTAAATCTTCGGCAGAGTAATTTTTCAGACGCTCACACAAGGCATTTTTCTTGTCATAATTTTCTTTTTCTTCCTTATCTTTTTCTGCAAAAAAGCTACGGCGTTTGTCAAAAAATTCGTCTAACACTTTTCTAAAACGTTCAGCAATAGCTTCTTTTTGGTTTTCAGGAACAGCTCCAATTTCTTTCCACTGCTCTTGGAGTTTTTTGAGTTCTTCAGCAATTTCCTCTAAATTTCCTTCAGTAGCGTTGCTGGTCAAACTTTCTGCTTTTTCACAAAGGGCAATTTTTTGTTCTAAATTTTTCTGACGATTTTCGTCTAAACTCTTGAAAAATTCAGATTTTCTGCGGAAAAAGATCTTGAAGCAGTGCCAAAATTCTTTGGTGATTTCTTTGGATTTTTCCAAAGGAACTTGTCCTATGGCTTCCCATTCTTTTTGCAGTTCCATAAGATAGTGGGTAGCATCTTGCCATTGCTTGATTTTCTCACCCGAAAAATCTGCATATTCTTTTGCTTTGTGCAAGAGAGCCTCTTTTTTAGCAAGATTTTCTTGAAGCTCTTTCTTACGTTCTTCTATGAGTTCTTTTTTACGGCTATAAATCACATCAGAGGCTTTTTTGAAACGCTCCCAAAGAGCTGTTTGGTCTTCTTTGCTACCCACGGGTCCGATGTGTTTGTATTCTTCGTGTAAATCGGTAAGTTGCTTGATAGCCTCTTTGATAGAAGGCAACTCTGCCAATTTTTCTGCTTTTTCGCAGATGGCAAGTTTGGCTTCGTAATTGCGTTTTCGGTCAAGTTCTTTGAGTTCATTATAAATGCCTAATCGGCTGTAATACATATCAATCAGGGCATTATAGCTTGCCCATAAATTTCCTGATTGCCCTTTGGGTACGTTTCCTATTTTACGCCACTCTTGTTGCAAGTTCTTGACCATTTCGTTGGTCTGTCGGCTTTCTTGTTCGAGTTGTATAAGCTCACGCAATTTTTCAATAATTTCTTTTTTGCGTTCCAAATTTTTTTGGAGTGTTTCTTCTATTTTCTTCTGTATTTCTTTGCGACTTTTGGCAATCTGATTGTATATCTGATAAAATTTCGCTTCTGTAAGACTTGGCTTATAGATAAAACTATCCTCTTCTCCTCCTTCGGCAATATATTTATGTAAGGCTTCCTCTTTCTGATGAGCCACCCAAGCATCAAAAACACGCTTTATTTGCCTTAATAGCTGATAAGCCTCTTCTACCTCTTGCTCGGGCAGTTCTTTTTTATGATATTTTTCAACCAAATGCAGGAGTTGTTCGGCTGAATAATGAGAAAAATCTTCTGTGTGATTTTCTTCTGTTTCTGAAACAAGGCTTTCAGATGCCGTTTCCACCAAGTTTGCTTGGTTACCGAGTACTTTATCTTCTTCCATCATAAACAATACCGCTCTTTAACGTTTGCGAAATATTTTTGAGGTGCAAAAATAGCATTTTTTTCAAAAGAAAACTATTTTTTACACTACTTTTTAGAAGGCAGTTATTTTTTGCAAAAAAACTTTCTGCAAGCCGAGCATTTACCAAATTTTATTTGTAAATTCGCACAAAAACTGAAATCTTATGACAAAGATTGTAGGCAAAAAAGTTTTGGTTACAGGTGGAGCCAACGGCATTGGCAAACTTTTGGGAGAAAAATGTTTGCGTGAAGGAGCTTCTGATTTGATAATTTGGGACATCAATGCTGAAAATTTAGAGAAAACAGCCCAAGAACTAAGCGAAAAAGGCTATTCGGTGCATCCTTATGTGGTAGATGTTTCCGATTTAGATGATATTACACGTGCCGCAACCCTTACTCTTTCAGAAGTGGGCAGAATAGATATTCTTTTTAATAATGCGGGGGTTGTAGTTGGAAAAAATTTTCACGAGCATTCTCACAAAGAAATTGAAAAAACCATTCGTATCAATGTATTAGGGGTTATGCACGTAGCACGATGCTTTGTGGGCGAAATGGTAAAGCAAAAAAGCGGACATATCATCAACATTGCCTCGGCGGCAGGTTTGCTCGCTAATCCTAAAATGAGTGTGTATGTGGG
This sequence comes from Raineya orbicola, assembly GCF_002843425.1. Taxonomy (GTDB): domain Bacteria; phylum Bacteroidota; class Bacteroidia; order Cytophagales; family Thermonemataceae; genus Raineya; species Raineya orbicola. The sequence goes on from NZ_NKXO01000030.1 coordinate 20,240, forward strand.
TAGCAAATGGGCGGTTTTGGGTTGGTCGGAGTCTTTGCGTTTAGAGTTAGAAGAAATGGAAGGGGATTTGCACGTTACTACGGTTTGCCCCAGCTACATCAAAACAGGAATGTTTGAAGGCGTAGAAGCTCCTCTTTTAGCCCCATTGCTTGAGCCCGAAGAAATCACTGACCAAATTATTAAAGCAGTAAAATACAATGAAATAGAGGTAAAAGCTCCTTGGTCAGTGCATCTGATACCCATTTTGCGAGGCATTATGCCCACACGTCTTTTTGATTTGGTAGTGGGTAAGGGGCTGAATATTTACAACTCAATGGCGAGCTTCATCGGCAGACCCGCCAAAGAAGCCCTACCTGAAAAAGAAAAATTGCAAAAATAAAAAAACAAAAAAGGATAGTCTCAACTATCCTTTTTCTTTTTAGTGCCAAAAAATTCCTATTCCGAAAAGCATCACAAAAAGCAAAGTAGTAAGAGCCATTTGTTTAAGGTAACTATCTAATTGCAATCCTTGTAAATGGCGAACCGCCCAAGCATTTTTCCACAAAAGTGGTAGAATAAGCAAAAATAGGTATTGTCGTAGAGGAACAGAAATAAGCAAATTGTACAAGACAACTAACAAAACACCTGTAATGAGCAAAAAATAATGATACCATACTGCTTTTTCTTTCCCCAAACGCACAGGGATAGAGTTTTTTCCTGCTTGGCTATCGCTTTCTATATCGCGTATATTGTTGATGTTCAGAACAGCAACCGAAAGCAATCCGCAAGAGGTTGCAGGCAATACAATTAACCAGTTCCATTGGTGAGTATGTAAATAAAAAGCCCCTATCACACCTACCCAACCGAAAAAAATTAGTACCGCCAAATCTCCTAAACCTACATAGCCATAGGGTTTTTTGCCTATTGTATAGGTTATTGCCGCAACAATAGCAAGCAAACCCAATCCTAAAAAGCTCAAAAAACGATAGATTTGTGGCGTACCCCTAAAAAAGGCTTCATACAAAAGCCATATCCCCGAAAAAAGCGAAAGAAAAATAAAAACAAATACAGCTTTCAACATCGCTTGGTGGCTAATCAAACCACTTTGCACCATTCTTTGCTCGCCTTTGCGGTTTTTATCAATACCACTGCGAGCATCGCCATAATCGTTGGCAAGGTTGGAAAGTATCTGTAAAAAAGTGGTTGTAGCAATCGTAAGCCAAAAAATTTTTACTTGAAAATTACCATATTGATACGCCAAAATAGCTCCCATTCCTACGCTACACAAAGCCAAAGGCAAAGTTCGCAAGCGAAAAGCCTTTATCCAGTATTTTATTTGCATACAGAAAAAGCTAAAATTTGGGCAAAGCTATAAAATTTGAACTTAAAATTCATCTTTGGTATTCACTTTGATAACTTCTAAATCTTCATCAATCATCTCCCAATGGGGCAAAATAAATTTTTGAGTTTGGCTATGGTCGGCTAAATCTAACATTCCGTAGCCCCTGTACGTATAAGAGCCTAACCCACAAGCCAAAACAAAATCCTGAACTTTGGGGTGAGCATACAAGGTAAAAGGAAAGGTATAACCTCGTATTTCGTAGCGAATACCACTTTCTTGTAAAGTATAGATGCGAGCAAATTTTTTGTCATTGTTTTTGATGCGTTCCAAATACTCTGCATCAGGAACAATTTGAAATTTGCTAAACTCTTTCATTTCATCAGGCGAGTATAAATGAGAGGCTTCCATACGCGAAAGTGTAGCCTCATAGATTAAATCAGAAAATAAACTACTCGAAGGGGAAACAAAATGCTTGGCATAAAAACTATTTTTATTCGGATTGGCAAGCACTATCGGAGAAATACATAAAAACTGCGTTTTATTGCTCAAATCGGGCAAAAGTTCTTTTTCAACATATTCAGGTTTAAGCAAAAGTTCGCCGATATGCAATTCTTTTTGCTGAAAAATAGCCGAAACTAATTGTTTTAGAAAACTTTTGCTTACACTTGAAACGACCCAAGTAACCTTTGAGGAATAAAAATGCAATCCCTTTTGCGTAGTTTGAGTTTGCCCTTTCAAACCTGAAAAACTGTAAGTGTAAAGATTGTAGGTAGGAGGTAATAGCCTCATTACCAGCTCATAAAGCAAGTGTTGATGATGAAAAGGCACGCAAGCCCCTTTGTTTTTTAAGCCAAAAACGATTCTAACTCTCATTTCCTTCTGTGTTTTCGTGCTTTTGCAACACAATGTAAAAGGCTTTTGTTTGGATATTTTTTGCTTTTTTGTAAAATTTCAATATAGTTTAGAACAGATTTGTGAAGAGTAATTTTTTTTACTTCTTTCGTTGAATAAAACGAGTTGAAAAAGCAAACTTTTTGACTTAAAAAGCAGAAAAGTGTATAGCAATGTTTTTAAAGTTCCAGATTTTAGCAAAATTTTCTTTTCTTAAGCATTTTATCTCTACAAGACAAAGTGGAGTAAGTGCCGCCCCTTTTGATAGCCTCAATTTAGGTTTTGGCACAGATGATTTGCCCGAAAATGTAGTACAAAACCGAAAAATACTTGCCGAAGCTACGCAAATGCCATTAGAAAATTGGTGCGTACCACGTCAAACCCATAGCGATAATATTTTGTGTATTTCTGTTTTGGAACGTGGCAAAGGAGCTTTCTCTCGGAACAACGCCTTACCCGATACTGATGGCTTGCTCACTAAACACAAACATATTGCCCTTGTGGTGCAATCTGCCGATTGTGTTTGTTCTTTGTATTACGACCCTGAAAAACAAGTAATTGGAGCCGCACACGCAGGCTGGCGAGGCACGCTCAAACTTTTACCCAAAAAAATGATACAAACAATGCAGAAGGAGTTTGGCTCAAAACCTGAAAATATTTGGGTCGGCATAGCTCCTTGCATAAGCGTAGAAAAATACGAAGTAGGCGAAGAGGTAGTAAGCGAAGTGGAAAAAGTTTTTGGAACAAAAGAAAATTTCTTATTGTGGAATGCTCAAAGTCAGAAATTTCATTTCAATTTGCGATATTCGCATCTATTTCAACTTCAAGAAGCAGGAGTACTTAGCAAACACATTGAAGTAATGCCTCAATGCACCTACACCGAAAAAGACTTATTTTTTTCAGCTCGCCGAGATAAAAATCAAACAGGTAGGTTTGGAGCAGGTATAATGCTCATTTAGCTAAACCCAAAACAAGTCTGCGGCGATTTGGTCGGCAAAAAATTTACCTTCGTGAGTAAGGTAAATTCTCTCATCATTCCAAAAAATTAAGTTTTGTTTTTCAAATCTCTGCAATAAATCCCGATTTTCTCTGAAAAAATTAGGTTCAAGTGCTTGTATTCTGCTTTTTTCTGCTCCCCATTGGGTACGCAAACTTGTGAGCAAATATTCATTCAGTTTTTCTTTGGGTGATAGTTGCTCAATGGTAGCTGGTATTTTGCCTGCAAAAATTTCTGCAATATAACTTTTGTTATCAGCAATATTGTATTGCCTGCTTTCGCCGTTGTAAGAATGAGCCGAAGCCCCAATCCCCAAATATTCACCACCTAACCAATAATTAGAATTGTGTTTAGAGTAAAAGCCTTTTCTTGCGAAATTTGAGATTTCGTAATGCTCAAACCCTGCACTTGTAAGCGTGCTAATAAGTATTTGCATTTGCTCGCGGGCAAAGGTTTCGTCAATGGGTTGCATTTTACGTTTTTCAAGTTTTTTGCCAAAAACGGTGCGAGGTTCAATTGTAAGGCAATACGCTGAAATATGAGGTACATTCAAAGAAAGGGCTTTTTGTAAATCTTGTTCCCAAATGTGGTGATTTTCGGCGGGAATAGCGTATATCAAATCTATGGTGATATTTGAAAAGCCTACGTCTTGGGCAATTTTCACGCAATTTTCCGCCTGTAAAGCAGTATGGGAGCGGTGCAAAAAAATCAAATGAGGCTGATGAAAACTCTGCACACCAATGCTCAACCGATTGATACCCACTTTTCGTAAAATGTGCAGTTTTTCCAAAGTTAAATCATCAGGGTTAGCCTCCAACGTGATTTCAGTTTGAGGTGTAAGGGCAAAAAAACGCTGAATTTGCTCAAAAATCTTTTCTAAATCTTGCTTGCTCAAAAGGGAGGGCGTTCCTCCGCCAAAATAGACAGATTGAAGCGTTTTGTTTTGTAGATAATCTTTTTGCAGTGCTATTTCCTGACAAATAGCTTTCACCATATTCTCTTTTTGGGCTATTTGCGTGGAAAAATGAAAGTCGCAATAATGGCAAGCCTGTTTGCAAAAAGGAATATGTAAATACAAAGCTGACATTTTTACTGCGTAATAGGCACGTTTTTGAGTATATTTTCAATGATTTGTCGTGTATTGATGCCATCGGCTTCGGCTTCGTAGTTCAAAATAATACGATGATTGAGTACATCAACAGCTACCTCTTTGATATCTTCGGGTAAAACGAAATCTCGTTGTTTTAGATAAGCAAGGGCTTTGGCGGCTCGGTTCATACTGATAGAGGCTCGCGGCGATGCCCCAAACTGAATGTATTGAGCTTCTTGTGTTAAGCCATATTCAGCAGGATAACGCGTAGCAAATACAAGCTCTATGATGTATTTTTCCAAAGTTTCGGAAATGGTAATCTGATTGATTTCATCTCGAATTTTAGCAATATCTTCTTTATTCAGTATTGCATTGATTTCGGGTTTGAAATTGATATTTGCCATTTTTCGCATTACAGCAAGTTCTTGCTCTTTGCTCGGATAGCCCACAAAAATTTTCATCATAAACCTATCTACTTGGGCTTCGGGCAAAGGGTAGGTGCCTTCTTGCTCTACGGGATTTTGAGTGGCAAGCACTAAAAAGGGATAATCCAATGGATAGGTATTTTCTCCGATGGTTACTTGCCTTTCTTGCATAGCTTCCAAAAGAGCCGATTGTACTTTGGCAGGCGAACGATTGATTTCATCAGCGAGTATCAGATTGGCAAAAATGGGGCCCTTTTTTACTTCAAATTCGGCTTCTTTGGGATTAAAAATCATTGTTCCTACCAAATCGGCAGGCAAAAGGTCGGGGGTAAATTGTATGCGTTGGAAAGATAAATGAAGTGTTTTAGCAAGTGTGCTGATAGTAAGTGTTTTAGCAAGACCGGGCACTCCTTCTAAAAGTATATGTCCATTGGTGAAAAGTCCTATGAGCAGGCGGTTTATCATTTTTTCTTGTCCTATCACTACTTTTCCGATTTCAGCAAGCAGTATTTGTATTTTTTCCTGATTTGACATAAGTTTTTTTGGCTTTTGGCTTTTTTGGTAATATTTTTGCAAGGCAAAATAAGAAAAATTAGGTGGAAAATGCTTGCAAAAAAAACTTTTTGTTGGCTTATAGGACTGATTTTGGTATTTGGAGCAACTGTTTTGCAGGCTCAACCTAAAACCAAGAAAAAGCCTCGCTTGCCCGAAAATGTCTTTGAAAAAGATACCTTTCGCTACCAGAAACTCCCTTACGACACAGCTAAATACGAAAAAGGCGACCCCATAGAACTTTTAAGTGGAGCTTTGCAAAGCGAAGGTTTTGGCTATGATAGTCTTATCAAGGTTACGGGCAGAAATATCACCGTAAAGCAAGGCAATAGATATATTTTTTGCGATTCAGCGTATTTCTACCCTCGCAAGAATTTTATCAAGGCGATGGGAAATGTACAAATCACTGATGATGTAGGCACAACCCTTTCGGCTCGGCAAATGGATTTTGATGCTAATTCAGGAACGCTAATGGCTCGCGGTGATGCTAATTTCACCAAAGACCAAACCAATGTGCGAGCTCCCGCTATTGACTACAACATCAATTCCAAAATTATGTATTACTATGGCGGAGGAAAACTCTCTGACGCTCAAAACGAACTTACCAGCGAGTCGGGGGCTTATGATACCAACACCAAAAATCTTTTTGCCCGCAAGAACGTAAAAGCCAAAGGTATCAGCGAAGATGGCGAGCCTTATGAAGTTCGTTCCGATACCCTTTCTTACAACGATTTCAGCAAGAATATTAAAATTCTTGGCAAAGAAGCCCAAATTAAAACCAAAGATGGCATTATTTACACTACCGATGGCGAGTTCAATACCAAAACCAAAAAATCCAAACTCAAAGGCAAACCTCGCATAGAAACTGATGAGTACTCTCTCAAAGGCGATTTTTTAGATTATGACCAAAACCAGCAAAAAGGCGAAGCCGAAGGTAATGTGGAATTTTTTTCTAAGAAAGATAACGTGTTCATCAATGCAGGTAAAGGTAAAATGAATGGGCGACAGGGAATTTCTCGTTTCTATGGGGGCAGAGCCTATATGCGTATAATTGATGAAGACAAAGATACGCTCTGGATTGTTGCTGATACACTTGTTTCCATAGGTACAAAAATGGAAGATAAAGAGCAGAAAGCCAAAAAGACGAAAAAACAAATGGAAGAGGATAGCCTACGCAAAGCACAAGAACCCAAAATGCTTTTTGCCTACCGAAATGTAAAAATTTACAAAAGCAATTTGCAAGGACTTTGCGATTCGCTCACTTACAATATGAAAGATTCGGTAATACATTTTTATCGTTTGCCTATTCTGTGGAGCAAAAAAAATCAAATTTTCGCCGATTCTATTCACATTCTCACTAAAAACAACAAACCTGATAGGCTCGTAATGCGACACAATGCCTTTATTATTTCCAAAGATAGTGCAGGTAATTTCAATCAAATCAAAGGCAAATTCATAGATGCCCTGCTGAAAGATAACAAAATGGATAAGGTATTCGTACGAGGCAATAGCGAAAGTATTTACTTTCAGTTTGATGAAAACGAGAATTTTATCGGAATGTACAAAGTAATCTGTGGGAGTATCAAAGCCGAGTTTGAAGAGAATGAACTTTCAGAGGCTACCTTTTACGAGCAAATAAACGGCGAGCTTATTCCTCCTCACGAATTGCAAGAAGGAAATAAAAAATTGAGCGGTTTTTCGTGGCAAGAAGAGTATCGTCCCACAAGGCAAAATATTTTAGAACCTCCTAAACCACGTAAAGCCCCTAACACACCCACGAGTACCCTCGCTGAAAACAAGCCACAAAGCACGCCCAATCTGCAAAATAAACCCAATACGCAGAAAAAACGCGATAGCTTGATGAAACTCGGAAAAGAGAATTGAAACTTTTTTGTAAAAATATTGTTTTAACAATAGATGTTAAAACATTTATTTTATGAAAAAAGTCATTCATCGTGCCACAGATAGAGGCTATGCTAATTTTGGTTGGTTAGAAGCCTATTATTCGTTTAGCTTTGCGAATTATTACAACCCCGAAAAAATACATTTTGGAGCTTTACGAGTGTTGAATGATGATAAAATATTGGGGGGAACAGGTTTTGCTACGCACCCTCACGATAATATGGAAATTGTAACCATCCCTTTGGAAGGAGGGTTAGCTCACGCTGACAGCACAGGGCAGTCGGGGGTAATTCTCAAAAATGATGTGCAGATAATGTCAGCAGGAACAGGAATTTATCACTCTGAAAAAACGCCTTCGCCGACCAAATTACAAAACACTTGCAAATATGGGTTTTTCCAAAAATTCGGAACATAGCACCTCGTTATGCTCAGAAATCTTTCTCTCCTGAAAGCTATCAGAACCGCTTACAAGTAATAGTTGCTCCCGATAAACCCGATGCCCTTTGGATAAACCAAGATGCCTACTTTTGGCTTGGTAATTTTGAAAAGGGGAAAACAACAACTTATCAAATTCAAAAACAGGGGAATGGTGTGTATGCTTTTGTAATTGAAGGGAAAACTCAAATTGCCCAAGAAGCACTCAATAAGCGAGATGCTTTAGGGGTGTGGGAAACAGATAACTTTGAGATTGAATTTCAGGAAAATACCCAAATTTTACTGATAGAAGTGCCAATGCAAATTTGAAGCTAACACTTTTTCGGTGCTTGGCTCATTCAAGCACCGAAAAAGTAAAAAATTGAAACAACTATATTAGGACACAATCTTTTGCCAAATATTTTTAAGCGAAACTTCTTTTTCAATTACGCTATTAAGTTCGGCTATTGGCAAACGCACCTGCTCGGCAGTATCTCTGTAACGCAAAGTAACGGTGTTATCTTGCAGAGTTTGGTGGTCTATGGTTACGCAGAAAGGCGTGCCAATTAAATCCATACGCGTATAATTCTTGCCAATAGAACCTTTTTCCTCATAAATTGTATTGAAATCATAACGCAGTTGCTCAAACACTTCACGAGCCTTTTCGGGCAAGCCATCTTTGCGTAAAAGCGGGAACACCGCTACTTTCACAGGGGCAATTGCAGGGTGAAACTTCAAAAATATCCGTTTAGTTTCTTCCCCTTTGGCATTGATTTTCACCTCTTCGGTATAAGCATTACAAAGAATAGCAAGAAATAATCTATCAGCACCGATAGATGTTTCCACTACATAGGGTACGTAGCGTTGCTTGGCTTTATCCGTAATTTCATCGTCAAAATATTGCAATTTCTTTTTAGAAAACTCTTGATGCCTGCCTAGGTCGTAGTCGGTGCGAGAATGAATACCCTCTAATTCTTTGAAGCCAAAAGGAAATTCATATTCAATATCTAAAGCGGCGTTGGCGTAATGAGCGAGCTTTTCGTGAACGTGAAAACGTAACTTTTCAGCAGGCAAACCCAAAGCAAGCAAAAACTTATAGCGTTTTTCTTTCCAATATTCGTACCATTCCATTTCCGTACCCGGACGGCAGAAAAATTGCATTTCCATTTGCTCAAACTCACGCATACGGAAAATAAATTGCCTTGCGACAATTTCATTTCGGAAGGCTTTTCCGATTTGAGCAATGCCAAAAGGGATTTTCATTCTGCCTGTTTGTTGTACATTCAAAAAATTGACGAAAATACCTTGTGCTGTTTCAGGACGCAAATAAATCACAGAGGCTTCATCAGCTACTGAGCCGAGCAATGTACCAAACATCAGATTAAACTGCCTTACCTCTGTCCAATTGCTTGTACCCGAAACCGGACAAACAATTTTTTCCTCCTGCAATAGCTTACCCAAACCTTCAAAATCTTCTTTTTCCAGCAAGCTATTCATTTGGCTAATAAGTGCGGCGGCTTTGTCGGGAAAGCCTTGCTCTTCGTACTCGTAGGCTTTCGCCTCAATGAGATGATCTACCCGATAGCGTTTTTTGGAGTCTTTGTTATCTACCATTGGGTCGTTGAAGCTATCCACGTGTCCAGAGGCTTTCCATACGAGCGGGTGCATAAAAATTGCGGCATCAATACCCACGACGTTTTCGTTGAGCATTGTCATTGCCTTCCACCAAATTTGTTTGAGGTTGTTTTTGAGTTCTACGCCGTTTTGCCCATAATCATAAACGGCTTGCAAACCATCATAAATTTCCGAACTTGGAAAAACAAAGCCGTATTCCTTGGCGTGAGCGACAATTTTTTGCAAAGTTGCTTCTTCGGGGGTAACTTGTGATTTATTTGCCATACTTCAAATGCTTATTTTGAAAGTGTAAAATCAGGTCATCTCAAGATTTTTTCTTGCTTCCACTTTTGGTTTTTTCTTTATCGTTTTGTTCTTGGGCAAGTTGCAAGCACTCTTCAAGTGTTAGAGTTTTGGGTTCTTTACCTTTGGGAATTTTGACATTCTGCTTACCAACTTTGATATACGCTCCATACCTGCCATTCAGAACTTGTACTTCGGGATTTTCAGGGAAAGTTTTAATGGTTTTTTCGGAATCAGCTTTGCGTTTGGCTTCAATAATTTCAATGGCTCTTTCTTCGGTAATGCTGTAAGGGTCATCATCTTTACCCAAAGAAAAAAACTCATTTCCCATTTTTACATAAGGACCGAACCGACCAATCGCCACCGTAAGCGTTTTGCCCTCGTAAGAGCCTACCTCACGAGGCAATTTGAAAAGCTCTAAGGCTTCTTGCAGGGTAATCGTTTCTAAAAATTGCCCTTTTTTGAGTTTGGCAAAAATAGGTTTTTTATCGCTACCTGCTTCGCCAATCTGCACATAAGCTCCATATTTTCCCAGTTTGGCAAATACTTTTTCGCCTGTTTCAGGGTGTATGCCAAGCTCTCTATGGGCAACTACCTCACTTTTCTTGATTTCTTCGGTTTCTTCTATTTTGGGGTGAAAATCTTTGTAAAAGTTTTTTATCATTTTCACCCAATCTTGCTTGCCTTCGGCAATTTCGTCAAATTGTTTTTCTACTTTGGCGGTAAAAGAATAATCTACAATGCTTTCAAAGTGATTTTGCAGAAAGTCATTCACAACCATAGCTACATCAGTAGGGAAAAGTTTGGCTTTTTCCGAACCAACGATTTCGGTTTTGGTTTTGGCAGAGATTTTACCATTTTTAAGGGTTATCTCCTGATATTTTCGCTCTTTGCCCTCACGATTTTCTTTTACCACATAGCCTCTTTTAAGTATAGTAGAAATGGTAGGGGCGTAAGTGGAAGGTCTGCCAATGCCTAATTCTTCCAATTTTTTTACCAAACTTGCCTCTGTATAGCGAGCAGGCGGACGTGAAAAACGCTCCAAAGCCTTCATTTCAAGCAGTGGCAAATCTTGTCCTACTCGCAAAGGTGGTAACATTTTGCTAGTGCCTTCCTCATCAGTTTCTTCGTCAGTATCTTCCAAATATACTTTCAAAAATCCTTCAAACTTGATTACTTCCCCTTCGGCAAAAAATAAAGCGGGGTTAGTGGATATATCAATAGTAGCAATAGTACGTTCTAATTGAGCGTCAGCCATTTGTGAGGCGATTGCACGTTTCCAAATGAGCTCATAGAGGCGTTGTTCGTTTCGGTCGCCATCTACTTGATGTGCCGAAAAATCCGTAGGGCGAATAGCCTCGTGAGCCTCTTGGGCTGTTTCGGATTTGGTTTTGTACTGACGCGATTGTACGAAGTTTTTGCCAAAAGCCTTTTCAATTTCCTTTGCCGCCGCACCGATAGCCTCTTGGGAAAGGTTAGTGGAGTCGGTACGCATATAAGTTATTTTACCTGCTTCGTAAAGTTTTTGGGCAATTGTCATTGTTTGAGCAACCGAAAAACCTAACTTACGACTCGCTTCCTGTTGGAGCGTAGAGGTTGTAAAAGGCGGTGCAGGCGATTTTTTGGCGGGTTTAACTTCTAAATTTTTAATGGAAAATTTTGCACCGATGCAAGATTGCAAAAAGGCTTGTGCTTCAGTTTCGGTGCTAATTTTATCTTTGAGTTCGGCGATGAGAGTTTTTCCGCCACCCACTTCAAATTGAGCTGTAATTTTGAAGGTAGAAGTCGCCTGAAATTTCTCAATTTCTCTTTCTCTTTCTACAATCAGACGCACCGCAACTGACTGCACTCGTCCTGCCGAAAGCCCCGATTTGACTTTTTTCCAAAGTACAGGCGAAAGTTCATACCCTACAAGGCGGTCTAAAATACGGCGAGCCTGTTGGGCATTTACCAAGTCTATATCAATTTTACGCGGATTTTGGATAGCTTTCAGAATCGCATTTTTAGTAATTTCTCTGAAAACTATTCTTTTCGTTTTGCTGTCGTCTAAATCCAAAGATTCTTTCAAATGCCAAGAAATCGCCTCGCCTTCGCGGTCGTCGTCAGTGGCAAGCCAAACATTTTCAGCCTCTTTTGACATTTTTTTGAGTTCCTTCACAATTGCCGTCTTATCGGGCGAAATCTCGTAAGTAGGTGTAAAATTTTTTTCAATATCTACACCCAATCCTTTTTCGGGAAGGTCGCGTATATGCCCATAACTGGAACGTACCGTGAAGTCTTTACCTAAATACTTTTCAATAGTTTTAGCTTTGGCTGGCGACTCCACAATCACAAGATGCTTCATAAAAGAAATGAGTTTGGCGTAAAACTGCCGAAATCAGGCAATTTTGGCACAAAAATAAAAACTTTTGCAAAAAATTCTCAAAAATGTGAAAGTTTTTGCGTTTTTACAATCGTCCATACTTTTTAGGAACACTGAAAGGAAAATCAAGGGGGGTATCAGAAATTTTCGTTTTTTTGTGGTCTATATCCAATTTGAGTTGGAAAGTCCCTTGTGCGTTCCGATAGTTGAGTGTTATTTGATTTTTGTCAGGGAAAAGCCCTTCTGCAAGCGGCTGAAAATTGCTGTAAATAATCTGCAACTGACTGCCTCGTTCCATATCGCTTACCCAAAGTTTTTCCATTTGACTATCTTGCAAACGCAAATAGTTATCAATTTGCAAAAAATTCATTCTCTGACGAATAATGTAGTGGGCAGTATCTTTCAGCACTTTTTTCTCGTCAAATTCTTTAATAGGCATTTCACCTATAAGAATAGCCTGACAAAGAGCATAATTCAATGAGATGCCATATTGTTCGCTTAACTGCCCAAAAGAATAACTCTGATAAGTTTTGGCTTGATAATTCAGGAAGCGAATGGAGTCTTTATCAATGAGAATACGCATACCTTCTACGCCTACATTTGCCTGCAAAGAAAGCCAAATAACACTATCCTTGCGAATTCGCATTGTAGTTTTGAATTTCTCCTCGTTGGTGCCGTCTGTGAAATCAATTTTGGAATTGGAAGAGAGGTACTTAAAATTCAGCAAAGCAGGTTTCTGAGAAAGCGAAAAAAAGTTTTCCTTGCTTTCTTGCACATCTTGCCCCGCAGGCAAAGGATTTTGAATAATTTGTGTATTATCTTTGATGGGCTGTATTCGCTTTTTTCGGCAAGAGCTACCCAAAAAAAGCAAGGCAAAGGCAAAAGCAAAAAGTAGAATGACCTTTTTTCCGTGCAAGCCCCCAAAGGGAATAAAAAATAAGGTAGAAGTTGGTTTTGAAACGATAGAGTTACTCATTTTACTCGTAAAGCTGTTTGTCGGTTAGTTTTTTAGAAAGCAAGGTGCTACCACCTTTGAGGTCTTGGGCTTTTTGCCAATGGCTTATGGCTCTTTCTTTCTCTCCCATTTTGAAATAAATATCGCCTAAAAGTTCTTGCAACTTTGCTCCTTGTTTGTATTTAAGGGCATTTTCAAGGGTTTTTAGGGCATCGGAAAGTTTATTTTGGCGATATTGTACGTAAGCCAACGTGTATAAATACTCACCATTTTCGTTTTCTAAATCTACAATCTTACGAGCTATTTTCAGAGCTTCATCAAGTTTTTGTTTTTTGTGAGCAAGAAAGTAAGCATAAAAATTCAGAAAATCGTTGTTTTCATTAAGAGTTGGCTGCAATTCTGCAATTATATTTTCAACTTCCTTACTTTTGTTTTCTGCTAAATAAACCTCAGCAATAGCGGTTTCAAGAATAGCAGATTTATTTTTGCGTGTAAAACTTTTTCCTTGCTCATAACTTTCAAGAGCTTTTTTGTAGTTTTTGCGTTCAAAATAAGCCTTGCCGTTGTACCACCATATTTCGGGTTGAGTAGGGTACAATTCTAAAGCCTCTTTGGAGTGTTCAAGCAATTGTTCTATTTCATAAAGTTGCCAATCATACAATAAAAGTTTTTTCCAAGCCTCAAAATTGTTGTTATCAAGTTTCACAACCTCTACGTAAGCCTCACGAGCTTTGGAGAAATCTTTTTGTTTTTCTGCTTCTTTGGCAAGCATTAACCAACTTTCTGCGTTTTGAGGTGTATTTTTCACAACTTGCTCAAAATTTTGAGCGGTTTTATTTACAAAATTTTTCAAGATTTCACTCCTAACCTCATCAGGTAATTGGCTGTTTTTCAGCAAATCGCCTACTAATTGCTCTTTTTGAGTGTTTTTGTTTTGTTTTTGATAGGCTTGCAAAAGTTGCAAATGGGTTTGAAACGTGTAATCTGAACCGATTTTAGGCAATAAAAACTGCTCCGCCTGAGCATCTTTTCCGCTCAAAAGCAAAATTTTGGCATAATTGGCTTGCCACTCGGGTTTTTCAGGGTAAAATTTGACTAATTTTTCTGCTTCTTTCAGTGCTTCGGTAAGATTTCTTTGCTCCAAAAAAATTTCTTGCTTGGGAGCATTGATATGCTCCATAATGCCGTATTTGCGTTCTAAATCTTCATAGATTTTGAGGGCTTTTTCAGATTTTTGGAGCTTTTTATGATAGAGTTCTGCTAAATCTTTCCAGTAAATTTCGGTATTAGGAAGTTTCTTATCAAACATTTTTTCATAAGTGCGTGCCGCTTCGCCGAAAAGACCTTGTTCTTGGTAAATTTTTACAAGTAGCAAATAGTAATCAGGAATATGGTTTTCCAGATTGATAGCGGCGTTGGCGTATTCGGTGGCTTCGCTGTATCGTTTGAGTTCCAAAAGTGTAAGGGCTATCTGATAATTGATACCCGAGCTTTTAGGATTGATTTTAAGAGCCCTTTTGAATTTTGGCAAAGCACTTTCATATTCTTCCACAGAAAAATCAAAAAAACCCTCTAAAAGAGCAGTTTCCGCCGTAAGGCTGACTTGCCTTTCTTTATCAAAAGTAGGATTTTCGGTAGAGCCATCATCGCCCAAAATTTCTTTTATTTTTTTTTGCCGTTCTTTTCTTTCCTTTTCAAGCTGTTGATAAGATTGAGCAAAACTCATTTGCACAACTACAAGCAAAGCGAAAACTATCCAAAACCTATTCATTACACAAAAGCATTTAAGCAAAGATAAGCAAAAATCAGTCCGAAGCAGTATTTTCGGTAGATTTTTTTAAGTCTGATAAAGGTTTTTCTTGCAAAATTTTCTTTTGCAGTTCTAAAATAGCCCCTACCAAGGCTTCGGGTCGTGGCGGACAGCCCGGTACATATACATCAACAGGAATAATTCTATCAACCCCTTTTACCACGTGATAGCCGTGTTCCCAATAAGGACCTCCACAATTTGCACAACTGCCCATAGAAATTACATAACGAGGTTCGGGCATTTGTTCGTAAATTCGGCGTATGCGGTCAGCCATTTTGAACGTAACCGTACCCGAAACTATCAGCACATCAGACTGGCGAGGCGAAGTGCGAGGAATAACGCCAAATCTATCTAAATCGTAATGCGAGGCATAAGTAGCCATCATCTCTATGGCACAACAAGCCAACCCAAAACTCATCGGAAAAAGCGAAGAAGCTCTTGCCCAATTGAGCAAATCTTCCAAACGCGTAGTAATAATTTCTCCCTCGCCTGTTTTCATATTTTGGAGTTCTTAAAAGTTCAAACGCTGAATGATACATCTTTGTTTCACAAAGGTACAAAAACTTAGGGTATTTCGTAAATTTTACAGAGCAATGCCCAAAAGAACAAACTTTTAGGTGTAAAACGTTGTTGTAAATTTGATTTTACGACAAATCAAGGCTTTTATGTACGATTGTATTATTGTGGGGCAAGGCATTGCGGGAACGGTTTTGGCTTATACTTTTCTGAAAAATCAAAAAACACCTTTTGTCATCAGTACCGACAAGTTGCCTTCGGCTTCGCAAGTCGCAGGCGGTATTTTTAACCCTCTTACAGGCAAAAATCTTGTAAAAACTTGGCTCGCTGATGAATTATTTCCCTTTTTGCATACATTTTACAGAGAGTTGGAGCAGGTTTTGGGTGAGAAATTTTTGCACTCCACGCCTATTTATCGTCCTTTTCGTTCTATTGAAGAACAAAATGAATGGCTGGCTAAAAGTGCTTTACAAGAGTTTAAGCCTTATCTGAATACAGATGTAAATGAAAATCAATATTGCTCTGACATTAAAAATCCTTTTGGCGGAGTAGAAACCTTACAAGCAGGTTGGGTTGAACTCCCTAAACTTCTCAATTCGTTTCATTGCTTTTTGAAAAAAAAATCTTTATATTTCAGGGAAATTTTTGATTATTCGGCTTTGCAGATTTTTTCAGAAAAAGTCGCTTACAAAGATATTGAAGCTGAAAGAATTATTTTCTGTGAAGGGACTCAAGCTATTCATAACCCTTTTTTTCAAAATTTGCCTTTCAACTTTGCCAAAGGAGAAATGATAGATGTTTGGGTAGAAGATGCAAGTTTTGAGAGTATTGTTAATCAGGGAGTTAGTTTGATACCTTTGCAAGAAAATACTTACCGAGTAGCTTCAACATATAGCTGGGAAGGCTTAGATTGGGAAATTTCCGAAAAAGCCCGAACCGAATTGATAGGAAAGGCAAGAAATTTGCTTAAAAAAGATTTCAGAGTAATTGCCCAAAATGCGGGGGTACGTCCTGCTACTAAAAACCGCCGACCCATTATCGGCTTACACCCACAAATGCCCCGAGTAGGCATTTTTAATGGTTTAGGTAGCAAAGGCGTTTCGCTTGCACCTTATTTGGCAGATAGGTTTTACAAACATATTTACGAAAATGCTCCACTACCTCACGAAATTAACCAACCTGCTTAGAAATTTTGGCAAAATCATTTTTGCCTTTGCAACTATTCTTTGCTTTTCTTTTCCGCTCTATTCACAAGTAGAAGGGATTACACAAAGACCTTTTGGAAAAAATCGTGTGCAGTTTCAAGAGTTTGACTGGCGAATGAAAACTACTACCAATTTTGAAGTGTATTACTACGATTTTGGGAGTGCTATTGCCGATTTTGCTTTGCTTTATGCTGAAAGTGAATTTGATAGAATTACCACTCTTTTAGGGCATAACCCCACTGCCAAAACCAAACTTTTCATCTATAATTCCGTTTCCGATTTGCAACAAAGTAACGTTGGGCTTGCCAATGAGAACAGCCGTACCATAGGTGGGCAAACGAATTTTATTAAGCCTAAAATTGAAATTCCTTTTACGGGCAGTTTGTACGAGTTTAAGAAAGAAATTTCTTTCGGCATTGCCCAGATTTTTGTCAATGAAATGATGTACGGCGGTAATATTCGTGAAATCTTGAAAAATGGAGCTTTGCTCACCCTGCCCGATTGGTTTATGCCGGGCGTAGCCGCTTTCGTCGCTGATGCGTGGAGTAGCGAAATGGACGATTATATGCGAAATTCTATTGAGTATCCGCAACTCAAACGACCTCATAAATTAGTGGGCAAAGAGGCAATGCTCGTAGGGCAATCTATTTGGAATTATATTGCTATCAAATACGGCGAAAATAATATTTCCAACATTCTAAACCTTACGCGTATCATACGTAGCGAAAAAGATGCCATTGCCAGCACTTTGGGCATTTCGTATGAGGATTTTATTGAAGATTGGCGAAATTTTTATTTAGAAATGGCAAAACAAGCCAAAAACGATTACGAAGCACTGGATTTTGATACCCAACTCAAAAAACAAAATCATAAACGGAAAACCTACAACGAGGTAAAAATTAGCCCCAACGGAAAATTTGTCGCTTATTCTGAAAACCGAAACGGACATTACGCCGTGGTGGTGAGGAATTTGGATAATATGAAGCGAAAAGTGGTTTTCAGAGGCGGCTTTAGACTCAATGCACAAAGAATAAACGAAAAAATCCCACTTTTGGCTTGGTCTGACGATAATCAACTCGCTATTTGTTACAAACATAAAAATAAAACTCGCTTCCGAATTCTTAAAGTAGGTGAGAGAAAGGTAAAAAAAATAGAGCAACTGCAATTTGAGTTTTTCAATCAGGTTACGGGTTTTGATATTTCAGCAGATGGGAGTGTGTTGGCTATCAGTAGCGACCGCATCGGTTCGGCAGGCGTGCAAGCAGGTAGTAACGACTTGTACCTTTACACCATTCGTGAGCGTTTTATGAAACGCCTCACCAATGACCTCTACGACGACACAGACCCCGTTTTTGTGGGCAAAAGCAACGAAATTCTTGTTTTTGCCTCTAATCGCCCTGCGGATAGTTTGAACGTTCCGCCCGGTGATTTCAGAACTATTGGAGAAAATTATGACCTTTTCTATTACAATCCGCAAGAATCTGCTAACAAATTAGTTCGTCTTACCAATGCCCCGCAAAAAGAATTGTATCCTGTAATGTTTGACGAACAAACAGCTATGTTTTTGAGCGAGCAGAATGGCATTTCTAATCTTTTCAGCGTGAATTTGATAAGTAAAGAGGTTCGTCAGCTTACTAATTCAAGGCATAGCATACAGAAATTTAGTGTAGCAGAGCGAGGAAATTTATTTGCCTTTCGTTCTTGGCACAAGCGTAAAGAAAAACTTATGCTCAAACGAAACTTTGATTTTTCTCAAAACAGAAAAAGCATTCCCACTTCTCGTATTTTGTATTTGAAGCAAAAAGGTCTTTTACCCGAGCAACAAGCTATTACAGATACTTCTGCCCAAGAAAAACAAGAAGAAAAAGCACAGCAACCCGCAGAACCCGATTACAAACCTGAAAAACCTTACAATCCCGAAGAAATTGACACAGACGATTATCAGTTTGACCCCGAGGTAGTTAAGGACGTCAAAGAAAAGATGAAAAATCAGAAAAACGATAACCTGACAATGGTGAGCGGTTTTTCGCAAAGAAAAAAACAAAACAAAAATCCTGAAATACGTGGTGCCTATCCCTACGAACCGCTTTTTACTACTGAAAGTAGTGTTTCTACGCCATTTATAGACCCTATTCGTGGCTTTGGCTTGCTTTTTGAAATGGAAGTAAGCGATTTGCTCGAAAATCACCGAATGAAAGGCGGCTTGTTAGGACTTTTTGACCTTCGTAGTGCCAATTATTTTGCAGAATATCAGTATCTTGCCAATCGTCTTGACCTCATCGCTCGTTATGACAGAAAAAGCATTTTTGCCAATAATCCCTCGGTGGGCATTGCTCAACGTTACGCAAGTAATCGTTTTACACTTACCGCTTCCTATCCCTTTACCAATTCTATGCGTGTGAGCCTAACAGGCGGGTATATGGACAGACGCTCTGTAAATTTGCTTCTACTCACAAAATTCCCCGAGTACATCAGTTATTTGCACACAAGAGCCGAATTTAATTTTGATAACACCATTTTGAAAGGAGCAAATATGGTGGAGGGAACAAGAGCAAAAATTTATTACGAGTTCAATCCCTCATTTAGCCATATCAACGAAGGTTTTGATAAGTTAATGTTAGACATTCGCCACTATCAATCTTTGCACAAGGAAATTACTTTTGCTACTCGTTTCAGTGCAGGGGCTTTCGGGGGGCGTTCGCCCAAACGCTTTATGCTTGGCGGTGTGGATAACAATCTTTCACAACAAGCAGGTTTAGGGGGCAATCCGCCATTAGACATAAGTTTTGAACAGGGCAATCCTGATGTGCTTTTTCACGAATTTGCAACTAATTTGCGAGGATTTAACTTCAATAGCCAAAACGGCAAATATTTTATGCTTCTTAATGCCGAATTGCGAGTGCCGATTATTAAATATTTGCTTCAAAACTCAATCTCTTCTAACTTTTTCAAAAATCTGCAATTTATTGCCTTCGGTGATTTTGGCTCGGCTTGGAACAATACAGCCCCTTGGAACAGACAAAATGACGTAAATACACAATTTATTGATACTCCTCCTTTTACCATTATTGTGAATAATTTCAAAAGTCCTTTCCTTGCAAGCTATGGTTGGGGCTTTCGGACAACCTTTTTGGGCTATTACCTGAAAGCCGATATAGCTTGGAAAGTGGAAGATTTTGTGGTTACTCCTCGTCCCGTGTGGGTTATTTCTATGGGGTATGATTTTTAGACAAGAATGCCAAACAAATCAAACTCTTGGGCTTCAGTAATGCGAATATTGGCGAAATCGCCTATGCGTACATAGGTGTTTTTATCGGCTTTTACGAGTACTTCATTATCTACTTCGGGGGAGTCGTGTTCAGTTCTGCCTATAAAATACCCCCCTTCTTTTCTATCAAAAAGCACCTTGAAAACTTTGCCCACTTTCTGCTGATTGAGTTCCCAAGAAATTTCTTGCTGAATGTTCATTATTTCAGCGGCACGTTCCTGCTTTACTTCTTGCGGAACATCATCGGGCATTGTGTAAGAATGTGTTTGCTCCTCGTGAGAATACGTGAAAACACCTAATCTATCAAAACGCATTTTTTCTACAAACTCACACATCTCTTCAAAGTGTTTTTCGGTCTCGTAAGGGTGTCCGACAATGAGCGTAGTTCGTAAAGCAATTTCAGGTACTTTCTGACGAATTTTGTCCAAAAGCACTTCTGTTTTTTCACGCGTAATGCCTCTACGCATAATTTTGAGCATTTCCGTTGAGCCGTGTTGTAAAGGCATATCCAAGTATTTGCAAATGTTGGGGTACTTTTGCATAACGTCCAAAATTTCCATAGGAAAGCCCGCAGGATAAGCATACTGCAAGCGTATCCATTCAATACCTTCTACTTCAGCGAGTTTTTCTAATAACAAGTGCAGAGTTCTTTTCCCTTCGGTATCTAATCCATAGTAAGTAAGGTCTTGGGCAATAAGAATAAGTTCTTTGGTGCCTTTTTTAGCAAAATTCTTGGCTTGCTCCACAAGTTGCTCCATAGGACGCGAAACGTGCTTGCCTCTCATTAGCGGAATGGCACAAAACGAACAAGGGCGGTCGCAACCTTCGGAAATTTTCAAATAAGCATAATGCGAAGGAGTTGTAAGCAACCTTTCGCCTACGAGTTCGTGTTTGTAGTCGGCTTTAAGGGTTTTGAGCAAACGAGGCAATTCATTTGTGCCAAAAAAAGCATCTACCTGCGGAATTTCAGCAGAAAGTTCATCTTTGTATCGGTGCGAAAGGCAACCTGTAACGTAAAGTTTATCAATCAAACCTTCATCTTTGGCATCGGCGTATTGCAAAATGGTATCAATGGATTCTTGCTTGGCATTTTCAATAAAGCCGCAAGTATTGATAATGACAATATTGGCATCGGAATTTACTTCTTCGTGAGTAACTTCAAAACGATTGGCTTTGAGTTGGGTAAAAATTTCCTCCGAATCCACCAAATTTTTCGCACAACCCAGAGTAATGATATTGACCTTATTTTTGCGTAAAGTTTTGGTTTTCATTGTTTTAATCTTTGTAAGCTACGAAAATCATTTCATTAACATCAAGAGCATAGCGTTTAGTTTCCTCTGCTGAAAGTGTTTTTACAAAATCATCAACAACTACCCGAAACCCAACAGAAGCAATGCGTTCGGCATAATCTCTGCCATAGAGTCTCAAATGGTCGCTTTGTCCGAAGGCTTTTTCACGTTCTTTGGGCGAGGTAATGTTTTTATCTTCATAAGTTTGCGGTAAGTTCCAATCCAATGGCGATTGCAAAATAGCCCAACCGCCTCGTTTCAGCACTCTACGAATTTCTCGCAATGCCTGCAAATCATCTGTTACGTGTTCTAAAACGTGATTGCAAAAAACCACATCAAAACTATCATCAGCAAAAGGCATTCGGTGAATATCCATTTTCACTTTTGCCCAAGGCGATTCTAAATCAGCAGTGATGTATTCTTGTAAATTAGAGAGCTTTTCAAATTTTTTCAGAAAACAAATTTCAGGGGCAATATGCAAGACTTTTAGCGGAGCTTGGAAAAAATTGGTTTTTCTTTGTAAGTAAAGCCAAAGCAAACGATGACGCTCCAATGAAAGAGAATCAGGGCAAAGGGCGTTCTCGCGAGGTTTTATTCTGCCATAAGGCAAAAATTTTCGGTAAGTTTTGCCTGAAATAGGGCATTGTACCTGATTGCCTCTGTAAAATACCGACACCACACGCAAAGCACCTATGCCAAATTTCTGCAAATACTTACGAGGTACAAAACGAATAAAGAAACGAATTAAATGTTTCATTTGTTAGTAAAATAAGGCACAAAGGTACAAAATTTTGTAAAATATTCTGCAAGTTAGAGTAATCCAAAGAAGTTACGTATCTTTGCAGAAAAATTGTAGTTTTTGGTTTCTAAACTTTTGGCAAAATGTGTGGCATTGGCTTTATTCGCTTGCGAAAACCTTATCAATACTACCTGGATAAATACGGCTCTGTGCTTTATCCTTTGCAAAAATTGTATATGCTAATGGATAAACAAAGCAACCGCGGACAAGACGGAGCAGGAGTAGCGGTTATAAAGTTAGATGTACCACCAGGGAATCGTTACATAAGTAGGTATCGTTCTATCAAACAACAGGCTACGCATAAAATTTTCAAAAAGATTGCCAAGAAAATCAAAAAAGCTGTCAAAGGGCATAAAAAAGAGGCTCTCAATGCCCAATGGCTCAAAGAAAATGTAGCTTTTACAGGAGAATTGCTTTTAGGACATTTACGCTACGGCACACACGGCTTGAATAGCATAGAAAATTGCCACCCATTTTTGCGTCAGAATAATTGGAGAAGCAGAAATTTAGTGTTGGCAGGCAATTTTAATATGACCAACAACGATGAACTTTTTGAAAAACTGCTTCAACTTGGTCAGCACCCCAAAGAAAAAATTGATACCGTAACCGTACTTGAAAAAATCGGGCATTTTTTAGATGAGGAAAATCAACTCATTTATGACGCTCACAAAGAACTCTACACCAAGCAAGAAATGTCGGCGGTGATTGAGGAAAAAATTGATTTACAAAGAGTTTTACGAAGAGCTTGCAAAGATTTTGACGGAGGCTATGCCATTGTAGGAATGACAGGCTATGGGGCGGCATTTGTAGCTCGCGACCCTGCGGGTATTCGTCCTGCTTATTTTTGGGCAAATGATGAATTTATCGTAGTAGCTTCTGAAAGAGCCGCTATTAAACTTGCTTTTGATGCTTCCTATGAGGAAATTGAAGAAATAAAACCTGCTCACGCTCTTATTATTCATAAAAATGCTACTTTTGAGCAAAAACCTTTTGCCGAGCCTTTGCCTCAGAAATCTTGCAGTTTTGAACGCATTTATTTTTCACGGGGAACAGACCCTGCTATCTATCAGGAACGCAAGCAGTTAGGCTTTTTACTTGCTCCCAAAGTTTTAGAAGCCATTGGGTACGATTTGGAAAATACTATTTTTTCTTACGTTCCTAATACAGCCGAAACCTCTTTTTTAGGACTTCTGAAAGGTTTAGAGTATCATTTAGAGCAAAAACGAAAAGAACTTTTGCAAAAGCAAGATTATCAAAATCTTGAAAAAATCATTTCCTCACGCATACGTGTAGAAAAGTTGGTTATCAAAGATGCCAAACTCCGTACTTTTATCACTGATGATAGCCATCGCAAAGAGCTGGTAAATTCTGTCTATGACACTACTTACAACGTAGTTCGTAAAAAGCAAGATACGCTTGTTATCATTGATGATTCTATCGTAAGAGGCACTACATTGGAAGAGAGCATTTTGCAGATGCTTGATAAACTTGAACCCAAAAAAATCATTATTGTTTCTTCTGCTCCGCAAATTCGCTATCCTGATTGTTACGGAATTGATATGTCCAAAATGGGTGAATTTGTTGCTTTTCGGGCAATGTTAGAACTACTGAAAGAACGAGGCGAACATATTGTTTTTGATGAAAAATTGCTTAGTGAAAATGAAAATCTCGCTCAAAAATGGTATAATCTTTTCACCGAAGAGCAAATTTCTGCGAAAATTGCTCAAATGATTAAGCAAAAAAGTAAAATTCAGGCAGAAGTGGAAGTTATTTATCAAAGTATAGAAAACCTGCACAAAGCCTGCCCCCAACACCAAGGCGATTGGTATTTTACAGGTAATTATCCCACACTTGGCGGCTATAAAGTCGTGAATAAATCGTTAAAAAACTATTTGGAGGGCAGATTGGAAAGGGCTTATTGAAATGCAAAGGGCGAAAATAATACGCTTTTATCGTAGCAAGCCATAAAATTTATTTCCAAAATTTTCACTTTTAGCGAAATTTCGCTAAATTGCCAATCCATACTTCAACCCCAAATTTTGGAATAATGATGCTCAATGCCCAAATTTCAGCCGCCAATCGGTACAGCGAAGTGCTCACCGATGAGGCAGTCGCTTTCTTGGTACATTTACACAAAAAATTCAATCCCAAGCGTAAAGAGCTACTTGCGAAGCGTCAGGAGCGTTTGCAGGAACTCAAAAATGGCAAGTTGCCTACTTTTTTGCCCGAAACTCAAGCTATACGCGAAGACTCATCGTGGAAAGTAGCCCCCATACCCGCCGATTTGCAAGACCGCCGTGTAGAAATCACGGGTCCGGTGGATAGAAAAATGGTTATCAATGCCCTCAATTCAGGGGCAAAGGTATTTATGGCAGATTTTGAAGATGCCAATTCGCCCACTTGGGAAAATTGTTTAGAGGGGCAAATCAATCTGAAAAATGCTATTTTACGACAAATAGATTTTACCGCTGAAAATGGCAAAACTTATCGGCTCAATGAAAAAACTGCTGTACTGAAAGTTCGCCCTCGTGGTTGGCACTTGGTAGAAAAGCACTTTTTAGTAGAAGGTGAGCCTATTTCTGCATCTTTGTTTGATTTCGGGCTTTTCTTTTTCCATAATGCGAAAAATTTGCTTGCTCGTGGCACAGCTCCTTATTTTTATTTGCCTAAAATGGAAAGTCATTTAGAAGCTCGCCTATGGAACGAAGTTTTTGTAGAAGCACAACATTATGTAGGCATTCCCGAAGGTACTATCAAAGCAACGGTACTTATTGAAACCATTTTGGCGGCTTTTGAAATGGAGGAAATCATCTACGAGCTTCGCAACCATTTGGCAGGGCTAAACGCAGGTCGTTGGGACTACATTTTTAGCACCATTAAAAAACTTCATCATTTGCCCCAAGCTCAATTTCCCGATAGAGGTCAAATCACGATGCAAGTGCCTTTTATGCGTGCCTACGCCCAACTGCTCGTAAAGATTTGCCACAAACGCAATGCCCACGCTATTGGTGGAATGTCGGCGTTTATTCCTTCTCGCAAAGATGAGGAAGTCAATAAAAACGCTTTCGCCAAAGTACGTGCCGATAAAGAATTAGAAGCCACGACAGGTTACGATGGCACTTGGGTAGCCCACCCCGACCTTGTGCCTATTGCCCAAGAAGCCTTTGATAAAGTGCTGGGCTCAAATCCTCATCAGAAACACGTTTTACGCGAAGATTTGCAAATTTCGGATAAAGATTTGCTGAATTTTCACATTGAAGGCGGTAAAATTACCGAACAAGGTTTGCGAACAAACATCAATGTAGGCATTTTGTATATTGAGTCTTGGCTTTCGGGAGTGGGTGCGGCGGCTCTCTACAATCTGATGGAAGATGCCGCTACAGCTGAAATTTCCAGAGCTCAGGTTTGGCAATGGCTCAAAACACTGGCTAAATTAGATGATGGTAGAACGATTGATGTACCTTTCTACAAGCAAATCTTGCAGGAAGAAATAGAAAAGTGCAAGAAATTGCTTGGAGAAACAAGAATACAAGCGGGAAATCTGGCAAAAGCTATCAAAATATTTGATGAAATTGTTTTGAATGAAAATTTTGTAGAGTTTCTGACCATTCCTGCTTACGAATATTTAGATTAGCAAACAAGAGAGGCAAAGAATATTTTGCTTCTCTTGTGCTTAAATTTTTATTTCATTCAGTTCAGTCCTCCGACAAAATTTTTAGTTTGAAAAAGTAAAAAAAGAGCCATATAATTGTTGAGAGAAAAAACAAAGTTTATATGGCTCACACACAAGGGAAAGCTTTACGCAAAGGTAATGAAATGTTAGCTGTTTTGCAAAAATATTTATCAGATTGGCAT
>NZ_NKXO01000031.1 GCF_002843425.1 Raineya orbicola
GTCAATTTGTGGTCTGGAATTATTGCCTACAAATTCCTAGATAAAAAGCCCACTATTAGAGATTTTCAAGAAAAAAATCTACTTACAAATTTTGAACTTTTTCAAGATATTGCCGCTTAACTCACGTTAAATTTAGGTATACCGACTCGCAAGGTTGTACAGGAGAAAGCCCTGTAAAACAATTTTTCTTAGACCCAATGCCAATACCTACTTTCACGGGTTTGCAAGCTAATTATTGCGAAGGAAATGCCACACTTAATCTCACTCCTTCTTTCAATATTACTGATGAAATTTTCAATCCTAACAATGGCTTTTTTGAGGTTTTAGATGCATCTAATAATGTAGTACGTATTTTTCCGAATGGAGTAAATACGCTAAATCTGAATAGCCCTCCTCTAACTCCTAATGATGGTTACCGAGTGAGATACACCTATCAAACAAATAGAGGTTGTACAGCTCAAAGCACTACACAAATTTTTAATATAAAGTCTCTACCTATTGTAACTTTTACAGGGATCAATGACGGAGATGAATTTTGCCGAAATGCACCTAACGTAACTTTACAGGGAGTTGTAAATGGTACTCCTAACTCGGGTGGGGTATTCAGAATTAGACGTGTATCACCTTCGCCTACTGCTTTTGAAAATTTATATGTAGATAGAACATTCCGACCTACACAGCCATTGCCTTCGCAGACAGGTTCTTCGCCAGGACTTTATGAGATAGAATACCGATTTAGTCAAGACTACCCAGGACCCATCTCTTGTGAAAATGTTACTTCCAAACAGGTGGTTATTCACGATTTACCTATACCAAACTTTGAGTTTCCTGCCGCTTATCAGACAAGTTCTACAACTGCTTCTATTTGTAGGGACCAAAATACTATTACGCTTATTCCTTCGGTAAATGGCTTACCTCCCACTATACCTATGAATGGAAGATTCAGGATAACTCGCATAGCACCCACACTGCAAGCTCCTTTTGATATGGCTTTTGGCTTGAATATCATAGATTTTGCTTCCCCGCAATTCAATATTCCTACTTTTACCACAGACGCTTATGTGTATGAAATTCAGTATTCTTACACAGATGCAAATACCTGTAACGATATTTCAACTCAAAAAACACTTACCGTAAATCCTAGTCCAACACTTACGCTTGCTAATATTCAAATCTCCAACCGATGTTTAGGCGAAACAACGCAATTTGTTGTTACCTCTCCGCTTCCTATTAGCACCTATGAATGGTCGGGAACTGAAATTTCTCTGACTACGACCACTTCCAATGCCTTTTCATTCGCTTATAGTTCTACGGGTACCAAAAACGTGACCCTTGTAGTAACCAATGCTCAGGGCTGTAAGCAAACGCTTAATTTCAGCATAGAAATTAAAAACAAACCTAATGCTAATTTTAACTTTATAGGTCAGTGTTTGGGTTCTCCTACGCAATTTACCGACCAAACAACCATTCTGCCCGGTGGCGACCCCATTGTAAGCTGGCTTTGGAATTTTGGGGATAGCAATACTTCTACCTTGCAAAATCCTACTCATACTTATACTGCCCCAGGCGTGTATAATGTTTCTCTTACCGTACAGACCAGCAGTAATCCCGATTTGAGCTGTCCTGTAACTATCAGCAAACAAATTACTATTTTTCCGCAGTATGTTGTAACTAATGCAAGCCCATACACCGAAAATTTTAATGTTACTAATGGCTCTTGGATTGTTGGAAAAACCAACCCTACTGCTCCTTCTTGGCAATGGGGTACAATGACAGCAACAGGTGGCAAAATCACTCCTACCGATGGGGCTTATTGGCGAACTTTCAAGGGGGTAAGCAATATTGAGCAATACAATGGCAATGAACAGTCGTTTTTAGAAACACCTTGCTTTGATATTAGCAACTTGGATAGACCTGTTATCAATTTTGATTATTGGGTAGATACTCGCCCCGACCAAGATGGTATTTCTGTACTTTACACTACCAATGATGGTATGTCTTGGAAACTTCTTGGAAACGTCAATCAAGGGTTAGAATGGTTCAATTCTGCGGGAATTACAGGCTTGCCCGGTACAGGAACACCTGGGCTCATCAACGGTACCGTAAGGGGCTGGTCAGGCGATACCCAAACTGCTTGGAAAACAGCACGCTTTATTCTTGACCAAGTAAAGCAAGAAGCGGGAGCAGGTGGAAGAGTACGTTTCCGTTTTGTACTTGGAAGCCTTAATTTTCCCATAGATAATACCGACAAATATGATGGTTTTGCCATTGATAATTTCCAAATTAAAAGCAGAAATCGCAGAATTTTACTTGAACATTTTACCAATGCAGGGGCTCCTAATGCAAGTGCCGAAGACGCTTTCATCAATAATATTGCTACGCTTCGTCCCGAAAGCGTTAATATTCGTTTTCATACCAGTTTTCCTAATGCCAATGACCCTCTGAATAAAGACAATACCGTAGACCCCAGTGCCAGAGCTTTTCATTATGGCATTTCTCAAACACCTCGTACTACTCGCGATGGGGCGGTGTTTCCTAATCTTTATTCTGTCATAGACCCTACATTGCTTGAATACGACAAACGCTCTTTGGTGCCTTCACCTTTTGAAATACAAGTAGTATTCGGCAATAATCCTCCTGAACTGCTGAATATAGGGGCAATTATCAGAGCAGTAGAAAACTTGAATAGACCTGTTTTGGTACAAATAGCTATTATAGAAAAAGAAGTACAAGGTAATGTAATTGGCTTGCCCGGAAATACTTACTACAATGTTGTAAAAAGACTTTTACCTGATGCGGCAGGTACGCGTATCAACACGAATTGGATAAAAAATGTTACACAAGCTACCATTAATCAATCGTACAACCCCACGAATTTCTATGACATCAATAAAATTGCTGTGGTAGTTTTTGTACAGGACGAGGAAACCAAAGAAATCTATCAAAGTATTTACATAGAACCTACAACCATACCTAGTGGCATTACTGCTTTGCACAACGATTTATCAGGTGCTATTACTCTTTATCCAAATCCAGCCCAAAATGTGGTATTCATAGAACTTCCCAATACGTTGAATGAGCTCAACTACGAGTTATTTGATGCTTTGGGTAAAAGCCTACTAACTGGAAAGGCAAAAATTGGTAAAAATGAGTTATCTACTCAAAACCTTTCCGAGGGAATGTACTTGCTCAAGTTTTACAACGAACAAGGAAAAGTGGGATACAAAAAATTTATTATTCAGCGATAGGCTAAACAAGAGGCTATTATGCAAGCAAGTATTTTAGAGAATTACACCGCTACCGAAACCGCATTTAATCCCTTTCCCGGTCTTAGACCTTTTACGATTGAAGAGAGTCATCTTTTCTTTGGGCGAGAAGGGCAAAGTGATGAAGTTTTGATGAAACTATACGAAAATCGCTTTGTTGCGGTGGTAGGTCCTTCGGGAAGTGGTAAGTCTTCGTTTATTTATTGCGGGGTAATCCCTATTCTCTATGGAGGCTTTGTGGCAAATAAAACCTCTAATTGGAATGTAGTAGTGGCTCGTCCGGGTGCTTCGCCTATTGAGAACTTGGCAGAAGCCATTTTCAAGAAAATGCACACGCAAGATTTGAATGAAGAAGACAAAATTATTCGTAAAAAAATTATTGCCACCTTACTGCGTAGTAGTTCTTTGGGGCTGATTGAAGTGATACTGAACACCCCTGAATTTTCTGAGCAAAATACGCTTATTCTCATTGACCAATTTGAAGAACTTTTCCGTTTTCGCAAACAAGATGATGCAGAGGCTATTAACGAGGCTCTCAATTTCGTAAATTTACTGATGGAAGCTATCAGGTACGAAGGTCTGCCTATTTATGTAGCAATTACGATGCGTTCTGATTTTATTGGGGAGTGTGCTTTTTTCCCCGATTTAACCAAAGCCATCAACAATAGCTACTATATGATACCACAAATGACACGCGAGCAGAAGCGTATGGCTATCATAGGACCTGTAGCAGTAGGCGGTGCTGAAATCACACCTCGCTTGGTACAACGCTTGCTGAATGACTTGGGCGATAATCCTGACCAACTACCCATTCTGCAACATTCACTAATGCGTACTTGGGATTATTGGATTAGGCATAAAGAGACAAATGAGCCCCTTGATGTACATCATTACGAAGCTATTGGCACAATGAAAGAAGCTCTTTCCTTACACGCCAATGAGGCTTATGATGAACTTACAGAAGCTCAAAAGCGAGTTTGTGAAAAACTTTTCAAAACTATTACAGAAAAAGGAGGAGACCAAAACCAAGGTATACGAAGACCCACTGCTCTCGGAGAAATTACGGCTATTATTGGAGCAAGACAAGAGGATATTATCACCGTTATTGATAAATTCAGAGAACCCGGACGCTCTCTTGTTACTCCTGCTTATGGTATTCCATTACACGCCAACTCTATTATTGATATTTCTCACGAAAGTTTGATGAGAATTTGGACGAGGCTCAAAAACTGGGTAGATGATGAAGCCGAAGCAGTGCAAATGTATCTCAGACTTTCGGAAGCTTCGGCTATGTACCAAGTAGGAAAGGCAGGTTTATGGAGACCTCCCGACTTGCAACTGGCTCTCAATTGGCGTGAAAAACATAAACCCACTTTGCTTTGGGCTCAAAGGCATAACCCCGCCTTTGAAAGAGCTATGGTTTTCTTGGATTATAGCCAAAAAGAGTACGAAGCCGAACAACGCATCAAGGAAATGTTACAAAAAAGAACCTTGAAGCGTACTCGTATGACTGCTATTATTTTAGGGCTTTTTACACTTGTAGCTATTGCTTTTTTGATTTACGCTTTGGCAAAAAGAGTGGAAGCAGACCAACAACGAGCCCGTGCCGAAGAGCAAAAATTGCTGGCTATTAAGCAAGAAAAATTAGCGAAAGAAAATGCCAAAGAGGCTATCAGACAAAAAGAAGAGGCTGAAAAAGCCCGTGAAGAAGCAGAAATACAAAAAAATCGTGCAGAAATAGCTAAAATTGAAGCAGAACAGCAAAGAGAAGAAGCTGAAAAGCAAAGAGAAATTGCCGAAAATCAAAGAAGAGAGGCTATCAAAGCCAAAGACGAAGCCAAAGCCAGTGAAGAGCGAGCCAAAGAAAATGCCAAAATCGCCGAAGAACGCCGCAAAGAAGCTGAAGCCGCTACCAAAGAAGCCAATCTGCAAAAAAATAGAGCTAAAAATCAGCGTTTGCTCTCTATTGCTCAAGCTATGGCTCTCAAATCCAAGCAACTTTCCGAAGACCCCGAGCTACAAGCCCTCAATGCTCAACAAGCCTACAAGTTTCATAGCGATAATGGCGGAAGCAAGTTCCACCCCGATATTTATCAAGGACTTTATTATGCTATCCGTACTTACGAAGGAGAAGATTTTAATAAGCTAAAAGGACATACAGATTTTGTCAGAGCTATTGTGCCAGCCCAAACGGGCAAGTACGTATATTCGGCAGGCAGTGCTGGTGAGGTGCTTCGCTTTGATTTGGAAAATACTAAAAAGCAGGGTGAAGTTATTACTAAAAATAGTTATGTCAATAAAACTATGGCTATCAGCTATGACGGGCAATTTCTGGCAGTAGCGGGTAATGCTAATAAAATTCAAATTTTTGATGTAAAAGGTGAAAGCAAACGCTTGCAAAATAATATTGTTTTACCGCCTGAAATATCTGTTTGGTTCTTGGCGTATCCTTCTCGCTCCAACGAAGGGCTGGCTATTCTGGCTTCCAATAAAAAGATTTATTTTTACAATGGGAGAGAAGTAAAAACAATCGGTTCGCCCAAAGAACAAGTTACTTGTTTGGCTATTACTGCCGATGGAAAGCATATCATCACAGGTGATGCCAAAGGACAAGTGATATTTTGGAATATTCAAAACAACGAAGAAAAAATCTTTCTGACCGATAATCAGCCCATATCTGCTCTACGCGTCAGTCATAATGGTAAATGGCTTGCTGTGGGTAACGAGCAAGGAAAATTACGCTTGTATAACTTACAAAAAGAGAATGCCAAACCTATCAACCTTTTCGGACATAGCAGGCAAATTACAGATATTGTTTTTAGCAATGATGATGCTCAAATGGCTTCAGCCAGTATGGACAAAACCGTCAGGGTTTGGAATATGAACAATCTCAATAGCGAGCCAATGGTATTCAATGACTACAACACTTGGGTTACTACGCTGAGTTTCAATGCAGATGGCTCTAAACTTATCGCAGGTACGCGTGATAAAGTGGTAAGATTTTGGTACACAGAAATCAGCAAGATGAGTGATTATCTATGTGGTAAAATCAAAAAGAATATGAGTGATGAAGAATGGAAACGCTATGTAGCTGATGATGATGATGTACCTTATGAAAAAACTTGTGGCGATTTACCTAAACGAGAGTAAAAATCCTGTAATTTTTTGATTTCAATTGAATGAATTGTAAGCAAAAAATAAAAATTTTTGAATGGTGGTAAATGTAATGGCTTTTGAACTTTTTTGAGCCTGCTGAATTTTTTGAGTCCAGATAACAAAGTTTTAACCCAAACAAGTCTAACACAAATGAATAAATATTATTGGCGATACTTACTACTATTAGGATTGTTTTTTACTGCTTGGCGGGTTTCGGCTCAGCAAGAGGGGCAGAGCGACTGCTCTATTAAATTGCAAGAAAGCGAGAACGCTTTTGATGATGGTTCTTTGAGTAATTCTATCTTGCTATTAAAAGATTGTTTGGAAAAAGGCGATTTTAATCAGGAAGAACGTGTAAGGGCATACAGGTTGCTTACTATTATCCATTTGTATCGTAATCAGGATAAAGAAGCAGAGGAATTTA
Organism: Raineya orbicola; assembly: GCF_002843425.1. Lineage (GTDB taxonomy): Bacteria > Bacteroidota > Bacteroidia > Cytophagales > Thermonemataceae > Raineya > Raineya orbicola. Next base: position 6,847 of record NZ_NKXO01000031.1, read on the forward strand.
TGCACCAACTCCTGCGAACTAATCCTGAGTATCGCTTGCGTCCGAATGACCCCACTGAATTTGCAGAACTTTACAGGAAATTTCGTATTCGTCCTTATTTAATTGTTGGTGGTAATGCAGGGGCTAATCTCTCTCAAATCAGAGTAACACAACTTTTCAGCACAGATAACCCCGCTAATCAAGAGATGCTTTACACTAATTTACTTGGTTTTCAGTTCGGTGGAATTATCTCTCGTCCTATTACCAACTTTATAGAAATTTTATTACAGCCCAATCTCGTATCTTATCGTTATCGCTTTGAGGCACAATATTTTGGTTTTGCAAGACTGCTTGCTACTGAAGCTCAAACTCGCTTTGATTTGCCCCTCATTCTCAAATATAACTTCAAAAATAAGTATAATTTCAATTTACTTGGTGTCAATCCATATGTTATGGCAGGAGCAACGCCCCATTTTTTAATATCTGCTTCTTTGAATGCCCAACGCAACGACATCAATCAAGATGGGGACGTGGAGCGTTCTGTAGAGGGGAAAGCTATTTCAATGAAAGAGTTACGCAACTCTTTGACTTTTTCTGTTTTGGCTGGAATGGGCGTAGAATACAAAATAGGTTTAGGACATCTTTTTGTAGAATTGCGTTACCAAGCAGGTTTGAATAATATGGTAAAGTCAGTCAATCGTTATATTTTACAAGAAGAAATTGCTCGGTATGGTTTTTTAGATAACGACTACACTTTAAGTGCCATAATGCTTTCGCTTGGGTATAATTACCCTCTATACAACCCAAAAATTCAAAAAAGAAAGCTAAAAAAAGTTTCCGAAGATATAAAAATTGAAAATCTTGATAAATAAAATATTGTCTAATTTGAGTCAGTAATGAAACAAAATTGATTTTGGTAAGAAAAAGCCCAGAAGCACCCCCTTATTTCTTTGAGTTAAGGAGGGGTAAGGTAAAACCAAATAATTTTGAATATTGATAGATTTTGACAAAAAGCTGAAAACTTTCGTTTATGCAAAAAATATTACAAAAACTGCAAAATTTTTATCCTATAACTATTGTTTGGGGCTTTAGCTTTTTTCTGATGATCCCAATAGCTTGCAAATTTAAGCCCAAAGTAAATCTTGACAATTCAGGAACATTTTACAAAATGTTAGGGGCTTTTGAAGGTGCAGAAGCCTATGATGTAGTTGAAAACTCTGATGGAACTTTGCTCGTTGCGGGTTCTGTGAATGTCAAAGATTTTGCTGATGATGGAAGTGAGTTTATTCGCACTATTGGCTATTTAGCCAAAACAGATGCTTTTGGAAATCTTTTGTGGGAAAAAAAACTAAATGCCAGAGCCGCCAAAGCCATTTACCCCGCAAGTTCGGGAGGCTGGTATGTAGGCATTGATAGCTCTTTTCAGGTAGGAAATACTTCTTATACCAACTTTGCTTTGATGAAAATAGATAATGATGGAAATGTGCAGTGGGCAAAGAAATATCCTAATAACACTCGTTTTGAAAGGCTCAAAGGGATAGTCGTTTTTGAAGATATTGGTAATATTTATTTGTTTGGCGATTTTTCAGTTGCAGAAAATACTACGCAGGCAAAAATTTATTTAATAATCACTGACATAAATGGAAATTTTATCAATCAAAGCGAGTATGGGACTTTCGGCGTGGTAACACCAACAACGCCCGGTCCTAATCTTATTGGAAATGCTATGAGTGATAAATTCAGTAATAACTACCAAATCCTTGTTAGTGGTACTACGGAGTTTTCGGGAGATAAAAAATTGGACATTAGAGTATTAAGAATGAGATTTACAGGCGGTAGTTTAGTTGCTACTGCTGATTTGACTAACTTGTTTGGTGGAATAGGGGACGATTTCGGTGAGCAGGTAATAACCACATCAGATAAAAACTTGCTTATTACTGGAACTATCAGTGCAGGAGAAAATGGAGGTAAAGATATATATGTGTCTAAAATTAGAGTTGTCAGAGAATTTGGCGATATATGGTCAGGCTGGGATATAGAGTGGGAAAAAAACCTAGGTGGAGGTGGAGATGACGAAGGTAAAACTATTACCCAAATGGACAATGGGGAATTTTTAGTAGCAGGAAACGTAGCTACCATAGGAAATGCAAAAGACATTTTACTCTATAAACTTGATTTTTTTGGCAATGTAGTTTGGGAAAAGCAATTCGGTGGAACAAAAGACGATAAAGCACGCCGCATCAAGCAACTCGCCAATGGCGATATACTGATTTTAGGAACAATTGGTTTTGAGCAAGTAAATATGATTGCCCTTATCAGAACTGATAGAAATGGAAATTTAGTGAGATAAAAGTCTCTTACCGAATAGAAGCATACCATTTCAATATTTCAGCTACTAAAAGCGTAGCAATTGCTTGTACTCCTAAAATCACCCAAGAAGGAGTAAGATATTCCCAAATTCTTTCAGGGCGAGCATACAGACGAAAATGAGCAAAAGACCACCAACAATGCCATTCTGATGCACAAGGTTTGCAACCGTAGCAGTATTTTGTATCATAATCAAAAAAAAGTTTAAGCCAAAAATACGCAGGCACAAGCACCAAAATAGTGGCTATTAGCACCCAATTATTTCTTTGTTTGGCTTTTTCGTGAGCTTTGGAAGCCGAAAGCAAATCATCGGGAATAACACTATGCCTGACTATCCAAACTCCTACAAGCGTTGCAATGCTGGCACTGATGTAAAAAAGATGCTCAAAAGTCCAAGATTTTTGAAGCCATTTTTGCTCCATTGCGTAAGGGGTGAGCCAAGTAATATTTGCCCAACTTGCTAGCCAATTACACCAAGCAAAAATCACTAAAAACAACAACAAACGTGCAAACCAACGTTTGCGAAGCGTAGGAGCAAAAAATTCTGCATAAATATCCTTGAAAAAGCCCCAAACGCTTTGTCCTGCTTCATAGATTTTGTACCAAAGTTGCTTTGAAAATCCAAATTTGGGCAAATCGTTCAGTTCGTAGCGTTTGCGACCTTGTGAGCTATGCTCGGACTTGAAAAAAATTTCACGCCTGCCCGAAGTTACCCAAATGTAAGGAGCATACAGATGATTATCATACGAAAAAGCCTGTTCTATGGCTTCCTCAAAGGTACTTTCGCCGATACTGCTTTTTTTACACTCTACAATACAAAAAGGTTTTTGCGTATCGTCTAAAATGAGAATATCTACTCTTTTGTAGCTTGAACCCATTTTTACGGGGTATTCAAAGGCTATTCTTTCGGCGGGATAGCGGTAATGGTATAAAATTTTTGCATATATTTCGGCTCTTACTTGCTCTTCGGGGGTAAGTGGAAAGCCTACACCGCTAGCAGAATAAAAAATTTCGTTATTGTAAAAACGGACAGTTCCTTCTTTTTGTGCTTGCGAAAGATAATTGTTCATTGATTTCCGATAGACTTATATTTCCTTTGCCAAAATAAGTATATTTCGGCAAAGTTCTGCAATTTCTTGCTCTGTATTGAAAGCGTGCAGGCAGATGCGAATAATCTCTTCGCCTGCTTTTACCGTAGGCGAAAGAACAGGACGCACATCAAAGCCTTTTTCTTGCAGTTTTTGGGCAAAAAGTTTGGTTCTTTCGTTGCCGCCAATTTTGAGAATTTGAATAGGCGTAAAACTTTCTTTAAGTTGAATATGGGATAAATTTTGCAGAGCAGTCTTGAAAAGGGTAATTTTTTGGTACAAATTTTCTTGTAAATAGATGTTTTCGGCAATATGCTCAAAGGCTTTGCGTATATGTATGTAACTATGTAAGGGTAGGGCAGTGGTATAGATGAAAGCTCTTGCAAAATTGATAAGATACTCTATGAGTATTTTTGAACCTGTTATGCAAGCTCCGTGTCCGCCGATGGCTTTGCCAAAGGTGTAAATTCTTGCAAAAATATCTTGATGTAGATTTTGGCTAATGCAATATCCTTCGCCCTGCTTGCCGTAAATGCCTGTGCTATGGGCTTCATCTACAATCAAATAAGCCCCATATTGCTTGCATAAGTTAATGATTTCGGGCAAAGGGGCTATGTCGCCGTCCATAGAATACACGCTTTCTACTACCACAAAAATATGGCTATGTGGTTTTTCTTGGAATTTTTGAAGTTTTTTTTCTAAATCTTCTAAATCGCTATGCCGAAAGTAATAGCTTTGAGCAAGGCTTAGGTTTTTACCTTCGCGAAGGCTGGCGTGAATGAGTTCATCACAAAGAATAACATCATTTTTTTGAGGAATAGTGGCTAAAATAGCCGTATTGAGCTGATAACCAGAATTGAAAATCAAACAGGCTTCCGCTTGAAAAATTTTGGCTAAAAAGGTTTCCAGTTCCAATACGTAAGGGTGAGTACCCGAAAGCAAACGAGAGCCTGTTGCTCCTAAATGCGGTTGAGGTAGTTTTTGGAGTTCTTTTTCAATGTTTATTTGCAAAATTTCATTGCGGGCTAGTCCCAAATAATCGTTAGAGCTAAAATCAACGAGGGAACTTTGAGGTTTTAATGCCCGAAAGTTCCCTTCTTGTTTGCGTTTTTGAAGTTTTTCGTGGAGTGTTTCTAAAAGTTGGTTCATACTTTTACATACTTTCTGCTACCACTTCTTGCACTTGTGGAATCATACGTTTCAAGAGGTTTTCTATACCAGATTTTAGTGTAATGGTTGAAGAAGGACAGCCACTGCAAGAGCCTTTCAAAGTTAGTGTTACTTTACCTGTGGTTTCATCAAAACTATGAAAATGAATAGCACCGCCATCGGTTTCTACGGCGGGTTTTACGTATTCTTCTAATACTTTCTTGATTTGTTTTACGACTTCGGTATCATTTTCACTTGCTTGCAAATTAGCATTTTCTTGCAAAAGTTCTACGCTAAAAATAGGCTTTTCTTGCTCCAAATACTCTTGAATGTGCAATTTGACTTCGCGAGCTATGTCCAGCCAATCGTAACCTTCTTTTTTAGTTACGGTAATAAAGTTATTCATTACGAAAACTCTTTCTACAAATGGGAATTTTTCAAAAAGTTCGGTGGCAAGTGGGGATTTTTCGGCAGTGGTGCGGTCGGGGAAATCAAAACTTTCGTTTTCAGGCGTAAGCATATAATTAAGGACAAACTTCAAAGAAGCGGGGTTAGGACTTGCCTCCGTATAAACGTTCAGATAACGTTTGGGCTTTACTACTTGTTCCATAACTTAAAAGTTCAAAGGTTAAGGATTGAAATTATTGCATTGTACTATTTCATAACCATTTTACCTGTCAATCTGTTCCTTATCGGTACATTTTTTAGCAAAATTTCGCTAATTTTTTTTGGTAATTCTAAAAAAATGCTTAAAATGCGATTGAGTAATGTAAGTTTTAACGTTAAATTTGAAAAGTTATGAATTTCATTCCCAGTATGCTATTAAAGCAACTCTACACACGTGGCAGTTTGCGTAACGCAAGCGATGGAGTTGTATTTTCGGTGAAAAATCGTTTGAGCGATGCCAAGCTCGTAGCCTTGAAAAAGGTTGAAATAGGCGACAAAAACATTCCTCTGAAAGATGTATTTGTAGATTTAGGTGATAATCGTATTCTTGCCGCCGAGCAAATTTCAGAAAGCAATCCCATTGAGTTTCCCCTGCGTAGAGCTATTAACGTTATTACCAAACAAGCTCCTTTACCCGAAGGGAAATACAAGGTGAAGATAGAATTTAAGGCGAGTCCTTTTGGTAACTTGGAAATTAAGGTAGAAGATGCTATTGCGAAAGAGGATACGAACATAGCGAAAATTCCTCGCAATGATTTGGACGATTATTCAGAAGATGCTATCAAAGCAAGGCATAAGTTTATCAATGAATTTGTAAAAAAGAATGTAAATCCTGATTTTGAGGGGGTAAATCACATTACCAAATATTCTTTTGACCCTCATATTACACAAGGTAACTGCGAGCATTTTGTAGGGGTTGCCCAAGTACCGATGGGTATTGCAGGACCTCTCAAAATCAATGGCGAACACGCCAAAGGTGAATTTCTGATACCACTGGCTACTGCAGAAGGAACACTCGTAGCCTCCTACAATCGTGGTATGAAGGTTATCAATTTGAGTGGCGGGGCAACTTGTACCGTCATTGGCGATGCTATGCAAAGGGCACCTGTTTTTGTGTTTGAAAATGCTCGTGAGGCTCGTGAATTTGAAAAATGGGTACAAGCGAATTTCAAAAAAATCGCAGAGGAAGCCGAAGCTACTTCCAGTGTCGCTAAATTGCAATACATTGATAGCTATCTTTCCAATAAGTTTGCTTATTTGCGTTTCAATTACTCCACAGGTGATGCCGCAGGGCAAAATATGGTGGGACGTGCTACTTTTGCCGCTTGCAGTTGGATTTTAGATGCTTATCCACAAGGTAAAATCAAAAACTTTTACTTAGAGTCTAATTTTGCTACGGATAAAAAAGCATCGCAAATCAACGTGATGCGTACGCGTGGAAAGCGTGTAGTAGCAGAATGTACTATCAAGCGGGAAGTACTTACACAAATTATGCGTGTAGAACCCGAACAATTGGTGTATCATTATCACGTTGCCAACGTGGGGGCAATTCTTTCAGGAGCTAATAATAACGGCTTACATTCTGCTAATGGTATTACGGCAATGTTTATTGCCACAGGGCAAGATGTAGCCAATGTTTCAGAGTCTTCTGCGGGTATTATGTACTCCGAACTTACTCCCGAAGGCGATTTGTATATGAATATCACTATTCCTTCGCTGATTGTTGCTACTCACGGAGGAGGTATCAAACTGGCTACGCAAAATGAATGTTTGCGTATGCTTGGTTGCGTGGGGCGTGGCTCTGTGAATAAATTTGCTGAAATTGTAGCAGGAGTGGTGCTGGCAGGGGAAATTTCGTTGGCTTCTGCGATTTCTTCTTCCGATTGGGTTTCAAGCCACGAACAATACGGCAGAAATAGGTAGCGGAAAGTTTGGGATTTGAATTTTTTAGGGCGAAGCCCTCGCTTTGCGAGGGCTTCGCCCTGTACTATAACCAATTTATTCCTTTTTTCAGCAGAGCAAGTGTTTCAGCTTCTTTGGAATGAGGTTCGGGAGTGAAGCAATAATGCCATTCGGCTTGTTTGGGCAAGCTCATCAAAATAGATTCTATTCTGCCATTAGTCTCCAAGCCAAATTTTGTACCTACATCATACACCAAGTTAAATTCAACGTAACGCCCTCTGCGGATAAGTTGCCATTGTTTTTCTTTTTCGCCAAATGGTAAATTTTTATTTTTGGCAATCAAGTGGCTGTAAATAGGAGCAAAACTTTTACCGACTTCAAGCACAAAATCAAATAGTTTTTCTTTGCTAATTTCTTCATTTTCTTGCAATCTATCAAAGAAAATACCACCAATGCCACGTGTTTCGTTGCGGTGTTTGATGAAAAAATAATCATCTGCCCACTGCTTGAAACGAGGATAAAAATCGGGGTGATACTTATCGCAAACTTCTTTGAGTTTTTGATGAAAAAAGCGAGCATCATCTTTATCAATATAATGTGGCGTAAGGTCAATGCCGCCACCAAACCAATAAATGAGCTTGTTGTCGGCGGTCTGTACTTCAAAATAACGCACATTCATATGAATAATAGGCACCATAGGGCTTTCGGGGTGCATTACAATGGAAACCCCTGTGGCAAGAAATTCACCTTCGGGCATTTGCAATTTGCTTGCCATTTGCGGAGTAGGTGTGCCAAATACTTTGGAAAAATTTACCCCTGCTTTTTCCAAAACATTTCCATTTTGTAAAATTCGTGTCAATCCGCCACCGCCTTCGGCTCTTTGCCATTCATCTTTGGAAAAAATCCCTTTGCCATCAGCTTTTTCTATGGCAGAACAAATCTCGCTTTGCAACTGCTGAAAGGCAGTTACTACTTCATCTTGAAAGGTTTTATTTTGTGAAGATACCATAAAGAATTTCATTTTTTGAGCAATTTAGGCGTTCAAAAGAAACAAGACCTTGACTTTTATCAATGCTACTAATGATTTTCATTGCAGTTTTATCACATAAATCAAACTAGAAGTATTTTGCTTGCCTGCTTTCCAGTTAGAAAGAAAACCCTGCCAAAAAGCCCTTACAAATTGCGTTTTGCCTGTTTGATAAAGGATACTCATCAAACTAATGTAATAAGCATCAAAAGGCATTGGCAAAATTTCTTGAATTTGCAAATGATGCTTTTGGCAAAGGGCTTGCATATCGTTTTTGCTAAAATGCCAAAGATGCCGAGGTACATCATACGCCGCCCAAAAAGCTCCAAATACTTGGGCATCATAGCTGTCACGATTGGGTACGGCTACTATGAGCTTTCCCGTAGGTTTGAGCAATGATTTAAGAGCAGAAAGAGTTTCGTTGAGGTCAGGAATATGCTCTAAAACGTGCCAAAGTGTGATAATATCAAATTGCGTGTTTTTGATTTCTTGCAAAGAAGCGAAAATAGGCTTATTGGTATTGTTGGAGGCTATTTTGCGGGCATTCTCATCGGGTTCAACGCCTTCGGCTTGCCAACCTGCTTGCAAGCAAGTTTTAAGAAAATAGCCCGTTCCACAGCCAAAATCTAAAACGCTACCTTTCTGAAAATGATTGATTTTTTCAATAAGACGTAATTTGCGTTTCAGGGTAATTTTTCTTACCCAATGATACATTTTATTGATAAGCCCTTTTTGTGTATCGGAGTGAGAAACGTAGCTTTCAGATTTGTAATAATTACCCAAAAATTTTTGCAAAGGACGAGGCGAAGTAACCACAAAACCACAATTGGAGCATTTTTGCAAGCTGAATGTTTCGCCACTTACGGTGTAATCTTTGCAAGTAAGAAAAGCCTCAAAGGAAGTATTTTCGCAAATAGGGCAGACCTCAATATTTTCTAACATAAACGCACTAAAAGGAGATATACAACTAATCCGACTAAAAATGCTATCAGAAGCCCCCAAAAAATAAAACTGCCCGCCAAAGAAATGCCTAAAAGAGCCAAAATCCCCCAATAAATCAGAAAGCTAATCGCTCCGCTAATAAAAATGAAGGTTATCAGTCCTACAACTCCGCCCAAAATAAAAGCCGTAATAATTGCAAAAAGCGGCACAATGTAAATAACATACAAAATTATAGCAAAAGCACTTTTAGGGGGCTTGGTAAGTTCAAAAAGTTCTACGCCCAACGAAATTAGTTGTAAAGGTTCTTTCAAAAAACAGCCTAAACGCTGAAAAAATGGTTTTTGTTTGGGTAAGCTATCAGTGGCTTGTACAACCTTTCCGAGTTTGAGATTTTTTTTTAGCCTTGTATATTGGAAACTTGGAGAAATTTGTGAAAGCTCTTTTTTATCAATTATTTCTGACTTTTTTTGAATAGCATTTACATAATAAACATTGTTTGTTTTTGATATTTCTGCATTTAATTTAGGCTCTGCCCGTAGCTCTTCCGAAATATCCATTCTAATTTGTGCTTCGGGATTTTGGGCTTTTGCAAATGAAAAAACCAGAAAAAAAATCAAAGGAATGATAGTTTGTTGTTTCATTGTGTAAAACTATTGGCAAAGATTTATATTTTTTTCTGCTCGCCTTCGTATTTAGAAGGGCATTTCATCAGGATTTGCTTGGCAATAAACTTTTTTTCTTTGTTGTAAGAGCCGATGATTACGATTTGTTCGGAACGCTCAAAATCTTGCGGTTTGGCATCATTGTAATATACTTTTTCCTTAACTCCCTTGTTATCAATCATTTCAAAAATAAATAAATTCGGATTGAGCCGAGGCTCATACTGCATACCTACTACTTTGCCCGAATTATCTTTGGGGAGCGTTCCTACAATATGCAAACTTTTATCTTTTCCTTTGTTGTACATTTCTTGAGCCGTAGCGAAATCTACATACTCCGTAACACTACCCATAGAGCTTATCAGCACTCCTACGGCGATGGCAATAACTACAATAGCAACTATATGTGTGGGTTTCATTTTTTTAGCTTTTTAGTTAGGTACTGAAAAAATTATTGCTTTTTTTCTTGCGAAAGTGAATTGTTTTCACCGAAAATTTGCTTTTCCAGCTTTTGCGTTTTTCTATCCAAATAAATCACATATCCCAAAAGTCCTATCATCACGATAGCAAGCACGGCTACTACAACATAAAATTTACTTTCGGTGCGGAAAAATTTTTCTATGTTGTTTTCATTGCTTTGAGCAAAAAGATTTCCACAAGCAAGCAAAAACGTAAATATAAGGCTGAAAATACGTTGTTTCATTGTTTTTTGATTGAAATTTCTGCAAAGTTACAACAAAAACCCTCAAAAATCAATGATTTCCGTCAAGGTTTTTCATTTTGTTTTTTGAAACCATAAGGACAATGTTTGCAACCGCTCTGGCAACAATACCCCCGTTTGAGATGATATTTTTCCGTAAAAACCATAAGTCCTTGTTCGTTGTAGTAGTAGTCGTCTGCTTCAAGCGTAGGTAGATTGTTTGTTTTTTTCTTTCCGAAGTATGAAAACTCCATAATTTTTGATAATTTTGCAAAAATATCAGTGTAACTCGTTTCAAACTTTCTTAATGAACATAATGTAATACCAAAAAGTTTAATTTTATGACAACTACCACGCTCATTTCAACGCAAGAGGCTATCGCATTAGAGGAACGTTATGGAGCTCACAACTATCACCCCATTCCTGTGGTACTGGCACGCGGGGAAGGCATTTTTCTTTGGGACGTTGAGGGCAAAAAATATTTTGATTTTCTTTCAGCATATAGTGCTGTCAATCAGGGGCATTGCCACCCTCGTATTATATCAGCTCTTATTGAACAGGCTCAAACGCTTACGCTTACTTCAAGGGCTTTTCATAACGATAAATTGGGCTTGTGTGAAAAGTATATGGCAGAGTATTTCGGCTACGATAAAGTGCTAATGATGAACTCAGGAGCCGAAGCCAACGAAACTGCTCTCAAACTTGCTCGTAAGTGGGGCTATCAGAAAAAAGGTATTCCTGAAAATCAGGCGGTTATTGTAGCCGTACAACGCAATTTCCACGGCAGAACACTTGCAATTGTTTCGGCTTCTACCGATAAAACAGCTACTCGCGATTTTGGTCCTTTTATGCCCGGTTATCAGATTATTCCTTACAACGATACCGAGGCTTTGGAAAAAGCCCTTCAAAATCCGAATGTATGCGGCTTTTGGGTAGAACCTATTCAAGGCGAGGCAGGCGTGTTTGTGCCTGATGAAGGCTATCTTGCCAAATCTGCCGAACTTTGCAAAAAATACAACGTACTACTAATGATAGACGAAGTACAAACAGGTATGGGCAGAACAGGCAAATTGCTTGCTTCACATCACGAAAATGTGCGTCCTGATATACTTATTTTGGGCAAAGCTCTTTCTGGCGGGGTGTATCCTATTTCGGCGGTGCTCGCTGATGATGAAGTAATGCTTTGCATAAAACCGGGCGAACACGGCTCTACTTTCGGCGGAAATCCGCTGGCTTGTGCCATAGCAATGACTGCCTTGCAGGTTATTAAAGATGAAAAACTACCCGAAAATGCCGAAAAAATGGGTATCATCTTCCGCAAGCGTATGCAAGAACTGATGCAACGTTACCCCGAAAAAATTAGTGCTGTACGGGGCAAAGGGCTTCTCAATGCAGTAGATATCAAAGAAAAAGACGGCAAAACCGCTTGGGATTTGTGCATCTTGATGAAAGAAAAAGGTGTCCTTGCCAAACCCACTCACGGCGATAAAATTCGCTTTGCTCCTCCGCTCATTATCAATGAAGAGCAAATGAATGAGGCTTGCGATATTATTGCCGAAGCAGTAGCAGAATATTGAAATTAAACAATCCTTGTTTGCTATTTCTATTTGCCTAAACTATATGCAGACAAATATATTTGGTGAAGTAGAATTAAAAAAATTAACTCTTGAACAAGCCGCAAGAAAAGCAAAAGTTTCAACAGCAACTATTCGTAATTGGATTAAGGCAGGCTATTTGGCAGTAGTTGGTAAAAGTCTAATTTCACAAGATTCGTTGGAAATCTTTTTGTCGGAGGTGGTAGGCAAAGAGAAATTAAATGCAAGAGCCAATAAGTTATCAAAAGACAAAAACATCTACACAATTGCAAAGGATATAAATTTCATAATTCAAAACAAACAAGGAGAGAGTATGGGCAAAGAATATGAAAATTCTTTGTCCGACTCTTACAGAAACAAAGAAGGCATCTATTATACGCCATCTTGGGTAGTGCAAGATATGTTCAAGGGTATAAAAATACAGCAAAATTTTACTTTTTTAGACCCTTGTTGTGGCTCGGGTAATTTTATTGTGGAAGCAATCAGACAAGGTATCCGCCCCGAAAATGTTTATGGATTTGATACAGATGAAAACGCTGTTCTAATCACCAAACAGAGAATTAAAGAAGAATTTGGCTACGAGGCTACTAATATCAGAGTTGCAGATTTTTTGCAAGAAGCTCATTCATTGAGCAGAGAAAAAATAAGTTTTGACCTTATCTTTACCAATCCGCCTTGGGGAAAAAAAATTGAAAAAAATAAAAAGGAAATATACGCCTCAATGTTTGAGTGCGGAAATAGCTTAGATACTACATCTTTATTTTTAGGAGCAAGCCTATTGCTATTAAAACCCAATGGTTGTTTAGGTTTTTTAACCCAAGAAGCATTTTTCAACATAGCTAACTTTGAGGACATCAGAAGGAAGGTTTTAACTAAAAAAATATTGCGATTGGTAGATTATGGAAAAGTGTTCAAAGGATTGCTGACAAAAGCCCAAGCCATAATCCTTGAAAATAGCCCTTCGGATAATAACAATTTAATTGAATGTTGTAATGAAGATAAAAACTTTCAAAGAACACAAAAATCCTTTACAATAACCCCTAAAAAGATATTTAATTTTTGGATTACCGAACAAGAAGCTCATCTGATAGAGCATTTATATGCTATTACGCATATTACGCTGAAAAATAGAGCCGTTTGGGCGTTAGGGATTGTTACAGGTAATAACAAAAAATTTTGTACCAACCAACCCCAAGAAGGTTACATTCCTATCTACAAAGGTTCGGATATTACTAAAAAAGGCTTAAAAAGACCTACTACTTATATTTTGAACGATTTTTCTAAATTTCAACAAGTTGCCCCTTTGGAGTTGTATCAGGCACCAGAAAAAATTATTTATAGGTTTATCTCTACTGACTTGTGTTTTTATTGCGATACAGAGCAAAGTTATATTCTCAATAGTGCCAATTTATTCATTCCGAAAGATATGCCTATCAATGCTCGCCAACTTACAGAGTTGCTAAATAGCGAAATGATCAACTGGCTTTTTAAGAAAATGTTTGCAACGCACAAAATTCTGCGTGGAGATTTAGAATTACTACCTATTCATTACGAGTATTTTTCAAAATATTCTGTTTTCTCCGAAAAATCTTACCTTGATTACTTGCAAATTGCTAAAACCCCCAATGGAACTTACCAGCTTAAAAAATAGAATTATAGAAACTTTTACAGGCTCAATGCAAGAACTTGAAGATGTATTGCTAATGCTTGAAAATGATAAGGCTATTTTTCCATTCAACGAATACGAACTCTTAATTTGTACTCTAATTGAAAAAGGCGGGCTGACTCACCAACAATATATGGATTTGAGAACAGAATACATAAATGCTAATCCCAATTTATGGATTTTTGAAATAACTGCCCCCCGAGATTTTGGCGAAAAGTTTGCTCAAACGTATATTCAAGGAATTTGCCCCAAACTGAAAAAACCCGATAAACAACTTGACCCCAACTACTCGGGAGACTACGATTTTTACTTAGATGGAATAAGGGTTGAGGTTAAGGCTTCAAGAGCTGTGGATAGTGATAGCCAAGAGCCTCTTTATATGAAAGCCCTTTCAAGAAACACTGAGAAAAACTTTTTAATGAACTTTCAGCAATTGAAACCAGCTTGCTGTGATGTATTTGTGTGGCTTGCTGTTTTTAGAGACCAAATCGTTTTATGGGTAATGAGTAGTAAAGAGGTTATGGAAAGTCCGTTTTATTCCAAAGGACAACACAGAGGAAATAAAGGCAATGAAGGACAACTCCATATCCGCCAAGATAACATTCATTTCTTTAAGCAGTATGAACTCATAGAAGAGAGTTTAGAGAAAGCTATCAGAAAAGCCGCAGAAAGAAACCAAAGCAATCACCGATGAGGGAAATAAAACCTTTCAATCCTTATGCCGAATAAAAATCAACTGCTTCGTTATCTGATTATTGATGAACTTTTGCGTAACCGACAGCATTTATTCCCTACCAAAGAGCATATTCTCGCTACTATCCAAGAACGCACCGATGCCACTTATTCGGTTTCTGCTTTTGAAAAAGACCTCAAAATTATGCGTGAGCAGTTCGGGGCTCCAATTGAATTTCATCATTTAGAAAGAGGTTACTTTTATGGCTACAAGCAAAAAGATAAAAAAGGACAAATCAGCTATGAGTTGGATAAGGAGTATCGTTTTATGTCTATTAGTCTTTCGCAAAAAGACCTTGTAGCCCTTAATTTCGCCGAATCTATTTTGCAAAGTTTCAAAAACAGCCAAATTTTTGAGGATTTCTCTGATGCCATCAACAAAGTATTAGATGCCGTAGAAGTGGGCAAACAACTCAAAGATACTACCCGCAAAATGCACAATTTTATTCAACCTGAAAACGCCGCTTACCCCGAAGGTAGAAAGTGGCTTGCAGATATTTTGTGGGCTATCAAGAATTACAAACAAATTCAATTTGACTACCAAAAGTTCTCTCAAAACGAAGCTGAAACACGAACTTTACACCCCTATTTGCTGAAAGAATTTAAGGGGCGTTGGTATGTAATTGGCTACAACCCCGATAAAGAACGAATAGCTACTTTTGCTTTGGATAGAATAAAAACTCTGAAAATTAGCGATTTTAGTGTTCTTTATCCTGAAAAATTAGGCTTTGAGGCAGAAGATTTTTATCAAAACTGCTATGGAATTACTCGCTTGCCAAATGAGAAAATTGAGAAAATTGTACTTTCTTTTTCGCCTTGGGTAGGGCATTACCTTAAAAGCAAGCCTTTGCATCACACGCAAAAAATTTTGATAGATACTGAACAGGAATTTTGCATTAGCCTGAAGCTGATTATCAACCCTGACTTGGTGAGCGAACTTTTGAGCTTTGGAAAAAACGTAAAGGTACTTGCTCCTGAAAGGCTACAAGCGATGATTAAAGAGGAGTTACAAAATACAATGGCATATTACTTTTGAATAAAATGGCAAAAAACAACCAAAGAACCTTTTGTCCCTACTTGGAAAGGAGGGGGGAGTAAAATCAAGTAATAATTTTGCGTATAAGTGAGTGGATAGTTTGTCATTTTTTCACTCTTGTAAGATTTATCAAATCTTTCAGAGGGCTAATACTTTCTATGTATGGTCTTTTAACTTTTGTATTTTCTTATCAACTTTATCCTATTTCTTTTCTCCTGCTTCTTAATTCCATTTCAATTCCACAATGGTACGATATAAGAGTTGGTAGATAGTAATTAGTAGATAGTAGATAGATTTTAATTCTACAATAGTACGATTAAAAGCTACTCTCTACTCCCTACTATCATTTCAATTCCACAATGGTAAGACCAAAAGTCCTGTCTCCTGTCTCCTGCCTCTCCACAAATCCACATTTCAATTCCACAATGGTACGATTAAAAGTTTTACGGGCTTAACTTGTATAAATTCCAAACTGATTTCAATTCCACAATGGTACGATTAAAAGAATCATATTACCTGCTCGGAAACTCTCATTTAAGAGATTTCAATTCCACAATGGTACGATTAAAAGTACAGATTTAGGATAAAGGGGCAAACGACTTATTATGAAATTTCAATTCCACAATGGTACGATTAAAAGTAGAATTTATCTAAATAACAAAAATTGATTTTCATTTCAATTCCACAATGGTACGATTAAAAGCAAAGAAAGTGGTAAGCACTAAAACAGACTTTGCAAAATTTCAATTCCACAATGGTACGATTAAAAGTGGAATATTATTAAATAACTGTCTTTGACTTTCGGATTTCAATTCCACAATGGTACGATTAAAAGTCCAAAGTAGTGTAATGCCTACAATAAAATTTGAATTTCAATTCCACAATGGTACGATTAAAAGAGAAAAAAATTGATACAGCGCAACGATTCTTTTTGGTATTTCAATTCCACAATGGTACGATTAAAAGTACTGTAACTATGAATTTTCGTTTCTCAAACTTTATTTCAATTCCACAATGGTACGATTAAAAGATGCGTTTTTGCTTTTTAATTTTCGTATTTGAATATTTCAATTCCACAATGGTACGATTAAAAGAACGCAAAAGTACAAGAGCTAATTGTTAAGCAAGAGCATTTCAATTCCACAATGGTACGATTAAAAGTGTGCCGTGTAAAGCCTCGTAAAGAGCTTTGTTTATTTCAATTCCACAATGGTACGATTAAAAGCAAAAAACAAAAGAAGCTATTAAATACGCTTACTAATTTCAATTCCACAATGGTACGATTAAAAGTTACAAGTATAAGCAAAACGCAGACGGCAAAATTTATTTCAATTCCACAATGGTACGATTAAAAGAGCACGTTAGTTTCTACCTCCAACTTTCCGTCTAAATTTCAATTCCACAATGGTACGATTAAAAGCACCACGCTCGCCCAAACCAAAAACCTGCCACAATATTTCAATTCCACAATGGTACGATTAAAAGTCTTTTTTAAGAACGCATAAACACCGTTTAAGCCTTTTATTTCAATTCCACAATGGTACGATTAAAAGGAAATGAGTTGGCTTTTGTACGAATTGCAAGAAAAGATTTCAATTCCACAATGGTACGATTAAAAGAGAGGATTGCATTTTGGACACAAAAGAAAAAATAATTTCAATTCCACAATGGTACGATTAAAAGTGTTTGCATAAGAAAAATAGAGAATGAATATTTTAATTTCAATTCCACAATGGTACGATTAAAAGAGAACGCCGTTTCGGCTCTTTTGCACGCCGAAACGTTATTTCAATTCCACAATGGTACGATTAAAAGGATTCAAAAGGGATGGCTCATCCCATTTGTATCATTGGGTATTTCAATTCCACAATGGTACGATTAAAAGCTTGCACATTTGTTTCTGCGACGTTTTCTGTTTCTGATTTCAATTCCACAATGGTACGATTAAAAGCTGCCCCCGCTCTGTTAAAAACAGACGCCTGCAAAATAACATTTCAATTCCACAATGGTACGATTAAAAGTAGAAAAACTCTACAAATGTCTCTTCATATCCGAGAAAATTTCAATTCCACAATGGTACGATTAAAAGTATTTAACAAATTAAAAAATACTCCTCGTTTCAAAGATTTCAATTCCACAATGGTACGATTAAAAGGAAAGCATCTACGAAATTAACGACACGATTGAAAAAATATTTCAATTCCACAATGGTACGATTAAAAGGCAAAATAGAGATGACGTCTCTAATATGAAACAAGTCAAATTTCAATTCCACAATGGTACGATTAAAAGTAATGTTCCACGTAAAAAATATAAAAAAACAAGTTAATTTCAATTCCACAATGGTACGATTAAAAGCCTACCACTTCATCTCATCAACGTACAAAATAGAGATTTCAATTCCACAATGGTACGATTAAAAGACAAAGATGACGTGTCTAGGATGAGACAAGTAAAATTTCAATTCCACAATGGTACGATTAAAAGAGCTTCTAAAATTCCGACAATATTCGCATCTTTCGTATTTCAATTCCACAATGGTACGATTAAAAGGAGGATACGTAGTACAGGTTGATGTAGTTATGTAATTTCAATTCCACAATGGTACGATTAAAAGGCTTGTGCGTTGCTTCGCTTACGCAAAAAAAAGTAATTTCAATTCCACAATGGTACGATTAAAAGAAGGCAAGGCAGAAAAATTTCATTTGAAATATTATATTTCAATTCCACAATGGTACGATTAAAAGAAGGCACGTGGCAAGATTACGTGTTAGAGGTTAGAACATTTCAATTCCACAATGGTACGATTAAAAGCCAAGAAGCCAAATCAATTCAAAACGAAATAAAAATTTCAATTCCACAATGGTACGATTAAAAGTATTGGAGCAATGAGAATGATGCCAAAAAAAAGGACATTTCAATTCCACAATGGTACGATTAAAAGCCCCATTTCAAGTGAAAGTCCTTCGCCCCGCTAACGATTTCAATTCCACAATGGTACGATTAAAAGCGTTTGCACTTTCCGGTTGACCTACTGAAAACAGATTTCAATTCCACAATGGTACGATTAAAAGTAAAATCAAGTTTGTCGTGGTTTAGTTCTTTTTGTTGATTTCAATTCCACAATGGTACGATTAAAAGCAAAGTTGGAGATAATAGACGTTGAACATAACCAAAAATTTCAATTCCACAATGGTACGATTAAAAGAGCCTTTAGGGATTAAAAATATGGACTTGAAAAAAATTTCAATTCCACAATGGTACGATTAAAAGAATTGCTTCACTAGGTAAGCAATAACTTCAACGTCATTTCAATTCCACAATGGTACGATTAAAAGTAAACGTCCCGTTTTGAGTAAATCCGATTACATCATTTCAATTCCACAATGGTACGATTAAAAGTTTTGCCAATTGTCCTTACTAAAATTATATATACCATTATTTCAATTCCACAATGGTACGATTAAAAGCAAATACCGCCGACGACTTTGTCAAAATTTGTCAAATTTCAATTCCACAATGGTACGATTAAAAGCAATAAACGTCCCGTTTTGAGTAAATCCGATTATATCATTTCAATTCCACAATGGTACGATTAAAAGATAAAGACAATGGCTCAACTGATTTGACACGGACAATTTCAATTCCACAATGGTACGATTAAAAGAATAATTAAGCTAACCCCATACCTTTTTAGCGTAATTTCAATTCCACAATGGTACGATTAAAAGGCGTTATTTTCGTTGTAAAGGTATGCGAAAGAAATGAAATTTCCAAATTTTTTTTGAAAAATTTTTACAAAAAAGTCGTCGATCTCCAATCATAGGATTTTCCCTGGAGATCGACGACTCGCTGAAAATCAGGATATTAAGCCATTTTTAGGGCTAAAATTAGCTATACTAAATAAGCACAGTATACTTCTGAACAGTGTTCGACGACTTGCAAATAATTAAGCATCTCATTATCAGTGATTTATTAATTTTTCATATTTTCTAAACCTACAATGTCTAAAAATTCGTTCAACCCTGATGTGTTCCCCTTCTCGTGTCTCTTGGGCTACTCTTTGCGTAGTGCCATACAAAGGTATTAGCCCTTTTTTCCAACACCATTGCACCACCAAAACTACTGCCCCATAATCGCCCTGTACTAAAACATAATCGTTTGGCGTAGCATTTTTCTGCAAAAAATCAAAAATAACCTCCAGACTTTCCCTAATTTGGATAACTTCGGGATTAACATTGCTCCAAATAGTTTGTAAATTATCAGGCAAATACCATATTTCCCTGATGCCCCAATCTTTTCGTAGCTCTGTTTCTTGTTGCTCGGTGAGCTTGTGCGAAAAAAGCAAAAATATTTTAGCCATTTGCTAAATTATTTAGCCAACCTTCAAAAGACTTCGTATTTTCTATATTAACTTGCTCTTTGGTAAGCAGTGTAATTCGGTGAAATTTGAGCCTATCTTTGAGTATATTTTTGGGGTTATCATCGGTAGGCAAACTCCCCAACGTATAAATAAAAGCCTGCGAAAATAAGCCAAATTCTTTCTGCAAAGCATCTAATTTGTAAATAAACTCATTGAGTTTATTTTCTTTGTTTATTTTATGCGAGGTTTTACACTCCACAATGTACAGCTCATTTTTCAAAATAAACATTACATCAAAATCGTTTTCAGTTTTTTCAATGCCTTTTTTTTGCAGATATAATCCTATGGCAATTGTGTTTTCGTTTAATTGTAGTTTTTCTTTGATTCGGTAGTAAGTCCATTCTTCCAACCATTTTCCTGTAAGGTATTCGGCATCTTTGCGAGAAATTTGACCCCGATGCTGCAAGTCAATGGCTTGTAACAACTCAGATAGGTTTTCAAAATCAGTTACGTTTATTTCTTTTATTTTTTTGTCCTCTTGAATTTTATCTCTTAATTTTTGCAAGCAGTCTATATTAGCCTGTTTGGCTTGTATAAATTCCTGATACATTGCCTTGGCTAATTCAAAGGTTTTCATAGGTACTTTCTGACTGCTCTCTTTGACTTTGATGCCATAACTTGTCAGATATTCATACAGCGTAATTTTTTGTTGTAAGGTTTCTTTGTGGCTATTTTGCGTGAGGTTCAGAAATTCATTTTTTCTGCCTGTGAGGTAGTAAATAGTGGCATTGGTTTTCTCTCTGAAAAAGTCATATACGGCAATGCTCATCAATTTCGTACCTCCTGTAATATTGACAAGATAGCTATTTTCGCTTTGATAGCGATCTTTTAACTTTTCGGTGATATTTTGCAAGCTAAATTCATTAACAAGAATCTTCTGAACGTTTTCTTTCGGAAGTTGGAGAGTTTCGCATATCCATTCTGAACAGCCCTTGTTTTCCATACTTTCGGTAGTAATGAACCAATACGTACCGATTTTTTCGGAAAATTCTTTGATAAATTGAACGTTCTGGATAGTTTGGTCGCTGATAATCAGAACAGCTACGTTTTTCATAAAATTTAGGTTTTATTTAGTAGTTTTTTTCAACTCTTGCCGTTTTCTTGCCTTAAAGTTACTTTAACTTCTTAAAAATTACGTCCAAAATTTGATTTTTCTTTTCGTTGTATTCTATGGTAACAATTACAATTTTACCTTCCTCTAACGGACTGCTGTAACCTTTGAGGTCAAAAATAGGTTCATTATTAGGGGCAATCATCAGTTTTACTTTGTTGGGCTTACCCGATTGCACCACTATGGCGTCAAGCATAGTACCTTTTTTGAGTTTGGTACTTGTTTTGAGATACTCGGCACGGATTTCTTGCTTTATTTGCTCCTTTTTTTCTTGGCTTTCGTGAATTAGCTCAAAAGGTAAGCCAATTTCAAGTGAAACAAATTGAGGAATTTTGGCAATAGGTTTTGTATCTACTTGCACCCAACCCCAAGGTGAAAAATCATCTGCATCTACCACTTTGGTCAAAGGGAATTCATTGTGGTTTTTGATAGGTTTAGAGGCGGGGTGAAAAAATTGAAGAAATTTGCCAAAATGTTCTTTTGCCTGATAGTACACTGCCAAGCCAATTGACTGAAAAAAATAACCTTTGCCCGAACCTATTTTGAAGCAAATTTTGCCATCAGTAAGTTTTTCTTGGATATGGTAGTAAAAATTCAGCAGTTGCTCGGTTTCGGGACTTTTATGGCGGGCATTTTCTAAAATCTCAATATCTCGTTGGTTGGCATCTTGGCTGAGTTGCACAAGAGCCTGAAATACTTTTGTAGGCTCATTTTCTTTAGAGCGAAATTCGGTTTGGAAAGTATTTTCAGGGGCGATGGCTTCTACGAATTGTGGTGTCCCTTTATCTTTTGCCTGATGAATATGAAAGCGAATAGTTTTGTAAATATGTATAGCTTCACGGGCTAAACAGGAACTATCGGCGAAGGCTACTTGAATATTTGTATATGCTCGTTGAAGGTCTTGGGTTTTATTTTTGATTAAATCTTTGTTGTTTTTTGAAAGAACATCTAAAAGCTCTTTTAGCCACGTTTTGCCTTCGGAGTGATTTTTGAGCCAATCATACAGCAAAGCTCCTTTGCAAGCTCCTTTGAGGGAGCTACCCGGAATATATGGCTGAAAATGAGGATTTTTGATAATTTCGCTAATCAGTATTTTTCCTTTCACCGAAGGCGAGGCTTGGTGTTTGCGTAAAGTTACCTCACTCAAAGGAACTTTTAGAGTATTAGTGATGTATTGTTTGAGTTCAAAATGGCTTCGGTTGTTATCCATACCTGTGGCAATACCTGCTACGTATAGGTCGATAAGTTCATCAAAGTTGGGTTTGGAGCGAATAATGGCTTTGATTTTTTCTTTATCAATGAAATGCACAAAGTTTTTTTCTATCACAAAATCGCTATATGGGGAAAATTTTTCTCCCGTGCCTACCGAAACAGGGCTTAATGTTTTGAAATATAACGTATAGTTTGCCATAAGCTGTAAATTTTTGCTTTAACTTTCGGTGAAAGCGTATTTTTCGGGCAGTGCGGCGGCGAAATTGATGCCATATCGCAATTTGTTTTCGCCAATTTCTACGATATTGCCTTGAATTTCTTGTGTTTGGATAGCTCCTTCCAAGATGCTTTGCACCACTTTGAGCCGATAATTTTCTGCCAAAAATGTACCTCCTCGCAATTTGCTCTGATACAAAAGCAGATGAGCAATTTCATTTTTTTGCGGGATAGTGAGCGAAAAATTGACTTTTTGAGAGCTTTCTTGTTGCAAAAAATTTGTGTCTGTTTCTGCTGAACTGATATGCGTAATTTTTCCTGCTCCTGTGCTACGTTCTCCGCCGATGCCTACTTTTATGACATTCTGCCAAACCTGCTGATAAATCTCATTATCTTGTGCAGAGAGCAGATTTTTTTCTAAAAAATACCAATGCACTTGCCAATTTTTATTTCCAAGCAAAAACAAATCAGTTTGAGAGTAAAGATTGCCTGTTTCTTCGGTAGTATGCAAACGCACTTTGAGCGTATCGTCTTTGGCAAATATTCGGAGGTCGGCTAAATCTTGGGGGCTAATTTCATTGGCAAGCACTACAAATTTGCCGTCTATGATATGGCAAAGTTCTGAATTGAGCCAATCTTGTGGCATAAGGGCTTTTTGCCAAACTTTCCAAGAAAGAAATTGAATACTTTTCAGTTTTTTGTGTTGGCTTTCGCCTTTGCTATCAATCACTTCAATAAGATTAAGACTGACGGGCTTGGGCAAGAAAAAGATTTTGCTTTGATTGTTACGATTTTCAAGAAAATAAAAAGCCGAAGAAAATTGTATTTGCTTGTTACGAAAAAGTTCTATAAAATGAGGAACTTTTTCGGGATATAGATAGGCTAATTGGTACAAAAATGCCCCGAAAAGCACATCAGAATGTATGTAAATAGCTGTATCGGTAAGTGTGGTACTTCTTACCTCGCTAATTTCTCCTAAATGAAAACGACTTCCAGGTGGGCAGTATAAGATTTTAACTTGCATCACGAGTTTTGATTTTCAAGTTTTCAGTTTTCTGGAAATTTTCGGTTGCTTTCTTCATCAAATTCCATTTTCACTTTGCCGTAACCACGTGTGCCGCTGCCGCCGAGGTAGTCGTTGTTGAGCAGTTCTACGCCTTCTTTGAGCTTTGCAAGAATTTCTTTGGCTTCGCTATCGTTATATTTATCCAAGACAATTTCAAAATGAAAAACTGCTCCTGCGGGTACGCGTTCTATGGTTCGGGGGTGTTGAGCTGTACCATTTTTGCGGTTTATGGTATTTTCGGTTTTAATTTCGGTAAAATCAGTTTCTAATTTGACTGCATTTTTAGGAAAAGCCACCTTGAATGCCTCTTCATCAAGGTAAGCATCACGAAAAATAAGCCTTGTGATTTCTTGGGGTTTTTCTTTAGTTTCTACACCTCCGAACATTTTACGTAAAATAATGCTATCTTCCTTTACATCATTGGAATCTTCTTTTTTTGCCAAAAGGCTTCTAATTTTGCCTTTGAGCGAGCTACCCGGAATGTAAGGCACACCTTTGGGCGTTTTGATAACAGGTAAATCCAAACCGCCAATATCCAAAGAAGTTTTAGCACCGCCAATGTGTAAGCCTGTCAGTAGGGTGATAGTGCCTTTCAAGACGATTTTTTCTTGCAGAATCATTTTTTCCATAGATTTATATTTTTTCTACTTTGAGCTGTAAAATTTATGATACGCCACCACTGCTTCCATAAAATCCTTGAAATTTTCTAGTTTTTCTTTGCTATCTACTTCCCTGATAAGGGCATCAACAAAGGCTACGAATTCTTTACCCTCACCTTTATCCAATCTTCCTGCAATGTAGGCTAAATTGGGGCGTAGGAGTTTCAGGTCTAATACTTCGTTTGCCTTTTTAATTTCTTGGTAGATATTTCGCAATTGATGAGCCGTAATGCTTTGGCTATAATTTTTAACAAACTCTTCTGTTTTGTTAAAGACTTCATCAATTTTGGAGCTTTTCTGAAAGTTGAGCAGTTCGTTTTTCAACTCACCGAAGTGTTCTAATCCCTTTTCGGCAAGTTCGGCAAAGGTTTTATTTTTTTTACCTTGTTCTTGCCCTTTGTTTTGATTTGGATTTTTACTTCCGTGCATAATTTTTTATGTTTAGTTTTCCGTATTTGCCGATTTTGTGAGCAGTTCAGCCCAACGAGCCGCTACTACATACAAAGCGGGGTTAGGGGCGTTGGGCTTTTTTAGGAAATGCGTTAAAAGAGCATTTTTGTAGTTTTCAAACAATTGTTCTAAATAAGAGCGAGCAGGTGTATCTTTATCTATGTTTCGCAAATAGTACTTTAAGCGATGTACGCGTGGGAAATTGATTTTACCTGCTTTCTGTTCTTGAAGGCTGGTAAAACCTAATTCTGATGACTGCAAGCGGTGGAGTATGTTACGGGATAGCTCTTTAGCTTCTACAAACTTTTTTAGTTCGCAGGCGATTTTATAGGCTTGCTCAAATTCATTCCATCGGAGTACTTCTCCAAAGATGCAAATAGCATTTTTGCCGTTGCTTTTGGCAGTTTTGAGGGCATTTTCAGCCTCTTCTGCCATACGAACCATAGGAAATCGGGGGGAAACTATCACCACGCCTGCCGAAAGCGTATTGGGCAGATTTTTGTTTTTGGCAAAGTTTTGAAAATTATTCTGTATCAGGCGAGCAATTTCTAAAATTTTGTCCCAAGCCCCTACTAAAAAGCAATCATCGCCTCCTGAAAAGACAGGGTAAATGTAATGCTCTTGAATATGGGTTTTTAGGAGGTTGTAAATTTCTTTTTCAAAGAAACTTGTTAAGTTTTGGGAATTCAGTTTGTAGTCGTTTTCTTCTTTATCTCTGAAAAGTGAGCCTAAATTATCCACATCCATAGCAAGGGCGGCAAGTTTTTTATCGCCTGTGGCTTTTTGAGCAATTTCATCAAATTCTACAATACCTCTCTTTCCAATAGGCATTTTATTGAGAATTTTTCCTTCAAATTGCAAGGCATCTTTTTCCCGAAGTTCAAAAGTAAAACCTGCCTTGCTAAAAGGGTTATTTTTTTGAAATTCGCTTTTAATTACATACCCGTTACTTCTGACTAAATATTGGGTAAATTCTTCCCATTTTTCGCTTTTTATAGGGGAATAGTCATATGCTTCGCAGTACAGAGGTTTTTGAAATTTTGTAGTATTTGCTTTTTGGGCAATTTGTTTCATATCCTCCTTAAATTCGCCCTTACTTTCTATAAAGGCAAAGGCAGGAAAGATGTTTTCTTGCAAAAATTCTTTTTGAAAGTTTTGGATAGCTTCGCCGAGTTTTTCTTTTTCTGTTTCAAAATAGGCAAAGAAATTACCCCCACCTTTATAAATGAGTTGAGGGGGAGCTACTTTTTGGGTGAAATATTCGTAGGCAATTTCTGTAAGAGCAAAAACGTAAAAAGAACGAGCTTTGAGCTGTCGGGCGGCACCATCGCTGGGAACATCAAAAATAAACCCCTGTATGCCTGAAATATCACATTTCAAGAGAAATTTTTGAGGCATAGCATTCAATTTTAAGCAAAGCTATCAGAATTTATGAAAACTCCAAAAGATTATGAGAAAATTTTCGCTGAAATTTGATTAAACATAATGAGAATTTACAAAAAATTATCGGTGCTGTTTTTTTCTTTACCGATAATTTCTTTATCCAACCACTTTTGGTCGCGACTTTTGAAAATAATCAGACTATCGGTATCGGTGTCCATAATTCGAGAAGCCCTGCCGAGCAGTTCATTGAGTTTTACTTCGCTAATTTCTCCCTCAAAAACCGAATTTTGTATCCAATGCAGATACTGCCTGCAAAGTTTGAGCATCTTGCCTACCCTTTGCTCACCACAATCATATACCAAAATAACGTACATAGGTGTTTCTTTTGCTAACTTTTCAACCCTTCAAGGGATAATGTTTTTTATTCTACCACCAAATTTTGAAAGGTTTATACACTTCCATTTCCAAAATGTGCTTAATGAGTTTGTAACACTCCAAACGCACCAGATATTTATAGCTTACGTGTTTATTGAGTGTTCGGTGCTGTATAGTTTCTTTGAGTTTTTCGTCCCAAGCCTTCACAAAAGTTTTCTTGCCTGTTTCTTTCAAAACACAATAATTTAGATTTTTGTCAAAATCTTTCTGTTGAATTTGTTTTTTGTTCAAAAGCGAAAAAATCAGCCTATCTACGAGAATAGGCTTGAATACTTCGGCTAAATCCAGAGCTAAAGAGTATCGTCTTTCACCCGGTTCGTGCAAAAAGCTAATCGTTGGGTTGAGTTGGGTATGGTAAATTTGGTCGAGGCAAAGCGTGTAACACATCATATTGCCGAAGGAAATCAAGGCATTGATTTCGTTTTGTGGGGGTTGTTTGGAACGCCCTTCCATAATGAAATCGTTGATAATAGTATCAAAAGCACTATAATACACCTGACGGATATTTCCTTCCAGAGCCATCATTTGTGGGATATTTAACGAAGCGTTATATTCTAAATCATCAGCCCATTGCTGAATTTGAGCAATTTGAACAGAACAGTCTTTCTGCCGAGCTTGATAATAATGCAAATTTTTTAAGATATTGCTGATAGCTCCCTCTAAAATTTTGCGAGCTATGAGCAACCTTTTTTCAGTAATCAAGTAGTTTTGAGTTTGAGCAATCTGCACCTTGCCTGAAAACAAATATTCTTTGGCTACAAATGAACCTGTGTAATGCTCGTAATAGTCAAAGAAATGGACATTAATGTTATTTTTACCCAAAAAATTGAGCAAGGCACTATTTACTTCCAAACTTCCAAAAGCATAGAGATTATCTACGTCTTCAATGGGTAAGTATTTGGGTTGGGCTTCGTTACCCTCTTCGTCTATGGGTGTAAATTTGAGCGTATTATCTTTTCGGCTCAATCTGCCCGCATTGAATAAATAGTAAGTTTTTTTCATAGTAGCAAGGAAAAATCTTACTATAAAAACTTGCAAAATTAAGACCAAATCGTTAGTTTGGTATTGCAAAATCTGAATATATGCGTTTTAAGTTGATACTTGCCGTAAATACTCACCGAAATCCTATTCTGCCTTTCAATTACCAATACGAGCTTTCCAGTTGGATTTACAAAATCATCAGCAGAGCCGATGAGGAATATGCTTATTTTTTACATCAGAATGGCTACGAGAGCAATCAAAAGAGTTTTAAGTTTTTTTGTTTTTCTAATTTGCTCATTCCGAAGTATAAAATAGTAAAAGATATGGGTTTTCTGTTGCAAAGTCATCAGATAGCTTTGTACATTAGCTTTTATGTAGATAAAGCCGCTGAGAAATTTGTGGCAGGTTTGTTTCAAAACCAACGAGGTAGTATCGGAATACAAGAGACACAAATAGATTTCCGTGTTGAGCGGGTAGAAACTGCTCCTATACGTCTGAGCAAAGAAATCGTACATTTGCAAACAATTTCTCCTTTGGTGGTTGCTCAAAAAGATAAGCAAGACAAGAAAAAATATTTAAGCCCTTTGGATAGTGGTTTCAAGGAGTTATTCATCAATAATTTGTTGGAAAAGTACAAAGCCAGCGGAAAAGAGTTATCCCCTGCGTGGCAGAATTATCCTTTTAGTTTAGAAGTTGAGGAAAAGAGCATCAGAAGCAAACTGATTACCATAAAACAAAATACTTCTAATCCTATTCAAGTGAAAGGTTATTTATTTGATTTCATACTACAAGCCCCCAAAGAGTTATTGGAAGTAGGTCTTGCGGCAGGTTTTGGCAATGAGAACGCCCAAGGGTTTGGAATGTGTGATGTACTTGAAAATTTGAACTCAAAAAACTAAATATGCCTAAATACAAAGAGGAAAACAAAGTTGTAAGTATTTTTAGAGTGTTGCGGTACATTTTAGAAGATGCACAAGCCTATACGATTGAACAGCTAAGCCAAAAAACAGAAATCAATGCTCGTACCATTCGCAGATACTTAGACGAAGATTTACCCAACTTGGGTTTCCCAATTGAAAAAGAGGAGAAAACGAAACGCTACAAGCTAATTTCTAAACGCGTGCCTATTTCGCTTACTTATGGTTTTTCTATGGAAGAAACGCTATTGCTCAAAGATTTGCTTGTTACCTTGCCTACTTCGCCCCTGAAACAAAGTATTTTGAGCAAGATTTTCTACGAGTCGGAACTAAAAAATATAGCTGAAAACTTTTTTCAGAATGTCAGAGAAGGAATAATACAGAAGCTATCGTTAGCCATTGAGCAAAAGAAGCGAGCCATTCTAAAAAAGTACCATTCTATTGCAAGTCAGAGCGTAAAAGATAGGCTTGTAGAACCCATATGTTTTACGCACAATTTCACTCAAATACGGGCTTATGAGCTTGAAAAGCAAGAAGTTAGAAATTTTAGTATTCAAAGAATTGATGCAGTAGAAATAATCGACCAACCTCGTAGCTATCAAGGTGAATTGTATCCTACTGATGCCTTTGGTTTTAGCGATAAAGAGGAATTATTTATAGTTTTAGAGCTATCGGAAAAGGCTTATTTACTCTTGCGTGAGGAGTTTCCGCTAACAGAGCCCGCCCTGAAAAAAGAACAAAACACCTATTTTTTCAGAGGCTTTGTAAGAAGCTATAAAGGTATCGGAAGGTTTATACTTAGCCTGCCCGGTGAGATAAAAGTAGTTGAAGATGAAGGACTGAAAAACTTTTTACAAAACGAAATAAAAAAATTTAAGTTTTGACAAAATTTGGAAAAATTGAAACTTATGTTTGCATATGTAAAAATGATAACAAAACCTATGGAAATCTGTAATTATTACATAAAAAAACTTGGCTATCAGGCTTATTGTTATCAAATGAAGGTTGCCGAAATCTTACTTAGTGGTAAAAATGTTATTCTTGTCGTCCCCACTGGTGCGGGTAAAACTTGGGCTTCGATAATACCATTTCTGTATGCCAGAGAAAATGGAATAGCTGATTTTCCTCAAAAAATGATTTACAGCTTACCATTACGAACACTTACAAACTCTATTTATCAAGATGTACATAAAATTACTGATGCAAGCATTCAAACTGGTGAATATGGCGAAGATAAGTTTTTTGAAAAAGATATTATTTTTTCTACCATAGACCAAACGCTAAGTAACTTTCTTTGTTTCCCTTTGCCATTATCTCACCGACAAGCTAATATCAATGCAGGGGCACTGATTGGTAGCTATTTGGTTTTCGATGAGTTTCACTTGCTTGAACCATCACTATCGATGGGCACAACATTGGGGATGTTACGACTTTTAGGCGATTTGAGCAGGTGTTGTATTATGACGGCTACTTTGAGCAGTTCATTTGCTGTGATGCTCAAAGAAAATTTACCTAATTATGAAATCATCACGCTTGATGATTTCCCTGAGGACAAACAAAAAATCAAATCACTTTTGCCTAATAAAGATAAAAAGCAGATTAAGGTACTTGATAATACTATTTCAGCACAAGCTGTTATAGAACATCATCAAAATAAAACGATTGTGATATGTAATAGGGTAGAAAACGCTCAAAGATTATATCAAGAACTTCTAACTAAAATTAAAACTCTTCAAGGGTTTCAAGCCCTTGAAGAGTTAAAGGCGGAGAACATCATTTGCCTGCACTCTCGCTTTTTTGACAGCGACCGAAAAGCCAAAGAAAATCGCCTGAAAGCACTTTTTGGGAAAAATGCCGACCCCAACGAAAACGCTATTCTAATTTCTACCCAAGTAATTGAGGCAGGTATGGATATTTCCTGCTCGGTAATGCACACTGAAATATCACCTGTCAACTCATTTTTGCAAAGAGCAGGTCGCTGTGCAAGATTTGAAAACGAAACAGGCGAAATTTTTATCTATGATATTTTAGAAATTGAAGAACGAGAAAAAATAACACTTGAAGCAAACAATGATGATGATAAAAAAGAAATCAGGGCAATCAACAACAAGTTTTTGCCTTATCAAAAAGAGGTGGTTGAAAAATCATTCACAGAGCTAAAAAAATACCAAACATTAGATGGGGATATTCCTAAGCAGTTGGTCGAAAGTGTATTGACTGAATTTGAAAATCAAAATATCCAAGAGCTGAAAGACAGCAATTTCAATTACGCTAAAATTTTGGAGTCTTGGCGGGATTGTCAGAAAAATAACTATCGCAATACTATCAGAGATATTCAGAGCGTGGAAGTAGTATTGATTACGGAAAATCAGAAGGAAGAAGTAGCCAAGTTTCCATATCGCTATCAGTCGGTGGGTATGTATAAATGGAGTTTGGTGAGTTGGCTTAATAAAATTGCAAGAGGTGAAGGAGCAAAGGTTTATGATAGTGAAGAAGACACTTTAGTATGGCAGTTAGTAGAAAACAACGTAATTGATGGCTTTGGTGAAAACGATGAAGATGTGAAATACAAACTAGAGAATATTACAGACTTTTTACAATTACCTGCACAGGTCTATGTAAATGCCGATTTTTTCGGTTATCACGAGGATATAGGTTTCAATTGGCAGTTTGCAGAAACGTTTGGTACCATATCGCCCACAAGAGAATATAAAGACAAAAAAGAGGATTTTAAGCCTTTGACCAAAGACACCTTTTACCAGCACAATATGGGTTTGATACGCTGTTTTGAGCGGGAGTTTTTACCAAAACTCGATTTTGCATTTATACAACTTGCTAAAAGAATAGGAAAGTCGGAATGGACAAAAACGGAATTCGAGCAACTTATCAAACTAATGATTATCCTGCACGACTACGGCAAGCTTAACGAAAAATGGCAAAAGCCTATGCGTTGCTACCAAGCCAAAAAAGAAGGCAAAGACCCAAAAGACTTCAAAGAAATTTTAGCCCATACCGATTATGATAGGAATAACCCGACTGATTTGGCTTTGGAGCAAGAATGCAAACTCTATGAACGGGGCGGACACGCAGGAGTGGGGGCTTTTGTGGCAGAAACTGTGATTGAAGAATATTTTGAAAGTGAAGACTTGGCTTATGCTGTATCAATGGCAATCGCAAGGCATCATAGTCCTTTATCTGACTCTTATTCAAAGTTTAGTATTTCAGATAGTAGCTATAAAGCTATGCAAAGACTTTTAGACGAATTTGGATATGATGTTGAACTTTCCAAAGAAGAAGACTTTGAGGGCAAGATGAATTTGAATGGGTTGGAGACAGACGAGCAAACCATAATGTATTTATTCTTGGTTCGCCTGTTAAGGCTATGCGACCAAAAAGCCACTGAAAATTTATCCGATTTTTTTACAGAAAACTAATTCAACCCTTATGGAGCAACCAAGAGAATACAAAGAGTTTTTCATAGATAAGAACTCTAATACCTATGCCGAAACTTTGGAGGCTTACGGTTTGGCAAATCTGATTGATGAGATTTTGTTACGAAGTAATGCCGGCAACCGAAAGGTAGAAATATTTGATAAGGGTCTATATTATCAAATTAAACCCAGCCAAAGCATCACTGAGGAAATGCTTTTAAAATTGAGTTATTTCCAAGTCATTAAATTCCTGAAAAAGGAAGCAAATACCCAAGTACCCAATGATATTGGAAATAACTTTTACGATTATCCTAACCAGAAGAAAGAATTTGACGAAATAAAAAAAAGAAAAAATGAAATTAGTACGGATAAAAATTTGAGTGCTGAAGAGAAAAAGGAAAAACTTCGGACATTACAAAATCAGTTTGAAAGTGAGTTTGGAAAGAAGTTAGATGAGGCTTTTGATGTATATAAAAATATGGTGGGTAATCCCTACACGGGATACGTAAAAGCTCATTCTATACTGCATAATAATCAAAAGCAATTTTCGAAACTATTAAATGAAATCTTAACCTTTTACTCAACGATACCGAATGTCGTTCAAAAAATCAATAGAGGGTTCAAAATTGATGAAAAGCTCACAGCACAACAACTTTACTCACCTAATCAGGGAAAAGGGCTTAACCAATATAAGGCTAATAATGCCAATATGACCAATTTAGATAGTTATTGGGTGCAGGAACTAATGAAAATATCCGGTGCTTTACAAATGATGATTTGCCAATATGTGAAAGTGGGGAGTAGCTATGACCTAAAAATTTTTGTGCCTGAGTATAAACACATTTTGTGGAGTAAAGCCAAAGAGCTAATGTTAGAATTTAAACGACACTTAAAGAGTGTATCACCTGTAAAATTAGATATTTTGAACATACTCAATTTCTCAGTCAATTTTATTCAGCGAAGTGAGGAGTTTACAGGAAAATTGAAAAATACCATTAATGGAATTCATTCAGTTTACCAAAAAGATTTAGGGCAAAACAAGGCTGTTGCGAATATTGCCTTTTTGGAAGTTCCTGAATTTATTGAAATCAATGACCGAAAATCCGCAAATGAATGGATAGAAATCCTTAACTCTCAAAAAAGTATTATTAGTTCAATTAAAGAACAAGGCGATGCTATACAAGGCTTATTAGCTTATCGCAATTTTTTAAGCGGTGGTGAT
Organism: Raineya orbicola; assembly: GCF_002843425.1. Classification (GTDB taxonomy): domain Bacteria; phylum Bacteroidota; class Bacteroidia; order Cytophagales; family Thermonemataceae; genus Raineya; species Raineya orbicola. The sequence continues at coordinate 39,642 of NZ_NKXO01000031.1, forward strand.
TTGCAAAGCTTTTTCAAGTTCTGTAATTGGTATTCGGTCTATCTGATGCAAGCACTGGATAAAGACCAGTACTATATCAAACCCTTCAAAATAGAAACTTTAAATCTTTTTTATATGAATATGGATAATCAAAGTTTAAACTTATGCGAGATAATCGCTAACAAAGGTTTTGAGGCAGTAGCCCAAGCTATTCGCAAAAGTACAGTCAGCTTGCAGTACACCCCCAAAGATACTCGCAAATTTGAAATCCGCTATGGATTAGCCCAAGAATTGCAAAACAAATCAAAATCAAAATTGGATTTGGCGACCTTCATTGGGGAGTTCATTGCTACGTATAATGCTGAAACCGCCAAAGTTGTAGAAAAGAATGGCGGAAAATCTTTCCGTGCAAACGTAAAAGACGAAGAATTGAAGGAGTTCTTCTGCTTATTAGACAAACATCCTTCTCGCCTTATAGGAGCTTTACTTGCTTCTTATGGCTTTGCCCTTAAAGCTAAAGAAGTGAAAGAGGAAGAAACAGAAGACTTAACCGAAGAAAACGAATAATTTGTAAACCTTTAAATCATCAATAATATGTCAGAAAATAAAAAAATCATCGCATCTCTTTCCATCAGTGGAGAGATTACACTCAACTTGCACTCTTTGAACAACGAAGGTGGCGAAGGTAACCAAATCATTACCCGTCAATTGACTATCATTGATAAAAATGGTGATGAACATACCGTTAACGGAATTAGTGGGGATATGTTTAAGCATATCCACGTGGGGCATTTGATTAACCTGGCAAAAGAGCAAAACTTAGATTTATGCTCAAATTGCCAAATTTTCAATCCCAATCGTCTTTCAAGTGGAGAGGATTTAGGAAATCTTAATTTGGGAGATGCTTCTGATAAGGATATTGTAGATGCTATTATCAAACTTTGCGTGGTGGATGATACTCACGGAGTTTTAGTTACTAAAATCGGCAATAAAAACAAAAATGTTCCCCGTAAATCGGTGGTTGAGTTTGCTTGGACAGTGGGTATTCCTCATAAAAACAATACGGAAAGCTATGTGCATACCAAATTGGTATCAGATGCAGGTGGTAAAAAGACTGACGGAGCCAATGAAGGGCAAAATATCTTCCATCGCCCTGCCAATCACGGGGTATATGCTTTTGTGTGCCATATAGATGTGTATAGAATTGGCTTCAACGATATTTCAAGGACTTATCCGGAACTTGAAAAACGTCAAGCAAGGTACAAGGCTCTGATTCAAGCCCTGCTTAGCTCATTTATCAACCCCAGAGGAGCAATGACCAGCACTCAAAAACCACACATTACTGATTTCAAAGGTGTAATAGCCATTTCTAATAAACTTACACCTGCCCCTACCATTAGTGCCTTAAATGACGGTTATGTGGCTGAAATCAGGAAAATAGCTGAAAATATCAATAGGATAGAGCAAGATGCTATTTCGCTGGAAGAGTTTAACGGCTTGGGCGATTTATCCAAAATTTTAGCTGACCTAATGGATTACGAACCTTATAAAATTGGTTAGAGTATGGTACGATTTTCAGTTAAATATCTGCCTACTGCTTTATTTTCACTCAAAGATAGCAACGCTACCAATTCGGGGGCAAAGAGTTTGTTTTTGCCCTCGCCTTATAGCGTCAAAATGGCTTTGCTCAATCAAATTATTACGATTGAAGGAGTAGAAATATTTAATCCAAAAGAGGAGGAAACGACAAAAGGCAAAAAGAAAAAGCTACAAGAGTCAGAGATTTTTGAAGCGATTAGAGATGCTAAAATCAGCTTTTATTTACCTCAGGGTAGTAAATTTTGTGTGAATAACGCTTTTGTGAAAATCTTAAAGATTAAAGAGGATAAGAGTAGTAAAAAAGACAAAGAAGCGGGTAAGATATTTGAGCCGGGATTTCAAGAAACAATAAGTTTTAGAGAGTACATACAAATAACACATCCTTTGGAAATAATTTTTGAGGTTTCGGACACTTCACAAGAAGTGTTTCTAAAGAACTATTTGCATAAAATCAACTACTTCGGCAAGCGAGGTTGTTTTTTTCAATTTTTAGAGTACAACGATAACCCACCAGAAGCCAATGTAGTTCCTTTTGATGTTAAAAAAGGGCTTTCGGGTATTTTGCAAAAGTATGATGATTTTGATGAGTTGGTAACTTTTGAGATGGTGAATAATTTCTCAGGTAAATCAACGAAAAGGAAAGAGGAGATTTGGGTCTTGCCTTTGAGGAGTAGAACTTCTTCCAAGTCTTATACAAGCTATGTATCAATCTAATGACTACGAAAACCAAGTCTAAACTCCACCACCCCTCCACACCTGACAGGTTTTCAAAACCTGTCAGGTGTAAAAAAACTAAAAAAACTTATGGCGACTACACCTCCTCCTCTTCTCCCCGAAACGGTCTATCACGTGTACAACCACGCCAACGGAAGCGAAAATCTCTTTCGCTGCGATGAAAACTACTATTATTTTCTACGCAAGTATGCTGAGTATATTTATCCTATTGCCGATACCTATGCTTACTGCCTAATGCCCAACCATTTTCACATAATGATTAGAATAAGAAGCGAAGAGGAAATAGTAGCATTTTTGAAGGAAAGAAATATAGACCTGACAGGTTTTCAAAACCTGTCAGGTCTGATTTCGCAACAGTTCAGCCATTTCTTCAACGCCTACACCAAAGCATACAATAAACTATATGAGCGAAGAGGCTCTTTATTTGAACGACCTTTCAAACGCAAAGCCATCACCGACGACCAATACTTCACCCAACTGATTGCTTATATCTACCTCAACCCTGTCAAACACGGCTTTTGCAAGGATTTGCTCGATTGGCAACATAGTTCTATTCATAGTTATTTGTCCCAAAAGCCAAGCAAAATCAATAGAACCTATTTGGAGGAGTGGTTTGGAAATCGCGAACAAATTTTGAAGTTTCATCAGGAAATTTTTATGGAAAAATTTTTATTTGATGACCTCTGATTTTATTCTGATATGCCACTTACAGCAACCCATATTAACTACAACGTGAATTATAAGTCTAACTTATTGTTTTCAAGGGATTTAAATAAAAAAACTTAGGGTAATTGAAAAAATGATTAACTTTGAGTTGTACTTTTTAAATATTTAATCATATGAGTCAATTACCTCT
>NZ_NKXO01000032.1 GCF_002843425.1 Raineya orbicola
CAATTTGTGGTCTGGAATTATTGCCTACAAATTCCTAGATAAAAAGCCCACTATTAGAGATTTTCAAGAAAAAAATCTACTTACAAATTTTGAACTTTTTCAAGATATTGCCGCTTAACTCACGTAAATTACTAAGCGCCTGTATAGTTCTTCACTTTCATTGCTGACCGATTTATACCAGCTTACAATGGCATATGGTTATTGGAAATCGGGCAGAGGCGAACAAGAAGTGGTTTTCAATTTATTTTTTCGCCGTAATCCTTTCAAAGGGGGCTATGCCATAGCTTGCGGATTAGAGTATATTTTGGATTATCTGCAAAATTTTCGTTTAGATAGTTCTGATATTTCTTATTTGGCTTCGCTCAAAGGTAATGACGGCAAAGTTCTTTTTGAAGCCGATTTTTTGGATTACCTATCAAATCTTAAATTTTCTTGCACCGTAGATGCTATTCCCGAAGGTACAGTCGTTTTCCCTCACGAGCCTCTCTTGCGAGTGCGGGGTCCTATTATTCAGTGCCAACTTATAGAAACACCTTTGCTAAATATTATCAATTTTCAAACGCTAATTGCTACCAAAGCCTCACGGGTAGTTTGGGCAAGCAAGGGCGAGAGTGTGTTGGAATTTGGCTTGCGGAGAGCTCAAGGCATTGACGGCGGACTTGCCGCCAGCCGTGCCGCTTACATTGGCGGTTGTGATGCTACTTCCAATGTACTGGCAGGCAAACTTTTTGGTATTCCTGTGCGTGGCACACACGCCCATAGCTGGGTGATGTCTTTTGAAAGTGAATTAGAGGCTTTTGAGACTTATGCAGAAATAATGCCTAACAATTGTGTTTTTTTGGTAGATACCTACGACACCATAGAAGGAGTAAAAAACGCCGTAAAAGTAGGACAAAAACTGCGTGAAAAAGGCTACAAACTTGCAGGCATACGTTTAGATTCAGGTGATTTGGCATATTTGAGCATTCAAGCTCGTAAAATACTTGATGAAGCAGGTTTTTCTGATACCGTGATTGTAGCCAGTAATGATTTAGACGAGGAAATTATTGAAAGTCTGAAAAATCAAGAAGCTCAAATTTCCGTTTGGGGGGTAGGTACGAAGCTCGTTACTGCCTATGACCAGCCTGCTTTGGGGGGCGTGTATAAAATTTCGGCTATTCGCCGTAAAGATGGCTCTTGGGACTATAAAATGAAACTTTCTGAACAATCCATCAAAATTTCAAATCCGGGCATACAGCAAGTAAAACGCTTCGAAAAAAATGGCGAATTTATTGGGGATATGATTTTTAATGAAGAAAACTTTACTGAAAGCCATTCTTACACAATGATAGACCCCGCCGATAGCACGCGTTTCAAGACTTTTTCTGATGAGAAAAATGAAAACTTATTGGTAAGAGTTTTTGAAAATGGCAAAATAACCTTTCAAAATCCTAATATTCAGCAGATAAGAAACAGAGTAAAGGAACAACTTTCTAAGTTTCACGCAGGTATTAAGCGTTTTGTCAATCCACACAGCTACCCTGTGGGTTTGGAAGAAAATCTTTGGTCGCTCAAACACGAGCTTGTGAGGAGATTGCGTAAGAAGATGTAACTTGTTCAAAACAAACCCTTACCAAATAAGTAAGGGTTGTATTGAGTATTTTTTTGTCTAAAAAACTGCTTCTGCAATTTGCCGTACGGCATCAGATTTACTCATAGAATAGTAGTGCAAGACAGGCACTCCAAACTGAATTAACTCTTTGGACTGCTGAATTGCCCATTCAATTCCTACCTGTTTGACCTGTTCGGGTGTTTTACAACTTTCTACTGCTTTTACAAGTTCATCAGGAATATCTATGTGGAAAATAGCGGGTAAAATAGTCAGTTGTTTTTGGGTTGTAATGGGCTTTAGCCCGGGAATAATAGGAATAGTAATGCCCATTTCTCGGCATTTGGATACAAAATCAAAATATTTTTGATTATCAAAAAACATTTGTGTTACGATATAATCTGCCCCTAAATCTTGTTTGAGTTTTAGGTATTTGAGGTCTGTTTGGAGATTGGGGGCTTCAAAATGTTTTTCAGGATAGCCCGCTACTCCTATGCAAAAATCAGTAGCAGAGGCTTGCAAACCTTCGTCAAGGTATTTACCTTTGTTCATATTGACAACCTGCTGTAAAAGCTCGCTTGCGTAGGCGTGTCCATCGGGTTCGGGAATAAAAGTGCCTTCGCTCTTGATTGCATCGCCACGCAATACGAGTACGTTATCAATGCCCAAGAAGTGCAAATCTATCAAAGCGTTTTCGGTTTCCTCTTTGCTAAATCCACCACAGATAATATGCGGAACGGCATCAACCTTAAAGTGGTTCATAATAGCGGCACAAATGCCCACCGTACCCGGACGCTTGCGTATGCGTTGGCGTTCCAGTAGTCCGTTTTCACGTTTTTTATAGACGTACTCTTCACGATGATAAGTAACATCTATAAATTTAGGTTTGAACTCCATTAGCGGCTCAATCGCCTTGAAAAGTTGCTGTATGCTCTCGCCTTTGAGCGGAGGCAATATTTCAAAAGAAAACAAAGTTTCTTTGCTTTCACGAATGTATTGGGTAACTTTGGTCATAGCTGATACATTTTGCCTTGTTGGCTAAAAATTCCTTTATCAGAAGGCTACCACACCCTTAAAATTGATGCGGTAGCTTTTTTCTTGGTCTAATCAATCAAAACACATCTATTAGCAAGCAAGTCAGCTTCAATTTTTTTGAATTTCACATCTCTGACAATTTTGCCATCAGTATACATTACATTTACTTTTTGATTTCTATCCGCAATTTTCTGAGAGCGAATAGGTTGTGTTTTGGTGGTGGTAGTAGCCGAAGGGTCGTGGTACTCGCCGCTCATTGAAGAAATAAACTGCTCTTTGTTTTGTTGTAGATTTTTGTTGTTACTTGGTTTTTTAATTTCTTGTTGGAGCGTTGGAGTTTGCTCTTGTGGTACAAATACTTCGGCTTTGATAAGAAAAGAAATAATATCTTTATTTACTCTTGTGATGAAGGTTTTGAAAAGCTCAAAAGCCTCAAATTTGTAAATAAGAAGCGGGTCTTTTTGCTCATAAGAAGCCATTTGCACCGATTGCTTCAAATCGTCCATATCTCGGAGATGCTCTTTCCATTCTTGGTCAATGATAGCAAGCGTAGCATTTTTCTCCAGCTCACGAATTACTTCCCAAGCATTACTTTCAACAGCTTTGGTAAAATTTACTTCAAAATAGATGTTCTTTCTGCCATCGGTAAAGGGAATAGCAATATTTTGGAACTTGCCTTGTGTTTGCTCATATTGAATTTTAAGATTAGGAGCAAGATTTTCTTCTGCGAGTTGTTTCATTCTACTCTGATAATGCTCTACTACTTGGTTGTAAAGTTTACGAATCAGGTTAGTAGCATTTTTGGAGTGAAATTCGTTGGGCTCTATGTTGGGCGTAAAGCCAAAGGTAGAAATAAATGACATTTCAAAATTCTCAAAATTATCGGGGGAAAGCATACTTTCTACCATTTGCTTACAAACCTCAAACATCATTGTGTAGAGGTCAAGTTGTAATCTTTCGCCAAAGAGAGCATTTCGGCGGCGTTTGTAAATTTGTTCCCGCTGAACATTCATTACATCATCATACTCTAAAAGTCTTTTACGGATACCGAAATTGTTTTCTTCAACCTTCTTTTGAGCTCTTTCAATGGATTTGGTTACCCAAGAATGTTGAATTACCTCGCCTTCTTTCAACCCTATTCTATCCATAATTTTGGCGATACGGTCAGAGCCGAAAAGACGCATCAGGTTATCTTCTAAACTTACAAAGAATTGCGAGCTACCAGGGTCTCCTTGTCTGCCTGAGCGTCCGCGTAACTGTCTATCTACTCGGCGGGATTCGTGGCGTTCTGTGCCAATAATAGCCAAACCGCCTGCGGCACGTGATTCGGGGGTAAGTTTGATGTCTGTACCGCGTCCTGCCATATTGGTAGCAATGGTAACAGTTCCCGAAATCCCTGCTTGTGCAACAATTTCAGCCTCTTTCTGATGTTGTTTAGCGTTCAGAACTTGATGAGGAATTTTGCGTTGGTTGAGCATACGGCTCAATAGCTCGGAAGTTTCCACCGAAGTAGTACCTACCAGTACAGGTCTGCCTTGCTCACGCAGTTTTACAATTTCTTCAATAACGGCATTGAATTTTTCACGCATTGTTTTATAGACCAAATCTTCGTGGTCTTTGCGAATTACGGGCTTATTGGTAGGAATTACCACTACATCAAGTTTGTAGATTTGCCAGAACTCACCTGCTTCGGTTTCGGCAGTACCCGTCATACCTGCGAGTTTGTGGTACATTCGGAAGTAGTTTTGAAGCGTAATGGTAGCGTAAGTTTGTGTAGCTTGTTCTACTTTAACATTTTCTTTTGCCTCCAAAGCCTGATGCAAGCCATCGGAATAGCGTCTGCCTTCCATTATACGCCCTGTTTGCTCATCAACAATTTTTACTTCTCCTTCCAAAACCACATATTCTACATCTTTTTCAAAAAGGCAATACGCTTTCAAAAGCTGATTGACTACGTGAATACGCTCCGATTTAATCGTATAATCGCTGATGAGTTTCTCTTTCAATTTAGCTTTCTCCTCTAAACTTTGTGATGAGTTTTCAATTTTAGCAATTTCAGAACCTATATCAGGAAGGACAAAAAAGTTAGGGTCTTCGCCTGCGGTAGTGATAAAGTCAATCCCTTTTTGAGTGAGTTCTATCAGGTTATTTTTCTCATCAATAGTAAAATATAGCGGGGCATCGGCTTCGGGCATCAGCTTTTGGTTATCAGCTAAATAAATAGCTTCTGTTTTTTGCAAGATGGTTTTGATACCTGCTTCGCTCAAATATTTAATCAGCGGGCGATTTTTGGGCAAGCCTCTAAATGCTCTGAAAAGAGCCAGTCCTCCTTCTTTGGTTTCTCCAGCCTGAATTTTTTTGCGAGCTTCGTTCAAAAATTCATTAACAATTTGCTTTTGAGCATTGACAAGTTTTTCGACACGAGGTTTCAGGGCGTAAAACATTTCTTCTTGTCCTGTACGGCTTACAGGACCCGCAATAATGAGTGGAGTACGAGCATCATCAATCAACACGGAATCTACCTCATCAACCATTGCATAATGCAATTTGCGTTGTACGAGTTCATCAGGCGAACTGACCATATTATCCCGCAGGTAGTCAAAGCCGAACTCATTATTTGTGCCGTAGGTAATATCTGCCAAGTAGGCATTTCGGCGAGCTTGCGAGTTGGGGCGGTGCTTATCAATGCAATCAACGCGTAAGCCGTGAAACTCAAAAAGTGGTCCCATCCACTCACTATCACGGCGAGCAAGATAATCGTTCACGGTTACAATATGTACCCCTTTTCCCGCCAAAGCATTCAAGAAAGCGGGGAAAGTAGCTACCAGGGTTTTTCCTTCGCCTGTCGCCATCTCAGCGATTTTACCTTTGTGTAAAACAACTCCTCCAATAATCTGAACATCATAATGCACCATATCCCAAGTGATACGATTACCTGCGGCAACCCAAGAGTTGTACCAAAGGGCTTTTTCACCCTCAATTTTTACATTATCTTTTTTAGCGGCAAGCTCTCTATCGTAGTTGGTAGCGGTAACTTCCAAAACTTCGTTTTCTTTGAAACGGCGTGCAGTTTCTTTGACTATAGCAAAGGCTTGGGGCAGAATTTCTTCTAAAACCTTTTCAAGTTCTTTGTCGTGTTCTTTTTCTAATTCGTCTATCTTATTGAAAATCTTTTCCTGCTCCAAAATATTCATTTGTGGATTTTCAGCAATTTGTTTTCGTAAAGCGGCAATTTGCTCATCAAGCGGTAATAGTTGCTGACGAATGTAAGTTTTCAAATCTTGCGTTTTCTGACGCAGTTCATCATTGCTAATTTCGCGAAGTTTGGCAAACTCCAAATTCACTTTTCCAATGTAAGGTTGCAACTCTTTGCGGTCTTTTTCAACCTTTGAACCCACCAGTTTTGCCAAAGCATTTACAATAAAATTTGCCATTGTGATTACATTTTTTTGAACTGCAAAGTTAAACATTTTTGCTTGTGCTTCAAAACGTGTGCCAAAAGAAAGTTATGCCAAATGTTCATAAAAAATAGTAATTTTGCAGTCAATTTGCCTGAAACTATGATAGACACACACGCACACTTGTATTTAGAGGAGTTTTCAAAAGACCAGCCCGAAGTAATAGCCAAAGCCCAAGACATAGGAGTAGAAAAAATTTACTTGCCTAACATAGATAGCCGTAGCATAGAGGCTATGCTGGAACTTGAGTTTCGCTATCCTGATTTTTGTGTAGCGACTATGGGTTTGCACCCTTGCTCGGTAAAAAAAGATTTTGAAAAAGAATTGTACATAGTAGAGGAATGGCTGGGTAAGCGAAAGTTTGCGGCAATTGGCGAAATGGGTACAGACCTATATTGGGACAAAACTTTTTGGCAAGAGCAACAAGAAGCCTTCAAGATACAAGCCGAATGGGCAAAAAAATACGAACTGCCTCTTATCATTCATTGTCGCAATTCTATTGATGAAACTATCTCTTTGCTGGAAAATTTGCAAGAAAATGAACGCCCTTTGAAAGGTATTTTTCACTGCTTTACGGGTAATTTGGAGCAGGCTCAAAAAATTATAGATTTAGGTTTTTATTTAGGAATTGGTGGAGTAGTTACTTTCAAAAATGGAGGTTTGGATAAAGTTTTGCCGCATATTGATTTAGAGCATTTGGTTTTAGAAACAGATAGCCCTTATTTAGCTCCTGTTCCACACCGAGGCAAACGCAACGAAAGCAGTTATCTTTTGCTAATTGCTCAAAAAATAGCTGAAATGAAGTCAGTTTCTTTGGACGAAATAAAATCAAAAACTACGCAAAATGCCCAAAAAATTTTTGCTTTTTAGTTTTGCTTTGTTATTTCCTGTTTGCGTTCAGGCACAAGGTTTCAATGAATTAGGTTCTTGGAATATTCTGAATGTAGGTTATGCTCTAAATGACAAATGGAGTTTGAATGCAGAGGCTCAATTGCGAAGTTTAGGTTTTTATGGACGTTTCCATTATTATGAGGTAAAAGCAGGGGCATCTTTTCGTTTGAATAGGCAGTTTTCTGTTTCAGCTTTTGGGGGGACCTACCAAACCTATGCAGATTTAGGTGGAAACTTTGATACCCCTAAAATCAATGATGAAGAAAGGCTTTGGGTACAGGCTAACTTGCACAACGAATGGGGAAGGGTATTCATTGAACATCGCTATCGCTATGAAGCCCGTTGGACTTTGCGAGGATATCGGAATCGGTTTCGGTATCGCTTGCAACTGCAAGTTCCTTTGAATAAGCCTCGTTTTGAACCGCAAACTTTTTTTGCTACAATTTCTAATGAACTTTTCCTTACGGATAGGGCTACCTACTTTGAACGCAATCGTTTTTTTGTAGGCTTTGGCTATCAGTGGAGCAAAACTCTTACACAACAAGTTGGCTGGCTTTATCAGTTTGATTACTTTGTAAATGACGAAATCGGGAAAAATTTTTTACAAATTTCTCTGGCTTTTCGCTTGAAAAAAACTGAAAAAGACCTTACCTCACCTGAAAATATCAACAACGAAAATCAATAATCAAACCCGCTTTACAATCAGTTCTGCACCTTCCTGCCCAATAACCTCAATTGGTGTGCCTTGTTCAATAAAATCACCTCTTGTGAAAGCATCATAAATATGATTATCAATCAGCACCTTTCCCGAAGGACGAAGCACGGTATAAGCTGTACCTTGTTTGCCTATCATTGTAGGAATAATAGCAGAGACAAAGCCTTCTTTACTATCAAGAGAGGTTTGCAAGGCAATATGCTTAAATTTTTTGCTTGTAGCAATTTTGGGTGCAAGAAGGGCTATCATTATTACTGCTCCTATTAGTCCTATGCTGGTAGTTATCAAAGATTCATATAAGGATTTTTTTGAAACTCCTTCCAAGCTAAACCCAACATTGCCAATCATCATAAGCCCCAGAGACCCGAACATTACAATTAGACCTGCTATCAAGAGGACTTTAACGCCCGGTAATAGAAAAATCTCCATAGCTATCAGCCCCAAACCTGCAAAAAAGAGCAGAAGCTCCCAGTTTTGGGCAAGTCCTTGTACGTAATGTGGTACAAAATACAATGCCAAACCCACCAAAGCGGCGATAAGCGGAAAACCTACCCCCGGAGTTTGTAGCTCAAAATAGATGCCCCCAATAATGAGCAAGACCAAAAGAGAGCGGATAACAGGATTTAGGAAAAAACCTATAATTTTATCCACAAAAGTGGGTGTATAGCGTATAATTTGAGCTTTTTCCATTTTATAGTGTTTCAAAATTTCCTCAATGCTATTGAACTTCCCTTCGCAATAGCCGTTTTTAATCGCTTCGGAGGTAGTATAAACAATTAGTTTGCCCGGTGTTATCAGGCTATCATATTCTAGGGTTTCATCTACCATAGCCTCGGCGATTTTAGGGTTACGGCGGTTGGCTTCGGCAGAGGCTCGCATTTTGGCTCGTATGGCGGCTCGGTATTTTTCGGGAGCATATTTGCCTTCGGCATCTACGGGGGTTACAGCTCCCATATTTGCTCCTTCCGACATATAAATGCTATCGCAAGCAATGGCTATCAAAGCCCCCCCTGAATAGGCATTGTTGTTGATAAATGCCCATACAGGGATAGGGAAGTCTAAAATCTGCTGATTGATATGGTCAGCGGCACTCACCAACCCACCGGGCGTGTTAATTTCTACAATCACATAATCTACCTTTTTTCTTTTGGCTTCTGCCAAGGCAGAGTCCGCCATTACACTGATAGGGTCTGCGATTTCGCCTTCTATTTTGAAATAGTAAATTTTTTGGGCTGAGGCTTGCAACCATAAGGAAAAAAGCAATAAAGAAACTCGTAATGCCACTTTCATCTGAACAGCTTTTTGTTTTGTAGCCAAAGTTAAAAAAGATTTTCAAATTTATCTCACAACCCCCAATTCTCTTTATCCAAGTCGCGGTAGCGAATGGCTTCGGCGAGGTGTTCTATAAGGATTTTTTCACTTCCCGCAAGGTCGGCAATGGTACGAGCAACTTTCAGAATTCTATCGTAAGCTCTTGCAGAAAGCCCCTTTTTTTCCATTGCGGCTTTAAGCAAAATTTTGCCTGCTTCATCAATTATACAGATTTCCTTGACAAGTTGCGAGGGTATCATTGCATTGGAATAGATGTGTTTCATTCCGAGTTTTTCAAAGCGTTCGGTTTGCCTTTCACGAGCTTTGATAACTCTTTCACGAATAGTGGCACTACTTTCAGTTTTATTGTTAGAGCTTAATTCATCAAAAGAAACAGGGGTAACCTCAACGTGTAAATCAATTCTATCCAAAAGAGGACCGCTTACTTTATTGAGATATTTTTGAACGCTACCCGGAGGGCACACACATTCCTTTTCAGGGTGATTGTAGTAGCCACAAGGACAAGGGTTCATAGCCGCAATAAGCATAAAATTAGCGGGAAACTCAATAGATACCTTGGCTCTTGCAATGCTAACTTTACGCTCCTCCAAAGGCTGACGCATTACTTCCAGCACAGTTCGCTTAAATTCGGGTAGCTCGTCCAGAAATAAAACGCCATTGTGAGCTAAAGAAATTTCCCCTGGTTGAGGAATAGCCCCACCTCCTACAAGTGCTACATCGCTAATGGTATGATGTGGGGAGCGAAAAGGACGTGTGGAAATCAGTGAGGCGTTGCTATCCAATTTACCCGCGACTGAATGGATTTTGGTAGTTTCAAGGGCTTCTTGAAGGGTAAGCGGTGGCAAAATAGTTGCTATGCGTTTGGCAAGCATAGTTTTACCTGCCCCAGGCGGACCTATCATAATTACATTATGCCCCCCTGCGGCGGCTATTTCCAAGGCACGCTTCATACTTTCTTGTCCTTGCACATCAGCAAAATCTACATCATATTTATCCAAATTCTCAGAGAAAATTTTACGGGTATCTTTGCGTAAAGGCTCAATGCTTTTTGCACCTGTGAGAAAATCAATAGCTTCTTGTAAATTTTCTACCCCAATAATATCTAAATTATTCACAATAGCGGCTTCGGAAGCGTTGGCTTTGGGCAAAATAAAGCCTTTGAAACCTTTTTTACGGGCTTCCACAGCGATTGGCAAAACTCCTTTAATAGGACGTAAAACACCATCTAAAGCCAATTCGCCCATAATGACGTATTTTTCTGCCTCTTGCGAAACTATCTGCTCAGAAGCGAGCAAAATGCCAATAGCTATGGTAAGGTCGTAGGCGGCACCTTCTTTACGAATATCCGCAGGAGCAAGATTAACTACTACTTTCTGACGAGGGAAAAAATATCCTATGTATTTGAGTGCCGATTCTACTCTTTGGGTGGCTTCTTTGACAGCACTATCGGGCAAACCTACCATAAAAAGTCCTTGTCCTTGTCCTACATTTACTTCTATGGTTATCGGGAAAGCACTTACCCCATACACAGCATATCCATATACTTTGGCTAACATTGCTCAATGCTTTTTTGAAATGAAATAATCGGAAACTTTATCAAATATTTTCTTGCGAGAAGTAGGCAAAACCGCAATAATTAGCATCAGGATAAACAAAATTCCTACTATCAGAAAGCCCCAGAAATGACTTTCTAAAATCTCATTGAGGGCATATGCCAAAGCAAAACACAAGAATAGTAAGCCCGCTGAACCTAAAAAAAGCCAAAAAAGAGCAATAATAGCTTTGGTAAAAAGTTGATACAACTCGTCTTGAAGTTGGTTTTCTATGAGTTGCAGGCGTACTTCTATGTAGCGTCGTAAAAGTTGGTAAAGATTTTCAAACATTTTGCCTTGCCAATTGAAGGCTTAAAAATAATATTCTTTGTTGGAAAGAAAAAATCTGCTTGTGGAAAATCAAGCAGACTTGGACTTATTCATTCGGCATTTATCGCTACAATATTTGACTTCACTCCAAACCTTTTCCCACTTTTTTCGCCAAGAAAAAGGTCTGCCACAACTTATGCAAATTTTTTCAGGCAAATGTTGCTTTTTGACTTTATGCATAAAAACACTTAAAATTTCGCATAAAAATACTTTTTAGACATCATTAGTTGCTATTTTTTATTTTTCTTATCTTTCTTTTCGTCTTCAGCAAGCAATATTTTGCGGGCTTCTTCTAATGCGGCTTTTTGTTTAGCACTTACCGTAGGATAGCTCAAATTTAATTTTTCAAACTGCTGATAAATAATAGTAGCAATGGCAAGCCGAGCAAACCATTTGTTATCGGCAGGAATGATAAACCAAGGAGCATAATCGGTAGAAGTTTCAGAAAAGGCTTCTTCAAAAGCCTTTTGATATTCGTCCCAAAAGGCACGTTCTTTTACATCGGAAGCGGAAAATTTCCAATTTTTTTCAGGGTTTTCTATTCGTTCCAGAAAACGCTTTTTTTGCTCATCTTTGGAAACGTGTAAAAAGAATTTCAGGATAATCATTCCATTTTCGGTAAGATTTTTTTCAAAACGGCGAATTTGCTCATAGCGAATTTGCCAGAATTTTTTATCAATTTTATCAATGCTATCAATACCGGGCAAATTTTCGTTTAAGATATATTCGGGATGTACTTTGGTAACCAGCACATTTTCGTAGTGCGAGCGGTTGTGAATAGCAATTTCGCCTCGTGGTGGTAGGGCTTGCATATGTCTCCAAAAATAGTCGTGGTCAAGTTCGTGAGCCGTAGGAGCTTTGAAACTATACACGCGTACCCCCAAAGGATTCAAGCCCGACATTACATGCTTGACAGCCCCATCTTTGCCTGCCGCATCCATTGCCTGAAAAATAATCAGAACACTATATTGGTTATGGGCATACAGCTTATCTTGCATTATCGCCAGTTGCTTTCTACCTTCTTCTAAAAGCATTTCTGCATCTTTTTTGCTAAGTTCTTTACCTTCGTATTTGGTGGCAAAATCTTTCAAGGAAACTTTTTTACCCGCAGGAGCTATAAATTTGTTGCTGTTGATTAGCTTTTCAATAAGCATAGGAGTGCATTTTAAGTGAAAATGAAGAAAAAATTAACTTGCTATGAAGCAAGTTAGAAAAAATGCTGATAAGTACAAAAAAAGATAGAAGTTTATTTTCTAAAATTTCAAGCAATGGCTTCTTTATTAGGAATAAACACACAAATTCGGGTGTATTCGTTTTCTATACTTTCTACACTGATTTTACCTTTCAAACGTTCTACAGCTTTTTTGACAATATACAATCCTAAACCATTGCCTTGAGAAGTTTCTGATGAGCGAACAAACATATTGAACATTTCTTTTTGCCTTTCTTTGGCAATGCCGATACCATTATCTTCCACGGTAATTTTGGCAAAATCTTTTTGTAAATCCAGACTTACAATTACAGAGTGTCCGTGTGTATTTTCGGGTTTATGAAACTCAAAAGCATTTTCCAAAAGGTTCAGCAGTATGATATGCAGGAGTTCTTTATCGGCGAGTAAGTACTCTTCTACAAAGAATATTTGTGTATTGGTAGTTGTAAATCCGTTGCTTACCTTTGGTAAAATACTTTCTACAATTTGCTTAAAGGAAACACGTTCAAATTCAGGGGTTCGGTGGCTGATAACATTTACCATTACAAGTTTATCAAGCATTTTCCCCATTTTTTGTGTAATTCGCTCGGTTTTTTCAAATAAATCTATGACTTTGCTATCTTCGTTTTCCAATTTGCCGAGCATAGCTATACCCGAAAGTGTAGCCAAAGGTCCGCGGAAATCGTGAGAAATACGATACATAAAAAGTTCTAGTTCTTCTTTGGCAGTACGCAAAGCATCAGAAGCAATACGTATTTTTTCGGTACGCTCTTCAATAAGTTTCTCTAATTTTTGGTTAAATGTGTGCAATTCTGCATTTTTTGCCTCTATTTGATGCTTGGCATTAGCAAGCTCTTGATGTTGCAAAAGGAGCTGATGATGTTGGCTTTCTATTTCTGATTTTTTGAGAGCAAGTTCTTGGGCAATACGCTGGTTTTTCCGTAGCGAAAGTAACAAAAAAGCGGCAAGCAAAAGTGTAATCGTTCCATTGATAACAGCAGAGACACTAATATTTTTCTGTGTAGAAGCATATTTATCTTGAGCTTCTTTACTTTTTTTGAGCCAAGCATTTTCTCTTTGCTGTTTTTCAATAATATTATTTTGAAATTTGGTGAGCGTTAGGTCAGCTTGTCGGCTTACTTCTACATTGTACAAACTATCATTGATTTGTAGATACTTTTTTTGCATTGCGTAGGCTTGTGATAGAAAATTCTGCTTTTCGTAGTATTCGGCAAAGTATTGATAAGCCTTGGCTTCTAATTCTTTGGCTTTATTAAGTTTAGCAAGAGCAAGCCCTTCGTCTAAATAAGCGTAAGCCTCTGTGTATCTTCCTTTTTGGACAAGAGCTTTGGCAAGTTCTAGATCAGTTTCGGCAACGATAAATTTGTTATTGAGATTTTTACGCATTTGCAGAGCTTCTTGATAAAAATTGATTGCATCATCTACATTGCCAATTTCGTAATAAATATTTCCCAAGCTATGCAGAGAGTAATGCCTACCCACAGGATTGATTTTTTGCTCAATTTCTAATGATTTCTGGTGGTAAGTAATAGCCCTGTGGTACTCTCTTTTTTTCTGATAAATATCCCCTAAGTTAGTGTAGCAGATAGCCACACCCAAAGAATCTTTCAGACGATAACGAAAAGCCAAAGATTTTTCAAAAAATTCAATACCTTTGTCATAATCCTTCATTTTTACGAATACAGCCCCGATGCCGCTCATTGTTTTGGCGGTTTCTCTATCATCACCCAAACTTTCATCTATTTCCAGAGCTTTGAAAAAATACTCCAAAGCCTTCAAGTAATCACCTTGCACACGAGCCACAATACCTAAATTGTTGTAGGCTTTGGAAATACCTCTGGGGTAATTGCTTTTTTCTGCAATATACAGGGCTTGCATAGCATATTTCATACTTTCTTCAGGCTTTTCGCCTGAAAGGCGAAAGCTGATTTGTGAAAGAATTTTCACTTTGAGCGTATCCACTGATGTAGAAGCAAGCAAATGCTTCAAGCTATCAACGGGGTCTTTGAAACGCCCCCAAACAGCATAAGGTAAAAGAATAAGAAATATGATTTGAGAAACTTTCATATTACAAATAATGTGAAAATTTGAGAAAATATTTGCATATTTGCAAATTAAAACCAATTTTTATTTCATAAATTTTCATAGAACACTCATTTTATCAGAGAAACTTATCATTTTCTCTTTCAAATTTATGCAGAAGTTTTACCAAATTTATCCCCCGAAAGGGGGATTTTTAACTTTGTTTTGCCAAGAATGAATTTTCAATTCAAAAAAATTGTATATTTGCCTTACGCACCAAACGCAAACTGCTTATGAGTATTTTGTTTGATGATTTTCGGAGTTGGAAAGTTTATTGTGAAGAGAATAAAATACCTCTATATCAACCTGTTTTGGAATATGAAATGGAACAAAAAGGTCGTACAGAAGCCGAAATTTGGCAACATATACAAAAGGCTTATCAGGTAATGACTGAAGCTATACAGACGGGTCTTACTGAAGATATGACCTCGCGTTCGGGTATGGTAAATAATGGAGCAAAAAAAGTGTTCAAAACACCGATAGTGGTACTTTCCAAAGAGTTTCAAGAACTTATAGCTCGGGCTATGGCGGCAAAAGAAGTAAATTCTTGTATGGGAAGAATAGTAGCCGCACCTACGGCGGGGGCTTCAGGTATTTTGCCCGGTATTTTATACACACTTCAGCAAATACATCGCTTAGAAGACCGCAAAATTTGGGAAGCTCTGCTCGTAGCGGCAGGTATTGCCCTGATTATAGAAAGAAACGCAGGTATTGCAGGAGCAGTAGGAGGCTGTCAAGCCGAGACAGGCTCGGCGGCGGCTATGGGAGCGGGAGCTATTGTGTATTGTTTAGGGGGAACTACTCAGCAGGTTTTCAATGCAGTAGCTATTACTATTCAATGCACTTTGGGACTTGTATGCGACCCCGTAGCAGGGCTTGTTGAAGTGCCTTGTATTGTACGAAATGCCAGTGGAGTAGCTATTGCTTACTCCTCTGCTCAAATCGCCTTGGCTGACGTAGATGCCGTAATTCCCGTTGATGAGTGCGTACAAGCTATGGGTGAAATAGGGCAAAGTATGGAAACTCGCTACAAAGAAACAGCTCTCGGTGGGCTTGCCGCTACACTTACAGGCAAAGCAATCGCTCAAAAAGTTTTGGTTCAAGATGTGGAAATTTTACCTGACGAAACAGCCTAATCTATTGAAAACAAGATTTTTATATTTTTTGAAGGCAAGTTTAGTATCTATTTTGCTATGGATTTTGAGTTTGTCAATTTTTGCCCAAGATACGCTCAAAATTCCTGCCGCTTCAAATAGTTGGAAAGAGATACTCACCAAAAAAAGAGGTAAGGTAGTTGTTCTATGGACAAGATTAGAGCCTTTCATCTACAAAGAAATTAAGGGTAAAGATACCTTGATTAGTGGCATTGAAGCCGATTTGCTCAAAGAATTTTTCAAACTCGTAAGTAAAGAATATCAGGTAAAAATTGATTTAATTTGGCAAGAAGTACCTTATTTTAGTCTGGTACTTACGCTTATTAGCCAAAAGAAAGGCTGTTATGTAGGTGCGGCGGCTTTTTCTATTACAGAAGAACGCAGAAAAAGTGTAGATTTTTTCCTAAATTACTTACCTGATATTACCGTTATGATTTGTAACGAGGCTGTCCCTCTTTACTTAGACACGAATGATTTTTACAAGAATGCCCATAAATATGTCGCTTACACTGCCACAGGAAGCACTTATGAAAAAGATTTATTGAGTTTGCAGAGTAAAATTAAAAAGTTTTATCCCCAAATTCCACCTTTTGAAATCAGATATGCCCAAGAAGCAGAAAATTTAATAGACCTTATCAGTAATAATAGCAAAGCCTTTGGCTATATAGACTTACCTATTTATTTGCAATATTACCAAAAGAAGTACAATATCAAAAGGCAATTTTTGTTCAAAAGTATTCGCGAAGGAAACGCTTTTATGTTACCCAAAAACCACGATTGGCACGAACCCATAAAAAGAATTACTAACACAGCTCAATTTACCGTAATCAAAAATAAGATTTTGAAAAATTATATGGGACAAAAAAATTTGGAAGTGGTCTATGATATTTATGGTGGTAGGGGCGAACAAAATATTATTCAAAAGGAAAAAGCTATTCAAGACCAGCTTTTGCTTGAAAAACAACTTGAAAATGAAAAACAACAAAGACTTTGGCTTACTTCTGTAATTATTGCTATTTCTATCATATTTGTAATTTTGGTAGTTTTGGGTATTTATTATTACCGATATTATATCAGAGAACGAGATAATCAGATTTTACGTATAAAAAATGAAGAAATTGAACAGAAAAAAGCTGAAATTGAAGCCCAAAGAGATGAAATTGAAGAGAAAAACAAGAAAATTAGCGAGGCTCTATGGCAAATTCAGGAACAGAAAAAGCAATTAGAAGAACTGAATGAAAGCAAAGATAAATTCTTTTCGATTATTGCTCACGACTTGCGTAGCCCTATCAATTCGCTTTTGGGTTTTACAAACTTACTTTCCAATTATGCCGACGCAATGACCAAAGAGGAAGTTAAGAAAATTTCCAACGACCTTAACCATTCTCTAAAAAATGTGCTTCAACTTATAGAAGACCTACTCACTTGGGCAAGAAGCCAAATGGGGCGTGTAGAATTTAACCCCAAAGTGATTGTTCTCAATGAGGTAATACGCGAAGAATTGGAGCTTTCTGTAATTCTTTTTGAAAAAAAAGAAATTTCACTGAAATATGAAGTTCAGCCTTTGCTAATGACCTATGCAGACCCTAACCACATAAAGTTTGTTTTAAGAAACCTGCTCACCAATGCCTTAAAATTTACAAGCAGAAAAGGTAATGTTTGGGTAAGAGCTTACGAGCAAAATAACAAGATTTGGGTAGAGGTGGAAGATAATGGGGTGGGTATGCCTGAGAGTCTGAAAGCAAAACTATTTCAGATTGGAGGAGTAAAAAGTTCCAAAGGTACAGATAACGAACAAGGTACAGGACTCGGATTGCTGTTGTGTAAAGAGTTTATCCGAAAAAATAATGGAGAAATTTGGGTGGAAAGCGAGGAAGGTAAAGGTAGCAAATTTATTTTTACCCTAAATAAAGCAGAATAACAAAATTTATCCCAAATTTGCCTTCCAAATACTTTCAAACCTTCAAATCTGCTTTGTAGAATGTTTTTTTTAGTTGCTTTGGCTCTTTCGGCAAGTCTTTTTCTGATTTTTAGGAGTTTTCAGAAGTTTCGTATTCATACCTTTCAGGCGATTGTTTTTAATTATTGGACTTGCGTGCTTACTGCCCTTGTGTATTTGGGCGATTTTTCGGTTTTACAAAATATCACTTGGGAACATCTATGGGTGAAAGTGCCTTTGGGATTGGGTTTGCTATTCATCAGCACTTTTTACTTAATGGGCTATGTGGCTCAAAATATCAGTGTGGCGGCTTCTTCGGTGGCTTCTAAAATTTCTCTGATTATTCCTGTAATCGTAAATTTAATCTTTTTCAAGCACAAAGAAACCTTTGATTGGCTCAATTATACGGGTCTGATTTTGGTATTTTTGGCAATATTTCTTACTTCTTATCGCTCAAAAAACGTTCAGAGTGCAAGCAATACGCATTTCTTGAAAAGTTTTATGCTAATTGTGGCAATTTTTTTGATGAGTGGAGCCATTGATACCAGTATCAATTGGGTAAGCAGTGTCTCTGCTACTGATAAGACCTCACAAGCCTTGTTTTCTATGCTTATTTTTGCTATTGCAGGAATAGTTGGGGCGTTGATTTTAGCCAAACAAGTAATAGCCAAGAAAACTAAAATCACCTTGCCTAATATACTTGCAGGTGTGATATTGGGCGTTTTCAATTACTTTTCTGTGATTTTTATGATGCTTTCTTTGCAAAAAGAATTTGCGGGCAATGGGGCTTTTTTCTTTCCACTTTTCAACATTGCCATTATTGTCTTTTCTACTTTTCTTGCAATATTGCTTTTCAAAGAAAAACTCAATACCGCCAATCGCTTGGGAATTTTAGTAGCGGTGCTGGCTATTCTTGCAATGGCTCATCAGCATTTATGATGCAATCGCAAGCTAAAAACTCATAGGATAGCTTGCCATAAGCAGAATACTTGCTACACGCATTTTGTCGTCGCCAAAGGTTGGGTTACTGCCCTCAAAAAAATCTTGATACATACGAATCTCAAATTTCATCGGTTTGGAAGCAGTTTCTACATATGCCCCCAAACCGCCCATTACTCCAAAACTTACAGGAGAAAGATTGATAGGACGCAAAATCTGAAAAGAAGGCGGCACATTAAATTTGTATTTAGCGGCAATCGCAACAAGAGCATTGGCCCCAAAATTGATAAATGGACGCACTCTTTTGTCTTGCAAGAACTGAAACTCTCCATAAATGGGTATGTTCAGTCCGCTGTATCCTATTTCAATGACCCCATCTTCTGAAATAGCATTTCGGTACATATAAGTTAGGTCAGCAAAAAGGCTGAAATTTTTACTATAATTGATGCCCCCATACACGCCCCCTACGAAACTGGCTTGCCAATTAAAAATTGCTGAGCCATATAGAAAGGCATTTGCATCAGTGGCAAAGCTACGATAGGCATACTCTTGCAAACCTGCCCCCGCCTTAAAACCCCAAGTTAAATTATCACGTTTTTTAGGCTTTTCGGGTTCGTAATAGCGGAAATAAGGCACTTTTTCATCAACACAATGATTGTAATGCGAAACTAAATCCATTAGGTAATCTTGGCGATAAAGTTTATTTTCTGCGGGCAAATAGCGTTCCCTATTAAAATTAGGACAATCTGTAAAATACGTTTCTACAAAATTGTTCAGATTATCACGGCTCACAGCTATATTTTTACCTTCCTTGCTAATGAAAAAGCCAGGATTGCCTTCGGTATCTACTCCTTTGTAGAGTTTAATTTTACCATTTACCAAGATTTCCTGTAAAAGGAGTTGCTCTGCTCCTTCCTCTTTTTCTACGGAAAGCGAAACATACTGGTTACCAATGAAAAATGAGCGAATTTGATGAGGCTTCAGAACAATTTCATCTGTGCTTTCAGGGGCGAGCTTATAGGTAAGTTGGTAAGCATTCGTATTTTTGAAGGCTTTGCGTATGTGTATGCGAAGTGTGTCGCCACTGGCAAGTACCAAAATATCTTGGGCAAAGTTTTTCAGAGAAAAAAGCATCAAAACGAGTAAAAAAGTATTTCTATTCATAGCATTAAGGTTTTTTAGAGTTCAAAACTATCTCCTTTATTAGGAATAATTGCTTGTGGGTAGCCATTTTGAGCTAAAAAATCTTTGAAATCAATCATTGATTGTTCTTCGCCGTGAATGAGAAAAATTTTTTGAAGTTTATGGCTATCTTGGGTTTGCACAAACTCCAAAAGATCTTTTTGGTCGCCGTGTCCGCTAAATGTATCAATAGAGCAAATATTGGCATAAACAGGCAGTTTTTTTTCGCCGATTTCCAAAGTTTTATCGCCGTGTAAAAGTTTGTAGCCCAATGTGCCTTCGGCGGCAAAACCTACCAAAAGAATGGTAGCATAAGGATTTTGAATATTTGCCTTGACGTGGTGTTCTATTCTACCTCCTTGCACCATTCCCGATGAGGAAATAATGATGCAAGGCTCGGTATAATTGGAAATTTGTTTGCTGGTGCGTAAATCTTCTACAAAAATCAAGTTTTCAAAGTCAAAAAGGCTTTTATGTTCGGTATAAAACTTTTGAACTTCCTCGTTGAGCAAACTTAAATAATGTTCATAGGCTTTTGTACTCTGATGAGCCAAAGGGCTGTCGGAAAAAATCTTAATGGGTGGCAGACGTTTCTGCACGCTCAATTTGTGTAGGGTATAAAGCAAAGCCTGTGTTCTACCCACGCTGAACGCAGGAATAATCAACCTGCCCGGAATTTCTACGCAAGTTTTTTGAATGATTTGAAAAAGTTCCTCTTCGGGGGGCAGATGTCTTTGGTGTAAGCGGTTGCCATAGGTGGTTTCGCATATGAGGTAATCGGCTTGGGGTGGAATTTCGGGGTCGGGGAGTAGAGGATAATTTTTTCTGCCAATATCGCCCGAAAATAAAATCTTTTTCCACGTGCCATTTTCTTTTACCTCTAAAAATACATTTGCCGCTCCCAGCAAATGCCCCGTAGGAATAAGCGTAACGTAAATATCTC
Organism: Raineya orbicola; assembly: GCF_002843425.1. GTDB lineage: Bacteria > Bacteroidota > Bacteroidia > Cytophagales > Thermonemataceae > Raineya > Raineya orbicola. The sequence continues at coordinate 20,412 of NZ_NKXO01000032.1, forward strand.
GGGTAATAGCAAAGCGTCTGTTGAACTGCAAAGGGAAAAAATGCTCATCGGTATCTTCTACGTGTTTGGGTAAAAACCATTCAGATTTGACCGAAGGGGAAGCATATTTGTTGTTTTTCTTATGCGTCTTTTTGATTTTTTTTTGATACAGCGTTGCCGAATCGTGCAGAAGCAAATACGTAAGTTTTTGTGTAGCCGAAGTGGCAATGATTTGTCCTTCAAAGCCTTCTCGTACCAAATTGGGTAAATTGCCCGAATGGTCTATGTGAGCGTGTGTAAGCACTACGGCATTGATAAGCGAAGGTTCAAAAGGAAAAAGACTTTGGTAGTATAAATTTTCGTTTTCCGAAGTGTTTTTATCTTTTTCAAAATCCAGTCCGCAATCTATAAGAAGTTTGTAATCATCAATTTCAAGCAAGTACATACTGCCCGTAACTTGTCGAGTAGCCCCCCAAAAAGTAAGTTTCATTCTTACAAAAAAATTGTTAAATTAAATAAGACCGCAAGCAAATAAAATTCACCGAATTTTGCAAAAGAAAGAAGCAAATTTTGAAACTGAAAGTCTTTTGCTTACTTTTGCAGAGCAACCTACAACTCTATGCGTAAGTTTCAGGAGATTTCGGCTTTGCAAAATTTTCTTTGGCAAGAACAAAAAGCAGGTAAAAAAATAGGCTTTGTACCTACGATGGGAGCTTTACACGAAGGGCATCTTTCGCTTGTGCGTATTGCAAAGCAAGAAAATGATATAGTTGTTTGCAGTGTTTTCGTGAATCCTACCCAGTTTAATAATCCCGAAGATTTGGCAAAATATCCCCGTACTTTGGAAAAAGACGTTCAAATGCTTGAAAGCGTGGGCTGTAACGTACTTTTTTTTCCAACCGAAACTACAATGTATCCTGAAAAAAGCACCTTACAATTTCACTTCGGATATTTAGAAAGTGTAATGGAAGGTAAATTTCGCAAAGGGCATTTCAACGGAGTGGCACTCGTAGTTTCTAAACTTTTTCATATCGTACAACCTCATAAGGCATATTTCGGGCAAAAAGATTTGCAACAATTTGTTATCATACGAACTTTGGTGCAAGATTTGATGTTCCCTTTGGAACTAGTACGTTGCCCGATAGTCAGAGAGGCAAACGGCTTGGCAATGTCCTCTCGCAATCAAAGGCTCAATTTGCAAGAGCAAGAAACAGCTTCACATCTTTACAAGGTTCTGAAAAAAGCTGAAAGTATGCTTATGAGTCATTCTGTAAAGCAAATTCAAAAAGCTGTCAAAGAATACTTGCTCAATATCAGGGGTATAGAGCTGGAATATTTTGAGATTGCGGACGCAAATACTCTGCAAATTATTGAAGATTTGAGTAATTTTCGCGGTGATGTAGCCTTGTGTATTGCCGCTTATGTTTCGGGGGTACGGCTGATTGATAACCTTATCATTGAAAATTTTGGCAAAAAGTGAATATCCTACAAAACATAGATAATTGGGATAAAAACGCAGTAGCTTGGATAAATGCCCATCACACGGCTTGGCTGGATAGCCTTATGGTATTTGCAAGTAAAACCAACGTTTGGATACCTTTTTATGCTATTTTGCTGATTTTGCTTTTGCGTATTCATAAACAAAAAAGTGTTTTCTTCGTTTTAGGAATAGCCCTTGTAATAACTTTGGCAGACCAAACAACTTCCTCTTTGATGAAGCCTTTTTTTGAGCGTTTAAGACCTTGCCATTGGCAAGGCTGGCAAGTGCCTTTACATCTGCCCGATGGTTGTGGAGGGCAATATGGTTTTGCCTCTTCACACGCCGCCAATACCTTCGGGCTGGCAATGTTTTGGTGGCTTTGGCTCAAAAAATTTTACCGAATGGCTTGGCTCTTGTTTCTGTGGGCGGGGGTAGTTTCGTTTAGCAGAGTGTATTTAGCCGCTCATTATCCTACTGATGTTTTAGTAGGGGCTATGCTCGGGGCTTTTTTTGCTTGGGCAGTTTTCAAATTTCCTGAAAAAGTTCTGAAAGTTTAGTGATATGCAAGAAAATAACGATTTTATCAACCCTATTGATAAAGACAAAACCACAGAAAATCCGCATTTGCTTCCTTACGCACACACACGTGGCGGTGTGGTAGTGAAGCCCGAAGATATGGGCAAAACCAAAGGGAAAGCTATTTCGGCTATGCATCAGCAAACCGAAAAGCAAATGGGGTTTTTGTATGAACAAATGCACCTGCTCGTAGAACAAGCTAAACGCATACAAGAACGCAAGGTGATTTCCGAAAAAATTTACAATGCACAAGTAGGTTTTGAGCCTATTATTGGACAAGCCTATTACTTGTACCAAAAAAATGATGGTTCTTATGTACTTTCAATGATTTCTCCCGAAGAGTGGGGAGCAAAAATGCCTTACGATAAATATTCTGCCAAAGTTACGCTCCTTGCCGACCATACTTGGGACGTGCTGGAAAACAAAGAATATATTGAATACGAATGATTGATTAAAAACATAGATAAGAAGCAGGAGGCAGGAGACAAGAAACAAGAAACAGGAGGCAAGAAACAAGAGTTTTAAAAGAAATATTCATACATTTAAGTCTAGCAACTTTTTGACTTTCCGTTTTTATGAAAATTCCATTTGAAAAATATCAAGGAACGGGCAATGATTTTGTAATGATTGATAATCGGAATTTGTTTTTTCCGAAAGAAACTGATTTAATTGCTCATCTTTGTCATCGCCGTTTTGGCATTGGGGCAGATGGACTTATCCTGATTGAATACACTACCGCCGCCGATGTAGATTTCCGAATGGTGTATTACAACGCCAACGGAAAAGAAGGTTCAATGTGTGGCAATGGAGGCAGATGTGCCGTAGCTTTCGCCAAAAGTTTAGGACTTTTTGAAAAAGAAACACAATTTTTGGCAGTTGATGGACTTCACGAAGCTTTTTTCAGAGATGAACTGGTATATCTGAAAATGAAAGATGTAAGCGAAATTGAAAAAAATACAGAAGGTTACTATTTTTTAGACACAGGCTCACCACATTATGTAGAGTTTGTGCAGGGTTTAGAGCAAATGAATGTTTTTGAAAAAGGCAGAGCTATTCGCTATAATGAACGTTTTTGTGAAAAAGGAACAAACGTAAATTTTGTAGAAATTTTAGGTGAAAATCTCTTGCGTGTGCGTACCTACGAGAGAGGCGTAGAAGATGAAACCTATTCTTGCGGTACAGGCGTAACAGCCTCGGCACTGGTCTATGCACTGCAAAACCAAGATTTGAATGAGGTTCAAATCAAAACTTTGGGAGGAAATTTGTGGGTGAGTTTTCAGCAAAAAAATGGAAATTTTTACAATATCTTTTTGGCAGGTAAAGCCGAAAAAGTCTTTGAAGGGCATATAGAAGTGTAGATAGCAAGAAAACAAGAAAAAAATAAAAAAGGGCAACAAAATTTATTGCCCCTTTCCAGTTAAACAAAAATTGAACACTATGCATTTGTATTACGTTTGAAATCCCGTATTTGTTGCATTTCGGGTAGAAATTTTTTAATTTTTTTTTACATTTTTTTGCAAATTATTGATAATCAGTTTTTATTCGTTTTCGTTTTTTTCATTATAGGTGCGAATGGGGTGGCGTTTGAAGGGGCGGGTTTCATCAAAAAGTTTGCGATAAGTTATGTGTTTTTTGCAAACCGAAAACTCCAAATTTTTCATAAGTTTGAGCATAGGTGGGTTGAAATCTCCAATCCAATTGAGTTCTAAATCAGTGTAGGGAAAATCAGCTTTGGCAGTTTCACGCTCCAAACAAACCGAAAGAGCCGCATCTAACCCTTTGGCGTGATGAGCCTTCACCACAGCAAAACCAACTCCTAATACACGCGTACAAACGCCTTTCCAACGATAATACAAAAATTTTAGTTTTCCCAACCAATCTAATTTGCCATCTACATAACGAAAAATCTGATTCAGTTCGGGTAGAAATATGCCAAAAGCAACAGGTTCATTTTTATAATAGCCGAAAGTGATGAGCCTTTCATCAATGACGGGTTTCATTTTTTTCATCATTTTTTCGGCTTCTTGTTCGGTCATTGCGGGTATGCCTTCGGTAAGGGCAAAGCTATTGTTGTAAATCTGCCTGAAATCTTGGGCAAATTTTTTCAGTTGCTTTACCCTAATATTTTCAAAATGATAATTGCTATCAGCAAAAATGCGATTGGCTTTGGCGTGCACTTTTTCACTTACGCCATATACTTTACGAAAAAAAGTGTACTGATTGAAATACACCTGAAAGCCATAATTTTCAAAAAATTGTTGATAATAGGGGAAATTATAGTTTTGCTGATAGTTAGGCTCTCGGTCAAAACCTTCTACAAGCACACCCCAGAATTTATCTCTCCCGCCGAAATTGATTGAGCCGTCCATTGCTTCGCAACCTCTTTCCGAAAGCCATTGCTTGCAAGCATCAAAAAGCATAAAAGCGGCTTGTTGGTTTTCTATGCACTCAAAAAAGCCCATTCCGCCTGTGGGCTGGTCATTGTTTTTGAGTTTGGTTTTTTCGTTGATGAATACTGCCACTCTACCAAGCGTATCGCCACTTTCATTTTGCAAAATAAAACGCTCACATTCGCCGTGCTGAAAAGTAGGATTAAGATTTTTATCAAAAACACCCCTTACATCTTTTTCCAGAGGGCGAATCCATTGTTTGGTGTTGGCGTAAAGTTTTTGAGGCAGTGCAAAAAATTTTTCCTCGTCAGAGCTATTCTGAACTTTTCTGATTTGCATAAAAATAGATTTGTGGTTGAGTAATTGCGTAGTTTCTGCAAGTAGGTTTATACTCTTGCTTTGGCAGCCATTGGGAAACGCATACGATATTCTACCTCAACAATGCCTTTGCTAATATTGAGCAATTTGTTTTTGAGCATACGTTTTTTGAGAGGGGGCAGATAATCTACAAAGAGTATACCTTCTATGTGGTCGTATTCGTGCTGAATGATACGAGCCGCCATACCTGAATAAGTTTTTTCGTGTAAAACCCAGTTTTCGTCATAATATCGGATATGTACATTTTCTTTACGACTTACATTTTCTCTGATATTCGGAATGCTCAAACAGCCTTCTTCCATTGTCCAAATATCACCTGTTTCCTCTAAAATAATAGGATTGATGAACACTTTTTTGAAGTCTTTGAGTTCGGGTTCTTCTTCCAAAACGGTGCCATCAGTAATAAAAAGACGAATACTTTTGCCAATTTGTGGGGCGGCAAGCCCTATGCCGTGAGCATTGTACATAGTTTCGTACATATCGGCAATGAGCTCCGAAAGAGGAGTATTTACAGGTATTTCCTCTGCTTTTTTTTTCAAAACGTTATCTCCGTAAGCAACTATTGGTAAAATCATTATTTTTATTATTTTTGCGTGTCATATATCCCAGACGGTAGGGTTATTAGCTTTTCGCAAGTATCTGCGAATATTCATAATAAAGGCAAGTACGAGGTAAATAATAATAGGCGAACCCATAGTTAAAAAAGTAGCATAAATGAAAAAAAGACGAATGTGTGAAATAGACATTCCCATTTTTTCACCTAAACGAGTACAAACGCCAAAAGCGTGAAACTCTACAAAGCACTTGAACCTCTTGAACATCGCCTACATCAAAAAAATCAAAACCAAAAGCAAAGATACAAATTTCTGAAAAAATGCAAAAATATTTTCGTTGTATTCTGTTGCTGATACTTTTTTCTGCTTGCAAAGGCGGAAAGGAACTTTCTAAAATTAGTCAGAAACAAATAGTTATGCTACGCCCCAATCCTTTGGAAATGCACGGCGGGCAAGTACGTGGGCAGTTGCAAATCAAGCTACCTGCGGAGATGCAGAAAAAAATGCTTTCCTACGAAGCACAAGTTATTTTCAATGCTCAAAATTTTACGGGCGAAATTCTGCAAGTTTCTTTAGAGAAAAACATTTTGCAAAAAGATACTTCGTTTGCTTTTTGGTATTCGCCACAAATAGAATACGGCGAAATTTTGCTTAAAGCTAAAATCAGGCAAAAGAAAGGCAAAACGTATGAAACTCCTTATTTCACCATTGGCAGAGGGATAATTACGACTGCTTCGCTTTTTCAGCATAGTCCAGAACCTCCTTTGCATTTTTATCCTTTTGAAACAGAAAATCTGCTACAGCAGGGTATAAGTATTTTTTTTGATGCCAATAGCTCTCATCTTTCTGAAATTGAAAAAAGAAAGTTACAATCTGTACAAGAACCAGTTAGAGTGATTGGCTTTTTTTCTCCCGAAGGGAAAGAAAACCAAAATTTTAAGTTAGCACAAAAGCGAGCCGAAGCGGTAAAAGCCTTTCTTTCAGCTCGGAAAGTCCCTGTTTATATTCAACTACTCAGTTTTGAGGAATGGAAAAAATGCTTGCAAAGTTTGCTTGATGAAAATTTACAAAAGCAAATTGAACCATTGGCAAGTATTCAGCCTATTGTAGAAGTTTTGGAAAAGAACGAAAATCAGTCCATTTATGCCCCTATGCGAGTAGTTAAAATTGTGCCTGAAAAGGAGGAAAAAATAGCTCCAAACGATACGCTTTCGTGGCTAAATAAATGGCAAAACCAAGCAGAGCAAAGCCCTAATGCCCTTGTGCATCATCAAATAGGCACTTGGTATGCTCAAATGTTTTTCAAAAATAAAAGCCAAGAGTATTTTCAGAAGGCAGGAAATCATTTACAAACAGCCATAAACTTAGGTGCCAAAGGCGAAACCTATTACAACTATGCTTTGCTTTTACGTAAGCAAAACAAAATACAAAAATCAGATAGCTTGCTAAAAATTGCTTCACAAAAAAACTTTACAGATACAACTCTTGTGCAATGGCTCAATGAGTGGCAAGGCTTGCAAAAGGTAAAAGAAGCTATTTCTGTAAAAGATAGCCGATACCAAGAGGCTTTACGATTTTTTCAAAAATCAGGGAAAAACCCCCAAAGCATATTTAATCAGGGGTTAATCTATTTGCTCACCTATCAATACGATAAGGCTTCTCAACTTTTTGAGCAAATACAAGATTTTTCACTTGCTTTGTATGCACGTGCTATTGTGGGTATGCGTAAAGGAAATGAGCAAGAGTGTTTGGAATGGCTTGCCAAAAGTTTTCAGAAAGATAAAAAACTTAAAAATAAAGCTCAAAAAGATATGGAATTTTGGCAAGTGAGAGAAAATGCCATTATGAAATAATTAGCTAATTCCTTTCTGACAAAAATCATTACAAAAAATTTTTTGCAATCAAGGAAATATGTATTTTTGCGACTGATTTTCCTAATGGTTGAATTTTAAGCATATACAAAATTTATGAACGTACAAATCAGACCTGATGAAATCTCTGCCATTCTGCGAGAGCAACTTTCTAATGTAAAAACCGAAGCTGAACTGGAAGAAGTCGGTACCGTTTTGCAAGTGGGTGATGGTGTAGCTCGTATTTATGGGCTTACCAAAGTGCAAGCTGGAGAGCTTTTGGAATTTGAAAATGGTATCAAGGCTTTGGCTCTAAACTTGGAAGAAGATAACGTGGGAGCCGTTCTTATGGAAGCAGGCGAAGTGAAAGAGGGAGATACCGTCAGACGTACTAAAAAAATCGCCTCTATCAAAGTAGGTGAAGCTATGCTGGGTAGAGTTGTGAATACTTTGGGAGTACCCATTGACGGCAAAGGAGATTTAGTAGGTGATTTGTATGATATGCCCTTGGAACGCAAAGCTCCGGGCGTTATTTACCGCCAACCTGTAAATGAACCCCTCCAAACAGGTATCAAAGCTATTGATGCAATGATTCCTATCGGTAGAGGACAGCGTGAGCTCATCATCGGCGACCGCCAAACAGGAAAAACGGCTATCATTATTGATACTATCATCAACCAAAAAGAATTTTACGACAGAGGCGAGCCTGTGTATTGTATTTATGTGGCTTGCGGACAAAAAGCCTCTACGGTAGCTCAAATTGTAAAGGCTCTGGAAGATGGCGGTGCAATGCCTTATACCATTGTTGTTTCGGCTACCGCCTCTGACCCTGCTCCTATGCAATTTTTTGCCCCTTTTACAGGTGCGGCAATAGGCGAATATTTCCGCGATACAGGTCGCCCTGCTTTGGTGGTATATGATGACCTTTCCAAGCAAGCTGTTGCCTATCGCGAAGTTTCTCTGTTGCTTCGCCGCCCTCCCGGACGCGAGGCTTATCCCGGGGATATTTTCTACTTGCACTCTCGTCTTTTGGAGCGTGCCGCTAAAATCAATGCTTCTGATGAAGTAGCTCGCCAAATGAACGATTTGCCTGAATCCTTGAAGGGTAAAGTAAAAGGAGGAGGTTCTCTTACGGCTTTGCCTATCATTGAAACCCAAGCAGGAGACGTTTCGGCTTATATCCCTACCAATGTAATTTCCATTACTGACGGACAGATTTTCTTGGAATCTAACCTGTTTAACGCAGGTATTCGTCCTGCTATCAACGTGGGTATTTCGGTGAGCCGTGTGGGGGGGAATGCTCAAATCAAATCTATGAAAAAAGTAGCAGGTACGCTTAAACTTGACCAAGCCCAGTTCCGTGAGTTGGAGGCTTTCGCTAAATTCGGCTCCGACCTTGACCCTGCTACCAAGCTCGTTATTGAACGTGGTAGAAGAAATCTGGAAGTTTTGAAGCAACCTCAATACTCGCCTGTACCCGTAGAGGAACAAATTGCTATCATTTATGTAGCTACGAATGGCTGTTTGGATAGCGTTCCTGTGGAAAAAGTGAAAGAGTTTGAAAAGGAGTTCTTGGCAAAAATGCGTGTAGAGCATAAAGCCATTTTAGAAAACTTGCGTAAAGGTAAATTAGAAGATGCCGATACTGCTAAAATGAAGGAAGTTGCCCTTCAAATGGCTAAAAATTATTAAGCCTTAAAAAGACCTATGAAACCTTAAAAACTTTCATAGGTCTTTCTTGCAATATAGTTTGTTTCACAAAATACTCATTACTCAATACTCTTATACTCCGTACTAACCTATGCCTTCATTAAAAGAGATACGCAACCGCATAACCACCGTAAATTCAACACAGCAAATTACCAAAGCGATGAAGTTGGTGGCGGCATCTAAGCTCCGCAAAGCCCAAGATGCCATTACGCAGATGCGTCCGTATGCTACATCGCTGAACAAAATCTTAAATAACCTTTCGGCGGGCTATACGGGTGAAATTGAAAGCCCATATTTGCAAGAACGTCCTGCTGAAAAGATTTTGCTTATCATCAATACTTCGGATAGGGGTTTGTGTGGCAGTTTTAATAGCGGTATTCAAAAGTTCGCTTACAATATTATTCAAACCGAGTACGCCTCCCAACTTGCAAAAGGGAACGTTCATTGTTTATGTTTGGGTAAAAAAGGAAAAGATTTTTTTGCAAAAAGAGGCTTTCAGATTGTTGGTAGCGAATTTACAGATATTTTTACACGCTTGAGCTTTGAGAATGTAAAAAAAGTAGGTGATTTTGTCTTAAAACTCTACGCCGATGCCAAGTATGATAAGGTGGTCTTGATTTACAACGAATTCAAAAATGTGGTAACACAAATTTTGAGACAAGAAACCTTTTTGCCTTTGCAAAAAAGCACAGCTCAAACCCAAACCGAAGGCGGTGATTATATTTTAGAACCTTCTGCTGAAGAAATTATCCAAGACCTCATTCCCTATTCTTTGAAAATTAAACTTTATAGGGCTATTTTAGAGTCTAATGCTTCCGAACAAGGTGCAAGAATGACCGCTATGGATAAAGCTACCGACAACGCCAGCGAACTTCTGAAACAACTTCGTTTGGAATACAATCGCTCACGTCAGGCGGCTATTACCAAAGAAATTTTAGAAATTGTAGGTGGTGCAGAAGCCCTCAAAGAAGGTTAAGACTTATACAGGCTCAATTTGTCGGTAGTGGCAATTGAGCCGTCTTAAATTTTACGGAAATGCTTACCCAAATACTTTCTGCTAGGCAAGTACATCAGAAAATCAGGCGTTTAGCTTACCAAATTTACGAAAATCATTTTGATGAAACGGAAATAGTGCTTGTGGGCATTGAGAATATGGGGTTGCATTTGGCATACTTATTGCAAAGAGAAATTCAGGCAGTTTCGCCGCTGAAAGTACGGCTTTGTAGTTTGAAATTAGACAAAACAGCCCCCCTTTCGCAACCTATTCAAATTTCAGAAGATATTGCCAATTTGGCTCATAAAAGCATTATCTTGATAGATGATGTGCTGAATAGCGGTAAAACAATGTTTTACGCCTTCAAACCTTTCTTTGAAATTCCTATCAAAAGTTTGCAAACACTTGTGCTTGTAAATAGAGATAACAAGTTGTTCCCTATCAATCCTGATTACGTAGGTTATTCCCTTGCTACTACCTTACAGAATCACGTGAGTGTTATTTTGGACGATGAAAGTAAATTTGGAGTATATTTAAGCCAATAAAAAAGGTTAGCAAACCGCTAACCTTGGAAATTTGAGATGTCAAGAAGCTCTACGCCATACGTTATGATGAGAAATTTTGCCATATTCGGTGAGAATTGCCTCAATTTGTTCAGGCGTTGCTCCCAAACTGCTAAAAATATTTTTTAGCTTTTGGGTGGTTTCTTCAAATAAATTATGCCATTTAGCAGAGAACGGGTCTCCATCGGTTACCTTCAAAGAAGGTAAATTCACTTCTTGCAAGAGGGCAATTTTAAGAAGTTGTACTTTGGTTTTATGCCCTACTTTGTCCTCGGGAACGTGCTTTTGGAAACTCCAAAGCAAGTTTTCAATGTCATTCATACTGAGGTTCATACACGTAGAAGTTTTAGCTGTTGGTAATGTAAGTGGTATAGTGTCTTTTGTTTTTGTAGTACCCTTTTACTTCATTTACGAAAACATAAGGCAAAAAAGTTGCACAGATGTAAGTTTTGATGTAATAAAAACGAGGTATAACTCATAATTTTTGAATAAAGGGTATTTTCATTTCAAAAAAATTTTTTAAGTCTTGTAATAATTTTACGAAATTATATCAAATTTTGTACCAAAAATTTTCACAGAATTTTTTAAGGAAAATTTGCTTTTTAGTCAAACTTGAATTAAATTAGAAATGTATTCAGCAAGTGAGCATTTATGGCTTATTACTTCCTACGAGATGAGCTTTTTTTCCCTCCGGTACATATTGCCAGCCGAGAAGGTATTGTAGCTGTGGGTGGCGACCTTTCAGTGGAACGTTTGCTTTTAGCGTATCGTTCAGGAATATTTCCGTGGTTTTCGGAAGGAGAACCTATTATTTGGTGGTCGCCTGAACCTCGTTTTGTGCTGTATCCTGCTCATATCAAGATTTCCAAAAGTATGAGGCAACTTTTTAAGAAAAAGGCTTTTGAAGTAACTTTGGATAAGGATTTTGAAAAAGTAATTACAAATTGCCAAAAAATTAAACGAGAAGGGCAGTATGGTACTTGGATAACCCCTGAAATGAAAAACGCCTACATAGAACTACATCAGTTGGGTTATGCCCATTCTGTTGAAGTTTGGCAGGAAGAGAAATTAGTGGGAGGGTTGTATGGGATTTGCTTGGGAAATATTTTCTTTGGGGAGTCAATGTTTTCCAAAGTGAGTAATGCTTCTAAATACGGCTTTATTACTTTATGTAAAATTTTAGAGAAAAACAATTTTGAACTTATTGATTGTCAAGTTCATACAGAACATTTAGAAAGTTTAGGAGCGGAGTTTATACCTCGTCAGCAGTTTGTGCAAATAGTAGGAAAAAAGGCTCAAAAAGACTTTTTCAAAGGAAATTGGGGAGAGACGTTTGGTAATGATTTGTCAGAAATAGAGATGGTATGAGTGAAAATTTAACTATCTACACCAAACAGCAACTTGCTTTACGTAACGGACAAGACCGCCCAGAAATATGGGTAGCCTACAATGGTTTCATCTATGATGTCTCACGCTCACGTCTTTGGCGAGAAGGCAAACACTACGAGCATTGGGCAGGACAAGACCTCACCGAAGAGCTAACAGACGCTCCTCATAGTGAAAAGGTTTTTGAAAAATTTGAGATAATTGGTAAATTAAAAGACTGATTCTGTTTATGAGCATTGAGGGCTTCGTATTGAACGAAGCCCTCAATAGTTAAATATACTATGAAAATTTCAGTCTATTTTTTAGTTTGCTGATTATCATTATTTTCTTTCAAAAGTTCGGGAGCTATTTCGGCAAGCTCTTTTTCTACATTGCGTAAGTCTTCGCGTACAAGCCTATGCGTATGCTCGTCTAAATCTTTGTTTTTTAGAATATTGAGCAAACGCTCTCTATCTGCTAAAAGTTTTTCTTTGTTGATGTGTATCATATTGCTTTTTCATTTAGGTTCTATAAACAATTGAGATTCAGATACCTGCTTTGAGTGAAGGTAGTAAAAAACTATCTTCCAATTCGTAACCCAAATTAAAGTTTTTTTTGGATATTACACCACATTTTTGCAAGATTTTTTTTCAAATAACAGACTGGCATAGGATTTGCTGAATAACCTTTTCTTAAAAAAGCGAGCGGCGGCATCAGCCGCAGCGATGTTGCCGCTATTGCTCTGCTTTCCTGTGTAAATCAAGAATTTATGTTCATAAATTCGGGTTCTTTTCTGCTAACTTTCTGCCATAAACGGATATTTATAGTCGGTGGGTGGGACAAAAGTTTCTTTGATAGCCCGGGCGGAAGTCCAACGCAAAAGATTAAGCATAGAACCTGCTTTGTCGTTTGTACCTGATGCTCTTGCTCCGCCAAAAGGCTGTTGTCCTACTACTGCCCCCGTGGGCTTATCGTTGATGTAAAAGTTTCCTGCTGAATGACGCAAACGCTTGCTCGCTAAATCTATGGCGTAGCGGTCTTGGGCAAAAATAGCACCCGTAAGAGCGTAAGGCGAAGTTTTATCTACCAACGTAAGCACATCTTCAAAATTTTCGGGCTGATAAACATATACACTCAAAACAGGTCCGAAAATTTCTTCTTGCATAGTTACATACATAGGGTCTTGTACTTGCAAAATAGTAGGCTCAATAAAAAATCCTTTGGTTTTATCATAGTTACCCCCTGCAATAATATTTACGCCATCTTTCTTTGCTTGCTCAATGTAGCCTGTGATTTTATCAAAAGATTTTTCATCAATTACCGCATTGATAAAGCAAGTAAAATCTTCTACACTACCCATTTTGATTTCTTTCAAATCGGCAAGCATATAGTTTTTTACTTCCTCCCAGATACTTGAAGGAATGTAAGCTCTTGAAGCCGCCGAGCATTTTTGCCCTTGATATTCAAAAGCTCCGCGAATAAGTGCTGTTGCAAGGGCTTTGGTGTCTGCGGAATGATGAGCTAAAACAAAATCTTTTCCACCTGTTTCGCCTACAATACGAGGATAAGTTTTGTAAATAGCAATGTTTTCGCCAATGGTTTTCCAAATTCTTTGGAAAGTGCTTGTTCCTCCTGTAAAATGAATACCTGCAAAATCGGGGTGAGCGAAAATAACCTCGCCTGCTGTGGGTCCATCAACAAATACCAAATTGATAACCCCATCAGGAACGCCTGCCTCTCTGAAAACCTTCATTAACACGTGAGCTGAATAAATCTGTGTTTCGGCGGGTTTCCATACCACACAATTCCCCATCATTGCAGGGGACGTAGGCAAATTGCCCGCAATAGCCGTAAAATTGAACGGCGTAAGAGCAAAAACAAAACCCTCCAAAGCACGATGCTCTACCCTATTCCAAATGCCTGCCGAAGAGATAGGTTGCTCGCGATAAATTTGCTCCATAAATTTCACATTGAAGCGAAGGAAATCAATAATTTCGCAAGCGGAGTCAATTTCGGCTTGAAAAACATTTTTAGATTGTCCTAACATCGTAGCGGCGTTGAGTTCGTAGCGATATTTGGACGAGATAAGCTCGGCGGCTTTCAGAAAAATACTTGCCCGATGCTCCCAACTCATATTTTCCCATAATTCTTTGGCATTCAGAGCGGCACGAATGGCACGTTCTACTTCCTCTCTACCTCCTTTATGATAGTATCCTAATGTATGACTTAATTCGTGAGGTGGAGCTATACGCTTACGATTACCAGTGCGTACCTCCTCGCCACCAATAAACATTGGAATATCTAATTCTTTACTTTTCAGTTCTTGGATTGCTTTTTTCAAAAGTTCTCTTTCTTTACTACCCGGTGCATAGCCGTACACAGGTTCGTTTTTGGGCTCGGGAATAGTGAAAATGCCGTAATTCATACAAAAAATTGATTTTAAGGTTGTTTCAAAATGTAAATTTAGCAAAAAAACTTCTACTGCCAATAGGGAAAATTATTGATGAAAAACATTTTCCCAAAGATTAGTACAAAATTCTAAATTTTATAGTGTTTTCAATGCGTTTGAGAGCAGTAATTACATCTTTGCTGTATTCTTTATCAATATCAGTAATTACGTAACCGATTTCTTCGTTTGTTTTGAGGTATTGCCCCAAGATATTGATTTGATGACTTGCGAGTACTTGGTTGATTTGAGCAAGAATCCCCGCAGTGTTTTTGTGTATATGCAAAAGCCTATGAGCATCTTTTTGTGCAGGCAATTGCAAATTAGGCATATTCACGCTGGCGTAAGTGCTACCTGTGTTGATATAGTCAATGAGTTTCTGCGGAACATACTCGCCAATATTTTCTTGTGCTTCTTCGGTGCTTCCACCGATATGAGGCGTGAGAATAACATTCGGTAAGCCTCGCAATTCACTGATAAATTCCTCCTCATTATTTTTAGGTTCATATGGGAATACATCTACTGCCGCACCCGCAATTTTGCCAGTTTTTAAGTTTTTTACTAATGCCTCAATATCTACAATATGCCCACGTGCCAAATTTAGAAAAATAACCCCTTCTTTCATCAAACCAAATTCTCTTTCACCTATCAGATGTGTATTTTCCTCTCTACCATCAACGTGCAAGCTCACAAAATCAGCCTCTCTTAAAAGTTCATCAAGCGAATTGCATTTGCGGGCATTACCCAAGGCAAGTTTATCTACAATATCGTAAAAATACACCTGCATACCCAAAGCCTCCGCTACCACCGAAAGTTGCGAACCAATATTACCATAACCTACAATACCTAACTTCTTACCTCTGATTTCACGGCTATTTGTGGCGGATTTATCCCAAATTCCTTTGTGTGTAAGATTACTTTTTTCAAAAATTCTTCGGGTGAGCATAATCATTTCACCGATAGCAAGTTCTACAACGCTTCGGGTATTGCTGTAAGGAGCATTGAAAACTGCTATCCCTTTATGCATACAAGTTTTCAAGTCAATTTGATTAGTGCCAATACAAAAAGCACCAACAGCAATAAGTTTTTCGGCATTTTCTAATACTTTGGCAGTAACGTTGGTTTTAGAACGAATGCCCAAAATAGAAACTTCTCGGATAGCTTCACAAAGTTCAGCTTCGTTGAGGGCAGTTTTGAGCAGTTCTACTTGGTAACCTTCTTTTTCAAAAATTGCTTTGGCTTTGGGGTGAACGTTCTCTAAAAGTAAGACCTTAATGCGATGTTTGGGATAAGAAACTTGCATAGGCAATTTGTGTATGAACAAAAACTCATCTAAATTAGGCAGAACATAGTCGGCTTTGGCTGTAACACTTTCTCGTTTGATATTTTCTGTGAAAGCATAAAAGCGATTGGCTAATCCTGCTTCACGCATTTGATAATCAGTATATCCATCGCCAATTACATAAACTTCACCTTCTAAATTTAAGGCTTTGAGTTGCAAGACTTTACCTTCGTTTTGAGCAAGTAGATTACTGGTATCGTAACCAATAATATTTCCGTTTTCATCAAAGAGGAAAGAATTGGCAAAAACATTTTCAGGTTTTATGCCATACTCGCTCACAATAGGTACAATAAATTCCCGAAATCCGCTGGAAATAATAAGGACATTATCGGCAAATTGCTTAAAAAATTGCTTGTTTCGCTCAATAGAAGGGGAAACTTTGGTTTTTAGAAAATCTATAAGCTCGCTGATATGGTTTTGGTGAGCAGAAAGCAATCTAACTCGCTCACGCAAAGCATCAGCGAAAGATATTTTACCTTCCATTCCTTCGTGAGTAATTTGCTGAATTTGAGCTATTCGTTCCTTTCCATCGGGGGTATTTTTTAGAGCTATGCGAGCCAGCTCGTCTAATCCTTCTACTTGCGTGAAGGTGCTATCAAAATCAATGATAATATAGCTTTTCAAGTTGGTTAGAGTTTTTTAGAAGCAAATTTATGAAAGAAAGATATTGGATAATAGAAAATAAGTGATTTTTTCAAAATAAAAAAACCGAGCATAAAGCTCGGCTTTTTGGGTTTTCATAGCGGAGAAGCAATTACTTTGCAGGTTGGCAAAGGTCAATTACTTTGAGCATAGTTTCTTTTGCGAAATCTACGTTTACGTAATCAGTAGGTTTCCACTCTGCTCCTTTTTTAGATGATTTTTTCCAGAAATCCAAGTCCATAGCAGTAGTGAAGTTCTTTTGGAAATGTTTTACTTGGGTGTTCAACACTTCGTTCAATTCTTCTACTGATTTTACCTGAGCAACACGGATAAGAGAATCAAACCAGTTGCTTGCCAAGTTTTCTTGAGCTTCTACTGCTTCTTTAATGAAGTCAGGAGCATTGTCAAGACCTACGGTCTTTTTCACGTTAGCAAAAGCTTCTTTCAAGGTGTTTTTCACTTTTACGAGAGCTTCTTGGTTTTGCTCAGCCATTTTGTTTACAGCTTCAGTAGCCGCGTTTTTTGCAGTTGCCATAGTAGTATGGTTTAAGGGTTCAACAATTCTTTTTCAAAATTTCTGATACAAAATTACAATGCCCCCTAAAACCACACAAGCATTTTTGATTTTTTTTTGTATTTTTTTGTAAAATTTTTGCAAAAATTGACCTTTTTCAACTATTGAATTGTACTATTTTTATACAAACCAAATATTATTCGGCTTGCATAATAATATTTTAAGCATTTTCCTGAATAAAATCTAACAGGTCTTCAATTTTGGCTAAAATTAAGACATTTTCAGGAGTATCCAGCCCTTGCCCTATCACTTGGCTACCTGTAAGAATGATTTTACTTTCAGGAAAGTGTCTTGAAATTTCGTAAATATACTGCTGTATTTGCTGAAAAGAGGGTGAAGAAGTTATCACACTGAAAAGGAATTCGGGTTTATAAATTTTGTAAGCTTCTTGCAAATCGTTCAAGGGAACGGTCTGCCCGAGATAAATAGTTCTTTGCTTTCGGCTACGTAAAAGATAATTTGTGAAAAGGAGCGAAAGTTCGTGCCATTCGCCTTCAGGCAAAAAAAGCATATATTTTTTACCTTCGGTATAATTGGGTTTGAGGCTATCAATGGCTACAATGATTTTCTGTCGTATCAAATGAGAAATGAAATGTTCTTGAGCAGGGTTGATAGTACCTGCAAGCCACAAAATACCTATTTTTTGCAAAAAGGGGAAAATTATCCGAAGCATTGTATTTTCAAAGCCTATTTGTTTGATACTTTGAGCAAGTAGATACTCAAAGCGTTCTTCGTCCAAATCCATCATACAGAGCGTAAAGGCTTGTATTTTATCTTGGGCATCAGTAGATTTTTCTGTAAGACGGATAAGTTCGGTACGCAATTCTTCTGCCGACATTTGGGCAATATGCGAAATTTTATGCCCGTGCTTATTGAGTACAGAAATATTCAGAATGAGTTTAAGGTCTAAATCATCATAATAGCGAATGTTGGTGTCGGTTCGTTTGGGTTTAAGAATATCGTATCGTTGTTCCCACACACGTAGGGTATGGGCTTTAATACCTGAAAGATTTTCTACATCTTTAATAGAATAGTAGCTCATAATTTGGATAACTCATAATTTTCATTAAAAAAATATGATGTTGTTGTAATGAAAACTATTTGCAGAAAAAAATGTTTGTCAGAAAATAAAAAAACATCAACCAAAGGTTGATGCCTTTACTGCACCTGTTTAAGATACACACCTGTTTGTATGAAAAAACTACTTTTTTATGATAGCTTCTTTCTTGTATTACGCAGAAATTGGTGTAAAGTTTCACGAAAAGTATAATTTTTCTCAAAAACTTATGTAAGATTTAGAAGTTACTTTCTTGATTTTACGAAAATTTATTGCAAACAATGCAGATAAAAAACTATTGCCTTATACAAGGCTCTTGTAATACATTCGTTCATTATACATAAAAACAAAAAATTTGAACCGAAATGGCTCGGTTTTTGTTTGTTAATTAGTAAATTAACCACCAAACTGATACGTTTATGAAAAGGCATTGGGTATATTATGTTTTGCTTGCGTTTGGTGCTTTCTCTTGTGCCTCACAAGGAAGGCTCGTTTCGCAAGGTGATGAATACGACGACGTGTATTTTGTAGGAGATGATGTAAAAAAAACTGAAATTCGCCAAAATCAAAGAATTTTAGAAAATGATGGCTTAACAAGCGATGCCTACAATAGCGAATATGACCAGAAACCTATCAGTAATTTCAGCAATCCCGATGCTTTGGATTATCCTGTTACGCAAGGTGGTAGTTTGTATGTACCTATGAATAGCCGAAGTGCTAACTGGAATAATTACAACTCTTGGAATGATAATCGCTGGAATAGTTGGAATTATTGGAATAATTGCTGGAGTTGCAATAACTGGGGTGGAAACTGGAACTCTTGGAATAGTCCTTATTGGTATGGAGGTTGGAATAGCCCTTATTATTGGAACAATGGCTGGAACAATCCGTATTGGTATGGTACGGGCTGGGGCAACCCTTATTGGGGTACAGGCTGGGGAAATGGTTGGTACATAGGTTATGGTTATGGCTGGAATTCTTGGTATAGACCTTGGGGCTGGAATAGCGGCTGGGGCAATACTTGGTCTTGGAATGATAATCGTACTCCCCAAAATATTTATGTAGGTCCGCGTGCTTCGGCGGGCAGAGGTAGCAATTTCATCAGAAACACTCCTAATCCAAGATTGCAACCTAATAACAATAATAATGATGACAACAATAATCAGGGTGGTAGAGTAATTACAGGTGGAAGAACAAGAAACTACTCATCTGATACCTATACCCCCACACAGAGCAATGAGGTTCGTACAGGTAGAGTAAAAACAGAAAGAAGTAGTATCAATTCTGAACGTTACAACAACTCCAATTCATCAGAACGTTATAGGAATGAAGGTAATAATAGAACCTCTTGGGGTGGTAGAAGCAATTCTAATTCCAATAACTCGTCTTCTTCTTGGAGTAGTGGAAGGGAAAGAACTTCATCATCAGGTGGTTTCAGTAGTGGAAGAAGTGGAGGTTCATCAGGAGGAAGTTCTGGGGGTAGTAGAACAGGCGGCAGAGGAGGAAGGTAAATTTATAGTTAAATAAATTTAAGATTTATACGAAACCTACTTTCAGGTGTTTAAAGAAGTTAGCAATTTTTTTTGTAGCTTGTTGAAGTACTTGAAAAGCATTTTGAAGTTTAGTTTTGAGTTGAGTTAAGTTTTTACAGACAACATTTTTAAGCATATCACATTTGAGGGTTTTCCAGACCTGTTCATCTGCGTTCAATTCAGGGGAATAGGGGGGAATTTTAGCCAGATAAATAGTTTCATTCTTGTCTTTTCGTAAAAAATCTTTCACCTCTTTGCTGGAATGAATACGTGCCCCATCCCAAATGATGAGTAATTTTTGCTTCAAAGTGTCAAGTAATTTTTTGAGAAAATCTACCACATCTTTGCCCTTGAAACTACTTTCTTGTATTTGATACACCAAATCACCCGCAGGACTAATGGCACTGATGGCAGAAAGGTGTTGATAACGACAGCCTTCCCGAAGCACAGGGCTATGTCC
>NZ_NKXO01000033.1 GCF_002843425.1 Raineya orbicola
GCTATAAGTATTTTTTTTATACCTCACAAAAAAACAATAAGGATTTTCTTAATGATGAAATCTTTCTTAATTTTGTTAAATTAAACGCCGTCAATATCCACTAATTCATAACTTGGCGGTCATATTGTAACAAAAATTTAATATAAAAAATTTCTTTCTTTCTTTCTTTCTTTCTTTCTTTCTTTGCTCAACTAAATTTTTGAGCTCAAAATTTAGGAGTTTGAGTTTTTAACATCTTAATTTTTAGGATTTATGAAAGTTTTTTCTAAAATTGCCTTACTTGTTGTTATTTTATTTGTAAGTGGAGCTTTTATTCTTAAAAGGAATTGTCATAGTTGCAATGATGATTTACAAAGAATAATAAGTCAGATTAAACAGAAAGCTAAATTGAAAAAAGCCTTGCTTGTACAAGAACAATATTTTCAGCCCGATGAAGGCAACAATGAACGTAAAGTCGTATGGCAAGGAGGTTTTAGTTATTGTGATGGTAAGTGCTTTGCAGTAGTTACCGTTACAGCAAATTGCTTTTTAGGGTATTGTTGGGGATTTCAAGCAACCTCTTCGGGTGATAAGGATTGTGAATGTGGGACTTTTTGCCCCTGTACCGTAGAATAATTGATTAAAATATATGTGTGCCAAAAATTGCTTTTATTTTTTATCTTTACTTATAAACACCGAAATTTTAGCTCAAATCAAGGGATTTGTGTATGAAAAAAACACCCAAACTCCCATTAGCGGGGTTTGGGTGTTTGAAAAGAAAAATGGAAAAACTACACAAACAGATGCAAAAGGCTATTTTATTCTTGAAACACCCTTAAAGGCGGGCGACACGATATTTTTTTCAAAAATTAATTTTAGTAACTCGTATGTTGTATTCAAACCTCAAATAGATACATTAAAAATTGAACTTGAAAACTATGAGAAAATAGAAGAAATTGAAGTTAGTATTCCAAAATTTCGTCATAGGCGAAAGGTGGGCGATTTACGAACTCCGTTCACAGGAATACTCGGCATAGGAGCTAATACAAATTTATTTGTTCAGGGGAGTAATCCAATAGTTAGCTATATTCCGAACAAGACTGCTAAAAAAGGACAAATTACAAAAGTGTATGTAAAATTTACTACCAGAACCATTAAATTTTTGGAAAAAAGTATCACAAGCAATCAGTTGCAGAAAAGGGCTTTGAAAAATCCTGAATACATTAAAATCAAGGTTTTGTGCTATTCCGTAGATGAGCATAAACGCCCTTTTCAGCCACTTGTAGAAAAAGAAATGCTCTTTTTTATACGAGATTTCAAACCACAATGGCTTGATATTTCAATGTTTCAAGTTCCTTTCCCTGAAAATGGAGCTTTTGTAGGTATGCAAATAATGGAAGTAAAAGGCGAAGAAGGTTGGGGAAATGTTTATATACCTCTTTTATTTTCCCATCACGATGAAAATGATATGTTCTATCAGAGCAATGGAAAGTGGCTATTGCAAGAAAACAAAGGTAGCATTTTAGGCAAAGAAAAATTTTACACTTTTGGTTTTGCAGCAGAAGTGATGTATGAGTGAGATAAAGAAGGTTTTTTACTACAAAAGCCATATTTTGTAGATTTGTTGTAATTATTTAACATAAATTTAACAAAAATTTAATATAAAAAATTTCTTTCTTTCTTTCTTTCTTTGCCCAACTAAACTTCGGGGCCCTAAAAGTTTAGGAGTTTTTTGTGAAATCTTAAATTCCTAATTTTTATAAAAAAAGTAATGTTTGTTTTGGTAATGTTTTTAGCAATTCTTAATTTTGGAAATGCTGAAGGAAAATTAAAAGTTGCAACAAAAGAAAAATTTGCTTACAATAGTCAATATCAATTGGCATTTAACGCAGATAACAAGCCTAAATGGTGCAATGAAGCGTTTGTTACTTTTTCTTGTGGTATCACTGCTATTGCTACGTTTTGTAATGTTACAGCTGAACAATTTATGTTTTCTTTGATGCTTGCAGATATGGCATTTTGTCAGCAAGGTGCAGATTATTTCCTTATTACTTTCCCGAATTAATTTTTTGTTTTGCAAAGGGAGTATCCTTATTTAAGGATACTCTCCTTCAAAGTAAAACTCAAAACATAAAGATATATGAAAAAAATATTTTTACTACTGGTATGCAATTTATTGAGCGTAGAATTTCTTACTGCCCAAACTAAATTAGGAAAAGGAGAGTTTAGAGCGGTATATCTTGCCAAAAAGGTGGCTGATACCACTAAACCTGCATATATTACAACAGATACAATGTTTTTGGAATTTTCCAAAACAAGGTCAGTGTATTACAATCCGACATACAGAGCATTAGATTCTATTGCTTTAAGTAGAACACAAAAAGCAATGAAAGCATCACAGTCAGGAGCACCAATAAAATTAAATTTCAGTGATAATTTACTTTCTAATATGCGAAACAAAAATAGCAACGTGATAGCTCATTGTTACCCTACTAACCAAAAGCTAACATTTTATACCCATAACTTACCAGGCAAGGCGTTTACGTACGAAGAAGAGTATCCTCTTTTTCAGTGGCAAATGAGTGATGAAACACAAACTATCAAAGGCTATCTTTGTAAAAAAGCAACTACAACATTTAGAGGTAGAACCTGGGAAGTATGGTACACTTTAGATATACCTACACCTTTTGGAGTTTGGAAATTTTATGGATTACCTGGGCTCATTGTTTTAGCCAAAGATAGTAAAAATCATTTTATTTTTGAGTTATTGGGCTTAAAACGCTTGCCTACTGACTATGAAATGACAACGCACTATGACTACGGAGAACCAAGAAATTTTATTAAAATTACTCACAAACAATATATGCAAGAACTAAAAAAATACCTTGAAGACCCTATGGGATATATATCTCAAGCTATGATGAATACGCCTGTACAAATTGAAATGAAAGATAAAGAAGGACGCCCAATACCCAAACGAAAAATTACCTATAACCCTATTGAATATGAGTAAAAAAACAAATAAATTATGCTGAATAAATTTCTCAAGCCTTACTAAAAAACTGCAAAACAAAGTGTATGTTTCGCTTGATATTAGTAGTTTTGATAATCAGTTTGATAAATACAAACGCTTTTTCTCAAGTCCGTTTAGGAAAAGGAGAATTAAGAGCTATTTACAGCGTAAAAGTAGTAGTTGATACTACTAAACCTACTCAAATTTCTACGGATACGATGTTTTTAGAATTTTCTAAAACTCGTTCAGTGTTTTATAATCCTGCCCGTAGAATAGCTGACTCAGTGGCTTATATGCAATTACAAAAGTCAATGGCAACCAAATCTACTTTTAATTTTGGAGGGGTAGCAGGAAGCTTGCGTAAGAATAGCACTGTCATTGTGCATCAGTACCCTAACGATAAAAAACTTACATTCTATACCCAAAATCTCATCGGAAAAAGTTTTATGTACGAAGAGGAATATCCTCTTTTTCAGTGGCAAATGAGTGATGAAACACAAACCATTAAAGGTTATCTTTGTAAAAAAGCAACTACAACGTTTAGAGGTAGAACCTGGGAAGTGTGGTACACTTTGGATATACCTACCCCCTTTGGGGTTTGGAAATTTTACGGATTACCGGGGCTTGTTGTTTTAGCCAAAGATAGTAAAAATCATTATACTTTTGAACTTTTAGGTTTAAGCCGTCTGCCTGCTGGTTATGAAATGAAAACCCATTATGAAGGCGAGCCTATCGCTTTTTCTAAAATTACTCACAAAAAATATATGATAGAACTCAAAAAGTATGTGGAAGACCCCATAGGTTATATGTCGGCTGCACTAATGAACGCCCCCGTACAGGTAGAATTGAGAGATAACCAAGGCAAACCACAACCCCGACCCAAATACCCATTCAATCCCATAGAATACGAATAAAATGCGTTTGTATTGGAGCATATTGTGCTTACAACTTTTTTCCCATATTTCCTTTGGTCAAATTATGATAGAAGGTTCTTTGCAAGATAGCAAAGAACCTGTCGTAAATGCTACGGTGCTTTTATACGCTTCGGGCAACGAAAAAATTCTTGCCTATACCTTTTCCGATGCCAAAGGAAAATTTCGGTTTTCAGTTTCTGCAAATACCGATAGTTTGGAAATAGAAATCAGGCATATTTCTTACGAAAAAATCCGACAAAAAATTCCCGCCATTTCCCAAAAACTACATTTCACACTCAAAGAAAGCTCAACGGAAATTAAGGAAATTGAGATAAAACTCAATCCCGTAACGATTCGTAGCGATACAACTACCTATAATGTAAGAAGTTTTGCTAGCAAAGCCGATAGAAACATCAAAGATGTACTTGCCAAAATGCCTGGCGTAGAAGTTGGCGACAATGGACTTATTAAATACAAAGGAAAACCTATCAGCAAGTTTTATATTGAAAACTTGGATATGCTCGGCAAACGCTACAATATAGCTTCGGAAAATGTGCCTTGGGAAATGGTAGATGAAGTTGAGTTTTACGAAAATCATCAGGATATCAAACTATTGGATAGTTTGGGCATCAAGGGTTCAAATCCTGCTCTCAATTTGCGTCTGACCGAAAAAGCCAAAAAAAGTATCGCTTTGAACGGCGAAACAGGTTTAGGCTTGCCTTTCTTACTTTGGGATACTAAAATAGTTGCCTTGAAATTTTTTCGTAATCATCAGTTTATCAATGTTTTGCAAAGTGATAATATCGGCAAAGATTCTGAAAAAAATCTTACCGAACACACTATTTCTTTGGAACAACTTTTACTACGCCGCTTTCCGCAACGCCGTAACGATTTGTTACAACTATCACAAATTTCTAATCCTCCTTTGGAACGCAGTCGCTATCTTTTCAACCAAACAGCCAGTAGCAGTTTGAATGGAGTTGTAAAAATGCCTCATTCTGCTCAAATGCGTTATCATTTTACGTACTTGTTGCAAAATAACCAAACTCGCTCGGAATTGCGTCAGCAAATTTTTTTCCCAACAGATACAATTGCCTTCGCGGAAAAACAAGTTTTTACTCAAAGACAGCATCTCTTGCAAGGTGAAATAGAATATGAAAAAAATTTAAAAAATGCTTACACAAAAAATGTTTTCATAGCCAAAAAATATTGGGAAAATCAGGAGGCTAATGCTAATTTGTTCGGTATTTTGAACATCAATCAGAAGCTAAACAACCCTTATTTTCAAGTAGCAAACGAGTATAAAAACTATCGCTTGCAAGCAGGCAAGGTAGTACAATGGGTTTCTAATTCTTATTTCAGATTTTTACCTCAAAATTTGCAGGTAAGTCCTAATTTGTGGCAGGTGGGCGGGCAAAATAGCTCTACGCAATTTGTGAAGGGTTCAATTTTGCAAACTGAAAATTTTAGAATTAACTCGCAAGAATGGAATAAATTTCATTTCCGAAGTCAAACAGGCTTGCGACTTGCTCACAGAAATCTAGAAAGTTTTGTGCTTTTGCAAAATAACGAAGGAGGCAAAGATACCCTTCAAAATAATTTACAAGACTTTGCCTATCAGCTTTTTACAAACATCAATGCTGAAAGAAAAATAAACAAACAACTTACACTCAATACCAATGCCGAATACGCACCGCTTGCCCTATGGCAAAATACAGAAATAGGGCTACGCAATAATTTTTTTCATCAATACTTTTGGAGAATAAACCTTTCAAGACGTTTGCAAGGTTGGATTTTTTCGGCGGGAGGCAGTTATAGCAATGAAGTAGAAGACGAAACACACTGGTTCAATACAGAAGGGATTTTTCAGACTTATCGGAGTATTTTTCGCAATGGCTTACTTGTGCCTGAACGAAAAAGCTGGCAAACAATGGGCAATATTTTTTACAACAATATTTTGGGAGGCTGGAGTTGGAATACTGATGTAATTTTTTTACAAGGTTTTCAAAACTATCGCTATGACCTAAAATTCACGGGTATTGTAGAAAATAGGCAAATAATAGCCCTGCAAACACCTTTTCAGAATATAATGGTAAATACACGCTTCAATAAGTATTTTTACAAGGCTCGTACAAACATAGCTCTTTCGGGAACTTTTATGCAAAATCAGTTTTTGCAAAGACAAAATAATCAGGATTTTACATCAGTTTTTCAGAATTGGCAGGCGGAGGGAAAAATGATTTGCAACTATTGGTCTTTTTTGAATTTACAAGCACAAAGCCGTTTGAATGTGCTTCAAACAGAGATTAACGGACAAAAAACTCCTCAAACTTTGCAATTGCGTCATCAGGTGTATGCTAACATTATCATTAAGCAATGGATACTTACTGCTAAATGGTACAGTTTTCAATCTTTTCAGCAAAGACAAAGTTTAAGCAATCAATTTATAGATGTTTCTTTACAGAGAAAATTTCCCAAATGGGAAACAGAATTGCAGATTTTCAATCTAACGAACCAGCAAAATCTTATTTTAGCCCAAATACAAGAAAACAATTTCAGAGAAACGCTCTTTACGCTTCGCCCTTTGAATGTTTTACTGAAAGTTACTTGGAGGTTAGGACAGGGAGGTAATTAACAAAAATTTAACACAAAAAATTTCTTTCTTTTCTATCAAGAATAAATCACGTTTTTTTGTTGTTTTTCACGAAGAATAAATAGAAAATTACAAAACTAAATCAACCTCTAAAAATAAATTCTAAACAACTTCAAACTAAAAAAGACAAAACAAAAGTGATAGATTTTTCCCAAACGAGGACTTTTCTTAATACAAGTCCTTGTTTGGGTTATTAAGCGTCCAATTCTCCTGCAATTACATTGAGGCTACTCATAATCATAATGGCATCGGAAATTTGCTGTCCTTTGCACATTTCGGTGTAAGCCTGATAGTAAATAAAACAAGGACGGCGGAAATGCAAGCGATAGGGTGTTCTGCCTCCATCAGAAATCAGGTAAAAACCTAATTCACCATTTCCCCCTTCTACGCAATGATATACCTCACCCACAGGAGCATCAATTTCGCCCATCACAATTTTGAAGTGGTAAATGAGAGCCTCCATATTTTTATAGACTTCTTGCTTGGGAGGCAAATAATAACGGGAGTCATTGGCGTGATAGCTACCTTCGGCTTTGGGAAGTTTATCCATTGCTTGCTGAATGATACGCAAACTTTGCCACATCTCTTCGTTACGTACCATAAAGCGGTCGTAGGTATCGCCGTTTTCGCCCACAGGAATATCAAACTCAAAATCCTGATAACCTGAATAAGGCTCATTGACACGCACATCATAATCTACGCCGCAAGCACGCAAATTAGGTCCTGTAAATCCATAATTTAAGGCTCTTTCGGCGGAGATAGCCCCAACGCCTATGGTTCTATCCATAAAAATACGATTGCGGTTGAAAAGTGTTTCAAATTCCTTGAGTACAGCAGGAAATTCTTTCAGCAGTTTCTTGATACCTGCAATAGCTTTTTCTGAAAAATCTCTTTCCAAACCGCCAATTCTACCCATATTGGTGGTGAGCCTTGCTCCGCAAACTTCTTCATAAATGTCGTAGATATGCTCACGCCACTGATAAATATACAAAAATCCTGAAAAAGCCCCGCTATCTACGCCTAAAATACCATTACAAATGATATGGTCTGCGATGCGAGCCAGTTCCATCAGAATTATACGCATATATTGAGCTTTTTGAGGAACTTGCACGCCCAGAAGTTTTTCTACGGTCATCCACCAGCCCATATTGTTGATAGGGGAGGAGCAGTAATTCATTCTATCGGTAAGCGTAGTAATTTGATAAAAAGGTCTTTGTTCTGCAATTTTTTCAAAAGCTCTATGAATATAGCCTACGGTAGATTCACCTGCTACGATTTTTTCGCCGTCCATTAGCAACACATTCTGAAAAATGCCGTGTGTGGCAGGGTGAGTAGGACCCAAGTTGAGCGTTGTTAGCTCATTCATATACATTGCGTCCTCAATTTTGGTGCTTTTATAGCCAATGCTATCCAACATTTGAGGGTCTTTTTCCACAGGAACTATGTTTGCCATATTTGTAGCTATGAGAAATTAGAACACAAGAAACAGAATAAAAATAAGACTATCAATTCAACTTCAATATTAACAAATATGTTTGGAGTAGCCAAAAAAAATGCGTTTTTTCTACAATTCAGCCTTTGGGTTTGAATTTAGGCTTAAAAACTACTTTGGGCTTGGTTTCGGTATTTTCTTCATTTTCATTTTTTTGTGTTTCTACTTTTTCTTTGGTAGTTTGCTTTTTGGCTTCTTCCTTTTCTTTGAGATATTGCTCGTAAAGGGCTTTTTTTTCTGCGATTTCGGCTTCGCTCATATGGGCAAAATGAAAGTTGTGCAAAGTTATATCCGAAACGGTGTAATCGTACTCGTCAGTCATAATGAGACACTCCGTAGGGCAAACCGTAGTACAAAGCCCACAGAAACAGCATTTTGCCATATCAATATCAAATTTGGCGGCGTAAATGCGTTTGCTTGTGCCGTCAGAGGTTTTGCCAAATTCTTCGGTAGCTTTGATAGCTTCAATTTCAATGCAATTGACAGGGCAAATTTTGGCACATTTATCACAAACGATGCAATCGTCTATTTCGTTATGCAGTTTGTAGCGTCCTATTTCGGGAGTAGGGAGTTTTTCCTTGGGGTATTCTAATGTTACTTTGCCTGTATTTTGCTCAAAATAGGTTTTTTCAGTAATAAAAATAGGTTTCGGCTTACGAAAAGCCTTACGAAAATGCTTAAAAGTAATCTGAAACCCTAGTAAAGTAGTTTTTATAGCCTGAATGATATTTTGAAAATATTGTTTCATTGCATCATATACACAAATCCTAACCAAGCTCCCACAACAATAATAGCTACAATTACAATACCCATTGCAAGGTATAAAGCCAAACGAATGCTATTTGCTTCGGCAATAGACTCGTTACGAAGTTCTTCGCCGATTTTGAGCTGTACATCAGTAATGCGATGAATAGGCTCAATAATTTTCTTAAATTCTTCAGATGCTTCCGTGCTAAATAAAGTTTTTGCTCCTTCGGCATCGGTAGTAAAGAGCTTAATAATTTCGTTTTCTAATTGTTTATACTTAAAAATTTCTTTTCGGTAGGTTATTAGAAAGCGATTTTCTTCCTCTACTAAATGGCTTTCTGCATATTTGGAAGCTAATGAGTCAATGCTTTTGTGGTTTTTTTCAATTTTGCTTAAAATTTCTTTTCGCATAAGCGAATCGTCAAGGTAAAGATACTCCTCCAAAAGCAAGCGGTTTTCATAGAGTTTTTCTGTAAGATTAGCCATTTCTACGGCAGGCAAAAGGCGGTCGTGATACAAAGCATTTACATCTTCGGCTACCCGATTGATACCCATAATGCCAATGAGCGAGATAGTCATAATGATACCCGTAATGATAGCAAAAATTACAAAGACCTGCCTACGTATGCCTGTTTTTTTGTACCAATTTGTCGCAAAAGCCATTTCGAGATTTTTTTTCAGCCAAAACTACTAATAAAGTTAGAAAGTTCAAAAGTTTTGTAGGCTCAAAAGTTTGAAACTATGATTAGGAAACCACAAATTAGCTATTCTGAAATTGATATTAGCGGTAGTTCAATATAAAAACAAGTACCAATATCTTTTTCTGTTTCAAACCATATTTTTCCGCCTGCGTGTTCAATGCCTTGTTTAGCAAGAGCCAGTCCGATGCCCGAACCTGTAAATTTGGTACTAAAATTGGGCAGAAAAACCTTATGCTGTATCTCTTCGGGAATACCACTGCCATTGTCGCGAATTTCTATGTGTACTTTATTATCATCTGTTTTGTAAAGAGCAACAAAAATTTCGGGATTTCTATCGCTTGGAACAGCTTGCTTGGCATTCAGAATGATGTTGGTAAAAATTTGTGTCATCAGTTGCTTATCACCTTTTACTATAAATTTACCTTTTTCAAGATGGCGAATTAGGTGGATATCGGTATCATTTTCATAAAGCAAAAGGGTTTGTCTGAGTATGTAGGCAATATCAAATTCTTCGCTTTTTGGTTCACTCATACGTGCAAAAGAAGCAAAAGAGGAAGCAATTTCGCTGAGCAAATCAATTTGTTCAAGTAGAGTTTCAAAAGGTTTTTCTGTAATGGTTTTCATCTGTGGAAAATCTCTACTGATACGCATTTTCAGGTGTTCGAGGGTAAGTTTCATTGGTGTCAGCGGATTTTTGATTTCGTGAGCTACTTGTTTTGCCATTTGTCGCCAAGCGGCTTCTTTTTCTGATTGTGCCAGTGCTTTTTTGCTTGCATCTAACTTAATAAGCATTTTGTTGTACTCATTTACAAGCAAACCTATCTCATCGTCAGAATCCCATTGTAGGGGTTCGTTGGTAGTTTGTAGGGTTGTACGGCGAATTTTTTGGGTAATAATTGCCAAAGGCTCAGTAAGAAGGTTAGAAGTGAAGTAGGAAGTGATTACAAAAATGAGGAAAATAATCGTGAAAATATTGATGATAGTGGTAAAAATACCTGTAAGTTTTTTATCTCTTTCATCTTCGGCATCAAAAAATGGTATATTGAGAATAGCTAAAAGCTGATTATTTTCAAAGGAGCGAATAGCCCAATAAACGGCTTTGTAGTTCAAGTTTCCGATATTTTCAGCAAGCATAGTGCTATTTTCTTTTCGTTCTACAACTTGCCACAAGGCTTCGGGAGCTATGTTTTTAGAAAGCAAACGACTTTCGTAAATGGCAGGCTGGCTGGTAACTAATAATTTGCCTTGCGTATCAAACAGGTTTAAGTCTGATTGAGCATACAAAGCTACGCTATTCACTTCTCTTTGCAATTCTTCTCTGGTTTTCATTTGCTCTGCATAGCTTTGCATAGCACTCAAAAGGCTATTAGAGGCGTTTTCAGCTTTTTGCAAAAATTTTTGGTTCAAATCATTTTCGTACGTCCTACTTACTACTTGCAAAGTAGTGATACTAAAAATAACCAAAGGAAAGAAAAATGCAAGATTCAGAAATATCTGAATACGCGTAGCCAAGGTAATTTTTTTGCGTTGGTAATAATTGATAAGCCCGTATATCGAAAGAATAAGAGCTACTAATGTAATAAGCAAAAGAAATAAGAGCGAAAAATTAGCAAAAGTATTTTTGAAAGCATACTCGGGCAAAGAAATTACCACTATTTTTCCATTTTCACCTCGGAAGGCAAAATGCTTGTAGCCCTGAAATTCGTAGCCTTGTTGATATAGCTTTTGAATACGGAAAAGTCCTTCTTTGAAATTTTTGTAATAATTACAATCTCCTTGTGAGTAAATCAGTTGGCTATTTTGTTGAGGGGCATTATTGGTTCTGAAAATGGCGTACGACAAATTACTAATTTTGGTATTTTCTTGAGTTTTTTCGTTGCGTAGCAATACAGGATATACTTTGAAAGAGGTAGTTTTTCGTTTTTTAAGTGTAATAATTACATAACCTAAAATTTGTCCTGATTGCTTGATTTCTATGAAATCAATATACATTCTAAAAAGGTTAAGGTCAATTTTTTGCTCTATAGCTTGGGTTTCGTTGATAAAAAAGCGGTCAGTTCTATCAGTGCGGAATTGTGGCTTTTGATAGGTTTCTACCCAATCGGCATAACGTATTTGCGTATTCTTGCTAATAGGAAACCCTACGTTATCAAATACTAAAACATCAACTTCATAATCAGGAAATTCGTTTTTTATGTATTGCTTGCGAATACGCTTTTCAATGGTACTTTTATCTACAACCGATAGCGAAGCCTTGAAAAAAAGTTTGAGAGGCAAATCCAACTGAATTTCCTCAACGATATTATCCAAAGTAAGCTCTGTTTTGAAATCCTTGGATAAGAGTAAATTTTCGGCAAATCTGCCAATTGCTTTTTTTTGGGTTTGCGTAGAAAAATAGCGAAGGGCATACGTTCCTGCTATGGCACACCACAGCGAGCCTATCAGCAGATACAAAATAGAGATATTGCGAAAGCGATATAGAAATTGAGGTAAGCGGAAAAAGTACAAAATCAGTAGATATATGCCATTGAGTAAGCTTAAAAATGGCTCAAAATTGCCAGTAAAGTAGGCAATAGAAGAATGTAAAATAGTCGCAAGCCCGAAAAGAAGAGCAAATTTGGGGTAGTCGTTATCAAGAAAACGTATGAGTAGTCGTCCTACAAGGTGTAAGAGTAGAAAATAAATTGTGGAAAGTACTACAAAGACCCCAAAAGCCGCCCAATGGGGCAAATGAAAGTGAATATTTTGTGAAATATCTAATACGAGTTGCGAATTGGTAAAAATAGAGCTAAATATACCAAAAACCTCATAAAATGAAACGTAGCTCAAAAAGATAAGCATTAGCGAAGCCCAATATTTAGCCCCAATTTTTTTCTTTGGACTGATTTTCTGAAAAATAAGAGTTTTTGGAAAATTTCTTTGTAATAGAAACACTATCCACAAGCCTAAAAATAAGTTGATGAGTAAATCTCCCAACGAGGGCGACCAAAACGAGGAAGCGTAGAGTTGTGGGTTGAATAAATCGGTTTCCCAAAAGCTGTAAGGAATTAGGTTTTTAAGCATCAGCCAACGTACCAATAGCCAATAAAGCACGAAAAAGGCAATAAAAAACTCATATAATTTTTTTCGTTGGAAAAAAGCTTGCCATTTCCAAATAAAAATAAAAAGCATTACAAAAGCTCCAGCATTACAAATGAGTGATAGAGCAAACCAGTACAAGTGAGGGGCTTCTTTTCGGGTAGAATATGATAATGAAAAAAGGTATTCGCCTTTTTCTATTTCTGTGAAAATTTGCTTGGAAGTAGGGGTTTTGCTAATTTCAAGCTGTTCGGAAGGAAAAATATTTGGATTTATTTGGCTGGTGAGATATTTGTTTTGCAAACTATACCGAACTTGTAAAGGCAGATAGGTGTAAATTTCAATTCTACTGCCTTCGTTAGTTTTGAAAAATTCTCTATGGAAAATATAAAATCCATTTTGCAGTTCAAAGAATTTGAGGGTATAATTGCCTGTTATTAAATCATAATCAGGAATAAAGCGATTATCCGACCAAAAAAGGAGTTGTTCGTTTCTGAAAATAATACAAGGGTAGCGATGTTTTTTCTTAACTTCTATAAGACTAATTACATTATTTTCCTGAAAAAGCTCTTCAATTTCTTTGCTTTCTTGTCTTAAAACCTCTATTTCGCCAATTACACGCTTTTGAATATAATCCTTGTATTTTTCATCAATACTGATAGGTTCTTGATTTTGATGTATCCAAAAAGTTCCTCCACCAAGCAAAAACAAAAGGAAAGCCCATAATAAACTGGGTAAGTGATGACGAGTAAAGAATTTTAGTATTCTTTTCAAAAGCATAATTCTGTAAAGACAAAACTTCCCGAAAATTAAGAAACTTTCGGGAAGTTAGAGAAAAGTAGCCTTAAATTACACCAATTTTTTATATTTTATACGTTGTGGGGCATCGTTCCCTAAGCGTTTTTTGCGGTTTTCTTCGTATTCGCTGTAATTACCCTCAAAGAAATATACCTGCGAATTGCCCTCAAAAGCGAGAATATGCGTACAAATTCTATCCAAAAACCACCTATCGTGAGAAATAATTACAGCACAACCGCCAAAATTTTCAAGGGCTTCTTCTAATGCACGCAACGTATTTACATCTAAATCGTTAGTAGGTTCGTCTAAAAGCAGTAGGTTTCCGCCTTCTTTGAGGGTCATAGCCAGATGCACTCTGTTTCTTTCTCCTCCTGAAAGCACACCAATTTTCTTTTCTTGGTCGTTCCCTGTAAAGTTGAATTTACTCACATAAGCTCGTGCATTCACTTGTGTATTTCCGAGTTGTATCCACTCATTGCCTTCTGAAATTGCCTGATAGACGGTTTTTTCAGGGTCTAAATTGTCGTGCTCTTGATCTACGTAAGCAATTTTTACGGTTTCGCCGATTTCAAAAGTACCGCTATCGGGTTTTTCTTTGCCTGTAATCAATTTGAAAAGTGTAGTTTTCCCTGCTCCATTCGGACCGATTACGCCTACGATGCCTGCGGGAGGCAGAGTAAAGCTAAGATTCTCAAACAAAAGTTTATCACCATAAGCCTTGCTCACGTTGTTTGCAATGATAACTTTATTACCCAAGCGGGGTCCGGGTGGAATGTACAACTCTAATTTGGCTTCTTTTTCTTTGGTTTCTTCGGAGAGCAGTTTTTCATAGGCACTCAAACGTGCTTTGGATTTCGCCTGACGAGCTTTGGGTGCCATACGTACCCATTCCAGTTCTCTTTCGAGTGTTTTCATACGTTTGGTTTCAGATTTTTCTTCTTGTGCCAAACGTTTCTGTTTTTGCTCTAACCAAGAAGAATAATTACCTTTCCAAGGAATACCCTCGCCTCTATCCAGCTCTAAAATCCAACCTGCTACATTGTCCAAAAAGTATCGGTCGTGAGTTACGGCGATTACGGTGCCTTTGTATTCTTGCAGATGTCTTTCGAGCCATTGTACTGATTCAGCGTCTAAATGGTTGGTGGGTTCATCGAGCAGAAGTACATCGGGTTGTTGCAGAAGCAAACGACACAAAGCTACACGGCGTTTTTCGCCCCCTGAAAGGTTGGCAATAATGGCATCAGGAGGGGGGCAACGCAAAGCGTCCATTGCTTTTTCAAGGCGGGCATCCAATGTCCAAGCGTCCAAATGGTCAAGTTTTTCTTGGACTTCGGCTTGGCGAGCAATGAGTTTATCAAAATCGGCATCAGGTTCGGCAAAAGCCGCATTGATTTCGTCAAATTCTTTCAGTAGCCTTACGATTTCAGCAACGCCTTCTTCTACAACCTCACGCACCGTCTTAGATTTGTCAAATTCGGGTTCTTGGGGTAAATAACCAGCTGTATAATTGCCATTGAAAACCACTTCGCCTTGATAATCCTTATCAATACCTGCAATAATTTTCATTAACGTTGATTTCCCTGAACCATTAAGCCCAAGAATACCAATTTTGGCACCATAAAAAAATGAAAGATAGATATTTTTCAAAACTTGTTTATTGGGCGGAAAAATCTTATTTACTCCCGCCATTGAAAAGATGATTTTTTCGTCTTGCATAAAAACTTTTTTTGAATTGCAGGCAAAATTAAAATATTTTGGCTAATTTTAATACATTTCGGGTGTGGCTTTTTGAAATAATTACGTTTTTGTAGTTTTTTCTTGTATCTTTGTCCAAAATTATCCTATCAAAATTGCTTCTACGAAAGTTGTTCTATGAAAAAAAGTTTTTTTCTGATTTTTATTCTTTTACTGCATTGGAAGGCTTTACTTGCCCAAGATAATGCCGTAAAAGAAGCCATTGAATATTTGAATAAAATCCGTAAAAATCCTGCTTGGTATAGCAAAGAAATCGGCGTGGATTTATCTACAATACAAGCTCGTCCTGCTTTGCAGTGGAACGATACACTGGCTCGTGTAGCACAGGCAAAAGCCGAAGATATGCTCAAACGCAAATATTTTGACCATACCACTCCCGAAGGCAAAGGCATTAATATCTTGATTTACGAAGCAGGTTACGGCATACCCAAAGAATGGACAGAGCCCGCAAGTAGCAACTATTTTGAATCTATTGTCGCAGGAGTTACTACTCCCAAAGAAGGCATTGTATATTTGTTAAAAGATAAAGGAGAAATAGACCATCGCAAAGCAGGGCATCGTAGCCACCTTTTGGGAATAGATAAGTTCTATGCAAATCTTACAGATATTGGTATAGGTTGGGTAAAAGGAGGAAGTTTGGGTTCTTATTTATGTGTAATTATTGCAAAAAAGAAATGGTAATAAGAAATTTTTGAGCAAATTTTGGCAAAAAATTTGCTTTTTTAATGATTTGCAGATATTTTCGCAAGAAAGTTGATTTTAGCTTAAAAACTTACGTAATTTTGCGAAAAATATCTCAAATTTAATTCAATGAAACAATTTATACGTATTTTCATTTTTATGGCTTTTTTGAGCAATTTTGTGTATGCACAAGGTTTGCCAAATACGCCATTTCATTTGCATAACTTCAATAATTACCATTTGCTCAATCCAGCGGCGGCAGGTTTGCAACCTGTATTTGGTTCGGGGGAAGACCCGCTCTTTTTCTTTACTTTTCATAGACAGCAAATAGGCTCTTTTCAGAATGTACCTACCTATGCTTCATTGAGTTTTAATAAGTATATCTACAAAAGAGGTGCCCCCAAATTAGATGAGTATGGCAGGCAACTTCGGGATAAAAGAGGCAAACCTCTTTATGAAGAAGAACTTACGCCCAATGCTATTGGTGGAAACGTGTATAATTTTTCTCGTAGTATCTGGCGAACAACGGGGCTTTGGTTTTCGTATGCACGCGAAGTAAAGGTAAAGTTTATGGAAAATCTTTTCGGGGTGCCTGTTGAAAATTTACGTTTGGGGCTTGCTATGGGAATGGAAAATGATGGATTTAATATCCCTGATGGCACTACTATTGATGACCCTACCATTCTGAACAGGAGGGATAAATTTGCTCGTCCTGTGGGGCAATTTGGTTTAATGTACGTTTTTGGGGGTAAATCAGGACCTTTCAGTGCTTGGGAATTTGGAGCAGGTTTGCCTCGTTTGTTCAAGCCTTCTTCAACTTATAATTACGAAGGTTTTTTTCCTGTGGCAAATTGGTTTGTTTCGCTGGCTCGGCAGTTTAGTACCGACAAAATTATGTTTTGGAGTATGAAACCTATGCTCATTTACCGAAGTTTTGATAATAAAACTTCTACCTTTGAAATTAACAATACTTTCAACTATGTAAATGATAAAAAACAACACTGGTTTGGGGCAAGTTGGATAAAAGACTATGGCTTTGCCCTAATGGCTGGCACAAAATTTTATTACTCTAAATTTGGTATCAGTTATATTTTCAAATTTAATGATGAGCAAGCGGGCTTCAATAAAAACCCCGTTCACGAAATACAACTCATCTACAATCTTCGCAAACTTTCCAGTTTGGATACTGCTTTCATCAATATGGAGCCTCCTCCCCAAGATACAACGCTATATGATGATGATGTAGCTATGGAGGAGATAATCATTAAAGATACTGTGGCAGAAAAGGATAGTATTATCATAGAAACCGAGTTTCCTGTCCACCCCGATACACTTTCCGAAGCCTCTCGTGAGCAGTTACGTCAGAAATTTTACCGCAATTATGTAATTTTAGGTGCATTCTCTATCAAAGAAAATGCAGAACGCAGGCAAAGAGAACTTATTTCGCGTTACAAGTTCAAGGCGAAAATACGGCAAAGCCCTATCAATAATTTCTATGAAGTGTATGTAATGGCTTCGGATAATTTTGATAAAGCCGACAAATTCGCTTTGCAACTTCAAAAACGTTTCAAAGATAGAACTATTTGGATTCTTTGTGTGCCGAGAAAACCTGACGAACAGCAAGAAGATGAATAAAGCTCAAAAGCAATCCTGAAAATGCTCTATATTTCCATTTTC
Source organism: Raineya orbicola (assembly GCF_002843425.1). Classification (GTDB taxonomy): domain Bacteria; phylum Bacteroidota; class Bacteroidia; order Cytophagales; family Thermonemataceae; genus Raineya; species Raineya orbicola. Next base: position 17,489 of record NZ_NKXO01000033.1, read on the forward strand.
AATGATTGCAATAATATCAAAGCGAATATTTCCTTGCCAGTTTTTCTCAAAGATAAAATTTTCGGCGGTTTGGCGAAGCAGTGTTTTTTTCTTCTCCGAGATGGTCTGTTCGGGGTAGCCGAAATTTGCATTTTTACGATAGCGAACCTCTACAAACACAAGCCAACCTGCTTTTTGAGCAATTATATCAATTTCGCCCTTGCCAAAACGATAGTTTTGGGCAAGAATTTCATAACCATTTTCTTGCAAAAAAACTTTGGCTTGGTTTTCGTAAAAAAAGCCTTTTTCAAGAGTTTTTAGGGCTTTTTTCATCATTTTTTACAAAAATAGTGCGTGTAGGGAAGGCAAATTCAGCCCCATTGTGAGTGATGATTTCGTGAATTTTGAAATTGATTTCATCTTTCACTCGCATAAAATCAAAAAAGTCATTAGTAATTACAAAATAATAAATCTGAATTTTGAGAGCGTGCTGACTAAACTCTGAGAAAAATACTTGGCTGTTCTCGTCTGTGCGGGGGTGTTGGTGTAAATAGTCGTATATTTCGTCTCGTATGGCTTTTAGTACAGGCATTGGGGTCTGGTAAGTGAGGTCTAACTCAAACATAGCCCGCCAAGTTGCTCGGTTAGTAAGATTATCCACAGGTTTATCTACCATTGTTTTATTAGGCAAAGTAACAATGGAACGCTCAATAGTACGTATGCGAGTGGTACGAAAACCAACTTTTTCCACTCTACCAATGATATTATCCACTTTCACCAAATCGCCTGTAATGAAAGGCTTATCTAAAAAAATGGTAAAGGAGGCAAAAAGGTTTTCAAGGGTTTCTTTTCCTGCCAGTGCTACTGCCAAGCCACCAATCCCCAAACCTGTAATAATAGCATTTACGTTGAGATTTAGGATATTGCTCAATGTAAAAATCAGAATTATCAGTACGATAACTACTTTGCTAATTTCTTTCAGGTATGGAATGATGTGGTCGTCCATTCGTGATTCTGTCAGACGGGCTTTTTGCATAAAATATAAGCCCCAAAAATTGATGACTCGTAGTACAAAAAGCGTAAAAAGTACTACCAAAAATACTTGATAAGATTTGTTAAGTAAAAAATGCAAACCAAACTGATTGCTGGGGGCTAAATTCCAAGATTTGGGGAAGTTGAGTTGCTGAAAAGCAATATAAAAAAACATAAACACTAAAAAACGCTTGATAGATTTTTGCGTAAAAAGGATAAAATTGCTCAAAACATTTTTATCGCTATCGGCTTTTCGGATAAAAATCTTTGAAATAAGGCGTAAGATGAGAGGAGCTAAAATGCCCTTGAACAGCACGGCTACCAAAATAAAAGCAAAAAAAGCCGCAATTTGTGAAGGTTTATTTTCTAAAATACTACCTTCAAAATAGCGATTTACCCATTCAAACATAGCTTGATGCATTTAGGTTTTCGGTACGAAATTAAGAAAATCTCGCACTTGGAAAGTGATTTTTTACAAAAATCCAAACAAATTTTTCTAATGATAGTTTTATAGCTGATTAAAGTAATTTTCAAAGGTTCAAAAAAAAAATTCTCAAAAAAATTTCAGTTAGATACAAAAAAAGATGTGCCGAAATGTGCAATATAGGGCAATGATGAGCAGACCGCTATAAGCACACCAAAAATCGGCACATCAAGATTTTTATGAAAAGTCTAAAAAATGAGGAAATTTTTAGGTGTTATTACGAATGCTACGCACGTAAGCAATAAAATCACTTTGTATTCCCCAATCTTTGGCTATTTTAAGGAGTGAAGTAGCTTCAATTTCACTTACATAGCCTTTGCTACGATTAGCGTCCCAAATCTGACGTATGATTTCAAGTCTTTGCTCTTTGGAGAATTCACCTATAATTGTATTGAAAAAACCTCTGGCTCTATCGAAAGCACTTAAATCATCTTCTAAAATGAATTGATTTACCCAATGTAGCTCTTCTGTTCCGTTAATTTGCTCGGCAGTTTCTTTAAGAATTTTTTGCTCATCTTCATCTAATCCGTGATAGTTGAAAATGACTGATTTAAGCAAAAGTAAAACTTTTTTATAGTGGGAACTGGGCATTAGGGTAAATTTACACTTACACACACAAACCGCAAGTTAATGTGATTTTTTTAATCAAAAAAGAGTTTTTTCAAAAAAATAAAAAAATCCCGAAAAAATCGGGATTGAGCATTAAGGAAATTTTGGATATTTTTGAAAATTAGGCTTACGTTTTTCCAGAAAAGCATTTTTCCCTTCTTGGGCTTCTTCGGTAAGATAGTAAAGCAAAGTAGCATTCCCTGCAAGCTCTTGAATACCTGCCTGTCCATCAAGTTCGGCATTCAAACCTACTTTAATCATTCTCAGAGCAAGCGGACTTAATTGTTGAATTTCCCTGCACCATTGTACTACTTCTTCTTCCAATTTTTCCAGAGGCACTACGGCATTCACAAGTCCCATTTCCAGTGCTTGTTGGGCATTATACTGCCTACACAGAAACCAAATTTCACGAGCTTTTTTTTGCCCTACAATACGAGCCAAATAGGAAGCCCCAAAACCTGCATCAAAACTACCTACTCGGGGTCCTGTTTGCCCGAAAATGGCATTTTCGGAGGCTATACTCAAATCGCACACTACGTGAAGCACGTGTCCGCCACCAATGGCATAACCATTGACCATAGCAATTACAGGTTTAGGCAAAGAGCGAATTTTCTTTTGTAAATCTAATACATTGAGGCGAGGAACACCGTCTTCGCCTACATAGCCGCCTATGCCTTTTACGTTCTGGTCTCCACCGCTACAAAAGGCTTTATCGCCTTCTCCTGTAAGCACTACAACGTTGATTTTATTGCTGTAACGGCAGTAATCTACTGCTTCAATCATTTGCATTACGGTTTCGGGGCGAAAAGCATTCCGATAGCGAGGGCGGTTGATAGTAATTTTGCCAATACCTTCAAAATATTCAAATTTGATGTCGCTGTATTCTTTAATAGTTTCCCAAGGAAATTTTGACATAGCTTTTGAGGGTTAAAAATTGCACAAAAATAAAATTACTCTGCACATTTTGCATAGTTTTTAGAAAACTTTTGAACAAAGAATTTGTTTGCAAAACTCAAATTTCAATGCTTTTAGTAGGTTGGCGATTTACTTCCAAGATTTTGGTGGTAGCCAGTTGCAAGACGTATTCTACTTGTTCGTCTATGGTCATATAAGTTGTATCCAGAAAATGAGCATCTTCTGCTTTTCGTAAAGGGCTTTCGGTGCGGGTGGTATCAATGCGGTCGCGAGTTTGGAGATTTTCAATAATTTCGTCCAAATCCACAATTTCATCTTTTTCAATGAGTTCTTTTTGCCTGCGAATAGCACGTGTGTAGAGTTCGGCGGTCATAAAAACTTTTACTTCGGCATCGGGGAAAACTACCGTGCCAATATCTCTGCCGTCCATAACCACTCCTCTTTTTTTACCCATTTTTTGTTGCTGTCGTACCATTGCTTTTCGTACATCAGGAATGGCACTCACTTGGCTTACTCTTTCAGAAATGTACATTTTTCTGATTTCCTCTTCTACATTCAAATTATTGAGGAAAGTATCCGATTTTTGGGTATTAGGGTTAAAGTGGAAAGAAATTTCAATATTTTCAAGGGCTTCGGCAATGGCTTTGGGGTTGGTGAGTTCTACATAATTTTCATAAAAATAAAGTGTAACGGCTCGGTACATTGCACCTGTATCAATGTAGGTGTAGCCCAAAGCAGAGGCGACGAGTTTTGCCGTGGAACTTTTACCGCAAGCCGAATAGCCGTCTAGTGCTATGATAATTTTTCGCATAAAGTTATAAATTAAAACCTACAAGGGATAAAACCTTATAGGTCTGTGTTTATGTGCTAACAATCTTTGATAGGGCAGGGTATTCGCCCTGATTTAGGTATTTTCCCATTTCTTCTGCGTGGAGGTGCTTTATAGCTTTGGCAAGCCTCTATGGTAAAAATCATCAGCAACCCAACAATGCAAGGAAGAAAAGGGATTCTCTTTAAAAATTTTGTTGCCATTATCTTCTGCTACTTCTTGGATAACCTGTGTAGGTGCGTAAATTTATATCACGAGAGCGTTTCGTATAACGTATCCACGTTTGGCTATCATAGCCGCCGTGTCTGCGGCGATACGCATAACTATCTACGGTGCAAGATTCGGCAATAAGTACCAAAAATGCAAAAAAAAGAAAATAAATTAGTGATTTTTTCATATTCAAACTTTTGTTTAACGAGCTTTCTTGTTGTACCAATAAGGATAATGTCTTTTAGGTATCCACGTTTGGCTATCATAGCCGCCGTGCTTGCGGCGATACGCATAACTATCACTTCCACAGGAAAATAAAGCTATTGTGCAAGCCAAACACAATAAAACAAGCCACAACTTTTTCATAAAACAATATTTTTTACAAATATTCAGATTTTTTGAGAAAAAGCCAAAACTTCTTGCCAAAATTTTCTGAAAAAGGCATAAAAATTGCTAAATTTGCCTGCTACAAGTCGTCTTATCGCTTGGCTCTAAGCCAAGAGGAAAGTCCGGGCAACACAGAGCAACCTGCTTCCTAACAGGAAGGCGGTAGGCTTGCCTACTGACAGAAAGTGCCACAGAAAACAAACCGCCGCAAGGTAAGGGTGAAAAGGTGGTGTAAGAGACCACCGCTTTGCTGGCGACAGCAAAGGCAGGGCAAACCTCAGGTGTTGAAAGACCAAATAAGTTGGCATTAGCAACTATCTTGCTACAAAGGTGGCTCGCCTGTAGCCAACGGGTAGGTCGATAGAGGCTTATTGCGAAATAAGCCCTAGATAAATGATAAGACGTGCCCCCAAAGCACGACAGAACCCGGCTTATAGACTTGTAGTTTTTTTTTGCCTCTCATAAAAATTTTTTCAATCTAATTGCTTAATTTGGGGGTAATTATAAAAATATTTTAGATAATTCTTTGAGAATTAAGAAAAAACTCCTACCTTTGCACTCCTAAAAATCAATGTTCAACTAAAATTTCAGCTTGCTTGCCCCGCAGGCTGATGTAAAAAGGGCAAAAACGTTATGAATCAAACAAACACAGATTTTAACTGGGACGTTGTAGAAGGCATCAAAGGCTTCGGTAGTAGCTATTCTGAAGCCGAACGCAAAAAAATGCTTGAAATGTACGGCTCTACACTTGCCGAAGTAGAAGAAGGCAAAGTAGTAAAAGGTAGAGTGGTTACCATTACCGACCGCGAGGTACTTGTAGATATTGGCTTCAAAGCCGATGGTACTATTCCTCGCTCCGAATTCAGAGATACCCCTGAACTAAAAGTGGGTGATGAAATTGATGTGTATGTAGAAAAAAGAGAAAGCAAAACAGGACAAATAGAGCTTTCTCGCAAAAAAGCCAAGCTCCTGATTGCTTGGGAAAAAATCAAAGAAGCCTATGAAAATGATTTAGTAATTGAGGGCTTCGTAAAACGCCGTACCAAAGGTGGTTTGGTAGTAGATGTGTTTGGTGTTGAATCTTTCTTGCCCGGCTCACAAATTGATGTGAAACCTATTCGTGATTTTGATGTGTTTGTAGGCAAGAAAATGGAAGTGAAAGTTGTAAAAATTAACTATTCTAACGATAACGTTGTTGTTTCGCACAAAGTACTTATTGAAAAAGACCTTGAAGAGCAACGCAGTCAGATTCTTGCTAATCTTGAAAGAGGACAAGTCTTGGAAGGCGTTATCAAGAATATGACCAACTTCGGCGTGTTTATTGATTTGGGTGGTGTTGATGGACTTTTGCATATTACAGATATTTCTTGGGGCAGAATTTCACACCCCGAAGAAATGCTCGCCCTTGACCAAAAGGTGCGTGTGGTTGTGCTTGATTTTGATGATGAGAAAAAACGCATCTCTTTGGGAATGAAGCAACTTACCCCTCACCCTTGGGAATCATTAGACCCTGCTATTGAGGTGGGTTCTCGTGTGAAGGGTAAAATTGTGAATGTAGCCGATTATGGTGCTTTCCTTGAAATTATGCCCGGGGTAGAAGGTCTTATCCACGTTTCAGAAATGTCTTGGTCGCAACATTTGCGTAATCCACAAGATTTCTTGAAAATTGGTGATGAGGTGGAGGCTGTTGTACTTGCTCTTGACCGCGAAGAGCGTAAGATGTCTTTGGGCATTAAGCAACTCACCGAAGACCCTTGGACTAAACCCGATATGGCTGTAAAATATGCCGTGGGCACAGTGCATAAAGGTATAGTTCGCAATCTTACCAATTTCGGTTTGTTCTTGGAACTTGAAGAAGGTGTAGATGGACTTGTGCACGTTTCAGACCTTTCTTGGACAAAGAAAATTAAAAGTCCGTCAGAGTTTGTGAAAGTAGGCGATGAACTGGAAGTGAAAGTATTAGAGTTAGATTTAGAAAATCGCCGTTTGGCTCTCGGACACAAACAACTTGAAGAAAATCCTTGGGATACTTTTGAAAACATCTTTACCGAAGGTTCTGTGCATCAATGTACTATTCAAGCCAAAACCGATAAAGGTGCTGTTTTAGAACTTCCTTATGGTATCGAGGGCTTCTGTAATACCAAAAACTTGGTAAAAGCCGATGGCACTCAGCCCGAAGTAGGTGAAACCTTGGATTTCAAAGTAGTAGAGTTTGTGAAAGGCGAAAAGAAAATTGTTCTTTCGCACTTGGCTACTTACGCCGAAGAAAAGAAAGAGAAAAAAGGTAAAACCAAAGAAAAAGAAACCGAAGAGAACGTTACTTTGGAAAACTTACCTGCTGAAACACTTGCCGATACCGCGGTGGTAGAAGAAACCAAGAAAAAAAGAGGTAGAAAGAAAAAATCAGAAACCGAAGGTTCGGAAGAAAATACAACTTCATAACACCTAATCCAAAAGGGGCGGCATACAAATCCGCCCTTTTTTCATATCAAAAAATGACTTTCCTCATAGCTATTTTATTGCTCATCTATTTACTTGCAATCTGTTAGCCATTGGCAAAATTTCTTTTACCCAAACGTCTAATTATCTAATATCTAATTGTCTAACATCTAAAATATGCTGGGTTTAGCCTTTCTCACAGGACTTTTCGGCAGTTTGCATTGTGTAGGAATGTGCGGTGCGATAGCTCTTACGCTCCCTGCTCGCAGTTTTTTAGGAAATTTTTTGTATAATGCAGGGCGGGTAATTTCTTACAGCCTTATGGGTTTTTTGCTGGGGAGTTTAGGAAAAGGGCTTGCAATTATAGGATTTCAGCAAGGCTTAGCGATTGTAGGGGGGAGTATGGTAATTCTAATAGCCATTTTTCCTAAATTGCTTCGTTTTACGTGGTTTAATGAAGGCTTTACGAAACTTAAACAATTATTCAAGCCTTTTTACCAACGTAAAAATCATTTTTCTTTACTAATGATTGGTGTTTTGAACGGATTTTTGCCTTGTGGGTTGGTATATCTTGCAATAATGGCTTCGGTAGTTTTGGCTGATGCTTGGCAAGGAATGCTGTATATGTTTTTTTTTGGTTTAGGAACAATTCCTATGATGCAAAGTTTAGCCCTCTACAAAAGTTTGCTTTCGCAACATTGGAGAATGAGGCTTTTCAAATGGATGCCCGCCTTTGCAGTAATGATAGGGATTTTGATGATTTTAAGAGGCTTAAATTTAGGTATCCCTTATGTAAGTCCTCATTTTGAAAAACAAAATGTAATGGAATGTCATTCTACAAAATAGGTATCAATATTGTCCTGTACGTAGTAGCACCAAAGTACAAGCGTGCAAACACTCAATACCTGCATTTTGAGCAAGTTTTTCAAGTTCGGGATTTTCGGTATTCGGATTAAAAATCAGTCGTTTGGGTTGTGTTTGTAAAATATAATCGTACCATTCGGCTTGATTGGCTCTACCTACATACAACGTAATAGTATGAATATCGCTGAAAATCTGCGTCTTATCTTGTATAATTTTCTGCCCAAATACTTCACCTTTTTTTATGCCTACCAAAACAATCGGATAGCCTTTTTGCGAAAGCATTTGAGCCGCCAAATATGCGTAGCGTTCAGGGTTAGGGGTGGCTCCTAAAATCAGTGTTTTTGGGATTTCAACTATCATTTTCCTATTAGTTTTTCTGCAATTTCTTTGCCTGTTTGTGCTGCACCTTCCATAAAACCTTGCCATTCGGCTAAATGTTCGCCAGCAAAAAATACATTCTTGAACGGTTGGGCTAATGTCTGCCTTATGTTGAACCATTGTCCTAACTGATACAAAGCATAAGCTCCTTGGGTATAGGCATCGCTTCCCCAATAATAGCCCGTAATGTCTTCTATAAGAGCCTCAATATTTCCAAAAATGGGTTGTAAGGTATCAATAACAACTTTTTTACGAGCCTCCTTATTTTTACGAGCCAGAATATAAGCCTTATCGCCTATGGCGTAAAAATGTAGGATACCTTTGGAATTAGCTTGATTTTGGGTAGTATGAAATACGAAATGCCCTTCTAAATCGGTGCAGAGGGCAAAATCTTCTCGTTGCCAAAAACGCTCACGAAAAAGCACTGCCATTTTGATAATCCGAGCATACTGCAATTGCTGTAATGCTAATTTTTTACTTTCAGGCAAAGTAGGTTCAAAATTGATTTGAGCGAGAGCATACACAGGCAAAGTGCAAATAACTTTATCGGCTTCATAAGTACTTGCATCTTCACAAATAACTTCCACTTTTTTGCTTTGTTGGCGAATAACTTTCACTTTTTTACCTAAAAAAGTATTATTTTCGCCAACTTTTTGAGCCAGAGCCTTGATAATACTGCTATTACCACCTTGAATCTTGTAGTCCATTTCATTATATTGGCTAGAATCTGCATACTCTGATAGTGCGGCAAAAGCAGAAGTAAAATGAATACTCTCACCGAAATCGGTGCTATCGTTTAATTCACGACAGGTGAGTTCCTGCTCTGGAATACCATTATTCACAAGAAAACGCCACCAACTGATTTGGTCAAGTTTTTTTTGTTCTTTTTCAGACATTTTCCGAAAATCGGCAAAGATTTTTTGAAGTTTTAAGCTCCACTCTTTGGAAAAAGGCATAGTTTCGGCTTTGTACATCTTATTTTCTAAAAACCAATCAATTTGAAACTGATGCTTGACAAGAGGTAAATTCAATTCTTGGCATATTTGTTTGATTGTATTGTGCGAATCGCCCACCCACTCAGCTCCTAATTCTGTATGCAGTTGTTCGTTTCGGGGGAAAAAATACGTAAAAATTCGCCCACCTATACGTGTTCGGGCTTCTAAAAGTTTTACAGGTACATTATTCTTACTCAAAACATAGGCGGCAGAAAGTCCCGCCAAACCTGCACCGAGAATGAGTACCTTCTCGCCTTTTTTCAATCTTTCAAAATCACTCCATTCGGGTAGATGCGTGAGATAAGTTGAAGTAGCCAATAGAGAGGTTTTTTTGAGGAAATCACGTCTTTGCATACATCATACATTTTTAAGAGCCATCAGGATAAAAACAAGATTAAATATGACGTAAGTACCTCCTACGAGCCAAGCTAACACTTTATCAGTGAGATTAGAAAGTTTTTCTAAGCCAGAGTCATCTTGACGGAGCGAAAGAGCTGAAAAAGCAATAATTACGAAAATCATAATAAAGGTAAGTCCGTGCAACCAATCTACTATGGTAAGGGTAGAACCTTCGGGTAAATAGCTATCAATTACGTACTTATTACCAACGCCTGCAAATAGCCCCCCCACAGGAAGCCCAAAGCGTGGTTCGGCGTGGCTGGGATCTATGAAAAAACTGACATAAGAAATGGCAAAAGCTACATACATTCCCAAAAACAACTTAAAAAACAAACCCCAAGCGTCTCTTTTAATATCAATCACTATGGCAAACTGGGCATAATTGCTTTCATTTTTCGGAGCTGTATAATCGCCAAAAGTGGTATTGTAGCGATTGATGCGGGTTTTTACTTTGAAATTAGTGATTTTCCAACCTGCTACTTCCAAGTTTGGGTCGAAAGATTTACCCGAAGTATCGGGTAGAAAGATAAGGCTTTGAGCATCAAATTGAGGATTTTCTATTAGGATTTGCAAAGTTTGCTTATCAAAAGGGAAGTTGCTGATGTTCCACTTTTGCGTCATTGTTGCTTGAATTTTGAACTGATACCAGTTTCTACTATCAAGGCTATCGTGAATTTCATTATCAATGTGAAACTCTTTGGCATTAGGGATTTCAATAGCATCAGAGGCTTTTTCTATGACAGATTTTTGTACCGTCCAGAGCCAAAAACGTGCTACATACTCTTCTTTACGAAAATCTAAATCGTGAATATTGATAATGTAACAACCTATTCGCACCGTATCAGGTGCTTTTTGGGCATAAAGGTACTGAATGGAGCAGAAAAATAACCAAAATAGCTTTCGTAGCATAAAAACAATTTATGCTTCCAAGCTAAAAATTTTTATAGAAAAACACAACAAGTCCTCCTTGAAAATGCAATAAAACAACAAAATCAAAAGTGATATTGCCTGCTAAGGTTTAAGAGCAATTTGAAATTATAGTGGTTTTACTTCTTGCCACTCTTTGGTGTCGGTATTGGTATAATTGTAGCTGTTATCTATTACGTTTTTGTAGTAAAATTTACCTTCTTGTTTTTTTACGGCAATCCAACTTTTAAGATTGGGGAAATTGAGTTTGGTGAGTTTGCGAACCTCATCAATATACACACAACGCACTTCTAAAAAGATAGCTCCGTCCTTCATATTGTCCAGAACTCTTTTGAATAGTTTTGCCGCTAATTTATTATCTTTGATAGGGGAATACATATACAAGAAATCGGCTTTTTGAAAAAAGTTGCCGTCTATTTCCAAAGCGTCGCCTTGGGTTATTTCTATTTCTTGGGAAAAGTTTTTCAGGTTTTCTTTGCTTTCAGCTACCGATTCGGGGCTGTATTCTAATCCGTAGGCTTTTTCAAAGCCTAAACAAAGGGCAGTAAAAAGTTTTTCACCATTACCCGAACCAATATCCATAAAAACTTTTTGTTGAGGCTCTTTGAGTATCATTACGGTTTCTACGAAGCGTGCTAAATTGAAGCGTATTGCCGCCCAGAATTCTTCTTTGGCGGGGGTTTTGTTGTAGGTTTTTTGTGAAAATACCGCTGACGCAAATTTACTTCGCAAAGCCGCATCATCTATTACTCTGCAAAACTCTACAATTTCTCGTTCGGTGATGTTGAGTTTTTCAATTTCTTTACGCAAAAAATCAGGATTAAAGAAAATTTTGGCTTGCCGAAAGAAAGTATCTTTACTAAAAGTTGCTTTTTGTGTAATAGGAGTTGTTTCTTTACAAGAAAACAAAAAATTACAAAGTAGCAAACCCGATAGAAACAAGATTTTTTTCATAAGCAAATTTTTGATAAGTTAGTTGGTTATTTTTGTGTAAAAATCAATCAATTTCAATAACTACATCATCAGAAAGTGGGTGAGCCACACAAGTAAGCACTACGCCATCTTTAATTTCTTGCTCGGTGAGGCAGTCGTCTTCGGTCATCATTACTTTACCTGAAACACATTTACCCATACAAGCCGTACAAAGCCCACTTTGGCAGGAGTAAGGCAAATCAATATCCAAAGCCAGAGCCGCATCTAAAATACTCTGATGAGGGGCAACCTTGAAATGGTACGTTTCGCCGTCATACTTCACCGTAACCGCTCTTTCTACCATTTTATTGCCACTTTCTTCAATTTTTCTTTGAGCCGATTCTTCAATAGAAGCTGTAAAACTTTCTTTTTTGGGTAAGGCTAAATTTTTCTCTTTACAAACCTCCTCAATGGTTTGCATCATACCTGCAGGTCCGCACATCCATTGCGAGAGTGGTAAATTGTTGGGAATTTCTGCTAAAATCGTTTCTACTTTGTTTTTGTCCAATCTGCCTGTCAGACCCTTCCAGCAGTTGAGGGGTTGGCTCAAAACGTGCAAAATACGCAATCTATCAGAATTTTGAGCTTCCAGTCGGTTGAGTTCTTGCCTAAAAATAATGCTTTCTTCGTTTCGGCTTGCATATACGAGCAAAATCCTGCTTTTCGGCTCAACGTGTAGAATAGATTTTACCATAGAAATAATCGGCGTAATACCACTGCCACCTGCCCAAAATACATATTGCAAGGCATTTTCAGGCTTGATGTCAGGTGTAAAAACGCCCATTGGTTCAAGGCTTTCCAAAATATCTCCTACTTGTAAGCTATCATTGAGCAAGTTAGAGATTTTGCCGTCTTTTATGCGTTTGATACCAATTTTGAGATTTTTATCGGTAAAAGGCGAACTCGCCAGTGAATAAGCTCGGCGAATAGTATCATTACCAAAATGTAAATTAAGCGTGAGAAATTGCCCTGCTTTGTAAGAAATAGGTTCGGGGCTGATATTTTCAAAAACTACACTAATGGTGTCTGATGTTTCGTGGATAATTTCCTGTACTTTGAGCTGATATTTTTTCATTGCTTGAAGGTTTTGCAAAGAAAACTCTAATAAAGCGATTTTTGTTGCAATTTATGAATTTTTGCACGGAACTTGTAAAGCATTTTGAAAGTTTTGTTTTTTAAGATTTTTTGCGTAAGTTTGTCTAAATATACGCTTATGTTTCGCATTGTATTGCTTTTCTGCTTGTTTCATTCTTTATTGAGCATAGCTCAAGAAAATAGAGTACTTACCACTTCGGGATTTACACTCAGGTATCTAACTTTGGATAACGGCGATAAAATTCGTCTTTTTGTGCAAATTCCTCATAATCGTTTTATGCCTGCTTCTGCTGACAAATTTCTCCAACGATTTGAATTGTATTATCAGATACGGGAGGATTTGGCGACAGCCGCCTCCAATTTACAACCCAAAAGTGCCAAAGTAAATTGGCAAGAGGCTAAAATAAAATTAGATGAAAACGAAGGAATTAAGTTAGGTTTTGATATTCCTAAAAGTGAAAATTCGCCTACGGGTTTGCTCATCTTGGATTTTATTGATTTGCAAGAGTCAAAAAAGCATCAGGTTTCTTTTCGCGTGGCTTTTGCCCAAACCAAAGTGCGAGAAATGTATGCTATTTTCAAAGAAAATGATGAATTTCCGCTTATCAGTGGCTTTGTAAGAGCAAATGAGAAATTTCAAATTCGTAGCATAGGCGGTGAATACTCTAATTTTTATGTAACCAAAATCAAGCATACGTATCCTCCCGCCCAATTGCCTATGAATATCAGCAAACCTGTGCAAAATAAAGAATTAGAAGTAGAACGCAGTTTTGAAGCCAAAAGCAATGAATGGCTACAATGGGAAGAAGGCTTGTATATCATCAAACAAAATCCTAATGCTTTCTATGGCTTGGGCTTACGCATAGAACCTGCGGATTTTCCTAAAATTCGCACCAAAGAACAACTTGCCGAAGCTCTTACTTATCTTGCTGTGGCTTCAGAAATAAAAGAAATACAGGAAGCAGAAGATTTGAAAAAAGCTGTTGATGCTTTTTGGCTATCTTTGTCAAGGGCTGATGTAACAAAAGCCAAAGAAATGGTCAAAAAATATTATGCTCGCATTCGTAAGGCAAACTATTTGTTTGGCTCTTTCAAAGAAGGCTGGAAAACAGATATGGGAATGATTTATGCCATTTTTGGCGAACCTGACGAGATAATTTGGGACAAAGATAGCCAACGCTGGATTTACATAGGCAATAATAATTTTCAGGCAGGCAGAAATTACACCAAAATTACGTTTAATTTCCTCCGCCGACCTAATCAGTTTTTTGAGGATTATTACCTTTTGGTTCGTTATGTAGAATATGATGAAGTGTGGCTCAAAACCATACAGGCACTGCGGCAAGGAGTAGGATTGTGAGAGTAGAGATTAGAATTAGATACAAGACATAAGACAGAAAGCATTAAAAAAGCAAGGTTTGAACTTTTAGAATGGCAAACTTTCATACCTTAAACTTTTTTTGTAGTTTTGTAACGAAATCTGAAAATTTTTACCTGTATGATACAACGTATTCAAAGTGTATTTTTGGCGGCAATTGCCTTTGTAATGACTTTCTTTCTTTTTCTGCCTATATGGACAAAAAAAGATACGCAATCAGGAATTGAGCTTATCATCAATGCGAGTGGCTTAAAAAAACTAAAAGGAGAGGAGGTATTGGAAGAGAAATCGGCAATTTATATTTTTATTCTGGGCTTTATAGCAGTGATTTTGAGCGTAATTTCGCTATTGAGCTATCGCCATCGCCCTCGTCAGATTTTCCTCAATCTTCTTAATTCCTTACTCATTGCTTCTGCTACGGTGGCTTCGGCGTTGCTTATCAACGATGCTGAAAAATTGCTTCTACCCGAACAAAAAGGAGAGTTTCAGATTGGGCTTTTTCTGCCTGTGGTGGCACTTATTTGTAATATGATTGCCAACCGATTTATTCGTAGAGATGAAAATTTAGTTCGTTCTGCTGATAGAATTCGCTGATGGCTCAAAAATATTACGTAGTTTGGGAAGGGAGAAACAAAGGCATTTACAACTCTTGGCAAGAGTGCAAAAGCCAAGTTGAGGGTTTTCAGGGGGCAAAATACAAATCTTTTGAAAATTTGACAGAAGCACAAAAAGCCTTTGCAGAGCCTTATCAAAATTTTGTAGGCAAAAAAACTACCCCGAAACCTGATTTGCCTTATCCTGAAGCTATTTGCGTAGATGCCGCCTGCAATACCCAAACAGGTGATATGGAATACAGAGGGGTGCATTATCCTTCGGGGAAAGTTCTTTTTCATCAAAAAGGCTTTCAAGATGCTACCAATAATATGGGCGAGTTTTTGGCAATAGTTCACGCTTTGGCGTATTTGCAAAAACAAAATTCCAATATTCCTGTTTTTACTGATAGCAAAACCGCTTTGAGTTGGCTCAAACGTAAAAAATGCAATACCGAAAAAATTCCTACCCCCCGCAATCAGCCTGTTTTTGAGCTAATTCGCCGTGCAGAAACGTGGCTACAAAATAATTCTTTTGAAAACTCCGTTTTGAAGTGGGAAACGGAAAAGTGGGGCGAAATACCCGCAGATTTTGGGAGAAAATAAGATAATTCGGCTAAAACCTTGGAAAAAGAAAAAAGCAAAATCGGACGTATCGTTGATACAAAAATCATCAAAAGGCTATACGCTTATACCAAGCCCTACCGCTTTACTTTTTATGGCGTTGTATTGCTCACACTACTGATTGCTGTTTTGGGTCCTATCCGTCCTTATTTGGTGCAGTATGCCGTAGATAATTATATGATTGAAGGCAAAGAAAATTTGCTTTTGCAAATTACCTGGGTAATGATAGCTCTTTTAGCTCTGCAAACTATCGTGCAATACGCACACACGTATTATTCGGGTTGGCTCGGACAAACCATTATCAAAGATATTCGCTTGCAATTGTACCAAAAGATTTTGAGCTTGCGTCTCAAATTTTTTGATAAAACCCCCATTGGTAGGCTTGTTACTCGCAATATTTCCGATATTGAAACGCTTTCTAATGTTTTTGGTGATGGCATTGCCGCAATTGTTGCTGATATTTTACAAATTTTGGCAATTCTTGTAATGATGTTCCTTACTAATTGGCGTCTTACGCTTGTGAGCCTTTCAATGCTTCCTTTTTTGTTGATTACTACTTACATTTTCAAGGAAAAAATCAAGGTTGCTTTTGCACAAGTGCGAACTGCCGTAGCTAACCTAAATACATTTGTGCAAGAGCATATATCGGGAATGAACATTGTGCAGATTTTTGCAATGGAGGAGCAGGAAGCTCAAAAATTTAACGAAATCAACAAAGAGCATCGCAAAGCGAATTTGAAATCGGTTTTGTATTATTCGGTGTATTTTCCTGTGGCTGAAATTATTAGTGCCGCAGGTACAGGTCTTTTGGTGTGGTACGGAGCGGGTGAAGTGATAGAAGAATACACTACTTTGGGCGTGCTGATTGCCTTTATGATGTATATTTCATTATTTTTCCGTCCTATCCGAATGATAGCCGATCGCTTCAATACACTGCAACTTGCTATTGTAAGTTCTGAAAGAGTGCTTAATCTTTTGGATAATCAGGAAGATGTAATGCCTAATGGAAATCTGCGTCCTAATGGCTTGCAAGGTGATATACGTTTTGAGAACGTTTGGTTTGCCTACAATGATGAACATTGGGTACTCAAAGATGTTTCTTTTCACGCCCGTCCTGGTGAAACCATTGCTTTTGTAGGAGCAACAGGGGCAGGGAAATCGTCCATTATCAATCTTATCAATCGTTTTTATGAAATTCAGCGAGGGCAAATTCTTATTGATAATACGCCTATTCAGCAGTATGACCTTGCTACTCTTCGTTCTCATATAGGGGTAGTTCTGCAAGATGTTTTTCTTTTTTCGGGTTCTATTCGGGAAAATATCACTTTGGGCAACCCTGATATTTCAGATGAAACCATTTGGCAAGCCGCTGAACTGGTTGGGGCTAAAAGTTTTATTGAAAAACTGAACGGAGGTTTAGATTATCAAGTAATGGAAAGAGGGGCAACGCTTTCCGTAGGGCAAAGACAACTTATTTCTTTCATTCGGGCTATGGTGTATAAACCTGAAATTATTATTCTGGACGAGGCTACTTCTTCGGTAGATACTGAAACCGAGGAACTTATTCAAGAAGCTATCGCTAAACTAATGCAAGGTAGAACCGCTATCGTGATAGCTCACAGGCTTTCTACTATCCAGCACGCCGATAAGATTATTGTTTTGGATAAAGGGGAAATCAAAGAAATAGGCACTCACGAGGAACTCCTCAAACAAAACGGATACTATGCTAAACTTTATCAAATGCAATTTGTAGGAGAATATGTATAAAAAACGACTTCATTTATTTTTTCAATGAAGTCGTTTTGGTAATTTTTACAAAATTATAAGTTCTTATCCTCCAATGAGTTGCATAACTTTCATTGCTACGCCCATATCGCCTTTCACTTTGATTTTCCCCATCATAAAGGCATTCATAGCGTTGAGGTTGCCTTCTAAAAGTTTTACGGCATCGCTTGCCGAAAGGCTTACGGTGCAGTCGGCATCTTTATCTTCTTGGCTGATTACATTAGGGACTTGCTTGGCATCAACGTAGAGTGTGCCTTCATCTGTTACAAATTTCACGGTTGCGTTCAAACGGCTATCTTCACCTACGATAGCAATGACCTTTTCTTGAAATACAGGAAAATTCATCTTTGTTCTGTGTTTATGGTTGGAAACAAATTTTTGTTTTGCAAAACTATAAAAAACATTTCAAAAAAAGCAGGGAAATGAGCGTTTTTTTTCTAACGAGTTTTTCTTAACCATTTTACCACTTAAACTTCACTCTGCCCATTATCCAGCGTCCTTGAAGCAGTTGCGAAGAACTTTGTACGGCGATGTTAGAAGGATTAAGTTGGAAAAGGGCGTCATTATCCAAAAGGTTGTAAATTTCCAAACCTAATTGTAATTTTTTTAGCTGATAGGTAAGTTCGGTATCAAAAAAGTAAAGCGATTGATGAATTTGCCGAGAACGAAAATCTAATTTTTCAGCGGAGAAAGCCCATTGTAATTTTTTCTGAAAACCTTGAAACACTCCCGAAAAACGATAAGTAATATTCCAATTTTCAGTGGAAGCCACTTCGGTAAGGAACTGATTTTCCATAATGTTATAGGAAACTTGTGCGAATGCTTCTAAATTAAAATGCCCCTCAAATAAACTCCTGTATTGCAACTTACTGAATACCGACCTGAAAATATTATTGCCTAAAACGAAATTATTAACTTGATTGTTGTAGTTCTGATACGTAAAAGCATTGAGCCAACGAAAACCCGAAAGCCAAGAATGTACATATTTATCTAGTGTCAGGCTTATGTTTGCCATTTCATTTTTAGGAAAAATTTGGTTTTGCATTATAGTAAAATCTTGCTCTATCTGAGAGGCTGTGCCATAGTAATTGCTTTGCCTGTTGTAAGAGCCATATAAAACTACACTTTGCAGATGTTGTAAGTCGTCAAAGTTGAAAATAAAGGTTACCCGATGCATAGGCACAAAGCGAACATCTTCAGTGCCACTACGAAAACTCCTGTAATTTACAAGCCAATAGCCATTTAGCAGATTTTGCAGAGTTGGGTTTTGCCAAGTGAAATTATAGGAAAGTTGAGAAATGATTTTTTTTACTTTCCAAGAAAAACTTACATTAGGTTCAACAAAAGATATTGCACTTTTCTTTGCTCCTAAACCTATCCATTTATGCTTCCAAAATAAACTTGAAGCAACAGAGTTGAAGGAGGTAGGAAAATAAGATAAGGTTGTTCCGAAAGCATTTTCAGCAGTTTGTAAATCTACCTGATTGCGGTAAGCAGGGTTGGCGAATTCTAACTCATTGCCCCAAAGTTGGTACAAAATTTTAGTAAAACCTTCAATTTGCTGAAAGTTACTTTCGGCAAGTAGTTTCAAAGTTAGTTTAGGGGCAATTTTTTCAATATACTCTCCTGTACATTGCAAAGAATTACCCGGTAGGCGGTTGTTTTGGCGTACAACATTAACGTGAATTATAAGTCTAACTTATTGTTTTCAAGGGATTTAAATAAAAAAACTTAGGGTAATTGAAAAAATGATTAACTTTGAGTTGTACTTTTTAAATATTTAATCATATGAGTCAATTACCTCT
>NZ_NKXO01000034.1 GCF_002843425.1 Raineya orbicola
CAATTTGTGGTCTGGAATTATTGCCTACAAATTCCTAGATAAAAAGCCCACTATTAGAGATTTTCAAGAAAAAAATCTACTTACAAATTTTGAACTTTTTCAAGATATTGCCGCTTAACTCACGTAATACACTATTTCCATTCGGTAGTTGACTAATTTCTGCTTTTTGCCAATCGGGGTAAAAAGTTCTATACTTGGGGTCAAGCCGGGCATCATTGTTTCTTTGAATGGGGTTGTTTTGCAGAAAAAGCTTTTTCTGCTGTGTTTCAAAGTAGTCTTTGGCGATGCTCAAAAAGTTAGATTGGGGTCGTATCTCAATTGGTTTCTTACAAGCCCAAAAAGGTAAGCAGATACCTAAAATCGCAATCCACTTTAATTTTTCAAGTGAGGGGGGGGTAATTCATTGATTTTCTCTGTTTTAGCATAAAAATCAGGCGTTTGAGTTAAAACTGGTGCGAAGAAAATCTGTGTAAGAAAAAAAGTCAAATACTAGGCGTTAAGAAATTGTTAAGTTTTAGGCTAATAAATTTTGCCCTTAATAAAACCAAAACGACCACATTCAGTCTGTGTGAATATGGTCGTTTTTTATGTTTTACTGAAAGAACTCTTTCATTTTTTCAAAAAAGCTTTTTTCAGATTTATCAGGTGAGGGCATAAAGTTTTTAGAATTTCTTAATTTTTCTAAAATTGCTTTTTCTTCAGGAGTGAGTTTTTTGGGCGTCCAGATATTGATGTGAATGAGCTGGTCTCCACGGTCATAGCTCTGTAAATCTTTCAAGCCCTTGCCTTTCAAGCGTAAAATTTTACCGCTTTGCGTACCCGGTTCAATTTTTACTTTTACTTTTCCATCAAGGGTAGGTACTTCAACAGTGGCACCCAAAGCGGCATCAATGAAACTAATATGCAAATCGTAAATAATATTATTGCCATCTCTTTTGAGGGTTTCGTCTTCGGCTTCTTCAATTACGATATACAAATCACCATATTGCCCACCGCGTTGGGGGTAGTTGCCCTTGCCTGCAATAGAAAGTTGCATACCTTCTTGTACCCCCGCAGGCACGCGAATAGAAATTACCTCTTCCTCCATAGTTCTACCTTCGCCTGCACAAACTTCGCATTTTTGGCTGATAGTCTTACCGCTACCACTGCAAGTAGGACAGGTGCTGGTAGTTATCATTTGTCCGAGCATCGTGTTGGTTACACGGCGAACTTGCCCCGTTCCTCCACAAGTGCCGCAAGTTTGTAAGGAAACGCCATTTTTAGAGCCATTGCCATTACAAGATTTACAGGCTATGTAGCGTTTCACTTTTACTTTCTTTTCTGCACCTTCTGCAATTTCTTGTAGCGTGAGTTTGAGCTTAATACGTAGATTAGTGCCTTTATTCACTCCTCTGCTTCTACCGCCGCCCATTCCTCCGCCGAAGAAACTTTCAAAGCCAGTACCTTCAAAAATATCGCTGAAGCGAGCAAAAATATCTTCCATATTCATATCACCACTGAAACCGCCGCCAAAACCACCAGCACCGCTTACGCCATTGTGTCCGAATTGGTCGTAGCGTTTGCGTTTTTCAGGGTCAGAAAGTACTTCATACGCTTCTGCCGCCTCCTTAAACTTCTCTTCGGCTTCAGGATTATTGGGGTTTTTGTCGGGGTGATACTTTATTGCCAGCTGTCTGTATGCTTTCTTGATTTCTTCGGGCGTAGCACTCCGAGAAACTCCCAAAACTTCGTAATAATCTCTTTTTGCCATAATTCTATCAAAAAAAATTTAATTTCAGATTTTGATTATGCTCCTGTAACCACTTTGGCAAAACGCAAAACTTTCTCACCAAGCATATAACCTTTCTCAATAGTATCTATCACTTTTCCTTTCATCTCTTCACTGGGAGCAGGCACTTGTGTAATAGCTTCGTGCTTGTCGGGGTCAAAGGATTCGTGGGTAGATTTAATTTCCGCAACTCCTTGCTTTTCCAAAAATTTAGCAAACTTCTGATGAATCAGCATAATACCTTCTTTGAGGCTTTCAAAATTGGCTTCAGTACTTTCAAAAGCCTTTACAGCACGTTCAAAATCATCAAAAATAGGTAATAGTTCCAAAAGAAGTTTGGCATTAGCTTGTTCTATAAATTCAACTTTTTCTTTGGCAGTTCTACGTCTGAAATTTTCAAAATCGGCGTACAAGCGAATGTAATTATCTTTTTGCTCTGCCAAAGCAAACTCCAACTTCTTAACTACTTCTTCCAGGTTAGAAACATTATTACCATCTGTCGTTGATTTTTCGGAGTTTTGGATTTCTTCTGTCAAAACCTCTTTGTTTTCAGCATTTTCGTTAGAATGGCTATTCTGCTTTTCTTGCTGGTTTTCGTTTTTAGGGTTTTTGCTACTCATAGTCACAAAAATTTTTGCAATTTACGAAGGTTCAATTTCTTTGCCAAATTAAAAATACTGCCATTTTGGCATAAAAAATAAACGAACACTTGTGTTCAGTGTTCGTTGAAATCGTATTGATTATTTGTGTAAAAATTTACTGTAACAATAGTTTCAAAAAATCCTCATCAATTATTCCCGAAGGATAGCTTTGCTTTTCTTGTTGAATTTTCTTGATTGCCTGTTCGGTTTCATCACTGAAAACACCATCTATTTGTATGGCTTGCCATTTTTGGCTGATGAGTTTCTGTATTTCCCAAATGGCTCTATCTTTATCTCCTTTTCGGAAAGTTTTACCAGCTATAAGTTTATGCAAAGAATAATTTTTTTCGCTAATTCCATTTTTCTCAATATAGGCAATGGCTTCGTTATCAAACCCTTGCTGTTTGAGTTTTTTGGAATGGATAAGTTTGGCTTCCAAGAATTTTACTCTTGCCAGCATAGTTTGATAGGTTTGTGCGGCGTTTTTAGCTTGCGGAATCTCTATATCCGAAGAAAGCACGTCTATACCATAATTAGTCCATTGTTCGCGAGCAAAATTTCCTAAATAAGTAGCTGTTTCAAAATATTCTTTTACCAGAGCAGGTTCGTGATAGTTTACGTCAATTTCTTGCGTATTTATTACATAGTCATAAGCATTCGGGTAAGAGAATTTACGATATTTCTGGTATTGAAAAAAAGTAAGCAAACCCAAAAAAACAAGAATTAAAAAAACGACTATACGTTTCATAAGCGGAGAACAGAATTTTATAGTTTTTGAAAAATTTTTTACAGAAAAAATTTGGTAGATTTTGAAATTTATATTACATTTGCAAAGTCAAACTTAAACAGCAAACTGATATGAAATCACCATTTGGAAATCCTTTTGGAATGCCTTTTGGCACAAAGTAAAAGCTAATCAATCGTAGCTATTACTTTGAGCTCGATAGCAATGGGCGTAGGCAAAGCTGTAATGCCCAACGTAGTTCGGCAAGGCTGATTATCTTTGAAATACTCAGCATAGATTTTGTTATATTTAGGAAAATCCTCTTTCATATTGGTCAAAAAGACCGTAACATCTATAATTTTATCCCAAGAAGAGCCTGCCTCCTCTAAAATGTAACGAATATTCTCAAAAACAGAATGGCATTGAGCTTCAATGTCATAACTAATAATATTTCCATTTTCATCAAGCTCTACGCCGGGAATTTCTTTGCTACCTCGTTTGCGAGGTCCTACCCCTGAAAGAAACAGCAGATTTCCTACTCGTCTTGCGTGAGGGTACAAACCCACAGGTTCAGGAGCTTTGGAACTATGTATCAAATCTTTGTTTTCAGACATACATTTGGGTTTTAATGAATTTCGGCTAAACTTTCTTCATTAGCTTGTAAAATATGCTCAATATCACTATCAGAAAGAGCCACCGAAACAAATAAGCTTTCAAATTGTGAAGGTGCCAAATATACACCTTTTTGAAGCATCTTATGAAAATATTTTCCAAAAATTTCGGTATTGGAAGTTTTAGCAGTCTGAAAATCAATGACTTGTTTATTTGTAAAAAATAGGCTATACATTGAGCCAATTTGATTGATAGTATAAGCTAAATTCAGTTTTTGCAAAGTTTTTTTCAGTCCCTCTACAATTTTTTGTGTGATTTGTTCTAACTTTTGGTAAATTTGAGGGTTTTCGTTGAGCTCGGTAAGCATAGCATAGCCTGCAGCCATAGCGATAGGATTGCCTGAAAGTGTACCCGCCTGATACACCTTGCCCACAGGCGAAACGCTATCCATAATTTCTTTTTTACCACCATAAGCTCCCACAGGTAAGCCACCTCCAATGATTTTTCCTAAGGTAGTCATATCGGGGGTTACCCCAAAAAGTTCCTGTGCCCCTCCACGAGCCAAACGAAACCCTGTCATTACTTCATCAAAAATTAAGATGATACCCTCTTGGTTACAAATAGCTCGTAAACCTTCTAAAAAGCCTTTTTGAGGTAAAACGCAACCCATATTACCCACGACTGGCTCTACAATAATACAGGCTATTTGTTTAGGATTGGCCTCGATGAGCTTTTTTACTGCGTCCAAATCGTTGTAAGGAGCGGTAAGTGTATCATTAGCAACTCCCTGCGTTACGCCAAGACTATCAGGAGACCCCATTGTGTAAGCTCCGCTACCTGCCGCAATCAGAAAACTATCGCCGTGTCCGTGGTAGCACCCTTCAAATTTGATAATCTTGTTTCTGCCCGTATAACCACGAGCTACCCGAATAGCACTCATACAGGCTTCGGTACCCGAATTTACCATTCGGACTTTTTCAATGGAAGGCACCATTTGACAAATCAGTTCTGCCATTTCTATTTCTTTACGAGTAGGTGCCCCATACGAAAAAGAATTAGGCAGAGCTTCTGCAATAGCTTTTTGAATTTTAGGGTGAGCGTGTCCGAGTATCATTGGACCCCAAGAGTTAATAAGTTCAATATAGCGGTTGCCATCTTCATCATACAGGTATGCCCCTTCGGCTCGTTTGATAAACACAGGCGTTCCGCCCACCGACTTGAAAGCCCGCACAGGTGAATTTACACCCCCGGGCAAGAGTGTTTTTGCTTTTTCAAAAAGTTCTTTGCTTTTGTGAAAATTCATAGCTGTTTATTTTTTACCAACCTAATTCCTAATTCCTCTAATTGCTCTTGGAAAATTTCAGAAGGGGCATCAATCATAACATCTCTGCCCGAATTGTTTTTAGGGAAAGCAATAAAATCACGAATGCTATCGGCTCCGCTGAAAATAGCACAAAGTCTATCAAAACCGAAAGCTATGCCCCCGTGAGGAGGTGCCCCATAGCGAAACGCATTCATCAAGAAGCCAAATTGTTTTTCGGCTTGTTCCGCTGTAAAGCCTAAAACTTCAAACATTTTTGCCTGCAAGTTTTTATCAAAAATCCGAATAGAACCACCGCCTACCTCTGTGCCATTGATAACCATATCATAAGCATTAGCCCTTACTTTGCCTAACTCGCCGTTTTGCAAGAAAGTTATATCTTCGGGTTTGGGCGAAGTAAAAGGGTGATGCATTGCAAACCAACGTCCTGCCTCCTCATCATACTCAAAAGCAGGAAAATCTATCACCCAAAGACAAGAAAATTTATTTTTATCACGCAAGCCCAATCGTGTTCCCATTTCCAAACGCAATTCAGAAAGTTGTTTGCGAGTTTTGGCTGTTTCACCACTCAAAATCAAAAGCAAATCACCCGCCTGAGCCTGCATTGCTTCTGCCCAAGTTCGCAAATCATCTTGCGTGTAAAACTTATCTACCGAAGATTTAAACGAGCCATCAGCTTTGCATTGCACATATACCAAACCCTTTGCCCCAATTTGAGGCTTTTTGACAAACTCCGTAAGTTCATCAAGTTGCTTGCGGGTGTATTCAGCACAACCTTTGGCACAAATACCAACTACTATTTCAGCATTATCAAATACCTGAAAACCTTTACCTTTTGCCAAATGTGTAATTTCGGTAAATTTCATTTCAAAGCGTGTGTCAGGTTTATCAGAGCCGTACAAACGCATAGCTTCCTCGTAGCTCATTCGGGGTAAAGTAGGGATTTCTATGCCTTTTACACTACGAAAAAGATGTCTGATAAGCCCTTCAAACATTTGCAAAACATCTTCTTGCTCTACAAAAGACATCTCACAATCTATTTGCGTAAATTCGGGTTGGCGGTCGGCACGAAGGTCTTCATCGCGAAAACATTTGACAATCTGATAGTATCTATCAAAGCCTGCTACCATTAGCAATTGCTTGAAAGTTTGTGGCGATTGAGGCAAAGCGTAAAACTGCCCTTGGTTCATTCGGCTGGGGACAACAAAATCTCTTGCCCCTTCGGGAGTAGATTTGATAAGTACAGGCGTTTCTACCTCAATAAAATACTGACTATCCAGATACTTACGTGTTTCTTGTGCCATTTTGTGGCGAAGCTCTAAATTTTTACGAACTATATTCCTACGCAAGTCCAGATAGCGGAATTTCATACGCAAATCATCGCCGCCATCGGTTTCGTCTTCTATTTTGAAAGGAGGTACTTCGGCGGGGTTGAGAATAGCAATTTTTTCAGCCCAGACTTCAATTTCGCCTGTGGGAAGTTTAGGATTTTTGGACTCTCTTTCGGCTACTTTTCCCGAAACCTGAATAACAAATTCCCTGCCCAAACTGCGAGCAGTTTCAAAGAGTTCAGCGGGGGTCTTGTTTTCTACAAGGGTAATTTGTGTAATGCCATAGCGGTCGCGTAAATCTATCCACAAAATAGAACCTTTGTCGCGTATCGTTTGCACCCAGCCTGCAAGAGTTACATTTTCATTTTGATTGGAAAGCCTTAATTCGCCGCAAGTATGTGTTCGGAACATAACTGATTGATTTTTGAAATGGTGTGCAATTTAGGCAAATTTGCGGGTTGTGCAAAAAACTTATAATTCCATTTTCAGGAACTTACCTGTATAACTTTGGGGGTGAGTAGCGAGTTCTTCGGGAGAGCCTTCGGCAATGATATAGCCACCCGCTTCACCTCCTTCCAAACCTAAATCTATGATATGATCGCAAACTTTGATAACATCAAGATTATGCTCAATGATAAGCACCGTATTGCCCTTTTCTACCAACTTATTCAAAAACAAAAGCAATTTTTCAATATCCTGAAAATGTAGCCCCGTAGTAGGTTCGTCAAGAATGTAAAGAGTTTTGCCCGTATCTTTGCGAGAAAGTTCGGTAGCGAGTTTTACCCTTTGAGCTTCCCCGCCTGATAGCGTAGTGGCAGGTTGCCCCAATGTTATGTAACCCAAACCTACTTCGTGAATAGTTTTAATTTTAGAAAGAATACGAGGCTGATTTTCAAAAAATTCTAATGCTTGCTCTATGGTCATATCCAGCACATCGGCAATGGATTTCCCTTTGAAACGTACTTCCAGCGTTTCTCTGTTATATCTTTTTCCTTTACAATCGCGGCAGGGAATATGGACATCGGGTAAAAATTCCATTTCAATCGTAACCACGCCTGCACCTTCGCAAGTTTCGCACCTTCCGCCTTTTACGTTAAACGAAAAACGACCAGGTTTATACCCTCTAATTTTGGCTTCGGGGAGTTGTGCAAACAAATCCCGAATATCCGTAAAAACTCCTGTGTAAGTAGCGGTATTGCTTCGGGGCGTTCTGCCAATGGGAGATTGATCAATTTCTATGACTTTATCTAAATGTTCCAATCCTTCTATGCCCTCGTAAGGCAGAGGCTCTTTTTTAGCATTGTAAAAATGCCGATTCAGAATAGGAAAAAGTGTATGATGAATTAGCGAAGACTTTCCAGAACCCGAAACCCCTGTGACGGCAATCATTTTCCCAAGCGGGAGCGTAAGCGTGATGTTTTTAAGATTATGCCCTCGGCAACCTTTGAGCAAAAGAAATTTGCCGTTGCCTGCTCGTCTTTGCTCGGGAACTTTAATTTGGGCAATACCTTTCAGGTACTGGGCTGTCAGGGAGTTGGGGTTTTGTAGAAAAACTTGGGGCGAACCTTTGCCAACAATAGCTCCGCCGTGCCTGCCTGCCTCGGGACCAATATCTATGATGTAATCCGCCTGCAACATCATATCTTTGTCGTGTTCTACCACAATCACCGAATTGCCAATGTCTCGTAAATTTTGCAAAGATTGAATAAGTTTCTGATTATCTCTTTGATGCAAGCCAATGCTTGGCTCATCAAGTACGTACAAAACGCCTGTGAGTTGCGTGCCAATCTGCGTAGCCAAGCGTATGCGTTGCGATTCGCCTCCTGAAAGGGTTTTTACGGCTCGGTTGAGCGTCAGGTAGTCCAACCCAACATCTATCAAGAACTGCAATCTCTTGCGAATTTCCTTCAACACTTCTTCGGCAATGCGTTTTTTTATACCTTGCATACGATTTTCCAGACCCAATAGCCATTGAGCAAGTTCTGCAATGCTCATAGCCGAAAGTTCGGCAATATTTTTATTATCAATTTTGAAATGTAAAGCCTCTTTTTTCAGCCTTGCTCCATTACATTCAGGACAAATACTACTGCTTAAAAATTCGCTGTAATACTCTCTGACCGATTCTGAGCTTTCACGCATCATTTTTTGTATGAAGGGAACGATTCCTTCAAAAGTTGTGTGCCAATCGGTGCCTGGGTATTTGGTGGAAGCTACCTGAATCGTTTCTTTACTTCCGTAAAGAATAATATCCAAGACTTCACGAGGAATTTCGGCAATAGGTTTTTTGATAGAAATTTTGTGTTTTTTGAGAATGCTTTCTATTTTCTTGAAAATCCAAATATCCCGAAACTCACCCAAAGGGGCAATAGCTCCTTTTTCAATGCTTAAATTCTTATTAGGAATGATACTATCTTCGGTAAAATTTTCAATCACGCCCAAACCCTCACAAGTAGGACACCAACCATAAGGAGAGTTAAAGGAAAAAGTATTGGGAGCAGGCTCATCATAACTAATGCCCGATGTAGGGCAAGTGTAAAATTTGGAATAAAATCTGATTTGTTCTTTTTCATCAAGAACCATTAGCGTTCCCTTGCCCTCTTTGAGGGCTTTTTGAATAGTATCAGCAAGGCGAAAATCGTCTCTTACTTGCAGGCGGTCAATGAGTACCTCTATATCGTGAATTTTGTAGCGGTCAAGCTCTAATTTGGGTGAAATTTCTTGAATTTTTCCATCAATGCGAGCTTTCAGATACCCTTTTTTGGCAATTTCAGCAAATAGCTCTTTGTAATGTCCTTTTCTACCTTTTACCAAAGGGGCAAGAATAGAAATTTTTTGATTTGCATACGTTTGCAAAATGCTTTCACGAATTTGGTCAGGGGACTGCTGAATCATTTTTTCACCCGTAACATAAGAATACGCCTCACCTGCCCGAGCAAAAAGCAAACGCAAGAAATCATAAATTTCTGTAAGCGTACCTACCGTAGAACGAGGATTTTTAGAGGTTGTTTTCTGTTCAATGGCAATAACAGGGCTTAAACCTTCAATTTTATCTACATCAGGGCGTTGCATTTCGCCGATAAAGCCTCTTGCATACGCCGAAAAACTTTCCATATAACGCCTTTGGGCTTCGGCGAAAATGGTATCAAACACAAGTGAGGATTTTCCACTACCACTTACACCTGTTACGACTACCAATTTCTGACGAGGAATAGTAAGGTCAAAATTTTTCAAATTATGTTCACGAGCCCCGTAAATCTCTATTTGCTCTTCCATAGCTGATTTTTTTCCAAAACGCTAAATTAGGAAAAAAGTTTGAAGGACAAGCTACTCTCTTGCATAGAAACGTAAGAACCAAACGTCTTTGTAAGGTTTTTGACAGGCGGGTGGGGGTTCAGGAATTTCTTGCACGGCTACATCTGCTCTACAAGGGTTTGAGCGTAGCAATTCTTTTTTTCCATAATATTCTACCCAAAAGCGTACATAAAAAGCTTCTTCCGAAAGGTAAATGTTCTGATTGTTTTTTAGCATTATTTTTACCTCATCAGCTATTTTTTGATGATGCACGTATGACTTGGGGTCGTAGAAATCTTGTATTTCTCGCCAAAACTGAAAAAATGAACCTGCAAAAATTAGCACTGCTATCAAATAAAGCCCTGCAATTTTTATTTGGGGTAAAAAATAGCTCAATACCATTGCCACTGCCCAGGCAAAGAAAATAGCATAGTACGTCCAGACACGATAAAACGGAAAAGCTCGCATCAGGCAAATAACCCCGAACGTAACCGCCATAGAAATTACTAAAAATTGCCAAATTTGTTTATGTGTGTAGTTGGGTGATTTTTTCCAAACAATCCAACTCCCCAGCAGACTTACTACTGCAAAAAAAATAAAAGAAACATATTTCGGTAAGCTCACGACATACCAAACAGATTCTCGCAAAGCAATAGGCAAAATGTAGCTAAAAAACCACCTGCTATCGTAATCTTTGGGTGCAACGTTTTCATTACCTAAAAGGGCATTTTTGCCACTATACGCCAGCACACCTACATACGCTACATATACGCAAGCCAAAATCAGCAAACCAATCCCAGCAAAGCGATAAAGTGCACCGAGTGGTATCTTTTTTCGTAAAATTTGCCAAAGCAAAAAAGCATAGAATGAAAGCATTGCATACAAAAACACAGGCACAGCCCAAAAACCAAACACACAAGCAAAGCCAAAAAGCCACAAATACAAAGAATGGTAGTTTTGCAGATACATTAACAAAGCAAAAAAGGCAATAAATATGCACAAAGCCTCAAACATATATGCCCTACCTTGTACCGAAAAAACGGATTGGCTAAACCCTAAACCTGCCAGTAGAAGTGTTAGGTAGGCTACCTGAAAATTACTTTTACGCAAGAAAAAGGCAAATACTATAACAAGTAGCCCCCAGAATGATAGGAGGGAAGTTAAACGTAAGGCAAGAATGTTATCAGAAACCAAAATGTTCCAAAAACAGGTTGTCAGGTTGTAGAAAAGATGATTATTAGGCACAGGATAATGTGTAAGTGTAACCGAAGCCCCCTGTGAGGCAAAAAATAACCACGAAAAAGCCTCGTCCATTGCCAAAAATATATTTTGATACATAAAAACCTGATGAACTGCAATAGCAAGCAAGGTAAAACCCAGTAGCCACTTTTGATTTTTTGAAAGAGTATTTAAATCTTTCTTAAAAAGTGTATAAAGGCGGTTTAATTCTTTGATACTTTCTTGAAAATGCTTCAGAATGGTTTTAAGTGAACTCCAAAAGATGATTTGGAGTGCCAAAATCAAACAAAGGGCAATAGATAACCATATTTTAGCTTGCTCGTAGGTTTGAGGGGAGAAGTGGTGTTTAGCAAAGAGGTGATGTCTAAAAATTCTTTGGTGTTTCTGCAAATAAGTGCTTAAAATTTCAGTGTAGCTGGCTTGCCAAAACCAAAGCCACTCCCTAAATAAATACCAACTAATGAGGAGCGAAAAAACTGCAAAAATGAAAATTTTGAGGAAAAATAATTGTCTCATTTGTTTTTTGCACAATGATACGAAAAAAATGTTTCCATCAAAATCTAAAAACTATAAACGTATTTTATACAACTGATTAACAAATTTTTACAAAATTTCAGAAAAAATTTTTTCAAAAAAATTTGGCAAATACTTGAAAAGTGCGTAGTATTGCAGTCCGAAAACACTCCCGAATAGCTCAGTCGGTTAGAGCATCTGACTGTTAATCAGAGGGTCGCTGGTTCGAGCCCAGCTTCGGGAGCTTCAAAATCAACTACTTACAAAGCCCTTACAAAAAGGGCTTTTTTATTTGCATAACAATTTGTAAGAAATTCGGTGAAAGAGCGTTTTAGAATGTGAAAATCAGCCAATTTTTTTCTTTACAACAATATAGCCGGGATATTTGATATAACCTTTCCCAACAGAAATAGAAGGTTTTACACGTAAAGTTAGATTTTTGGGTTGATTATTTTCGTCTTTAATGCCGATGGCTTTACCAATCAGTTCCCTGCCTTCCTTTTGTGAAAAAATTTTATACAGGTCGGAGCTAATTTGCAGAGGCATCACAATATTTTCGCCTGCGGGTATTTCGTATCGCTGATTAACCACTCCTCTGGCAATTTCTACTTTATCAATTTCTGCAATCCATTCCAAATAATTGAGTGCGGCAAGTTTATCATTCGGGTTACTGATATTGATATTGAAGGTGAAATTCAGCGGTAAAGTTTTTTGAGAAAAAGATTTGAGCAGAGAAGCGATATCTAAAACATTCACCTCGCTAATATCTGTTTTTTCTTGCAAATTGATACCTGCCAAACGCAAATTATCAATTCCTGCACTTGTGAAATCGCATTGAGCAAGATTTTTTAACTCTCTAAAAGTACGACAAGAAAAAGTGAATAAAAGCAAAAACGCCAATAGACTAATTTTTTTCGTAGTGTGTGGTAAATTCATAAGGATACGAGGCGATTGTTTGTGAAGGATTGTTGAGTGATTTTTGAATATTTCTTTTTTTACGCAGTACTAACAATGCTTGTGTGAAAGAGAGCATTATTGCAAACAAAATGGCAAAATATACATATACATTAAGTAAGTTGGCAAAATAAGCGGCAATTATTACAAATATGTTAAGAGCATACAAAATAAAACTGGCTTGCAAATGCGAACAGCCCACGTCAAGCAATAGGTGATGTAGATGATTTCTGTCACCTGAAAAAGGCGATTTCCCTTGTGCCGCTCTTACCAAAAACACTCTCAGGGTATCAAAGAGTGGTATGACCAAAACCGCAATAGCAAATAAAGGAGCTTTACCACCTACAAAGGAAACTTCGGTCTTGTTCATTTCAATAAATTTGATAGCAAAAACAGCAGAAATAAAACCCAAAATTAAAGAACCTGTATCTCCCATAAAAATTCTGCCTGTAAAATTGTAACGTAGAAATCCCAGAGTTGCTCCGCAAGTAGCTATAGCCCAAATAGCGAGGCTTTCTTCGCTATGTCTGAAAAACCATATTCCAAAAGTAGAAATCACGATACAAGCTATGCCACCTGCCAGCCCATTGATGCCATCAATAAGATTGAACGCATTGATTATCACTATCATCGTAAAAATAGTAGCGGCATAAAGCACCAATGGGGGGGCATCGTAGGTAAAAAAGAAGCCGTACAAACTGCTTAGCTGAACATCTCCCCAAAATACCACAATACAAACAGCTAACATCTGTGCCAAAAACTTTTTGTAAGGGGTAAGAGGAATAATATCGTCTTTGATACCCGTGAAAAACAAAATGGTGATTGCTGAAAGGAATGTTCCTAAATCTAAATTTTTGCTCTGATGAGCAAAGAATGTAGCAGAAATCACGGTACCAGCGAAAATAGCAATGCCTCCAAGGGTAGGAACTTTTCGGATATGAATTTTCCGTAGCTCATCAGGTTCATCGTATAAATGTTTCTGCTCAGCAACCTTAATAATAGCAGGAATACTCACCCACGCAATAGCCAGCGAGGCAATGAAAGTAACAATAAGGATAAAAATCATCATAAACACCTGTTTTCACGTTCGCCTCAACCTTGCAACATAATTTTGGTTCAGGAAAAAAACACTTTTTCAAAAAATAAATTTTAGAAGGCATTTTTATCGCCTTTGAAAATCGCCTTGATTGTCCAGAAAATAATGAGGATATCCAACCAAAACGACCAGTTTTCTATGTAAAACACGTCCATTTTTACTCGGTTTATCATAGAGCGAACATCACGCGTTTCGCCTCGGTAACCTTTCACTTGGGCAAGTCCTGTAACACCCGGTTTTACCAAATGCCTCACCATATACTTTTCTACAATGTGTTGAAATGTATTATTAAGTTCCAAAGGGTGAGGACGAGGACCTACTACGGTCATATCTCCTAAAAGTACATTAAAGAACTGCGGTAATTCGTCTAAACTTGTTTTTCGTAAAAATTTACCAATTTTAGTTACTCGGCTATCATTACGGGTGGCTTGCACAAATTCAGCATCTTTTTGGTAAGTCATTGTGCGGAACTTGTACACCCAAAATATTTTGCCATCTTTTCCTGCTCGCTTTTGCTTGAAAAAAACAGGTCCTTTGGAGGTTAATTTGATAAGCAAAGCGATAATAGGAAACAACCAAGTAAAGATAAACAAAATTACGAAAAGAGAAAAGAAAATATCAAAACTTCTTTTCAAAAACTGATTGAAAGCATCATTGAGAGGCTCCCTACGAGAAAGTACCACAGGAACATTCCCGAACTGCTCTACGGCGACTTCAGCGGCGGTAAAATCTTTTAGGTTGGGAAGCAAACGTATGCGTTTGAGTTGATTATCAGCAAATTGGGTAATTTTTTTGAGTTGCTCACGGCTGATGCTATCCAGAGAGCAGTAAATTTCATCAATATTGTTTTCTAAAACAAACTTTTCTAAATCTTTTAGTTTGCCTTTTACTAGCGAATTATTTTCTTCTTTCTCATCAAAAAAGCCCCAAAATTGATAGCCCCTGTCTTTGTTTTTGGTAACAAAATTATATAAATCTAAACCTGCCTTTCCATATCCTACAATGACGATTCGGATTTGGTTGTAGCCCATTTTTCGGTAAACCCGCAAGAGCCACAAAATTAACACTCGCCAAATAGCAATAAGTGTAGTAAAAGTAGAATAAGAAACAATGAGATGAAAGCGTGAATAGGCTTTTTCTTGAATAAGTACTAAAAAAATAGCCATAAGAGCAAAATGCCAAGCAATTGCTTTAAGCATTTTACGGATAATTGTCCAATATTCTTCTAAACGCGAAATTTGATAAGTTTTAGCAAAAATAGCTATACCAATCCAAACCACATTAGCATAGATACCTACATACCAATAAGGTTCTTCAAATACTCCTCTGAAGCTTTTGAAGCGAATGAGATAAGCTATCAAGAAGGCTAAATTTAGAGCAAATATATCTCCCAAAGAATAGAAAAAACGTACAAGCCTTCTATATGAAGATTGCTCCATAAATATTACAAGATTTTAGCCCAAAAATACAGAAAATTCTTTTTTTATTTCAAGATTAAATTGATTTTCAAAATTTTCAGGATTTTGTTTTTTTTGATTTTCAAATGTTTATAAAAAAGTCTTTCAAAGTCGATTTTTATTGAGTGTATCAAAAACTAAAACTCTACTTGAAGTAGAGTTTTAGAATAGATATTTGAGTAGCGAAGTTTGAATTAGCGTCCTTGGCTTAATTTTTCCATTTCAGCCTCAAAGGTTTTTTTGAATTTTTCGTAGTCATAATCAATTTTGAGGCGTTCCTCTTGGGAAAGTTTTTGCATACGCTTGTTGTAAGATTCAAGCAAATCGTCGGTAGTCAGTTCTATGGCAATATAGTATTTGTAGGTGCCTTCTTGAGTTTTTACCAGTTTTTCACAAATAGTTTTAGTTCCAGCGATTTCTTGGTCAATTACTTCGCGTGTGAGGTTTTCGTAGCGTTCTTCAACCTCTTCTTTGTTGTTGAACTCACGTGAGTTTACGTAGTTGTCTGTAACTGCTTTGATACGTGTATTGATGCTACGAGCCAGTTCATCACGGCAGTTGCTTAATGCTTTACGCTTAGCAACCATTTGGTCTTGGCTTTCACCCATAGCATTGGCTCGGAATGTTTTTTTATCCGTAAAATACTGCGGACCTGAGCAAGGCACTACTACCTCTTCTTCCCCTTTGGGAAGTTTTACTTTTTCTTTCTTTCTACAAGAAAATGAAACAGAGGCTACGAGAACTATAAACGTGAAATAGATAAATGACTTTTTCATAAAAACAGTTTTTTGGTTACACATTACTCGTAAAGCACGAATAATGCCAAAGTTAGAAAAACTTTCTAAAAAAAGTAAATTTATTTTGTAAAATTTTAAAAATTAGTGATTAATTGTGTTTTCGATCTGATAAAAAGCAACATCAGTGATGGTGATGTTACTTTACTTACAACTTACTTTTTGCTTTTCAACTTTTCAATGGTTTGTTTTACAGCGGTTCTGTTATCAGTAGGCTGATACTTGAATGTTTTATTAAATTTGGAGCTATCAAAGTAATAGTCTCTATCGTATTGGTAACGCATTTCGTACATTTCTTTCAGAATGGGTACAAAAAGCCCAAGGACCTTCATACCCCAAGCAGGTAAAACTTGGTATTTGTTACTTGTATTCATTTCTTGGGCAAAAAGGTCAATCCATTGCTCACCAGTAATTTTTTGGGGGTCTGTTGGTAAGTTCCAAACTTGATTATAGGCTTCGGGTGTATTGCCCAGCATCGCTGTACCTTTTGCCAAATCGGGAGCGTATCCTGTTGTGTGAATAACCTTGGCGTTACAAAACCATTGGGCTTTTTTACCTTTGGCTAAATTATCATAAACCAAGTTCATCAAAAGGCTTCTTTCCTTAAATTCACTAAAAAAGTCAGGAGCACGTGCTATAATGGCTTTTAATTTATTAGCTTCAATAGCGTTGAGAATAAGTTTATCTACTTCAGCTCTAACTTCCCCTTTTTTACTAGTGGGGCTAATAGGTGATTCTTCTGTGATGTGTTTTACGTTGTCGCCGCCAATTGCATACACATTATCAAAAAAAACGAGTTTAGAGTTGAATTTTTGGCAAGAAGCTATTACATTTTGTATAAGCGGCACCCACATTTTTTGCCAAACTTTGGTGTCGTAAGTAAATCCTACTGTGAGATAGACAATTTCGCTATCTTGTACTGCTTTTTCTACTTGCTCTTTTACGGATAGGTCAGCACTCAGTAGTTCATCATTGGGATTTACTTTTTTTGGATTTCTGCTAACCAATCTGATATTATCTGTATAATTGGACAATAATTTTGCCAATTCTGTTCCAATAGCTCCACCTGCACCTAAAATTGTTTGCTTCATATTTAGAATATTTCGGATAGCTCTCTATACAAATTGCCAATATTAAAATTTTGCACTTCAAGAAATGAAAGGCAGTTCCTAATATTTTCTATCTACCACTAAAACATAATTAGCAATGGCTTCAAAGGTTTGAGAATTTTATGTTTAAGATTTACATACTTTTTCGTGCTTTCTAATAAACCCTAATTTTTTGTCCTATAGCAAGGCTTTCACCTTTAAGGTTAGGATTTAACTTGCGAATTTGCTCAACAGAGCCGTTGTAGCGTTTGCTGATGCTCCATAGCGTATCACCTTGTTTGACAACGTGATACACCTCTTTGCTTGTAGAGAGATTATTTTTACTGCTTGTTCCTGCTATTGCCCCTATGAGTGGTTTTTTTAAGGCTACCTTATGGAGAGGAACTTTTACTTCTTGGTTGTTTAGAGGTTCTTTTTCACTGTTTTCTGTTTGTTTATTATTTTGTGCTAAATTTTCTTCGCTGTTTTCAGAGTTTTCTTTCTCTTTCTCCTCTTTTTCTTTGGATTTTTCATCTACCCACAATACCAAGCGTTGCGAAGCTATTAGATTTTGAGAGCGAAGTTTGTTCCAGAGCATTAAGTCGCGAGTATGTACTTGATACATCTGAGCAATTTGAGTAAGTGTTTCACCTTTACGTACTGTATGCGTAACCTTCTTTTTACCTTTGGTGCTAGCAATAGCTTCGTTGTAAGTAGCAGGGTAGGGAATGTACTGATAGCTTCTTTTGCTGGCGGCTTTGAGAATATCTTCGCGGTGTTCGTTGAAATATTCTATTTTATCTTTGGGAATACGCAAAGCATAGTCTTTGTAATGGCGAGGTACAACATTTTTCTTCAGTTGAGGATTAAGTACTTGCAAAACTTCAAAATCGATATCCAATTGTTTAGCAAGTTCTTTCACATTTACAAATTGGTTTACTACAATTGTATCGGCAGGAATGTAGGTATGCACCTCTTCGGGAAGTTCGGCAAAATGCTCGTGATGGTAGTTGAAAACGTAAGTTACAGCAATAAAAGTAGGCACATAGGCACGTGTTTCGGCAGGAATGTAAGGATAAATATCCCAAAAATTTCTTTTACCTCCTGCCCGTTTGATAGCTTGGTCAATTCTACCCGGACCTGCATTGTAGGCGGCAAGAACCAGATGCCAGTCTCCAAATCTTTCATACAAGTATTTAAGGAAGCGAGCCGCTGCTTCTGTAGATTTGTAAGGGTCTATGCGTTCATCAATGTAAAAATCTTGTTTCAAGCCATACATTTTTCCCGTGAAGGGCATAAACTGCCATAAACCCACTGCCGAAGCCCAAGAAGTAGCTTTGGGAATAAGAGACGATTCTACGACAGAAAGGTATTTGAGCTCATCAGGCATATTGTATTTAGCCAAAATTTCCTCAAAAATGGGGAAGTAGCGGTCTTTTCTCATCAAATAGTACTTAATTTGCTTGCGTTGTTTTACACAAAACCGCTCAATCTGTTTTTTTACAGCATTATTGTAGGTAAGAGGAATTTCATTTTCAATACACTTCAAACGCTCTGCAACAAGCTCGTCGTGAATTGCAGGGATATAATCTTTGAGTTCAGTATCAATTTCTGAATTTTTAGCGGTTTCCGGCTGCCCATAAAGTTTGGGGCTTACACAGGCAAATGCTAAAAAGCCAAACAACAGAACCTTCGCTACTTTTTTCATCGGTAGAGTATTTGGTTTTTTACAAAACATTTGTCGTGCCAAAGCAAGTCGGCAGTGTAAAGGTATAGAAAGTTTTTTACACTGCCAAAATTACATAACAAAAAGTTGAGAAAAGATGCTGTAAGTTATATGAGCTTTGCTCAAACTTTGATACCCATTAGCAAAATATCGTCTCTTTGCATAGTTCCTCTTTGATACATATCCAAGAAGTTTTCTAAATGCTTTTGTTGTTCGCTCATAGTGAGGTTACAATTTTGCGAGAGTAGATATTTGAATTTAGCCTCGCCTAATTTTATTCTTTCTGCATTATTCTGGTCTGTGAAGCCGTCGCTACCTAAATAAAGCAAACTACCTGATTTGAGTCTAAGCTCTTGATTAGTAAAAGGAACATTTTCGTTTTGGAAACCGCCAATAGAGCGTCTGTCGCCTTTGAGCATAAAAACTTGGTCGTGTCCAGCTTCTATGTAATAAAGCGGTCTTTTAGCCCCTGCATAAGTGAGTTTGGTGAAGCCATCGGGTTGTTTTTCCAAAACACACACCGATAAATCCATTCCATATTGATTTTCCGTTTTGTCTTGTTGGAGGGTAGAACGGATTTCTTCATCCAATTTTTTTAGAATTTCAGCAGGTTCAGTTATCTGATATTGTTTTACTACTTTGGTAAGCATTGTGCTGCCAATAATACTCATCAAGGCACCGGGTACGCCGTGTCCGGTGCAATCTACGGTAGCTACAATCACCTTGTTATCAACTTGTTCTACCCAGTAAAAATCGCCAGAAACTACATCACGGGGGCGGAAAATGAGGAAATATTCCCCCAACAGGGCTTTCATTTTATCTTCGTGAGGCAAAACAGCCTGCTGTATAGTCATAGCGGCATTGATACTTTTTTCAATTTTCTCGTTTTGTTCAGCAAGAATAGCATTCTTTTCGGCAATGGCATCTCTTTGAGCCATAATTTCCTCTTGGTTCTGGCGAAGTTCTTCGTTTTGAGCGGCGATTTGGTTAGATTGCTCCTGAATAGCAAGGGATTGTTCTTGAATTTCTTTGGACTGCTTTTCAATTTCTTTAGCTTGGCGTTCAATAGCATTTTTCTGTTTGCGTATGCGTATGTAAGTGTAGATGCTGTATGCCAAACCAATAATTGCCAAAGCAATGATAATCATTAGGAGTTGGTTGATGAGTTCATTGGCACGGGCTTCTTTTTCGGCAGCTTCTTTTTGCTGTTTAGCCACTTTTTCTTTTTCTCTTACTTCGGCGAGTTCTTTTTCTTTAAGTACTTTTTCTTTTTCTTGGGCATCTATCTTGATAGCTTGGAGTTCTTTTTCACGTTGTAATAGTTCATTTTCTTGTCTTTGTTTTTCGGCTTCGGCTTGTTGTTTGGTAATCAAGAGAGCTTGCTCAATTCTTTTCCGTTCCAATTCTTGGTTCAAGGCACGTGTACGGCTAATTTCACTTTCTTTGCGAGCTAAATCCGCTTCTTGGCGAGCTTTTTCTTTTTCCAAAGCGAGCTGTTTTACGGTCATTTCTTGCTTTTCTTTTTCAGCAATATCTTGTTTGAGTTCATTTTCCTTTTTTTCCACATTGATTTGCTCTTCAAGCAGTTTTTGCTGATTTAATGCTTCACGTTGCCTGATTTTTTCACGTGTATCTTGGTAGAGTTTATTATACTTTTGATATTGAGCAAAATCCTTTTCTTTCTGATAGATTTGAGCCAAAATATTGTAGCTTACTTCTAAAATATTATCACCATTAGGTAAATTTTGAGCAATGGAAATAGCTTTTTCAGTTTGGGCGATAGCTACTTTACTTTTACCCGAAACGTAATTGTTGGCGGCTAAATAATTGGAAAGATTAGCCACTTCATATTCATTTTTCTGGTTTTCAGCAAGTTTATAGGCTTTTTGGAAATACTCTCCTGCATCATCAAATTTTCCAATGTAGCTATATGTAACACCCAAGTTGGTGTACATAGTAAGTTGTTGCTGAGGACGCAGACGGCTCAATTTGCCATAAATAGCGAGAGCTTCCATAAAATGGTCCATAGATTTTTGTGTATTTCCGAGCTGTCGGTACAAAAATCCTAAATTGTTGTGGGTGTCAGCAACTGCCATCTCATCACCTAGTTCTTTATTAAGTTGCAAACACTCCAAAGTGTAGTTTAAGGCATCTTGATTTTTATCAGCCGCTTCGCAAATTTCAGCAAGTTTGTGAAGCGTATTTACTTCATCTTTTTTACGATTTTCTTTCTTTTGCAAACGCAAAATTTTATCATAGGTTTTTTGAGCATTGTTGTAATCTTTCAGAGCTATTTGCGAATTTCCAATAGCATTCAAAATGGCGATTTTTGCCGAATTGCTTTCGTTATTTTGCTCTTGCAACTGATAAACTTGCTCAAAATATTCAATAGCCTTTTTATGAGCATTTTGTCTTTGATAGGTAAGCCCCAGACGCTCTAAAATATTGATACGTTCAGGCATATCTTTGGCTTTGTTCAGCTCGGCAAGTAGCACACTGATACTACTTTGGCTTTGAGCTTTTACTATCATATTGAAAGCCAGCAAACAAAGAAATAAACAAAGAAGTTTTTTAACAGGTGTCATAATAGTAAAGTTTTATTGGATTGTGTAATTAAAACTTATCATAAACCTTCTGCCAAAATCAGGAAGTTGATTAGGTTTATGGTAGATAGCACTATTCCAACCCTGTGCGTCAGAGTTGAGAACGTTCCATACAGGGCTATTGAGTACGTTATTGATTTTTAGTTCCATAAACAGCCCATTTATGTTGAGCAATTTAGCAAAATTTTGTCTAAAATACAAATTAAAATACAAACTCGCAGGAACATTGTGTTTGGTGTAGTTATTAGGGTTGGCGTTGGGGTTTTCTATAACTTGATTTCCCTGTACAATAATCGCTTCGGGTCTTGCTTCTCCTAAATTGTTATTTGCAGGAGCAAGCATTAAAATCCTGCCATTAAAATAGCCTTCCAAGCCTATGGTAGTTCCTTTTTTGAATATGTGGCTTGCTCCGCCTTTTATCATCAAATCAGGCGAATCCAAAGGAAGTAACATATTGGGCAGAGGGTCGTAAATAGGTGCAACCCCACCGGAACCCACCGTGCCTAAAATTCCCGTACCTTCGCGAGGATTTTTGTAATCTCTCATAAATGCAAAAGCATCGGAAGGGCGGCGAAGAATGTAGTAAGTTGCCGCTCCCCAAAAGTCAGTGTCTTCTAAGCGATGATAGGCTGAAAGCGTAAAACCAATATTGCTCCAAGCACTTCCCGCATTGAAGGCTTGTAAAGCGGGGTTAAATTGATACAAACGATTGTTTTGCAGATAAAATGCATTGAAACTGGCATTGCTTTTTTTCTTATTAAAGCTATGACTCACAATTAGCTCGTAGTTGTCAGTTATCTCCGACTTTGCTTCTATATCCAAAGGCAGACGGATAATTTCTTGGGGAGGTACGGCACGGAAGGCACGAGCAAAAATGGCTCTTACGTTGGTATTTTCTGTAAAACGATAATTTACAACGGCTCGGGGCGTGATGTTTTGGTCTACTTTATTCTGAGCTCGGATAGGAGAATATCCCCCCGTATTAGCATTAAAAGTATAAACTACTTGGTTACCGAAATTTCTATAAGCATCTTGAATAAACTGATAGTCGTAACGCACTCCTGCGGTGATAGTAAGTTTGGGAATAGGTGTATAAATAGTTTGCAACCATAAACCATAATACCAACCATTATCAGAAATCCCCCCCGAAGGACGATAGAACAGAAACATATTATTTCTTGCAGAAATCCATTGAATATTTTTGTAATCAGCTATTTCAATGTTACCACCCAAACTCACATTTACTTTTTCATTTTTGAAAGGCATCATCTGAAACTCCCCGCCCCAAGACTTGGTAATCCCTGCATAATTGATACGCAAACCGCCACCATTGTAAGCTAAAGTACTATCTTTGAGTACTATGTTGGCGTCTAATAGGGTATTGTACCTTACAAAGTTGCCATCTATAAGTAAAAATCTATTTGCATTAGCTCCTGTGAAAGGGTTGAGAAAAGTAGTTAATGCAGTATTTGCTAAGGTTTGTCCATTGGTAGGGTTTCTATCGGTAAGGCTGAAATCTTGTATTTCTCTATTGGTGCTTAAATTATAGCTAATACGAGCCGTAATTCCCCATTTTGTGATAGGTTTAAGCTCTAAGTAAGCGGCACCGTGGCTCCATTGGCGGTCGTTATCGGGGTGGTTGAAAGTTACATTATCTTTGGGTTGTACCCAAGAAACAGCTCGGCTATGCATAAATGCCCCAACAGAAAAATATTCACTATTGAAACGAACATCAAAGTTAGGAAAATCATAGCCTCCATTAAAACTGCCGTCATTGGGTACGTCCCAATAAACTTGGTTGCGGTAGATGATGTCAGCAAGCCCTGCTCCCTTTTTAGTGAAACTACTTTGCCAAGGACGTTGGGTGTGTCCTGTTTTGGTATCATACTCCAAGCCACCTGAAAAACGGTATAAAGTAAGTGAAAGGTTAGATTTTTCAGAAATACCAAAAGTCAAGCCCGTAGAAAAGCGTTGAACAATAGAGTTCCTACCCAACTCTTCAAAGATTGCAGAAGTGTAAAGTTTTATCCGATTATCGCGATTCAAAAACACAGGGTCGGCGTTACGCGTAATAATATTGACCACCCCTTGAACCGCCACACTACCATACAAAGCACCCCCAGGACCTCTCAACACCTCAATTCTCTCTACATTATTTAAATCTCCAATAACATCAGCGTAAAAATCTCCAAAATGGAAACGTTCATTGATACGATGTCCGTTGATAAGGAAAAGTACATTTCGTCGAGTGTTGTTGGTGAAAAAGCCCCTGAAATCCGTATCAAAATTGTTGCCTGTATAGTGCGTATAAACTTCGGGAATACGAGCTAGTAGCTCGGCTAAATTACGATAACCGTAACGCTCAATATCTTCGCGGGTAATTACCGTGATACTTGCAGGAGCATCACTCAAATTTTCTTTGATACGGGAAGCCGTTACTACTTGGATTTCTGCTTCTACATCTTTTTTAAGCTGTAAGATTTCCTCTGCCGAAGAGGTAAATAGCTTAATTCTTGAACTATCTGTCTGAGCGTTCAACATACTAACACTTACTATACCTGTAAGCATTAGAACAG
The DNA here is from genome assembly GCF_002843425.1 of Raineya orbicola. GTDB lineage: Bacteria > Bacteroidota > Bacteroidia > Cytophagales > Thermonemataceae > Raineya > Raineya orbicola. Next base: position 23,735 of record NZ_NKXO01000034.1, read on the forward strand.
AAATAAAGAGTTTCATAATTGCATAGAGTTAAAAAATTACGCATACAAACAAGATTTTACCATTTCAAACGCAGTGTAGCCCAAAAAGTCGTAGTTTCCCAAGCAGGTGTACCGGGAGAAACATCGGGACCACCTGCATTGCTATTCATCGGATATAAATTTGTATTGTTGGTTAAATTTTTCGCTTGTAAATCCAAAGAAAATTTTTCAGAAAAATCGTATCCAACTCCTGCATTGAGTATGAAGCCTCCTTGTGCCACAGTACCTGCGGGTGAATACCATTTAGAATAATACATTGAATGAACTCCTGCATAAAATTTACTTACAGGCTTAGCTATTATGCTCAAACGAGTAACATTTTCAGGAAAAGCCTTGTAACGTAATTTTTTATTCTCATCTGCCGCTAGGTACATACTATTGGCATTGATAGCCAAATCCTTCTGTTCTTCGGTTGCTTCCATTACTTTTACCAAAGCATTGCTTAATGTAATGCTTACTTTTTCGTGATTAAAATTCAGTACTGTTTCATTGCCGATTTGAGAGAACGTACCTGGTGTATTTTTGAAAAACCAGTACCCATTCCAGTCGCCGGGTATATCTGATCCTATATTTACCATATTAAAATCGTCAGGGTTTTGGTAGAATACTCCCACGTCAATCACATTTTGAACAATATTGTAAAAAACTACGGTATTGAGCGTAAGCGAAGATAGAATATTCCAACGGAAGGCAAGCTCAATATTGTTGATACGTTCAGGGGCGATAAGGTCAATGTTACGAGCATTGGGGATACCTGCGGCATCTACAAGCGTATAATTTTCAGCACGTAAGAAACCATCTCGTCTGTACCCTCCTGAATAATGCAAACCTACTGCTCCACGGAAACCCGCTTGATAGGAAGCTCGTACCGAAAAATTTTTGTTAGGGGAGAAAATCACTCCCAAGCGAGGCGAAATATTTTGCCCCCAGAAAGGGTGTTGGTCATAGCGAAAGGCGGCAAATAGGTCTAACTTTTCGGTAGGGCTGAAATAGTTTTCTCCGAAAATACTTAACAAAGTTATATTTTCGCGATAAGACATTGTGAGGTCTTGGTTGGCAGTGGCAGGGTCAAAAGAACCTACTACATTGGCAATGTAGTTGTTGCCTGCTCGGTTCGGTAGCCCCATCGAGAAAATTCTGTATTCTATGCCAATAGCCGTTTTGTTATTTTTCCAAAGCCCATCAAGATTGAAAACGCTTTTTGCTCCATAGCGTTGTTCTGCTGTTCCTCCCATAGTAGTTCCTGTAAGTGAATATAGCCCATAATCATCATTGATAAAAGAAACGCTACTTACATTGCTCACCTTTTCAGAAATTTTGAAGTTATATCCCAAAGTAAGTGAGAGTAAATCTTGACGAATCACTTCCCTGTCGCGGTAGAAATTATACAGGTCTCTGCGTTGCCCCGCTTTAAGTAGATTGATTACCAGGTCATTGATTTGAGTAGTATTGATGATAGTTGTATTCTGACTACGGCGAAGACGATGCCCCATATCAGCTACTTTACCTCCTGCAAAACCCTGATTACCTTGCTGTGCCGCCCAACCTTCGTTTCTTAGTGCTTGTCCGTGATAAGAAAGCCCTGAAATATAGGTGTAGGAGCGAATACCTTTAGTATTTATCTTTACACCAATACTGCCATTGTAAAAATCATTCAGTCCTGCTGATGTACTCACTTCAAATGCTCCATTTTCGGCATCTTTGGCATCTTTGGTTACAATATTGATAACCCCCAGCAAAGCCCCCTGCCCCAATGTAACCGAACCAGGACCACGTATTACCTCAATACGTTCAATATATTCCAAATTAGAGCTATTCAGAACAGCATCGGGTGGTCCCCAGAAAAATTCAGTATTCAGGTTTTGCCCGTTGATGAGCATTAAAACTTTGGAATTATTATCGGGTGCCAAACCTCTAAATCCTGCGATTAAATCGTCTTGGTCTTCAATAGCAAAATAACCCGGAGCAAATAAGGTAAGGGCTTCAGAAAGTGTTCTTGCACCACTCAATCGTATTTGCTCTTTGGTAATTACTGTTACGGAAGCAGGTTGCTTGCTGATGTCTTTTACAACGTTAGAAGCGATACTTACTTCTTGAACTTCTTTTACGGGAATTTTCAGCAATTCATCGGGCGAGGCAGTAAATAATTTCACTTTGGAAGTGTCACTGTGCTGGGCATAGCTTTTCAGAATAATGACACAAAAAAAAGCTATTGATAAAGTAATTTTCATAAATAATAAGCATTAGCGTTCCAACTCAAAAATAAATATCTGCCAAAAAGATAATAAATAGCAACGAAACTTCCAAAAAAAATGAACGAAAAGTTTTGTAAATATTAAATATTTATGATTTTTTTTGATTATTTATTTGCAATAAATTGATTGTCAAATTTTTGTATAAAAATAAAAATGGTTGCTGTACTGAGCAACCACTTTTACTGATAATATTTGCTTAGGGATAGATTAACTGCGAGTTTTTATTCCAATTCTACCTTTTCGTGTATATCTTTGGGGGCGTATTTTTTAGGAGCGTACAGGAAACCAAAGGCTTCGGCACCCTCTTTGCCTAAATGTTTATGATGAATCTTGTGAGCTCGTATCATTCGGCGGAGATAGGGGTTCTTAGCGATAAATTTAATTTTCACCCTTCTATGTACCAAAATATCGTGAAAAAGTACATAAAAAATACCATATCCTAAAATACCAAAACCAATCCATTTAAGAAAGCCTACATTCTCAAATTCAAAGCCTGCAACAATAGTAGCTATGGAAGGAATGCTAAAAACGACTGCAAAAAGGTCATTTTTTTCAAAAAAACCTTTGTGGGGTTTGTGGTGAGACTCGTGCCAACACCACAAAAATCCGTGCATTACGTACTTGTGTGTTGCCCAAGCTACTCCTTCCATTAAAAAAAAAGTGGTAACCATCAGTATTATGTTGATAAAAAGTTCCATAGATACAATATTTTAATAGTGACTAAAAGTCATAATTGCTTTATTTTCTGAAATTTTTTCAATATGGATTTGATTATTGAAATACACATCTAATCCCTTTACAAGAGATATGTATAAATCAAAGAGTTTGCGTTGAGATATATACTCAACTTCGTATTTATTAGGTGCAAGCTCTTTGTATTCAAAGCGAGGGGGCTGAGCTGTTTCACGTATTTTGCCAAACATTTCGTGAATTTTGGTGAGTTTAAGCACCATATCTTTGGTGGTATTTGCACCCTTATAAAAAGCTGAATACAGTTTGGGAGCATACTCAGTACACCAATAGATCCCAAAATCATCGAATAACTGTTGTAAGGAAATTCCCAATATTTCGGCAGATTTGAAGATGAAATCAATCGTTAAGGCTTCATCAATATCTTCTTTTATCTGTGTAATAAAAGAATGATTTGGCGGTAAATTAAAGGCTTTCAGGCATTCTTGCCACTTTTCTCTGCCATATTTATGGATAATAGTTTCTTCAAGACAATAGTGAATAGTACCGTGCATAGCTTTTATTAAAAATTTTCTATTATTGTTTTGACTTGTTCCATTAGCCACATAGGAGTAGAGGTTGCTCCACAAATACCTACGCTTTCGCCTGCATTAAACCATTCTTTTTTTACCTCTTCGGGGCGAGAAACGAAATAAGTATTAGGATTGGTTTGCTTGCAAACCTCATAAAGCACTTTGCCATTGGAAGATTTTGTTCCTGCTACAAAAATAATTTTATCAAACAATTTGGCAAAATCTCGCAATTCGGCGTCGCGGTTAGAAACTTGCCTGCAAATGGTGTCATTGGCTTCTACTTCTATGCCTTGGCTTTCTAATTTTTCCTTGATTTGGTAAAATTTGTCGGTACTTTTAGTGGTTTGGCTGTAAAGAGTGATTTTGTGAGGTAGTTTATCAAGTTCTAGTTCGTCTATATCTTGAAAAACTACGGCTTCGTTATGTGTTTGTCCGAGCAGTCCAATAATTTCGGCGTGTCCGTGTTTGCCGTAAATATAGATTTTCTCATTTTTATCGTAGGAGTTTTTGATGCGATTTTGCAGTTTAAGCACCACAGGGCAAGAGGCATCAATGAGTTCCAGATTATTATCAAGAGCAAGCTGATAAGTAGAAGGCGGTTCGCCGTGAGCCCGTATAAGTACCTTTTCGTTCCGTAAGCCTTTGAGTGTATCGTGATTGATAATTTTCAAGCCTTTGGCTTGAAGGCGTTTTACTTCCTCGTCGTTATGCACAATATCGCCAAGGCAATAGAGCTTGCCTTCTTGTTCAAGAATTTCTTCTGCCATTTCAATAGCATACACTACGCCAAAGCAGAAACCTGAATGTTTATCAATGGTTACGGAAAGGTTGAGCATAACACAGCAAAAAATCTTTGCCCAATATACGAAAAAGAAGGTAAAATTGTTTAGAAAAAAGCTACTTTTTTATCCGAAAAATTACACAAACTACTCTGCAAGCATATTTTCCCATACTTGCATTTTTTCGTTAAGTTCTTTGCAAATTTGTTCGTATTTTTGCTGTATTTCTTGAAGTAAGTTTATTTGCTCATAAACTTCGGGATTAGAAAGTTCATTTTCAAGTCGGGATTTTTCCGTTTCTAAAAGGGTAATTTCTTGCTCAATTTTTTCAATAGCCTTTTGTTGTTGCTTTTGGGTGTTATTGGAAGGTGGTTGAGAGGTATTTTTGGTTTTGGAAAAAGATTCTTTGGGGTTTTCTTGTTGAGATTTTTTGAGGCTTTGCTCCTCTTGCCATATTTCGTATTCATCAAAACCGCCTAAAAATTCTTTGATTTGCTCATTTTCAATATACCAAATTTTGTTGGCTACTTTACGAATAAAATTTCTATCGTGAGAAACCACTACAAATGTACCCTCAAAATTTTTAAGAGCTTGGGCAAGAATATTTGCCGAAATCATATCCAAGTGATTGGTAGGCTCGTCCAAAAGCAGGAAATTAGCATCTGAAAGGAGAGTTTTGGCAAGAGCCACTCGCGATTTTTCCCCACCCGAAAGCACCCGAATTTTCTTGAAAACATCTTCGCCTGAAAATAAAAAGCACCCCAAAATAGTTCTCAATTCTACTTCGGTGCGTGTAGTGCCTGTCTGACGAAGTTCTGTAAGCAAATCATTATCCAAAGTAAGGGCTTCTATCTGATGTTGGGCGTAGTAAGTGCTTTTGACGTTATGCCCCCATTTAATTTCCCCTTCATAACTTTCAGAGCCTTGCAAAATACGCAAGAGGGTTGATTTCCCTTTTCCATTTGCCCCGATAAAGGCAATTTTATCCCCTCTTTCTATGGCGATAGAAGTATTTTTGAAAATTTGTAAAGAACCATAACTTTTAGAAAGATTTTTAAGCTCTGCTACTTGCCTGCCTGAATTTTGAGAAAAAGTAAAGCGAAAATGTAGTTTTACGTTTTCGTCTTTCACTTCTTCAATGCGTTCCAAGCGTTCTAACATTTTTATCCGAGATTGTACTTGACGTGCTTTGGTAGCTTTAGCACGAAAGCGATTGATAAAACGTTCTGTTTGGCGTATCATTGCCTGCTGATTCTCGTAGGCATTTCTTTGTATTTCTTCTCTTTCGGCTTTTTGCTCTAAATAATCGGAGTAATTGCCTACATACACATTCAGTTTCTTTTGAGCTACTTCTACAATGGTTTCGCAGGTATTATCCAGAAAATCTCTATCGTGAGAAACTACTAAAATAGCTCCTTCATAGTCAGCCAAATACTCTTCCAACCACTCAATAGAAGGCAAATCCAGATGGTTGGTAGGTTCATCAAGCATCAGCAGGGCGGGTTTTTGGAGCAAAAGTTTGGCAAGCATTACACGCATACGCCAGCCACCCGAAAATTGTTGTAGCGGTTTCTGTAAATCTTCGGTACGAAAGCCCAAACCTTCCAAAACTTTTTCTGCTTGCGATTGCAGGTTATAGCCATCAAGCATTGCAAATTCTTCTTGCAAAGTGCTTAATTTATGCAAAAGATGTTCGCTATAATTTGTTTCCATTTCCGAAAGAACCTTCTGAATTTGCTCTTGCAGAAAATTTTGCCGTTCAAAAGCCTGCATTGCAACTTTCAGAATAGGCTCTTGACTTTGGTACGAAAGCAAATCTTGATTTAGAAAGCCAATGGTACATTCTTTGCTTCGGCTGATAGTTCCGCTCTCGGGCTGATACTCGCCAACAATTAAGCGTAAAAGCGTAGATTTGCCTGTTCCATTCAGTCCGATGAGTCCGATTCTATCTTTGGGTTTGATTTGCAAAGAGGCACTCTCATAAAGTATTCGCCCTCCAAAAGCAAAAGAAAGATTATGAATAGTAAGCATAGCTTTAGTATTTGGAGGGCAAAGTTCGGAAAATTTAGAAAACTCCCTTACGATTTAGAATCTTATTTTCTTGCACTACTCGGATTTTCCCTTGTTCATTGAAGTAGAAAGCAGTTTCTACTTCAGCTTGGTAGGTTTCTTGTCCGTTGTGTTGCCAACCGAATACAAGCGGAACAATCGCTAAATCGCCATAAACTTTTACTTGCAGATGCTCCATTTTTGCCGAATAATGGATATTTTTTCGGTCTTTGAAAAAATTTTGAAGATTTTTGATGATATGTTCGGGGCTGTGGTCGTAGAGTTTGATGTACAAATGTACTGAGTCAGCAAAAAGTAACTTCCAATTGTCCCAATCTTGCAAACTTAGGTACTGACAATAAAGCAAGATACTTTTCCGATAATGCTCAATTTTTGCTAAGATTGGGTTTTGTTGTTCTTCTGTTACTAACACAGGTTCAGCGAATTGAGTGATTTTTTGAGTTCGTTTGGAAATGTTCAATCCTTCTTCAAAAAACCACAACATCGCTTGCTCCAAAAGCCCTTCGGGGGCAGTTTGGGCGAGTTTTTCTTTACCTTTCTGATAAGCCTGTGAAAGCGTTTTTTCGTTTTTTCGCAGGATGTTTCGGATAGCTTCCTGAAAAGGTTTTAGTTCATAATTAGTACGTCTTTGGAATTTATCAACTTCTTTTTTGACGATACTCTCCACTTGGATAAATTCTTTTTGCTGATAAAGTAATATACCCGCCATTAGTTTCAAATCTACCCAATAGTTGGGATATTTTTTATCAAAGTTAGGTTGAAGGCACATCTGCTCTATGCTATCCAAGCATTTTTTCTGATTTTCTTCGTTATTCTGATAGATACACAGCCGAAAATTGAGTAAGATATTATTCAATTCAAATCGCCAAAGCAAGTTTGAAATATGTTTTTGTGAAAATATTTTCAAGTTTTCGGCAATTTGAGTGGCTCTATATTCTAGAATATCTGCTTCACTCCAATCAGGATTTGTTTTGAGTTGCTCGCTGATTTGGCGATGTTCCAAAGCAAAAATCAAGTTTTCCAAAAAATAGCCAAAACTTGTATAGAGCAAATCTTCGTTATACTGAAAAAAGCGTTTTTCTTTACGTATCAGCTCTAAAATTCGCTGGCTTTCTTCAAAATCAGCTTTTTTGAGAGTGTCAAAAAAATGTCTAATCAGTAAGGTAAGACTAAACAAATGCCCAATCGGATTAGCTGTAAAGGTATCATACTTTTCTTTGTAAATATCCATCAAGTCTTCAATTGCCCTAATACGTACATTAGCTTTTTCATTTATCTGTAAGAAAATCAGTAGCAAATTGTAAAACGAAAAGCCAAAAAATCCATCTTGGGAGTTATTTTTCCAGTATTCATATTCTGCTTCTTCATATATCTGTTTCAAACGAAAATTTACAAAATCTTTGAAATTGCGATAAATGTCTTCCTCATAAGTTTCTTTCTGAAGCATACTGAGTAATTCGTTGCGTTTTTTTTGTAGAACCTCATACTCTTTATCGCCTATGCGTTCAAATTCTTGTCTGATTTGCTCAAAGGAAGACTCTTCTGCTGATATAAGCCCATTTTGAGACTTTTTTTGGTAAAAATAAATCCCCGTTTCAAAAAAATCTCTTAAAATGCCTTTTAGTTGTTTGTAATTGATGAGGTGTGGAGTATGAACGATTTTGAAACTCGCTAATCTCATTTCTAAATCACATACTTTGCCGTAGAGATAAGTAATTTTATTTTTCTGCACGACTTCCTTGATTTGCTTAAAGAGCTTTTCAACGAGCAGAAAAAGTCTCTCTTCTAAAAGAAACTCGGCTGTCCAAATCATTTTAAGGGCTTTTTGGGCAAGAAGTTCTTGTTGTAGATTTTCAGGAAGTTTTTCTATTAGTCCTTTGGGAATATGTTCTGTAAGCGAAAAAATAGTTTCTTGTAACTTTTCTAAAAGTTTTTCAGTGGCATCATCAACCAAATCTGAAAAATTTTTGGTAAAATCTTTTTGCTTTCCAATCCATTCAAAGGCTTCTTCGGCGGTTTGTTTTTGCTCAATAGTCTGACAAATTTGGGTTAGTAGTTTCTGTTGCTTGTTTTCTTTGCCATTACTAAGCTGGGTCAGGTCGCCTATGATAGGGGCATAATCTTTTAGAAACTTACACAAATCAAACAGATTTTCAAAGTTTTGTGTCATAATGTTGCTTATTTACTTTGCTTTTTAAAGTTGATTTCCTCTCTTAATGTTTTAGGTGTTAAATTTTTTTTGGCACGCCGCATAGGTTTTGTAAAGGTTTAGGCGAAACCCTAAATTCAAAAAACTATGCACCCTAAAATCAAAGAAAAAATTCAAAAGAAAATTTTAGAAAAAGCATCTAAGCAAGATAAACGTTTTGACGAAATTTTGCAAGGGAAAACAAAATTTTTGAGAAAAGATTTAGTAAAACTTGCCGATTTAGTTGGTATAGACGAAAATACGATTTTCAGATTTTTCCATTACGGCTCCTGCAAGCCAACGCATCAACTCCAACCTCACAACGAACAAGCCATCGCCGAATTTTTGGGATTTCACAGCTACGAAAAACTCATGGAAATGATAATGATAGAATTTGTTTTTGAACAAATCTGCAATCTGCTTCAAAAAATCAACTCTTAACTCACCTCCAAATTTACACTACTATGGGCAAACACTTCATCAGAACCAGCCATTTCAGGCAAAGATGCCAAGAAAGGCAGATTTCCGAAACTCTTTTGGGAATGATAGAACGCAACCTTGCTCAAGATATAGACTTTCAACTTCAAAAATTGCTCTACGAAGAAAATAAAATCATCATCACACCGCCATTTTACTTTGTCCCCAATACTCGGACTCCTCATTTAATTATTGTCAGAAACAAAAAACTTTTCATAACCGCCTACTGGATTTGTACCGAGAAACTCATCAAAATCATTCAACAAGAACCTTACTTCTACCTAAACCTTGATAAACCCAATGAAAACAGCCCTTATATTATCCTTTGACCTCATCAGAGAAGGCGAACTGCCTAAATCTTTGGCAGTTGCCTCTCTACTCGCTTATTTGAAGCAAGATGCCCGCTACGGCAGTGAATTTACAGCTGAAAGCAAAAGTGTAAATATGTGGTATTATCGCAATAGTATTTCAAATGAGTTTTTGTGGCATTTGCTTGAGGAATTAGACTTACATCGCTACGATACACTGGCTATTTCGTGCTACATTTGGAACGAGTATTTTATCAAAGATTTCCTGCAAGTCATTCGCCGAAGTGGCTTTCAGGGTAAAATTGTTCTTGGGGGGTATCAGATTTCTTACACAAGCAAACCCGAACAACTTTTTGATGAATATCCCGAAGCCGATATTTACATCAAAGGTTACGCCGAGAAAAGCCTTTTGGAAGCTATCCTGATGCCACGCCCCGCCGAAAAGAAAATCTTAAAAGGCGAAGTAGATTTCTCACTAATCCCATCAGTGTACTTAACAGGAGAGTTTCCTATTGAGCAAAATATGAAAATGATACGTTGGGAAACACAAAGAGGTTGTCCGTATGTATGCAGTTTTTGTGCTCACCGAGATTTGGAAAAAGGAAAAGTCTATAAACACGAATTGGATAAGATTTTTGCAGAACTAGCTTTTTTCAAGGGAAAAAATGTGCAAAAGGTCAATGCTTTAGACCCTATATTCAATGGTGGAAAAAATGCGGTACTGATTTTGGAAGAAATTGCCCGTTTGCAAATGAATACACTTTTTTCTTTTCAAGTTCGCTTTGAAAACTTCAAAAATGTACTTGGTAAAAAGTTTTTGGATTTTGCTGAAAAAATCAACATCAATTTAGAATTTGGCTTGCAAACAATTGTAGAGAAAGAGTTTTACACGATTGAGCGTCCTAATAATTTGCAAGTAGTTGAAAGTGTTATTCAAGAACTGAATGAAAGAGGCATTTCCTACGAAATCAGTATGATTTACGGCTTACCACACCAAACCTTAGAGAGCTTTCAGTATGGTATTGATTGGCTTTTGCAAAAAAACGTAGAAAACATTGCCGCTTTCCCGCTGATGCTTCTAAAAGGCACAAAATTGTATGACCAAAAAGAAGAGTTTGGCTTTGTTGAAAAAGTATTGGGCGATTTCAATATCCCAACCGTAGTGAGCAGTAATACCTTCTCCGAAGATGAGTGGTGGGCAATGAAAGAAATAGCCAGCCAACTTAACCCCAAAGTTAGGTTCTAAAATATACTCAACAAAGAAAGAATGAGTTGCGAAAATTCCGGCGAGCAAGCAAAAGTACCTTTCTCCTTTTGGGAAAAGGATTTAGGGATAGGGGCTTTTGCAAAGATTAGCCAAAGTGTGAATAAAAAAGTCTGAATACAGCTCAAAAACGCAGTTTTACCCTTCAAATGTTGATGTCTTTATTAGCCAAAAGCACTCTACCTTTGTAACAGATAATAAGCAAAAGATTATGCAAGCAAACGCCCCACTTAGAGGTCTTTATGAGCAAGGCTTTTTACACTTACCCAAACAAAATGAAAATACACTTCAAGAAATACTTACTGCTTTGGGCGAGGTTATTCAGATTACTGATGTAACTCCCAAACCCGATAGCAGAGGATTGATTACTTCTACAAGGGGGTTGGATTTTCACACTGACCACCACAAAGCCAAATTCATTGTTTGGTATTGCTACAAACAATGTAATATTGGAGGCGAAACTCTTTTACTTGATGCCTTTGAAATTTACAAAAAACTTTGCCAGCCTTATCAGAACGAATTACAAAAGATAGAACTTTTTGAGCATAAAGTATTTCCTGATGACTACGAAAAGTACCCTTTGGTAAGCATAGATAGCAACGGAAATACAAAGTTTTACTATTCTTTTTGGCTTGTGCGAAGCCAAGACAAGCAAAATCCTGCTTTGAGAGCATTTCAGCAACTTATTCGTGAGGCAGAACCTGTAAAGCTCAAACTACAACCCACCGATATTTTGATAGTAGATAACCATCGGATTTTTCACGCCCGAACGCCTATTGAAGGCAACCAAGACCGATGGCTCAAACGATTTTGGCTTTCTGAAAAGTAAGCATATACCCTTTTGTTTGACCTTAAAATTCTAAAATGTATGGAAACTACGCTTTTAATTTACCCCGACCCTATCAGTGTGGAGCGTATCTCCTATCTGATAAACCAAAAAGGCATAGACCCCGTTATTGCCGCTATTGACCTTGAAATGGTAAAAATGAAACTCCAAGAGCCTAACGAAGGCGAAGGTTGGACAGCCGAGCAGTGCGATACTGCTGAAATTGAATACAAACGCTACTTGCATCTATGTAAAAAGTATGGAAAAGGAATAGTACCTAATGGAATTATGGATATTTTTTGGCATTATCACATTCTTGATACAAGGGCTTATCATAAAGATTGCGAGGCAGTTTTCGGGTACTATTTACATCATTTCCCTTACTTTGGTATGAGAGGTGAGCAAGATGCTCAAAATCTTAAAAATGCTTTCTACAAAACCAAGCAACTATACTTGGAAACTTTTGGTGAAAATATGCTAAGAGAGAACTTAAATATTTTTGATGATGATGACGACGATGAAAGTGATTGCTGGCACGACTGCGAAAATAGATGTTGGCACGCTTGTTCTGATGAGTAATTAAAACTGCTCCCTCTCTAAAAAAGAGGGGGAGTTTTACTACAAGGTATAAAGTAAAAAATCAAGCAAATATCCTCAAATTATCCACCTAAAAACTGCAAAAATTATGAAAAAACAATCTAATCATCAAGCTGACATCAAAAATCCTAACAAGGGTACAAAAGGCACAAACATTACCTACGATAAAAATCAAGGCAATCGTGGCAAAC
>NZ_NKXO01000035.1 GCF_002843425.1 Raineya orbicola
GAGGTAATTGACTCATATGATTAAATATTTAAAAAGTACAACTCAAAGTTAATCATTTTTTCAATTACCCTAAGTTTTTTTATTTAAATCCCTTGAAAACAATAAGTTAGACTTATAATTCACGTTTTAAATAATATTACATTCAGATATAAACTATTACTTTTTCTCTTCTTTTTGTATACCGAGCTTTATCAAATCATCAACGAGTTTGCAGGCAGGTGATTTTTCAAGCTCATCTAACACTCTTTGGGCTTGGGCTTCGGTCATTTTGGAAGCCGAATTTTTGAACTTATCAATACATATATTGAGTTTGCCTGCCTCTACATCTTTGCTAAATTTTTGGGCATCATCTACGGCTTTTTTCTGTTCGTTTTCAGGTAGGCTCATCAAATAATTTTGAAATTTTTCAAGGGCTTTTTCTTCTCCCAAAGAAAGCATATCGTCAATGTATTGCCTGATACTGGGGTGGTATTGGTTAAAAAAGTTATTAATGCAGTTGCAGAGTTCATCTGCTACTTTTTCGGGGGTAGCGGCAGAGTTATTGCGAGAGCCACTATTGCTTTTAACCCCTTTTTTGGAAGGTTGGGCAAGGGCTACACTTCCACTAAGTAGCAGAAACATAGCAAAAGAGAATATTTTGGTCATATTTTTGAAAAATTTTAGTCTCATAAAAGTAGGCAAAAAGTGTGCAGGAAACAAACTTGCTCACAAAATATTTTTGAACTTTTTTGGATAAAAATTTGTAGTAGCTTTGTGAATATTTTTTCAACCAAAAAACAATACAACAATGGGCAAAAAAACCGTAGAAATCACTGACGCAAATTTTCAAGAAATCATCAATTCAGGAAAGACAGTGCTAATTGACTTTTGGGCGGCTTGGTGCGGACCTTGCCTTATGATAGCTCCTACTATTGAGGAAATTGCCAATGAAGCGGGGGAAGATTTAATCGTAGGTAAATTAGACGTAGATGCCAATCCACAAGTTTCTATGCAACTCGGCATTCGGAGTATTCCTACGCTGATGGTTTTCAAGAACGGACAGGTAAAAGCTACTCAAATTGGTGTTGTACCCAAAGCTACTATTCTTAAAATGCTCAACGTATAAAAGTAAAGACTTGTAAAGTTGTTAAAGTGCTTGTCTAATTACTGAAAGCAAGTTTATGATGGGTTCAAAAGCCTAAAATTTAAATTCAAACCTGCAAACTTGCTTTCAGAAGTTTTGAGCAAACTTTACAGGTTTTCTTTTTTTGAAGTTTTCTTCTCATCAGGTAAAAGTTCGGGAATTTGTAAAGGAAAGAAAAACGCCAAAGGCTTTTTGAAAAAAGCTTTAAGCAATATCTGTACAATCTTTCCTGTTTCTACAAAGGTAACATTTCGGGATTTGAGAGCAACAATAACTGAAAGACCAAAGCTCACCGTAACATTTACCAAACCTATCAAGAAAACACCCAAAAGTGTTTCTAAAATAATTTCCAGAGGCATTTGCCCGTGTTGTACTTGCAGGCACATTGCAAAAGCCCCTCCTGCGAAAGTTACGTGCCGAATATCTATGCCCAAGCCTATAATTTTACCAATGGTAGAAGTTGAGCCTAAAAATATTCCCAAAAAGAAGTTGCTGGCTAAGGCTCCTGTGTTTTTTTCAATGTATGCAACAAACTTTTCAAACAATTGTGAAGGTAAGATTTTCCTGAAAATAGAGTATTTCCGCATACGAGCAGGAATATTATTATAGACCACTTGGTTATCGTAGTAGCCTGCAATCAAGCCTGCTGTCATCAGATATACACCTGCAATGGCGGCATAGAGCAAAGAAAAGCTTGCCCAGGGCGAAAGTTCTTTTACGGTTTTTTCAGCTTTCTGAAAGCCTACTACATCTGTTTCAAAAATCCAAAAATATCCCATTGTAAGCAGGTAAGCCACAGGAATTACAGCCAAAACATTTCCTGAAAGAGAAATAAATTGGCTTCTTATTATTCTGATAAGTGTATGAAGTAGTTGCCCATATAAAACACGTTCTTTACTTTTAGGGCTTTTCAAGTTTCGCCATTCGCTCAAAATATCGGCAATGGTAGAGGCAGTCATTGCAGGCTGTTTGGTGGCTAATGTGAAGTGAAAAATGTGTATCAGAATAAAGCCCAGTGAGTAGTTGAGGCTGTAAAATATAGCCATTAGCATGGGAGCCGTATCTTGCTCAATATAAGAAAGTTTAGCTTTGATGAGTACTAAAAAAGCCACAATTACACCGCCCCCCAATGCTTTTCTGAATAGTTCAAAATACTCTTTCCTGTTGTTTGTAATGTAGTGCTCGCCTGTTTTGGCAGTATGCTCTACAACTTTATGAGCCAAAAAGCTCAGATTATCTGAAAAGTGCTTGCGTAAGCTATATTTTTTATTTTCTGCCCAAACAATTTCTTTGAAAAAGAAAATTACCTCTTGCAAATTCGCTTCTTTTGAAGCAGGTTTGATGAAGAGTAAAATTTTTTTTAAGCGTTCAATATTTTGTGTAAGACGTAAAATGAAATAAGTTATTCTCAAACTAACCCCATACTTTTCTCTATCTTTGTGCAAACGAGCGATGCTATCTTCACATTGTTGCAAAAGCACCCAAATTTGGTTGTAATCTTCCTCGCTGGGAATTTGGTCGGTAGTAATATCTTTGTATTTTTCGACAAACTTGCTAATTTCAATGAGCATTGAAAGAAAAGGCGAGTTCAAATCGTCCATATCGGGCAACTTCTCAATGATTTCAGGCTCAAGCCCCAAGGAAGTAGCCTTTTGAGCAAGCACTACAATAGCATTGAGCATTTCATTGAGAAAGTATTTTTGCATTTCCTCGCTATCAAAGAGTTGGAGCGTATGAGCCAGTTCTATCCACAACTCATTGCTTATCAGGGTTATCCAGTTGTAGTCATCTTTTTTGTAAAAAACTTCATTGATAACGGTGCGTAACTCGCCTTCGCGATGCAAAGGAGGAAGTATTTTGTAAGAAAGTCTTTCATAAGTTTCTGTCCAAAAGCCTTTACTGCTCATTATGCCTACTTCGGTAAATACGAGTAGTGGGTTATTTTGCAGACAGATTTCTTCAATGAGTTTTTTAAGATTATTTCGGGCTTGTGCATTTTGTTGGAGTAGTTGGATAAGTTCTTGAATTTTTTGCTCGGCAATTTTACGAATGTTGGTAAAAGTTCGTGGGCGAATAATGCTGACTAAATCTTTCAGCAGAAAAATACGCCTTTCTTGAGCTAATTTGGTGTCCAGTCCGCTATCAGGATTAGATAACTCTTGATAAAAGTCTTGGAGCGAGTTAAAAAAATCGTTAAAAGTTTGCATAGCCGAGTAGTTTAAGTGAGTAAGAGTAGTTTTTAAGTTTAGTAGTTTGAAATATGCTTAAAAACAAATAGGATTATAATTTCACACCAAAAGCCAAATCGCCTGCATCGCCTAATCCGGGAACAATATAAGATTTGGGGTTGAGTTCATTATCCAAATCACCGAGCCACAAAGAGAAATTATCAGAAATATTTTCTTGCAGATATGCAACCCCTGCCTTGCTTCCAATAATTGAGGCAATATGAATATGTTTGGGTTTTCCATTTTTGAGTAATTTTTTCAGGGCGATGTTCAAAGATTTACCTGTGGCAAGCATAGGGTCGGTGAGGATAAGAATTTTGTCGTTCAAGTCAGGAGCTACGCTGTAATGAAGCTGAATTTCAAAACTTTCGTCTTTCTGATGTTCGCCTCGGTAAGCTCCTACAAAGGCACTTTCAGCATTTTCAAAAACATTCAAAAATCCTTGATAAAAAGGTAACCCTGCCCGAAGAATAGTTGCCAGCACTATTTTTTCATCGCTGATTTGTACCTGTGCCGTTGCCAGAGGGGTTTGTACTTCTTTTTTATGATACGAAAAAGTTTTAGAAATTTCGTAAGCTAATATTTCGCCAATTCGGCACATATTTTGCCGAAAAGTAGCTCTATTTTTTTGCGTTTGAATGTTTCGCAAATCTGCAAGCCAATGATTAGCTATGGAATTTTGTTGGGTAAGTACAAACATAAAATTCAGAGTTTAGACATCAGAATAAAAGAAAAAAGAGGTGTTTGCTTTTTCAAACGCTAAAAGTTTCAATTTTACTTTGCCTGCACTGCAACCCCTAACATTTCTTCAATTTTGGCTCTTACAAGACTATGATAACCGCTTTTAGCTTTTTCATAAATCTGGATAGCTATTTTTTTCGTTTCAGGGTATTTACACATAGCTGTATAAAGTGGTGAAAGAAACTTTCGCCGCCCTACACTCATCAAAAATTTTTCAAGAGCAGGGTAAGCCTTTTCGTATTTTTTATGAATACAATGCACAAACCAAGCGGCAAGAATTTCGCTATTGCCCGAGTTTGTAAAGCCAAAGGCTTTATCCAACTGCTCCATATCTTGCAAGGTCATTGTATTTGGTAAATGACGTATAAAATGAAGCCACTCGTGGCTACTCCAAGAGGCGGTTTGGAGACTATCAGTTTGTTTATGTGTTTGCCATTTTTTCAGCTCTTCATCAACTTTTTCAAAACGTACAGAACGAACTTTGGGGCAATTATCAGGAATGCCTACGCCAAAAATCCAGTCTTGATAGCGTATTTTATGGGCGAGGGTTTCGTTTCCTTCTAATAATTCTTTCTCCAAAAATTTAATAAAATTTTCGGTGTTCATTGCTTCAAAGGCAAAGGTTTTGAAATATTTTTTCACGAAACTATCAAATTTTTCCCTGCCTATGTTCTCTTCAATCAGACGCAAAAAGAAATAACCTTTTTCATAAGCGATTTCTGTTACGGCATCATCGGGGTTGCGTTGGCGGAGGTCTAATTGTAGTTTGGTATCTTTACTATTTGCACCTAATTCTTCTATATCGGCAAGCAAATCTTGATAGCCCAAAAGAGCAAGCATTTCGGCATAGTCTCTACCTTCCAACTCTTCCATAATACGTCTTTCAAAATACACCGTAAAACCTTCATTGAGCCAGAAATCATTCCAAGTAGCGTTGGTAACCAAATTGCCCGACCAAGAGTGAGCAAGCTCGTGAGCCACTAAACTTACTAATGATTTATCCCCTGCAATAATAGTAGGTGTAGCGAAAGTAAGACGGGGATTTTCCATTCCGCCGAAAGGAAAGCTCGGAGGCAACACAAGCAGGTCGTAACGTTCCCATTCGTATTTTCCGTAGATTTTTTCTGCAATGCTCACCATTTTGCCCAAATCTTCAAATTCTTTGCGGGCAGTATCTAAGATTACAGGCTCGGCATAAATGCCTGTGCGTTCATCAATGGGTGCAAATTCTAAATCACCAACGGCTATGGCTACCAAATAAGCAGGAATAGCTTGCGGCATATCAAACTCATAAATGCCACTTGTATTTTTTTGTTGGGGGTTTTTAGCTGACATCAGAGCCAGCAGGCTATCAGGCACTTGCACGCGTGCTTTGTAAGAAAACCTTACACCTGGACTATCCTGACAAGGAAACCAACTCCGAGCCAGCACACATTGCGACTGACTGAATAAAAAAGGTGCTTTTTTGCCTGCGGTTTGTTCAGGAGCAAGCCATTGCAGAGCCGCCGCTTCGGGCGAAGTTTCATACTCTATGGCTACAGCTTTGGTATCGGGTTGAATTTGAATAGTGAGTGGCTCGCCAAGATATTTTACAGATTTGCCTATTTTGAATGAAGCATCTTCGCCATTATCCAAACGAACCCTTTTGATAGTGAGCTTGTCTGTATCTAAAATCAATTCTTTGATTTTGTGTGGGTTTTCAAAATGAACAAGGGCTGAACCTGAAAGCACCTTACGTTCAAAATCTACTTTTAAGTCTAATTCTAAATGGTGCATTTGCACTTTATCGGTATTGGCAAAAGAGTGAATATCTTTGAAGTACTGCATTTTCTTTTTAGGTTTAGAAAGTTCCTGACAACCAAATAACGCAAAAACCCCTATCCAAAGGGAAAAAAGAGTGTTTTGCAAAGTCATAAAAAATATGTTTATGATTACGAAGGAAGCAAAAATAAAGATTATTTTTGAAAAACACATCTAAATTTATTGTAAAATACAAAATTGAACGGGTAGTTTTGGGGGTATAAAAAATTTTTTCACTTTTTATTTGATAATCAAATTTTATTCGTATATTTGCGTCCTCAATTTGAGGGCATAATATTTTAATGCAAGGAATATGGTAACAACAGACCCTATAGCCGATTATCTGACAAGAATCAGGAATGCTATCAAAGCAAGACATAGAGTAGTGGAAATCCCTGCTTCTAACATAAAAAAAGCCATTACCAAAGTGCTTTTTGAAAAAGGGTATATTCAGAACTACAAATTTGAGGATACTCCTAATCATCAAGGGGTTATCAAAATTGCTTTGAAGTATCATCCTGCCACCAAAGAATCTGCTATCACCAAATTGGAGCGAGTGAGTTCGCCCGGTTTGCGTAAGTATGTAGGCGTAGAAGATATGCCAAGAGTCCTGAACGGTCTGGGGATAGCTATCCTCTCTACTTCCAAAGGAGTAATGACCGATAAGGAAGCACGCACTTTGAATGTAGGTGGCGAAGTGTTGTGCTACGTTTATTAGTATAACGTCAAAAAAAACGAAAGACAATGTCAAGAATTGGAAAAAAACCGATTGCTTTACCTGCCAAAGTTACCGTAAATGTGAGTGGTAATGAGGTAAGTGTAAAAGGTCCGAAAGGCGAACTTCGCCAAACCATTGACCCCGATATCAAAGTAGTAGTAGAAGACGGGGCTGTACGTGTAGAAAGACCTACCGACCAAAAACGCCACAAGGCTCTTCACGGCTTGTATCGTGCCTTGATAAATAATATGGTGGTAGGCGTTACAGAAGGTTACAAAGTGGAATTAGAACTTGTAGGGGTAGGTTACAAAGCAAGTGTATCGGGCAATGTATTGGAACTTGCCTTAGGATATTCACACCCTATATTTTTTGGCTTACCTCCTGAAATTAAGGCGAGTGCGGTTACTGAAAAAGGGAAAAACCCTACTATTACTTTGGAGTGTATAGATAAACAACTCATTGGGCATATTGCCGCAAAAATCCGCTCATTGCGTCCTGTGGAGCCTTACAAAGGTAAAGGTATTCGTTTTGTGGGCGAGGTAATCAGAAGAAAAGCAGGTAAAACAGCGTCTAAAAAATAATTGAGCTATGGCAACGCAGAAAGATATTCGCAGAGAAAAAATCAAACGTAGAATTAGAGGCAGAGTGTTGGGTACGCCTGCTCGCCCTCGTTTGTCCGTATTTCGTTCTAATACGCGTATTTACGCCCAAATCATAGATGATACGCGTGGAGTTACGCTTGCAAGTGCTTCTTCTTTTGATTTGAACGCTACTAAACTTAATATTGAGGTAGCAAAAGAAGTAGGAAAAAAACTCGCTGAAAAAGCCACTGCTAATGGCATTAAGGCAGTAGTTTTTGACAGAAATGGGTATCTATATCACGGCAAAGTAAAGGCTTTGGCTGATGGAGCAAGAGAAGGAGGATTGCAATTCTAAAAAAAATTAGCTTATGAACAACAAAAAACATATCCGAGTTAGCGACGTAGAACTCAAAGAAAGAGTAGTAGCTATTGAGCGTGTTGCCAAAGTGGTAAAAGGAGGAAGGCGTTTTAGCTTTGCCGCTATTGTTGTAGTAGGCAATGGCGATGGTATTGTAGGTTATGGATTAGGTAAAGCCAACGAGGTAACTGATGCCATTACCAAAGGTATCAATGATGCCAAGAAGAATTTGGTACAAGTACCTATCCTCAAACATACTATTCCTCACGAATCATACGGAAAATTCTGTGGGGGCAAGGTATTCATAAAACCTGCGGCGCCTGGTACAGGTGTAATTGCGGGTGGTGCGATGCGTGCTGTGCTTGAAAGTGCGGGTATAAAAGACGTTTTGGCGAAATCCAAAGGTTCATCAAACCCTCACAATGTGGTAAAGGCTACCATTGATGCTCTCTTGAAACTTCGTGCTCCGCATACAATTGCACAGATGAGAGGAGTAAGTTTGCAAAAAGTTTTTAACGGATAGAAGCAATGACAAAGGTAAAAGTTACACAAGTACGTAGCCTAATTGGTCGTCCTGAAAGACAACACAAAATAATGGCTTCTTTGGGGCTAGGAAGAATTGGCAAAAGCCGTGAGCACACTCTTACCCCACAGATTCAAGGTATGATAGAAAAAGTTAGCCACCTTGTTAAAGTGGAAAATTTATAAAATAGTTTAAGGTTTGATTTCGTGTCAAACCTTAATTTCCTAATTTAAGTATAGCGTTCAGCGAAAGCGAGTTAAAACTAAAAAACAATGAAACTACACGAATTAAAACCTGCCGAAGGTTCAGTAAAAAGTAGAAAAAGAATAGGACGTGGTCCTGGTTCGGGTAGAGGTGGTACTTCTACACGCGGACACAAAGGGGCAAGGTCTCGCTCTGGCTATAAAGCCAAAAGAGGCTTTGAGGGCGGTCAGATGCCATTGCAAAGACGTATCCCCAAATTTGGCTTCAAAAATCCTTTCAAAGTTAGCTACAAACCTATCAATTTAGATACCCTTGCCGAACTTGCTGAGCAATTTGGCGTTCAGAGCATTGATGTTGCTTTCTTGCAACAACACGGCTTTGCGGGTAAAAAAGATTTGATAAAAGTTTTGGGCAGAGGAGAGTTGAAAGCTAAGTTAGATATTACTGCACACGCATTCTCTCAAACAGCCAAGGAAGCTATTGAAAAAATGGGCGGTGTAGCCACTACTATTTAAGCAGATATGAAAAAGTTTATCCAAACCATAAAAAACATTTTCGCCATTGAAGAGCTAAGAAAGCGTATTATCAATACGCTCATCTTGCTTATTGTGTTTCGGGTAGGGGCTCACATTGTTTTGCCCGGTATAGACCCCGACAAACTCGTTAAGCAAGCTGGCAATACGGCAAGAGGCTTTTTGGATATTTTCCTTGGGGGGGCTTTCCAAAATGTAGCCATTTTTGCATTAGGAATAATGCCCTACATATCAGCCTCTATTGCGGTACAATTGCTTTCTGTAGCTCTGCCAAGTTTTCAGAAAATGCAGAAAGAGGGCGAAAATGGTAGAAAAAAATTAAATCAACTGACCAAGTATTTGACGATAGTTTTTACTTTGGTGCAGTCTTATGCTTATTTACAAAATCCCGATATTTTTGCCGCTTTGAACCCTAGTATTAGTCCTGCATTCTTTACGGCTTATGCAATGGTAATTCTCACGGCGGGTACTATGTTCTGTATGTGGCTGGGTGATAGAATTACAGATAAAGGGATAGGAAATGGGGTTTCAATGCTCATTATGATTGGGATTGTTTCACGCTTTCCGCAAGCAATTTATTTGGAATTTACAGCACGTTTCGGTAGTAAAGCCGCACCGGGTAGTCCGTTCTTGCTTGTAATGGAATTTGTACTACTATTTTTCATTGTGCTTTTGGTGGTAATGGTAACGCAGGCAGTACGCCGAATTACTATCCAATATGCTAAACAAGTTGTAGGCAATAAAGTATATGGTGGGCAAAGGCAGTATCTACCGCTCAAACTCAATACAGCAGGGGTAATGCCTATTATTTTTGCTCAATCTTTGATGTTTTTACCTTCACTGCTTGCAGGTTTATTTTCGGATAAAAGTCAGTTTGCCCAAGCTATTGTAACGGTTTTTTCAAATCAGTTTAGTTGGCAGTACAACTTGATTTTTGCGGTAATGATTTTGTTATTCACCTATTTCTATACAGCTATTACTATCAATCCTAAACAGATAGCTGATGATATGAAACGAAATGGTGGATTTATTCCAGGTATAAAGCCCGGTGAGCCAACGGCAGAATACATTGATAGCGTATTATCAAAAATAACCTTACCCGGCTCGTTATTTTTGGCATTTATCGCTATTGTGCCTTCGGTAGTAAGGGTAACAATGGGTACAGACTCTAATTTTGCAATGTTTTTTGGAGGTACATCTCTTTTGATTATGGTAGGAGTGGTATTAGACACCTTACAGCAAATAGAGAGTTACTTGCTAATGAAGCATTATGAGGGTCTGATGCAATCGGGTAAAATTAGTGATACTTCTACTTTGGCGGCAGTACAATAATGAAAGACGTAATCTTAAAAACCAACGCGGAGATAGAAATTATCAGGGCGAATGCACAAATTTTGGGTAAAACCCACGCCGAAGTAGCCAAATGGATTGAGCCCGGTGTGAAAACAGCAAAGCTCAATCAGATAGCGGAAGAGTTTATCAGAGATCACCAAGCGAAGCCTTCGTTCAAGGGCTATAGTTTGAAAGAATCTCCTCCCTATCCTGCGGCTTTGTGTATTTCGGTAAATGAGCAAGTAGTACACGGCATACCTGGTGATTATGAGCTAAAAGAGGGGGACATTGTTTCAATAGATTGTGGGGTATTCAAAGATGGTTTTCATAGCGATAGTGCTTATACGTATGCAGTGGGAGAAGTAAAACCCGAAGTGCAGAAACTATTAGATGTTACAAAAGCCGCTTTATACAAAGGCATTGAACAAGTGCGTTTTGGAGCAAGAGTAGGAGACATCAGCTATGCCATACAGAAATATGTAGAAAGTTTCGGTTTTTCTGTTATTAGAGAACTTGCAGGGCACGGCGTAGGAAAACATTTACACGAAAAGCCCGATGTTCCTAATCACGGCAAACGTGGAAAAGGAGTAATGCTTAGAAATGGAGCAGTAATTGCCATTGAACCAATGGTAAGTATGGGTAAAAAAGAGGTGGTACAAGAGGAAGATGCTTGGACAATTCGTACCGTTGATAGAACCCCTGCCGCTCATTTTGAGCACACCGTGGCAGTGGTGAGTGGAAAAGCAACTATCCTAACTACTTTTGAATATATTGAAGAAGTTTTAGCAAAAAAATATGGCAAAGCAGGCGTCCATTGAACAAGACGGAATTATCACGGAAGCTCTTTCCAACGCAATGTTTAGAGTAGAGCTTCAAAACGGACACGAAATCATTGCTCACATTTCGGGTAAAATGCGTATGAACTATATCAAAATTTTGCCCGGTGATAAGGTAAAGGTGGAAATGTCCCCGTATGATTTAACCAAAGGCAGAATTGTTTATCGTTACAAATAAAATTTACGGATATGAAAGTACGTGCTTCAGTAAAAAAACGCAGTGCAGACTGCAAGGTAATCCGTAGAAAAGGAAAAATCTATGTGATTAACAAAAAAAATCCTAAATACAAACAAAGACAAGGTTAGTTATGAGAATCGCTGGTGTAGATATTCCCAACAACAAGCGTGGAGAAGTTGCTCTCACGTACATTTATGGAATTGGTCGTAGCTCAGCCCAAAAAATTCTTTCCAAAGCAGGTATCTCTTGGGATAAAAAAGTGGCTGAATGGTCTGATGATGAAGCGGTAAAAGTTCGTAATATTATCAATGACGAATACACTACCGAAGGACAACTTCGCTCACAAGTGCAATTGAGCATCAAGCGTCTGATGGATATTGGTTGCTATCGTGGTATTCGCCACCGCAAAGGTTTGCCCGTGAGAGGTCAGAGTACTAAAAACAACTCTCGTACGCGTAAAGGTAAGCGTAAGACCGTGGCTAACAAGAAAAAAGCTACGAAATAGTAGGTAAAGTTTTAATTTCTGAAATTATGGCAGCGAAAGATAACAAAAAAGAAAAAGTAAAAAAGCGTTTGGTACAAGTAGACCCCGTAGGGCAAGTACATATCAAAGCGTCTTTTAACAATATCATCATCACCATTACTAATAACGGCGGACAAGTAATTGCTTGGTCTTCGGCGGGTAAAATGGGTTTTAGAGGTTCAAAAAAGAATACACCTTATGCCGCCCAAGTTACTGCTTCCGATTGTGCTAAAAAAGCCTTTGATTTAGGACTTCGTAAAGTTGATGTATTTGTAAAAGGACCCGGTTCAGGCAGAGAGTCTGCTATCAGAACCGTGCAGGCTACGGGCATAGAGGTAATGACTATCCAAGATGTTACCCCTTTACCTCACAATGGCTGTCGTCCTCCTAAAAGAAGACGCGTTTAATGAAAATTTTTGAGAGTTATGGATTGCAGGAAACCAATCAACTTGGGTTTGTGCGGTAGGCTTGCAAGACTAATTCTATAAGTTTCACTTTTAACCCTTTACAAAAAAATGGCAAGATATACTGGTCCGAAAGCAAAAATAGGACGTAAGTTTGGTGAAGCTATCTTAGGAGCTAACAAATATGTGCAAAAGAAAAATTATGCTCCGGGTATGCACGGCAGAGGCAAGAAAAGAAAGCAATCTGAATATGCTGTTCAGCTTGCCGCAAAACAGAAAGCAAAATACATTTATGGTGTATTAGAAAGACAATTTGCAAAAATTTTCCACAAAGCAAGTATCAAAGAAGGTATCACAGGGGAAAACTTGCTCAAACTTTTGGAAGCACGTTTGGACAATACGGTATATCGTTTGGGTATTGCTCCTTCACGCCGAGCCGCTCGTCAGTTGGTTTCTCACAAACATATCACCGTAAATGGTGAAATTGTGAATATACCTTCTTATCAGTTGCGTCCTGGTGATATTGTAGGAGTACGTGAAAAGTCTAAGTCTTTGGAAGTGATTGTAGATAGCTTGGCAAGACGCTCCAACCGATTCAACTGGTTGGAATGGGATAATAAACTAATGCAAGGCAAATTTGTTTCTTATCCTGAAAGAGAGCAAATTCCTGAAAATATCCAAGAGCAACTCATTGTAGAATTGTACTCTAAATAATTCTGATTTTGAAGGTTTGGTAGCTCAAGCCTTCAAAATTCAAACCAAAACTTTCAAAATCGTAAAGATATGTCCATTTTAGCGTTTCAGATGCCCAGCAAAGTAGTGATGGAAAAAGCCGATGATTTTCACGGCTTGTTTGAGTTCAAACCTCTGGAAAGAGGCTACGGAGTAACCATTGGAAATGCTTTGCGTAGAGTATTACGCTCTTCCTTGGAGGGCTATGCCATTACAGCTTTCAGGATTCAAGGAGTTTTGCACGAATTTTCTACCATTCCCGGCGTAGTGCAAGATGTTACGGAAATTGTACTCAATCTTAAAAAAGTGCGTTTCAAAAAGATTGCCGATGTTACTGAAAACAAGATAAGCATACAAATCAAAAATAAAGACGTGCTTACTGCGGGGGATATTGCCAAATTCTGCACTTCATATCAGATTACCAATCCAGATTTAGTGATTTGCGAAATGGATAAATCTGTGGTGTTGGATATGGAGTTAATTGTGGAAAAGGGGCGTGGCTATGTACCTGCCGAAGAGCATAAACTCCCTGACCAAACGCTAAATTTTATAGCCATTGATTCTATCTTTACGCCTATCAAAAACGTAAGATATGCCGTAGAAAATACAAGGGTAGAGCAAAAAATTGATTACGAAAAGTTAATTATTGAAATAGAAACTGATGGCACTATTCACCCCGAAGAGGCTCTGAAAAATGCCGCTCATATTCTCATACAGCACTTTATGCTATTCTCTGACCAAACTATGACTTTTGATGTGGTGCAGAAAGAAGAAACAGTTACCGTTGATGAGGAAGTATTGCGTATGAGAAAACTGCTCAAAACCCCTCTGGCTGACCTTGACCTTTCGGTACGTGCTTACAACTGCCTCAAATCGGCAGACATTAAAACACTTGGCGACCTTGTGCAGTTAGAGATTGCTGATATGATGAAATTTAGAAATTTTGGTAGAAAGTCCCTTACCGAATTAGAACAACTTGTAGCTGAAAAAGGCTTACATTTTGGTATGGATGTTGCCAAATATAAACTTGATGAAGAATAATGGTTGGATTTGAAGCCCTTGCTTCTTAAAACATTTTAATTTTTATGAGACACGGAGATAAAGTAAAAAACCTGAATAGAACCGCCTCGCATCGCGAAGCAATGCTTGCTAATATGGCAAGCTCGCTGATTTTGGAAAAACGTATTACTACTACCCTTGCAAAAGCAAAAGCTCTGCGAGTGTATGTAGAGCCACTCATTACCCGAGCCAAAGAAAGCAACAATACTACTACGCTTCAAGCGATGCACAACCGTAGAACTGTATTTGCTTATTTGCAGAACAAAGAGGCTATCAAAGAACTTTTTTCAGAAGTTTCTGCAAAAGTAGGCAATCGTAATGGTGGTTACACGCGTATTATTAAGTTGGGTACTCGCTTGGGCGATGGAGCTGAAACTGCTATTATTGAATTAGTTGACTTTAACGAAACCTTCCAAAAAGAAGCTAAAACTGATAAAAAATCACGTCGTAGCAGAAGAGGTGGTAAGAAAACTAAAACAGAAGCAACTGAAACGCTCTCCCAAAATACAGAAAACACTGCTACTAACGAGGAAAATAACACAACCCAAGCCTAACTATTGAGGTGCTAATGTTAATACTTCATACCCTACAAGTCTGCAAAAACTTGTAGGGATTTTTCTTTTAGAAAACCATTATTGCCTTTCTGTAAAAAATTTTACTTATCCCCAATAGGTAAATTTTTGGCTGTGGTTTAGAATGTATGATAGTCATAATTCCATTGTTGAAACATAATTTTGATAGCCGCTTCGTGATACTTGTCTTTTTTAGAGAAGCAAGTCGTTTTTCGTACAAAACGCCTATTTCTGACTCCTAAGGCATTATTCACCCCCTCAATATGACAGGTCAGATGTTTGCCAACTTGATGGTTTTGCCCTGCTAATACATCAGCAAAAGCCGCCCAATTATTGGCACAATACTGCTCTATTTCAATATCTTTAAGCATTTGCAATAGTTTTTTAATCGTTTTAGCACTGCGATTGCCTATCACACTGCTTACCACAAGATTTACACAAAAAATTTTGTGTCTCGTCTTTTTTACGACCATTTTTCACTACATTTGTACCTTGACAATGAGGGCAGTTTAATTTGTGAATACTTTGCATATATTACAAAAATACGCCCTCTTTGTCTTTTACTAAAATATCATACAATCTTTACCAAAACCTAAAATAATACAAGGGACGCCACTATTAACTTGGGCGTCCCTTGTGTTTTTTTATTGGAGTTAAGTGAAATTTTTGAAAAGTAACTATTTGGTAGTTAGTTCGTAGCAACCCCAGTGGTAAGTAGTGTTACCTGTTTTCTCATCTATTACAAAAGGGTTTTCGGGGTCTCCTTCAATGAAACTTATTTTTTTAACGGCATCTGTCAGTCCTTCAAAATACAACATAAAAGTATGCATTTCGCCATAAGCCGAAGATTGGCTATAAGGGGCAAGAGCAATATTGAATACTTTGGTTACTGGATAAATTTTTTTAGTAGTTAAGTCATAAGCGTTGAACGCAGTTTTACCACCCGGAGCATCGGTGCGAATAGCAGAGCCTCTCACAAAAGTCGTATTTACGGTTTGGAAATAAACAATAGCTCCTTTATCGGTGTATTGGATTTTGTCTAAATAAAGCAATCCACTACCTTTGCTATCACATTCCATAGTGTATTTGGCTTCTCTTACAATTTTCTGCTTGCTCAAAAATGTAGCAAAATCAAAGGCTTCATCTTTGGCTTTTCCATTGCTATATTCGATGGTACGAGTGGGTTTCCATTCTTTTTTATCATTTTCGCGGAAATTATCTTGTGTTTTGCCTTCTCTTACGCCATTTTTTACTTCAATCAGAGTAATTTCTGATTTACCGCTCAAACTCATTTCCTTTACAACCCCTGTGAAAGGCTGTCCATCTTTCAGGAATTTTTCAGAAGCGATAATATCGTTGTTGTAAGTAATAACAGCTACAACGCCATCGGCGTAGTAGTTTTTCCATTCGCCTACGCGATTATTTTTGCTAAAAGTGCCTTCTTGTACAAGGGTTTCTTTGTCTTCCCAAATGTGATATTTTTTGTAAGCCCCATCATAAAAATTAGAAAAAGAGCTATTGAGGGGATTTATTTGTTGATACCCTTCTATTTCTAAACGCCTGCCGATTTTTTTACCTGTAGGTTTTTTATTATCGTCTAAATGGTCGGCGATGTAATAAAAAAACATTTTTACTTTACGGGGAAACTTGCTGGCATCTGAAAGAAAAACATATTTGTGGTCTAATACTTTGGTTTCAGGGTGGTAGAATTCTACCTCTTTCAAATCGCCCTTATCAAAGGTTTCTATGGTTTCAAGGATGCCTCCTAAAATGTAATTTTCTATTTTACCATTTTTTAATCCTGTAAAATAGTTCCCCTTTTCTACCATTTCTTTACCTTCCATTCCCATTGTGTATATTTCCAGAGAGCCGTGCAAAAGTTCGCCTTGGAAAGAGCCTTTGCTATTACCAACTTTACCCCCTTTTACCCAATAGTAGGTTTTAGAAGGCTCGGGAGTAATTTTACAACTTACACATACTTCGGCGATACCTTCTTGGTCGCCGTCTTTAATTTTTACTTTTTTGGTTTGGTATTGTCCCAATACAAAACCCTTAGCTACAAAAAATAGCACTGCAAGCAGGTAAAACTTTTTATTCATAATGATTTGTGTGTTTTAATAAGAATTAACCAAGTATTAACACAATTTGTGCCGAAGTTACAAAAAATTAACGAATTTTTTACAGAAAAAACGTTTTTTTTTCGTAATTATTGCTTAGGATATATTTTTGTTGGAAAAGGCAAAGATAAGTTTGGTTAAATTTATTTAAATGTAAGCCTATAACATCTTGTATCAATTGTTTGTTTCTTGCTTTCAATGCAGGCTTAATAGAAACAACTACAAAGATTTTTAAGAAAATAGCCTTCTAATTCGCCATTCCGAAGGGTAGTAGTTGTTGAAACGACTGCCTAAATTTTTGAGCCAACCCAAACCTAAGTTTTGGTAACGTGCCAAATACCAACTTTTTTCATTAAGCGAAATCTGAAAATCTTGTTTGCTTAAAAATTGTAATGCTTCTTTTTCTGAAAGTTCTAAACTTTTCACTTCTTTGGAAACATTTGGACTTAA
Organism: Raineya orbicola; assembly: GCF_002843425.1. Classification (GTDB taxonomy): domain Bacteria; phylum Bacteroidota; class Bacteroidia; order Cytophagales; family Thermonemataceae; genus Raineya; species Raineya orbicola. Next base: position 17,013 of record NZ_NKXO01000035.1, read on the forward strand.
AGCTAATTCTGAACTGGGAATAAAATCTTTGCCTTTCAATTCACCAATTTTCAGAGCTGTTTGCCTAATATATGCAAACTGAGCTAAGTAACTTATCCAAGTAGTATGTTCGGGATTTAGTAAAAAAAATTGATTTTGGTAGCTAAAAAATTCTTGGTGGGTGGGCAAAACCCAACGCTGAAATTCGCTTTGCTCTTTGGAGTTCAAGCGTTGAAAAATATTTTTATGGATTTTTTGAGGTTTGGGAGGATTTTTACCTTTTTTTTGCATACAAGAAATGAAAAATCCTTCTCCTTTTAGAATATGAGGAAAGAAGCGATATGCGTAATTGCCCTTTTCCTGTATCTCTGTAATATTCCAATTTTCAGAAATAGGAATTTTTACACTTTGTAAGTCAAAGTTTTTGCAGAGCCAATGCAAGTTTTCTTCGTTTTCTTGGCGATTGAAGGTACAAGTGCTGTAAATCAGATACCCAGTAGGAGCAAGTGCAGGCAAAATAGCGGTAAGAATATCTTTTTGCCTTTTGGCACAAAAAAGTACATTTTCCTCAGACCATTCGTTAATGGCTTCTTTATCTTTGCGAAACATACCCTCCCCCGAACAAGGAGCATCTACCAAAATTACATCAAAAAAATCTTTTAATTTACCTAAACTTTCGGGACTGCTTTGTGTAACTACGTAGTTCGTATAGCCCCAACGAGCTAAATTTTCAGCCAGTATATCAGCTCTATTTTTTATGATTTCGTTGCTTACAAGCAGACTTTGGCTATTCATTAGAGAAAGTAAATGTGTGCTTTTGCCCCCGGGAGCGGCACTTAAATCAAGAATTTTCAAAGGTTTATCGGTGGTGATATGCTTAAAAATTTGCTCTAAAAACATAGAAGATGCCTCCTGTACATAAAAAGCCCCTGCCCAAAATAAAGGATTTTCTGTAAAAGAAGGTCTTTGAGAAAGGTAATAGCCATTTGGACACCAAGGCACGGCACACATAGGTGAATAGGGCAAACGTAATGTTTTTTTGAGCGGGTTGAGCCTCAATGAAGTTATAGGCAATTGGGAAAGACTTTGTAAAAAAAGTTCTTGATTTTCAGGTAGAAAGTTAGGTATGTCTTTAAGAAATTGAGTGGGTAGAGAAGTCATAAAGGCAGATTTTAAGCAAAGAAAAGTAGTTTTTTGCGATAAAACAAGCCTTTACAACTGATTTGCAAACTCGTTTTGAGGGGTAGGTATATTTTCAGAAAGTTGGTTGGGAAAACGTTTGAGGGTTACTCGGAAGGTAGAGCCTTTATCTACTTTGCTTTCAACTTCTATACTACCCTCGTGGGCATCAATGATTTGTTTGACAATCGCTAAACCCAAGCCGCTACCTCCTTTTTCTTTGGAACGACTTTTTTCCACTCTGTAAAAGCGTTCAAAAATACGCGTGAGGTGTTTTTTAGGAATGCCTGTTCCGTTATCTTCCACTTCTATTACACAATGCTCTTTGGTTTGTAGTAACCAGACCTTTACAAATCCGCCTTCTTTACCATATTTGATGCCATTTTCCACTAAATTGGTTAGCACTTGTCTGATGCGATTTCTATCTGCCCAAATGACACATTCGGAACTGGTACGTTCATCAATGATAAGTGAAATATTGCGTTCAATGGCTTTTTCTTCCAGTTGTTCAAAAACTTCTTCCAAAATCAGGTTCAGATTGGTTTCTTGAAAGTGCATCTTGATAATGCCTGCCTCCATTTGCGAAAGCGTGATAAGGTCTTGTACGAGGTGGTCAAGTCCTTCAAGACTTTTGGCGGCTTTTTGTAAAAATTTATCGCGAACTTCGGGGTCTTCCACAGCACCATCTATAAGCGTATGAATAAACCCTTGTGCGGCAAAAATTGGAGTTTTAAGTTCGTGAGAAACATCTGCCAAAAATTCACGGCGAAAAGCCTCTAATTGCGTCAGATAATCTATTTCGGCTTGCTTTTTGGTAGCATATTCATAAAGTTCTTCATTGAGCTGTTGCAAAGGGCTTGCCGTAAGAGTAGAGAGCCTTCGGCGTGTGAGTTTGAAATCTTTTTTCTTAATTTTTTCAAAAGAGAGGTAAATTTCATTGATTTCCCGAAACACTAAAAATTCAAGTGCAGTGGCAATGAGAAAATAAGAGCTGGCAAAGCAAATCAGAAAAAGAATAATCAGAATAGAGGCTTCTACATTAAAAAGAGCAGAAAAAGAAGTTGTAATAATGGCTATCAGCAAAGCCAAAGAAACAGGCAATATACGAGATTGCCATTGCATAGAGTTTATTCGTTTAGTGAAAACTTATATCCTACCCCCTTGACGGTTTTAATGTACCCTTCGCCAAGTTTTTCACGGAGTTTTCGTATATGCACATCTACGGTGCGAGCCAGTACATACACATCACTTCCCCAAATTTTTTGTAAAAGTTCTTCTCTGGAATACACTCTTTCAGGATTTTGAGCAAGAAAGAAAAGTAATTCAAACTCTTTACGAGGCATTTCAAAGATATTTTCGCCTTGTGTAATGGTGTAACTTCGTTTATCTATAATCAAATCATTCACCTCAAGAACTTCATCAGTTTTATTTTTTTTATTTTCTCTGCGAAAAACAGAAGCGATACGGCTCATTAAAGCACGTGGTTTGATAGGCTTCACGATATAATCATCAGCACCTATATCAAAAGCGGCGATTTCAGAGTACTCTTCGGAGCGAGCTGTAAGGAACATAATGTAAGTTTCAGCAATTTCGGGAGTTTCTTTAATGATACGGCTTGCCTCTATGCCGTCCATTTGTGGCATCATTATATCCATTAGTATCAGATGAGGCTGAAAGGAAAGGGCTTTTTCTATGGCTTCTTTGCCATTACTGGCAGTTTTGACTTCGTACCCCTCTTTTTTGAGATTATATTGCAACATTTCTACAATATCGGGATCATCATCGGCTATCAGAACTCTTTGGAGCGTTTTTACTGCCATAATCTGCAAATTTTTAATGCAAAATTAAGCAGAAATTTACTGCTAAAAAAATTTTTACAAAAACTTCATCATTTGTTTATTAAGGCTTAAAATTTGAAATGTAAGATTTTAGGCTGTTTCTAAAAATACTTATATCAGTAGAGTTTATGATTTTTTCTTATTTTTGCCTTACTTTACAACAAAGCTACTATAAAAACGTTTTTGAAAAAAATCTGCTATGAGTAAAATTTGGTTAATTATTCAGCGAGAATATTGGGTGCGGGTGCGTAAGAAGTCTTTTGTTATTATGACATTCCTGACACCTATTCTTTTTGCTGCTCTAATGGTTGTTCCTGCTATTATAGCTCGCTCTTCGCTATTTCAGGAAGAAAAAACTATCCAAGTTTTAGATAAAAGTAATTTTTTTGCCCAAAAAATTAAAAACGATGGGAAAATAAAGTTTGCTTATGTGCAGGGGGAGGTTAGTGAGGTGCGTAAGAATTTTGAAAGTGATGAAAAGGCTTATGCTTTGCTTATTATTCCAGAAATAACCTTGCAAGAACCCAAAGGTTTCCGAATAATTAGCAAAAAAAGCATCAGCTTGGAAACTGAAATGTACATAAAAGAGGAACTTGAACGCATTATTCGTGAAGAGCGAATGCAGGCTATGGGTATCAAACAAGAAGATTTAGAAAAAACCAAAGCTCGTGTGAGCATCACTACCGAAACACAAGAGGGTAAAGAGAGCAGTAGTGGAGTAGTATATGCAGTGAGTTTTATTGCGGCACTACTGATTTATATGTCGGTATTGCTCTATGGCGTACAAGTAATGCGTAGTGTCATTGAAGAAAAAACTAATCGTATTGTTGAGGTAATGGTTTCTTCTGTGAAACCTATACAACTGATGCTCGGTAAGATTATCGGTGTGGCAGGTGTAGGGCTTACGCAGTTCTTACTTTGGATACTTCTTTCTTTTGCACTTTCCAGTGTGGCAAGTAGTGTTTTCTTAAAAAAGGAAGTTTCGGAAAACACCATAGAAAAAGTGCAAAAAATGACAAACAATGATTTAGAAAACGTTGATATCAAATCAGAAAAGGAATTTCCTTTTGAAAAAATCAGTAATGCTTTTGCTACGCTTAATTTGCCTTTGATTTTAGCGAGCTTTTTATTTTATTTTGTAGGTGGTTATCTCTTGTATAGTGCTTTGTTTGCGGCAATAGGCTCAGCAGGTGATAACGAAACTGATGCCCAACAATTTACGCTTCCTGTAACCTTACCACTGATTATAGCCTTTGTACTTGCACAAGCCATTATCAACGAACCCAATAGCAGTTTAGCTTTTTGGCTTTCAATGATACCTTTTACCTCGCCTATTGTAATGATGGTGCGTATTCCTGCGGGTGTGCCTGTGTGGGAAATTGCTCTTTCAATGTTTTTACTTGTAGCGGGCTTTCTTTTTATTACTTGGCTTGCCGCTCGTATCTATCGTATAGGTATCCTGATGTATGGTAAAAAAGTTTCTTTCAAAGATTTGGGCAAGTGGCTTATGATGAAAAACTGAGTTTGCTTTGGGGTATTATAGCAACCTGCCTTTTGCTTATGGCAGGTTTTTTGTTTGAGAAAAGTCTTATATTTGCAAAATTTTTCATTAACTTATGTCCAATCATCAAGGCAAACTCGTTATTTTTTCTGCTCCTTCGGGTTCGGGGAAAACCACTATTGTAAAACACTTGGTTCAGGAGATACCCAATTTGGGCTATTCTATTTCGGCTTGCACGCGTCCGCGTAGAGGAAGAACCGAAGAACACGGCAAAGATTACTATTTTATGAGCAAAGAAGAGTTTGAGCAAAAAATTCGGAATGAAGAATTTGTAGAATGGGAGCAAGTGTATCCGGGGGCTTATTATGGTACGCTCAAATCCGAAATTCAACGAATTTGGAACGAAGGCAAGCACGTAATTTTTGATGTTGATGTTGTAGGGGGGTTGCGAATTAAAGAATATTATGGAGAGAAAGCATTAGCGGTTTTTGTGAAAGTAAAATCCGTAGAAGAGTTACGCAAAAGGCTTCTGCAACGCCAAACCGAAACCGATGCTACTCTGGAAACTCGCCTTGCCAAAGCTGAATATGAAATGTCTTTTGAAAATCGCTTTGATGTAGTATTACTGAACGAAGATTTAGAGGAAACACTGCAAAAAGCTCGTGATATGGTCAAAAATTTTTTAGAACAGAAATAATAACACAACTGCACGTTTCGTTTTTCTATAAAATCTAAAAGCAATGAAAACATATTGGCTTATTTTCAGCCTTTGGGGAATGGTGATAGGAGAAAATGCTTTTACGCAAAAACTTTCAAGAAGAGCTTTATTAGGGGTTGAAACTGAAAATAAAGAAAATAAACTGCTTATTACCAGAATTTTACCCCAAACTGCCGCCGCAAAAGCAGGTTTGCAAGTAGGTGATGAAATTCTGACCTTAGAAGGCATCAAACCTGCCAACCAAATGGATTTGGCAAAAATTGTGAGAAGTAAAAGCCCTCGTGAGGAAATTAGCGTTGTAGTTCGCAGAAATCAACAAATTTTTACACTCAAACCTATTTTAGAAGAAACGCCCCAAGAAAACTCTACGGCTTATTTTAAGGTACTTTATGACGAATTCCCCACGCAAGACGCTGTTTTACGAACTATTATCACTTCGCCCATAAAAACAGGTAAGCACCCCGCTGTACTTTTTGTGCAAGGGGTAGCCTGTTTCCCTATTGATACGCCCTTTGATACTACTTATGGACACGTACAAATTGCCCGTCAGCTTAGTAGGCACAATATTGTAACTATGCGTGTAGAAAAATCAGGGGTTGGGGATAGTCAGGGCATTGATTGCGAAAAAATGGACTGGCAGACAGAAATTAAACATTTTTCTGATGCTCTAAAAATTTTGCAAAGCTACCCATTTGTAGATAAAGATAATATTTTTGTCATTGGGCATAGTCTTGGAGGGGTTATCGCTCCTATTGTAGCCAAACGTGAAAAAGCCAAAGGGGTAGTAGTTTTTGGTACTATTGGGCAGAATTGGGTGAATTATCTCATTGATTCCCGAAGGCATATTGCTTTGCAAAAAGGTGAGGATTGGGAAGACGTAGAAGAATGGACAAAGACCGTAACGGATTGCAGTGTGCGGTTTTTTATTCAAAAACAAAATATGGATAGCGTAATCAAGCAAAACCCTGATTGCAAAGATTTTTTACGTCGTTTTGCTTTTCGGACACCTGCCTATTGGCACCAGCTTACAGATGCCAATATTGCCCAAATTTGGAAAGAATATGATGGATTTGTGCTTTCACTTTGGGGTGAGCAAGATAGAGCGGCTTTGGAAAAAGAACACCAACTCATCGCTGAAATTGTAAATAAGCATCACCCTCGCAAAGCAACTTTTCTTAAAATTAGCCGTACTGACCACCGAATGGCTCTGCAAAATGGGGAACAAAGAGAAAAGGATTTTAACCCACAAGTAGCTGAAACCATTTATGAATGGATACAAAAAGTAAAGACAGGGGTAGAATAACTACTGCTTCCGCAGAAATTCTAGTAAAATTTCATTAAATTTTTCAGCGTGAGTTTCCATTAGGCAATGCCCTGCTTGCGGAATAACTCGCAAGGGTACAAATGAATGTTTTTGAACAAAAGCATCTGCAAGCGATTTTTTTACCCATTGATCATTCTCTCCCCAAACGAGTTGTAACCTTTCTGCAAAGTCTTGATAATCAGCAGAAACATTGAGCGTATCGGTGGGAGCGTTTTCAAAAGTGCTTAAAATAGCATCGGTTGTTCCTTGTATTTGAAAAGGGGCTAAATAGCCTTCTATATCTTCTTTTTCAGGTGTTTTTGAATAAGCAGAGGCAAGCAGTTCTTTGAACTTTTCAAAATTAAAATAAAAATTTTCTGCAATTACTTTTATCCAACGCTTAATAGGAGGATATTTCAGAAGCAAACTCATTCCTGCACTGCGGTAAGGGCGAAATTTATTGGGCAAACCACCTACACAAAGCACTTTTTCTACTTTTTCGGGCTTATAGATAGCCATATTCCAAACATAGCTTGCACCCATAGAATGTCCAACCAAATGCCATTTGGCAGTAGGGTTGATGATTTCAGCGAGTTGCCACAAAATTTTTATTCTTTGCTCGTTGCTCATATTCCAGTGTTCTACTTGCCTATCGCTAAAACCGAAAGCAGGTAAATCTATACAAAGCACCTGATAGCCCTTTTCTTGGAAAAATTTTACATTTTTTCGCCACGAAAAAGTAGAACCCGAAAATCCGTGAATAAATAAAATGCTACCCTGTGATTTTTGAGAAGGTTCAAAAACACGATAATGTAGCCAAACTCGGTCTATTTCAATAAATTTGCTTTCAGGAAAATAATTCTTTTGTTCCAAGAAATGAGGAAACTTACGCAGAGGAAAAGCATAAGGTAACAAAGATAGAAATACAAACAAAATCAGTATTCCTATGCCAATGCGTTTGAGCCATTTTCTAAACATTCAGGAGTAAAATTTAATTGAGGTAGTGTTTTTGAATGTGTAGAATGGTCTCGTCTATGTTTTTGGTAGGTACAGCCTCACCGATAGCGGTAAATTCCCATTGTCCGTTTTCTTTGCGAGTTAGCTTACCTAGAACCATTGAAACGTGTTTTTTGAAGGCTTCTTCGGCGGAAAGATTGAAAGTAGCAAAAACTGAATCTACTCTTTTACTATTACCTTCAAAAATACGAATTTTGGAATATGGTATTTCAGCGAAGTCTTGCCCATTGTAGGAATTGAGATAAAAAACGATATATTTTACTTTCGGATTGACTTTGGTCAGGTTAATTTCAATGACTTCGTTATCTAGTTCATCATCTCCGTAAATATCGCCATCTCTATCATCACCGCTATGCACAATGGCACCATCTTTGGAACGCAATTTCCTGTAATACACGGTTTCTACAATTTGTTTATTTTCATCATAAGTAGTAACGCTTCCGTCTAAATCTACGGCTACGGTTTGCTTGATCAGGTTGAACAAAATTCCTTTTTTGATAGCTCCCCAATTTAAGCCTATACACACTTCTTCCAAACGTTTTCCCTCTTTTTCTAAAGAAATCTTGCTACCTTTGGAAAGATTGATGCCTGTTTTTTTATCTAATTGTATGCTCATAACTTTCAGAATGGTTTCAGTTTTTGCTGTAATGATAAGGAAATTTTATGAGAAAAGCAAATGGGTAAATTTTATTTTTGTAGCTCAATGATGAGTGCCTGCCCAATACGAAGATGGCTATCAGTCAGTTTGTTCCAAGTTTGCAGTTGCGAAACGCTCACTTTATATTTTTGAGCAATTGTAAAAAGCGTATCACCCTGTTTTACGATATAAGTAATGTTTTGGGTCTTGGGCTGATTTTTAACGGGGACAATCGTTTGATTTTTTTCTATACTATCTTTGGGTTTTACAGGTTTTTTGGTGTTACTTGCTGAGTAACCATAGGCAAAAATACGTTTTTGCTGAAAGTGAGCCTGTGCTTGTTTAAGAGTATCCACATTAAGCAAGAAATGAGTTTTTTGGGGATTTTTTTCAAAATATTGAAAGCTATTGAGTAGTGCTTCAAAGAACAAATTACCCTTCAAAGTATAGCCTTGGGCATTGAGATGTACCATATCAGGCAAAGTAAGCCCTGCTTTGAACCAATCTCGCATAACGGTTTGTCCGCCTGCAACCCAATACCAATCATAGACAAGGCATTTGGTTTCGGAAGCGATTTTATGTATTAGTTCTGAAAAGGCAAGCCCCGATTTGATATTTACTTTTCGCCAATATAAATCTTGGGCGGTAGTGAGCAAAATCACCGCATCAGGGCATATATTGCGAATTTTTGCAATAATTTCACGAATTTGGTTTTCTAAATTAGGGGCAATTTTATCATCATAGAGGTAATCGTTTGTACCGAAGTCAAGCACAATCAAATCAGGTTTGAAGTAGGGTAATTGCTTGGCTAAAAGTTCTTTTCGTAAAACAGAACCATATTTTGCCGCTCCTACACCCGCATTGTGTAGAATGGCATTTTTGTTTTGGTTATTTTCTAAAACCATTCCATAAAATTCAAAAAAATTCTGATTTTCACGATTTTTTTCTAATTCTAAACGCAAACTATGCTTTACAGGAGGAATAGCAATGCGAATAAAAGGCATTGCATCAGTGTTATCTGTGGAAATTTGAATGTGTTGTGCTTCGTCTATGATAAGTTTTATATCAAAACTTTCGGGGCTTTTTTTGCAAAAAATGGTAAGTAAATTATTTTCAGTGTTTAAGGGTTCTTTGAAGGAAAAAGTAAGTGAAGCGGGTAATTTTTCAGTACGCACGCTCATTCCTGAAACTCCCAAAGGCAATTTGAGCGTATTCATAAAACTTTTTGTGTACTGCCATTTACCTTCGTGAGTAGTCTTGTAATCGGCATTAGAATAGGTATTTGCCGCAGAGAAAGCTGTAAGCAATCCTTTACCTCCATTCCCTAAAACGGCTTGTAGGCGTTTGCGAAAGGCATCGGGGTAAGCTCCCTGTTGCAAGTGAGAATCGCCAAAGAAAACAACTGAAAATTTATCTTTTGGAGCTAATTTCCATTTGTAGTACAAATATGCCAAAACATCTCGCTGATAGTATTGTACGTAGTTGAGCGAAGGTTTGAGCCAAGGATATGCAAGCGTATCAGCAGAAGTTTTAGTGGCTTCCTGTGCTTTGCATTGCAGAAAAACGAATAATGATAGATATAGCAAATAAAATTTGGGCATAAAGTACAAAATTCGTTTGACAAAAGTTATTCTACATTCCACTCTTTAAGTTCTTCTAATCCGAGCTTGGTGAGCATTTTTTCCCAATAATACAAAACATTGGGGTTGTTTTGGTTGGTGGTGCTTAAAGGTGAATGAGGCAAAACGTAAAATATCTCTACATCACTCAAATCAATATCAGTGAAACGCTTGACGTCTTTTTCAGCCCATTGCTCGGCTTCTTGCTTGCTAAAAGGTGGTCTTTTGTAGAAATCCCGACGCTCCAAACCGGGCATACTTTCTACCATATCGCTTAAAATAAATACTTTCAGAAGGCTATTTTCAGGTTTTTTGGCATTTTTTTTGTCAATAATGGGCAAAATCGCCCATATATCGGTATACTGCTTGGTTTCAGTAATGTTATCATCTAAAAGAGCTTCTATACAACGTTGTTGTATTTTGTTTTTTTCTTTTTTCAAACTTACCTGATAGGTATTTTTGATAGATTTAATATCCGTAGGGTTCAGCCCTGTGGTATCTTTCATTTCTGCTTTGCACTGCATTGCAAATACGCGTGCCTGCGAAGTGTTTTCGTGCAGAAAATAGACTTCAATTTTATCACCTTTCTGACGAATATTTTGTTGGACAATAGTTTGCAGGGCTTTTTCGTATTTTTCGCGTGTAAAGTTTTCTTTTAAGCTCACGCTTACAGTTTTATCTATGAAAATCAGCGAATAGATATTTGGAGCAGGTTTAGGCGGAGGAACTTGTTGGGGAGGCTGATTGCCACCACAAGAACTAAAAAAAACACAAAAAAAAGAAAGTTTAGCTACCCAAATAGTAAGCAATGATTTCATTGGAAAAAAGAGATTTATTTTTTTCTAATTTTGCTTAAAACTTTACTGCTAATAGTGCGGTTAGGTTGAGGCGTTTCAGTGATACCTTCATTTATCATCTCTTCTTGTTTTTCTGTTTCTTCATTTTTTGCTTCTTTTGCTAAAATCTCTTGAATAGCTGCTTTACCATTGCCATTTAAGTTTTCTTCAAGGTTTGAGAGTTCTTTGGTTAGTTTTTCTGAATTGTATGTTTGTTCTTGCTTTTTTATTTCTTCTAGTTTGAAAGCGTGTTGCCCTTTTTCATAACCTAAATTGAGTTCATAAATTTGCAGTTCTACTTTGCAGGTATGCAAATCTTTTTTGAGTTTAAGAATAGTATCGGCAATTTCTTGTCTTTGCTTTTGTAATTCTTCCAAATTACCAAGAGCTTCTAATTGGCTTTTTTTGGCTTCTGCGATAGCAGTTTGCTCGCTTATAGTGTGCTCTAAATCCTCTACACTGCTTAACTGCGACTCGCGAATTTTCTGTAATTTACGTAATTTGATAGGAATTTGAAACCAAATTCTGATATACGCTACAAGAATTGGAAACGCAATACCCAAACAGATAGCCCCTGCAATGGCAAACATTACTCCTGAAAGTACAAAAGCCCACATTCCCGAAGGACTTTGTACTAAATCTTGGCTTAACTTTTCTGTTTTGCGAGAAAGTTCTTCTATCAGTGCTAAGTTTTGTGAGGTTTCCTCCTCTTGCAGCGTTAGAATGGTACTATTGAGGCTATTTTTGAGCTGGTCGGCTCGGTAGGCTTCATAACGAAAATAACCCAAAATACAAAGAGTAACTATGGTAAAAAGGACTACTAATATTTTGAAAATCAGATATACACGTTTAGAACGAAGCGTTTTATCTTCTAAATAAGGATACTCTATCAGTCTATCATAAGCAGGTTTCAAAAGCACTGAAACCATCGCTAAACCTACTGCAAAACTCCACGCCTCTATGTTGTTTTTGATGTTGAGAGCATAAGCTACAATCTCGTGAGAAATAATTAAATCACCTGCAATAAATACAATCGCCGCAAGCAAAAATAAAATTCCTCCTAAAAATGAGTTGTTATTGCGTAAATTTTCTCTTTCTGTTTTATAGCTTTGAATTTGCTTTTCAGTTTCAGCAAGTCCCTCGCCACGTCTTTGGCGGAGGTTTATTTGATAGTCTAATTGGTAATTGATTTGAGTAAGTTCGCTAAAAATATCTTGATATTTTTGTTTATGAAGGGTTATTTTTTGTAAATTTTCTTGCAGGAGAGTTTCTTGGTAAAGCAGTTGGTCAAATATTTTATCATAACGCCCTTTTTCAGAAAGATAGGTTTCTAATGTATCTTTAGAAAGCCCAAAATAACCATTCCAAAAGCCTGATTGGTAGTTATCATTTTTCTGCAAAGCCTCCTCAAAAAGGTCTAAAACAGGAGGATTTTCAGGGAGAGGAGTGGTAGTTTCAGTCGTTTCAATTGGTTGCTGAGAAGTGAAAGTTGTTTGAGTGTTTTCGGGCAAAATAGTTTCATCAACAGATTTAGGCTCACTGCTTTCGGACAAAGTTTCTATATGTTTGATAGCCTCTTCCATAAATAAGTGGTGTTTGCATATTTTTTGAAAGAACAAATCTACAAAATTATCTAACTTTGGGCAAATGTTTTTACAAGAAACATAGGGCTATTCCCTGAAATTTGATAAAACTTTATACAAAACTATCAAAAAAAGTAGAGCAAGCAAGCCAGTGGCTATCCAACGCGTACGTGAATAAGTACGCATTTGCATAGGAGTATCATCAGCTTTTTCAATCCAAGATTGTAGCTCGCTATTTTCTAATGAAGAAAATTCCAGAGGGCTACCGCTTACTTCCAACACTAATTTGGAGCGTAGCGTATCTATTTTTTTAGTTTCTTGGTTGAAATAAGCTAGGAAAAAGTAGTTTTTGAGTGGATATTTGCCCGGTTTTTTCGCTAAAATGGTGTATCTGAACGATTTTACACCAATAATTTGCGAAGGCATTTTGCGTAGAGTTTGTTCGGTAGCGGTAGCATAAAATTCTAAAAAATTGTTGCTATTGGGGGGGGGTAAGTTAAGTCTTGCAAAGTTGGCATTGCCCACAATATTGATTTGATAATTCACGCTCTGCCCTGTTTGAATTTTAAGATAAGTAATGATTTCTTGCATTTGTAGCCTTCCTGTGAGATTTTTGATATTTTTGGGTAGAGGCTTTATCAGAATAGAAAGAGGATTGCTTCGCAGGGAAAGCAGTTTTTCTTTTTCTTTATCCAAAACTTTAAGCTCCAAAGAGGGAATATTCCAGAGCAGAGGCTCGGTAGGGTAGAAGGCACTCTGAAAGAACTTGTAACGTTTGTACGTTTTCTTTTCTAAAATGATTTCATCAGTGCTTACGCTATCCAGCCCGTAGTTTTCTTGCCAAGATTTGGGTAAGTGAATTTGACGAATAATTTGGCTGATTTGTCTATCTAAATCATATAAATCCAAAGCTATGGGGGCGTTTTTGGCTACATACAAAGCAAAATTCAGATTGATTTCTTCTCCTACAAATACTTCTTTGGTATTGGCTGTAAGGGCAACAAATACATTTTGCAACTTACCTAAACCTACTAAGTCTTCTGCTTGGCTTTCTTCTTCAAGTTGTGAAAGCAAATCCGTTTCTGTATTTTCTGGGCTTTCTTCTACCCAAACCTCTTCTCCTTTGAATGTTTGTTTTTTAGTACCGACTTTTATTTCAAAAGAATTGATTTTGAATTTGCCTACCTTCAAGGGTTTGTAATTTTGTTCTATTCCTTTCCAAATTTCGCCTTTATCGCTGGTGTATTCCAAACTCACTTGAAAAGTTTTCTCAAAATCTTTGATTTCAGGGAAACCTTCTGCACCTTTGAAATCTTCATAATTTGATAACACACGGATTTGCAAAAATTCATTTTGTTTGATTTTCTTGCGGGCGAGTTCTATGCGTATTTCTTGCGAATAGCCCTGTAAAATGGTCAAGAATATAAATAACTGAAAAATAGTCTTTATCCAAGTTTTTTTTGAACTTTTTTGGGAAAACATTTGGAAGTTTGTTTTTTTATACTTATTTTAGCATTCTAAACAAAATTACATTTGCCTATGAAACAATGCTACGGCGAATACAACGCAAACTAAAACTTTTGTTCATTGTTTCAAAATCTAATGCCTATGTTAGAGTATTTTAAGATGATTTTAGAGAAAGTTAGTTTTGATAAATTATTGTTTGAGAAAGAGTTACGCAAGGCTCTGGCACAACTAAAACCCACCGAACGCGAAGATTTGCGGCGTTGGTGCTATCTAAATTTTACCAAGTATCATCAAATTCTCAACAATCAATTCAAAATGGTACTTTCCTAAAAATTGGCTTCTTTCATTCAAGGCTTGCAAATTGGATATTTCGTTGCAAGCCTTTTATTTTTGTTCTTTTCACTGCTGATTTAGGAAAAACTTTGGCAAAAACTTCTTCTGTAATTTCTAACCAATCTTTTTTCTGCATATTTTTCAGATGCTCATTAGGCTCAAATTCAGGGGTTTGGTGAGGCTTGGCAAAACGATTCCAAGGACAAACATCTTGACAAACATCACAGCCAAAAATCCAATTTTCCATTTTCCCCTGAAATTCTTGTGGAATTTCATTTTTTAACTCAATTGTAAGATATGAAATACACTTGCTCCCATCTACAACATAAGGACTTACAATCGCCTCCGTAGGACAAGCCTCCAAACAACGCCTGCACGTACCGCAATAATCGCCCGTAGGGGCATCATAGGCAAGTTCTAAATCTATAATGATTTCGCCAATGAAAAAGAAACTTCCTATTTTTCGGTTAATCAGATTTGTATGCTTGCCAATCCAGCCTAAACCGCTTCGTTCTGCCCAAACTTTATCCATTACAGGTGCCGAATCTACAAAAGCTCTGCCATTTATTTCTCCAATATTCTCCCGAATAAAATTCAGTAATTCATTCATTTTGCGTTTCATTACAAAATGATAATCTTCCCCATAAGCATATTTGGAAATCTTGAAATTATCAGGGTTAGTTTGAGCCAAATCTTGCTTGGGAAAATAATTCAAAAGAACAGAAATAACAGATTTTGCTCCCTCTACTAAAAGTTTAGGATTGAGCCTTTTATCAAAATGATTAGCCATATAGCTCATTTCGCCTTGCATATTGTTTTTGAGCCACATTTCAAGGCGAGGAGCTTCTTTTTCCAAAAATTCAGCTTTGGCAATACCGCAAAAATCAAAGCCAATTTCGCGAGCTTTTTGTTTGATAAGTTGGCTATATTTTTCTGCAAAGCCCAAAGCAGATAATTTATTTTTTCCTTTGTAAAACTTTTTCTACAGCATCTACAACATTGGAAGTATCTAATCCGTATTTTTTCATCAATTCATCAGGCGTGCCACTTTCGCCAAAACTATCATTTACAGCTACAAATTCTTGCGGAACAGGCATTTTTTGGCTTAAAAGTTCGGCAATGGCACTTCCTAAACCACCAAATCGCTGATGCTCTTCTGCGGTAACTACACAACGCGTTTTAGAGACAGAATCCAAAATAGCTTCCGTATCCAAAGGTTTAATGGTATGAATGTTGATAAGCTCGGCACTAATACCTTTTTGAGCAAGAACTTCCACTGCTTGCAAAGACTTCCAAACCAAATGCCCTGTGGCGAAAATAGTTACATCAGTGCCTTCTTGGAGTAATAGAGCCTTACCAATTTGAAAAGGCATATTTTCAGGAATAAAAATAGGCACTTTGGGTCTGCCAAAACGCAAATACACGGGTCCGTGATGTTCGGCAATGGCAATTGTTGCGGCTTTGGTTTGGTTGTAGTCGCAAGGATTGATAACCACCATTCCAGGGAGCATTCTCATCATTCCGATATCTTCCAAAATTTGGTGAGTAGCCCCATCTTCGCCCAAAGTTACCCCTGCGTGAGAGGCACAAATTTTTACATTTTTGTGCGAATAAGCGATAGACTGACGAATTTGGTCATATACCCTACCTGTGGAAAAATTAGCAAAAGTACCTGTATAAGGGATTTTACCGCTGATAGCAAGTCCTGCGGCAATACCCATCATATTAGCTTCGGCAATACCTACTTGAAAAAAACGTTCAGGAAATTGCTTTTGGAAAGCGTCCATTTTCAGTGAGCCCGTAAGGTCGGCACAAAGAGCTACTACATCAGGGTTTTGCTTACCAATTTCCAGAAGTCCCGCCCCAAAACCTGAACGCGTATCGTTATTGCCTAAAATTTCGTATTTTTTCATCAGATTTTTATTTTGATTGGTTAATTTACACTGTATCCATAAAATTTTTTTCTACTTTGTGAAACAAAGCAACTCCTATCACAAAAATTACACTACTCACCGCCAAACTATACAGAAGCATAGAAATTTCAAAAACTCCTTGACCAAAAAACGCAAAACGAAACCCCTCTACAATGCCAAAAATAGGATTGAGAAGCACTAAATAGCGGTTTTCTTCGGAAATGTACGAAAGTGGGTGAATAACACCTGATACGTACATTAGCAACTGCACCCCAAAACCAACAGCGTGAGTAAGGTCTCGGTATTTGGTAGTAAGCGATGAAACGATAATCCCCATTCCCAAGCCCAAAAGAGCCATATTAAAGGCAAATACAGGCACTAACAAAATATACCAATTTGGCTGAATAGCTGTATTGCCTTGCCAAAGCCAAAAATATAAATACACGCTCAAAAATAATAAAAACTGAATTCCAAAAGCTAAAAAGCCCGAGATAACATTCGCCACAGGCACCGTAAGACGAGGGAAATACACTTTCCCGAAAATGCCTGCATTGCTAACAAAAACATTAGAAGTGCTATTGAGTGAGCTTGCAAAATAGTTCCAAATGGTTATGCTACACAGGTAGAAAAGAAAATGAGGTATGCCATCGGTTTGAATTTTAGCAATGTTTCCGAAAATAATAGAAAACACAATGGTAGTAAAAAGCGGTTGAATGATATGCCAAAGTGGTCCGAGAATGGTTTGTTTGTAAAGAGCTACAAAATCTCTATACACAAAAAGCCCTATCAAATCGCGGTAACGCCATAATTCGGAAAGATTGATATCAAACCATTTTGTTTTCGGAGAAATAATTTCTGTCCATTCCTCTTGGTGCTGTTGGCTCATAGCTTTTTTGAAAAATTTGCTCGCAAAAATACAAATTTTTGCATAAGGCTTTAATTTTGCCAAAACAAAAAATCAGGCTTTCAGTTTATTGGTGAAAAACTATGCAAAAAACGGCTTGTATCATTGGGGGAGGCATCGCAGGAATTGCTACCGCTATTCGTTTAGCTTGTAAGGGCTACGCAGTAGAAGTTTTTGAAGCAAACGACTATTTAGGAGGAAAACTTTCTGAAATTCGGTTAGGAGCCTATCGTTTTGATGCAGGTCCTTCGCTTTTTACAATGCCTCATTTTGTAGAAGAACTCTTTCAAGTTGCCAAAAAAGATATTAGGCAGTATTTTTCGTATCAGAAATTGGAGGTTGTTTGCAAGTATTTTTACGAAGATGGTACTACGATTGAGGCTTTTGCCGAAAGGAAACGTTTTGCTCAGGAAGTAGAAATGAAAACAGGCGAAAAAGCCGAAAAAATCTTGCAATACCTGCAAAAAAGTGCCAAAAAATACGAAATTACGGCAAATCTATTTCTGAAACGTTCTTTGCACAAAATAAATACGTGGCTTTGTGCCGATGCTTTCAAGGGCTATAAAAACTTGCATAAGTTAGAGATTTTCAAGACAATGCATCAAGCTAATAGTCAATTTTTTAGAGATGAACGTTTGGTGCAACTTTTCAATCGCTTTGCTACTTACAACGGCTCTAATCCATACGAAACACCCGCCACGCTTACAATTATCCCTCATTTAGAGCATAATATTGGGGCTTTCATTCCCAAAGGTGGAATGTATGCTATCACGCAAAGTTTGGCAAACCTTGCAAAAGATTTAGGTGTAAAATTTCATTTGCAAAGCAAGGTAGAACGCATTTGGCTTGAAAATCAAAAAGCAGTAGGAATCGTAGTAAAAGGCGAAAAACGTAATTTTGATGTCGTGGTAAGCAATATGGATATTGTAGCAACCTATAAATACCTATTGCCTGATGTACCTGCTCCAACGAAAATTTTAGAACAACCCAAATCCAGCTCCGCTCTGATTTTTTATTGGGGAGTAAAAAAAGTTTTTCCTGAATTGCGTTTGCATAACATCTTTTTTAGTAAAAACTATCAAGCCGAGTTTGAGCATATTTTTCAGAAAAAAACCATCTACCACGACCCCACCATATACGTAAATATTGGCTCAAAATATGAGCCTTCCGATGCTCCTGCGGGTGCTGAAACGTGGTTCGTAATGATAAACACCCCCAACAATACAGGACAAGATTGGGATAAACTTATTTCAGAAACTCGCAAAAATGTTTTAGTTAAACTAAGCCGTTTGCTCAAAACCGAAATGGAGCCACTCATTGAAGTAGAAGGTGTTTTAGAACCTCGTAGCATTGAAGCTAAAACATTTAGTACGCAAGGGGCTTTGTATGGTAATAGTTCTAACAATCGCTATGCGGCATTTCTACGGCACGCTAATTTTTCAAGGAAAATTAAAAACCTATACTTCGTAGGCGGGAGCGTACATCCGGGCGGCGGTATTCCTCTGTGTCTTTCTTCGGCAAAAATTACCGCTGATTTAATTGATTAGTTTTTTTAGGAAAAATTCAATTACTGCTTTGATTTAGATATTCTGCAAGCAGAAAATTTTTGTAAAAATAAACTTGCATTTTTCAAATATTTGTTAACGTGAGTTAAGCGGCAATATCTTGAAAAAGTTCAAAATTTGTAAGTAGATTTTTTTCTTGAAAATCTCTAATAGTGGGCTTTTTATCTAGGAATTTGTAGGCAATAATTCCAGACCACAAATTGAC
>NZ_NKXO01000036.1 GCF_002843425.1 Raineya orbicola
AGCACAAGCGATGGCTTTTCTATGCCTATGCTCCTGAAACGAATGAAGTCTTAGGCTATGTGATAGGCAATCGCAGTGCTAAAACAATTAAAAAACTACTTCAAATGCTTAAAGATATTGAAATTGAGCAGTATTGTACCGACAATTGGGCTGCTTTTGCAGAGGTATTAGTAGGGCAAAACCATCAAGTTGGCAAACATCTGACGCGGCATATTGAGGGAGTGAATAATGCTTTACGAGCTAGAAATAGACGTTTTGTACGAAAAACTACTTGTTTTTCTAAAAAAGACAAGTACCACGAAGCAGCTATCAAAATTATGTTTCAACAATGGAATTATGACTATCATACATTCTGAACCACAGCCAATTCATCTAACAATTCCCTAAAATTGGCAAGAAATTTGCTAAATATTTAATTGTTGGATTTCATTGATTGATTAAAAAATTATGAAAAACTATTCATTCACCAATCATAAATTTTTATATTTTTCAGCAACACTCTTGATGCTTTTGGCAACACTTATCATATTTTTTCATTTTGCAAACGAAACTCAACAACCTGAAAGTAAAACAAATACCGAAGAAAACAACTATCCTGCTTCTTCTCCTGCAACATCTCTAAACAAAGTTTCTACACCCATTCACACCGAACAAGAAAAACCTACCGAATTACTCAAGCGTAAAGTTTCTTTTCAGTGGGAAGTAGAAGGTTGGAATATGCATTGCCCTAATGTAGAACCTCTGCTTAATAGCCAAGAAAGAGGTAAAGTTACTTTCAAAGTAAAAATCAATGAAAAAGGTAAACTGGTTGCTCTGGAAGTAATTGACAACCTTTCTACCCTTTCCGAAGAAAGCATACAAAGTTTCAAGACTACTTTAGAGCTGGAGTTGGAAAGTTGTATTGAAAGAAAAAATGTAAAAATTGAGCCTATTAGCAGTGGAATTGTAACTTTTTTTGTAAATTAGCAGAAAAATTGCCACTGCCTTGAAAATAAAAAAATCAGATTGGATTATCGGAAGCATTCTTGTCGTTTTTTTAGCCTCGCTACCATTTTGGCTTCCTAAAAATGAACCTTCCCCCAAAAAACGCAAGTTAGATTGGACACCAACCTTCAAAAAAGTAGAAAATAAACCTTACGCAAGCAAAGCCATTTATTTGTTGCTTAAAGATTTATTTCCCCAAAAGGAAATCAAACTTCGCCTTGATGTTTTTCCCAATGATTCGCTTTTCTTGCATCAATCCAAAGAAGTAGCTTCCAAATACAATTTGTTTTATACCCATTTGAGAGCCGATGCTGACCAAGAGTTTGCAGATGCCCTGAACAGCTTTGTGTATTATGGCGGTGAAGCCTTTATGGCGGCAGAATATTTTTCTTATCTTTTAGAAAATGAATTTGGGAAAGCACTTGTTACTCGCGAATATATTGCCTCTGAAAACTTGGAAATAAGATTTTTGCACCCCAAACTTGCTAACAAAACCTATAAATTTCCCAACCTCACATATTATTCCGCTTTTCAAGTATATGGGGCTAAAAACTTCCAAAATGATACTTTAACAACACAAGATGATATAGATTCTGAATATAACCCTGAAAGCAATTTTTCGGACGAGCCACAAGCCGAAATTTTAGCCATAGACCAATACAAAAACCCTGTTTTTATTAAAATCAAAATAGGTTCAGGTACGCTGTATGCTTGCTCAATTCCTCTCATTTTTACGAACTATGGTATTTTAGACGATAAACAACGTGATTTTATTGCCGCAATTGTTTCTCATCTGCCTGTACGCGATGTACTTTGGGAAGATGAAATCAAGTGGCAGTATCAGTACACCAAAAGAGAGGACGAAACCCCCGATGGCATTAAAGAATTAGCTTTTCTGCGTAAAAATCCACCACTCTGGTGGGCGTTTTGGCTTACATTGGTGGGAATAGTTTTATTTATCCTTTTCAAAGCCAAAAGAGAGCAAAGAATTATCCGTACCCTGGAAAAAAACATCAATACCAGTTTAGAATTTACTCAAACTATTGGTAGGCTGTACTTCAATTACAATGATCACAAAAATCTTGCAGAAAAGAAAATATTGTACTTTTTAGAATTTTTACGTTCCAATTATTTCATCAATGCCTCTGAAAACCCCGATGAAGCAACTATCCATAAAATAGCCTCAAAGTTAGCCGTAAGCGAGGATAAGGTTAAAGAAACTTTTACTATTATTCGGGAAATAAAAGCAAAACAAGAAGTTTCAGAAGAAGATTTACACAAACTTACTAAATGTATCCATCAAATCAAAAAATCAACGATGTTTGCGTAAATTTGCATAAAACATAATTCTTATTAACCATATGAAGTTTCCGCTCACACAAATAGCACAGATACTTTCGGCTCGCATAGAAGGTAATGCAGATATTGAAATTTCAAATATCGCCAAAATCCAAGAAGCTCAAACAGGCGATATTGCCTTTTTGGCAAACCCTAAATACGAACCTTATATTTATACTACCCAAGCCTCTGCGGTAATTGTCAGTAAAAATTTCCAACCCAAACAAGCTCTATCTACCACTTTGCTAATCGTAGAAGATGCTTATACGGCTTTTTCTACACTACTTTTAGCTTATGAAAAACTCATCAACTCACCTAAAAAAGGGATTGAACAGCCTGCTTTTATCAGCGAAAAAGCCATTTTAGGCGAAAATATTTACATCGGGGCATTTGCATACATTGGTGAAAATGCCCAAATAGGCAATCATACGCAAATTTATCCGAATGTTTTTGTAGGCGAAAATGTAAAGATTGGCAAAAACACTATTATTTATGCAGGAGCGAAAATTTACAAAAATTGTATTATCGGTGATAACTGCATTATTCATTCGGGAGCGGTGATTGGTAGCGATGGTTTTGGCTTTGCCCCCCAAACCGATGGTTCTTTTCAAACTATCCCACAACTTGGAAATGTAGTCATTGAAGATAACGTAAGTATTGGAGCTAATACCACCATAGACAGAGCTACTTTAGGAGCAACGATTATCAAAAAAGGCGTAAAAATTGATAATTTGGTGCAAATTGCCCATAATGTAATTGTTGGGGAAAACACCGTCATTGCGGCACAAACAGGCATTGCAGGCTCGACGGAAGTAGGGGCTAATTGTATGTTCGGAGGGCAGGTAGGTATTGCAGGGCATCTGAAAATTACTAATAAAGTCAATATTGGGGCTCAATCGGGGCTCGGAACAGATGTTACCCAAGAAAATACCAATTGGCAAGGCTCGCCCGCTATGGATTTGAAAGAATTTTACAGAGCCTATGCTGTTTTTAGAAAATTACCAGAAATCTACAAAAAAATCAGCGAACTTGAACGAAGGTTAAACGAGGATTAAATGGGTTCGCTTTGTTCAACTCAAAAATCACCTAATCCTACTATTTATGCAAAAACTATTCTTGCTTGATGCCTTCGCTCTGATATACAGAGCCTACTATGCTTTTATCAACAACCCCCGCCGCACCAGCAAAGGAATGGAAACCAGTGCCATTTTTGGCTTTCTCAATACGCTTTTAGAGGTTATCAAGAAAGAAAAACCTACTCATTTGGCAGTAGCCTTTGATACTGCCGAAGCCACTTTCCGACACGAAAACTTTGAAGCCTATAAAGCCCACAGAGAAGAACAACCCGAAGGCATTACTATTGCTGTGCCTTATATCAAGCAGATTTTAGAGGCTATGCGTATTCCTATTTTGGCTATGCCCGGCTACGAAGCTGATGATATTATTGGTACCATTGCCAAACAAGTAGCTCGCGAAGATTTCCCCGTGTATATGATGACCCCCGACAAAGATTTCTGCCAACTCATTGAAAACCAAAAAATATTCATTTATCGTCCTGCTACCAAATTTGCTCCCGCCGAAATTCTTGATGAAGCCAAAGCTCTCGAAAAATTCGGCATTCAACGTATTGAGCAAGTTATTGATATTTTAGGTTTGCAAGGTGATGCCTCTGATAATATACCCGGTTTGCCCGGTGTAGGCGAGAAAACCGCTCAAAAACTGATTGCCGAATATGGTAGCATAGAAAATCTTATCGCCAATGCCGATAAACTCACAGGTAAAATTGCAGAAATTGTTAAGACACACGCCCAGCAGGCTTTACTTTCCAAAGAACTTGCTACTATTCATTTGCAAGTGCCTATTCAGTACAATATTGAGGATTTTCGCCTTAAAGAATACGATAAACCCACTCTTGCTAAAATTTTAGATGAATTAGAGTTCAAAACCCTAAAAACCAAACTTATTGGCTTGACAGACGAAGAAAAACAACTACAAAAAACAACTAAAAAACAAAACCATTCACAGCAATTAGACTTATTTGGTAGCTCAACCGAAAAAACAAGCCAAAGCTCTACTCCTACCACTGAAATTCTGCAACCTTCTACCGAATTTCATAATATCCGAACGAAACTTCACCATTACCACGTCATAGATACCCCCTTGCTTCGCAAAAAACTCATTGAATTTCTACGACTGCAAAAAAGATTTTGCTTTGATACTGAAACTACCTCATTAGACCATTTGCAAGCCGAACTCGTAGGAATTGCCTTTGCCTACTATCCTCACGAAGCCTACTATGTACCCTTCCCTGCTGAAAAAGATAAAGCCCAAGCTATCGTAGAGGAGTTTAGAGAGGTTTTTGAAAACGAAAACATTGAAAAAATCGGTCAGAACCTCAAATATGATATTAGTGTTTTGCAGAATTACGGCATCAAAGTAAAAGGCAAACTCTTTGATACAATGCTTGCTCATTATCTTATCAATGCCGAAAGCAAACATAGTATGGATTTTTTAGCTGAAAAATACTTGCAATATCAGCCCGTAAGTATTGAAACACTAATTGGCAAAAAAGGAGTTAATCAGGGCAGTATGCGTGATGTTCCTCTTGAACAAATTGCAGAATACGCCGCCGAAGATGCCGATATTACATTCCAACTTGCTGAAAAACTTTATCCCGAATTGCAAAAAATTCAGAATGAAAAACTTTTCTACGAAGTAGAAACCCCCCTTATTCAGGTGCTTTGCACAATGGAACGCAATGGCGTAAGCATTGATGTAGAAACCTTACGCGAAAGTTCAAAAAGTTTGGAAAAAGAAATTCAAATATTAGAACAAGAAATCTACAAGCAAGCAGGCAGAGAGTTTAATATTGCCTCACCCAAACAGCTCGGCGAAGTGCTTTTTGAGGAACTTAAACTCATCAAAAACCCTAAAAAAACCAAAACTGGTCAATATGCCACAGGCGAAGATATTTTAAGCAAACTTGCCGATGAACACCCCATAGTTGCCAATATTTTAGAAATCAGAGAGTTGCAAAAATTAAAATCTACTTATATTGATGCCTTACCTGAACTTATCAGTCCGATAGATGGTAAAATTCATACAACTTTCAACCAAACCATAGCCGCCACAGGCAGATTAAGCTCTTCTAATCCGAATTTGCAAAATATTCCCATAAAAACCGCCAAAGGACGCGAAATTCGTAAAGCATTTGTGCCAAGTAATAATGATTTTCTTATTCTTTCTGCCGATTATTCGCAGATAGAACTTCGCCTAATGGCGGCTTTCAGTCAAGATGAAACTATGCTGGAAGCCTTTGCCAAAGGACTGGATATTCACGCCGCCACTGCCTCCAAAATTTACAAAGTATCTTTGGAAGAGGTTACCCCCGAAATGCGTAGAAATGCCAAAACCGCTAATTTTGCTATTTTGTATGGTAGTACGGGCTTCAATCTTGCCCGACAGCTCAAAATTTCAGTTTCAGAAGCAAGCAAACTCGTAGAAATGTATTACAAAGAGTTTTCTGCTATCAAAAAATACAAAGATGCAATGATACAAAAAGCTCGTGAACAAGAGTACGTAACTACTATTTTAGGCAGAAGGCGTTATTTGCCGACTATTAACGAAAACAATCAAGTTGTAGCAGGACACGCCGAACGCAATGCTGTCAATACGCCTTTGCAAGGTTCTGCCGCCGATTTAATCAAAATAGCAATGGTTCGCATTCACGATTTTTTAGAAAAAAATCAATTACAAACCAAAATGATTTTGCAAGTTCACGACGAACTCGTCTTTGAAGTTCATAAAAACGAAATTGATTTCGTGAAAGAAAATATCATCAGACTGATGCAAACCGCTATATCTTTGCCTGTGCCTCTGGTAGTAGAAGTAGGTGTAGGGAAAAATTGGTTGGAAGCACATTGAAAATGAGGTAACACCTACAAAAGTGTTACCTCAAATTTTTATCAGAAAGCGGGCATTTCGGGTTTATTTTGTAAGATTTCTTCAATTTTCTGCATAATTTCATTATTAAGGACATTTTGAGCTATCTCAATTGCTTTCAAATTTTCTTGCAACTGACTTGCTTTGGAAGCTCCTAAAATTGCTGTGCTTACGAAATGCGGTTTAATTGTCCAAGCTATTGCCAAAGTAGGCATAGCTACCCCTAATTCATTGGCAAGAGCTGAAAGTTTTTTTACTTTCTCAATGCGTTCAGCAACTAATTCACGATTTTTGAGCCACTCCATACCTTCCATTCCCAAACGTGTATCCGTAGGAAAACCATCATTATATTTTCCTGTAAGAATGCCCGAAGCCAAAGGCGACCAGATTGTAGTACCCAAACCGATATTCTTGTATAGTTGAGCATATTCTATTTCTACTCGGTAGCGGTGAAACATATTGTATTGTGGTTGTTCCATTGTAGGCGGAATAAGATTGTACTGCCTTGCAATACCATAAGCCTCCTGAATTTCTTGTGCCGACCACTCGGAAGTTCCCCAATACAAAACTTTCCCCTGACGAATCAGGTCATTCATTGCCCAAACGGTTTCTTCAATAGGTGTATTTTTATCGGGTCTGTGGCAAAAGTATAAATCTAAATATTCCACTTGCAAGCGTTTGAGAGCGGCGTGGCAAGCCTCAAAAACGTGCTTTCGGCTCAATCCTGTTTGATTAGGTAGCTTTCCACCTGCTCCAAAAAAAACTTTACTGGAAACAACAAAAGTATCCCTTGCCCAACCCATCTTTTTCAAAATGTTTCCCATTACAATTTCAGATTGCCCACGAGCATAGATTTCGGCATTGTCAAAAAAGTTAATACCATTGTCGTAAGCAATTTTCATAAGTTCTTCGGCGGTGCTATTAGCAATTTGCTTACCAAAAGTAAGCCAAGAACCCAAAGAAAGGACGCTCACTTGCAATCCTGATTTACCAAGTCGTCTGTATTCCATAGATTTTAAGTTTTTTCAGAAAAACGAATAAAAATCATTTTAGTTGCAACAAAAGATTTTTTTTTCTGATTGGAAACTAAAAATAAGTTAGAAGCGTTTGCATAAAAAATTTGTAATATTTCAAACCTAAATCTATTTGTTTATGTTCAAGAAAATAGCTTTGTTCGGTCTGATGCTTTCGTTAGGGGCTTGCACTACAATACACGTGCATAACAAAGGCGTGCCTCCCGGACACGCTAAAAAAGGCAAACATCACAAGCATAATGAAGTAAAATACGAAATTAAAGAAAAGAAAAATGGCACCGAAATCAAAGTAAAAACTCGCTAAAAGCGTAAAATGAAGTGTTGTTTTTCCTGCTTTTGCCTCAAAAAAACCAAACCTACCCTAAACAAATCAATGCTGATGCCCACACGGGTATCAGCATAAATTTTTTCCCAAGCCGCTTTCATTTCCTCCGACCAGTAAATATCATCAAAAACGATTACGCTATTTTCGTGGCATTTGGTCAGAATTTCCTCAAAATAACGAATAGTAGGCTCATAAAGATGATTGGCATCTACAAAGGCGAAATCTACCTTTTCTATTTGAGAAAGAACTTTCGGTAAGGTTTCGTCAATATTTCCTTTTATGACTTCAATATTTTGCAAATGAAGCATTTTGAAATGCTTTTGGGCTAATTGGGCAAGGTTTTCTGCTCCCTCAAAAGTGTAAATTTTAGCTTGCAAAGGCATTGCTTTGGCAAGGTAAGCAGTGGTAATGCCCAAAGAAGTTCCTAAATCTAATACAATTTGAGGTTGTAAAAAATTCACTAACCTGAAAAGCATTTGAGCTACCCGTGCAGGAAGCGAAGCTGTTGCTACAATATTGCGAATAGACTTTTTCTGGCTCTTTCCTGCTTTTGAGCCAGCCCCTAAATCTTGAATTTCAATGATTTCATCATTATCTAAAAGCAGTTCGCGAAATTTTTCAATCTCTTGGTAGGCGTAAAAATCAAATTCTTGATGTTTAATTACTTGTGTGTAAAGCTCATATACAAACGGCGAGTGAAGGCTGTGTTCGTTTTTAGCATTCCAAAAATATTTCCAATAGGCTTTGATAGCGGTTTTCATTGCAAATAATTGCTTGATTGTGAGGGCAAAAATATTTTTTTTTTACAAAAAAAGCACTCCTTATTTCTTTTTTTCAAAAGATTTTCTATTTTTGAAAGCAAGCAAATTGAACACCCAAATTCACCCAAAATAATCCAAAATTATGACTCCCGAAGAAGAAATTGAAATCTTGCAGGGTAAAAAGGACTTCAAAGAGCTATCTTTTCCTATACTTTTTTTGGAAGGTTTGCTCTACAGCCTGCTATCATTTGCTTTGGTGATGATTTTATTTTTCATTTTCCAAAAAGTATTCCCACCCGATTTCCTGCTTAATACCGAATGGGTAGTGAGTATGAAGTGGGTTGGCGTAGTGCTTATTTCGTCTTTGGTTTTTGCTTTGAGCAAAATAACCAATGGAAAAGTAGCTTGGCAAGTATTTGTACGAACTTTGCTAGTTGGGGTAGTGTGCAGTGTTATTATCCTGATTGCTTTTTTTGCTCTATTTCGGTTTATGATAAGCCTTGACGATATTATCATTGGCATTGTGAAAATCTATAATTGGCGTGTAGGTTCAGCTCATTTCAAAGAAATTCTGATAGCCTTCGGAGCAGTATTTTTAATGGCATATCCTATTTTGTTTATGTCCGTAAAATACACTCTACATCGTGTTTTTTGGACAGATGAAGATGAACTGCTCCTGCCTGACTAAATTCTAAAACCAACCACCAGAATATCATCTGTCTGCTCATTGATGTAGCCACGCCAAGTTTCGTGTAGCTCATTCAGATAGAGCCTTTGATATTCCAAAGGCTTGTGATAGTTGAGTTTGAGTTTTTCTTTGAAGTGTACCGTCAGGAATTTGGTATCGTATTCTCCACCAAATTGGTCAGTAAATCCATCGGAAGACATATAGAAAACATCATCTTCAGAGTAAATGAGCCTATGCTCCTCAAAATACTTTTCTATAACACTACTACCCCCAATACCAAAACGACTCCCCTTAATTTCTTGTACCCCACCTTCATTAGCAATAAAAAGCGGTCTTTTAGCCCCTGCAAAGTTAATTTCATTACTTTCTTTATCAATTCTACACAAAGCGATATCCATTCCGTCACTGATAATATCAGCTTTGAAACGGCTTTCTTTTTGCAATGTTTTATGTAATTCTTTATCTAATTTTTTCAAAATTTCGGCGGGAGCAAAAATATAATCTTCCTTGATAATTCTATTGAGCAAATCGTTTCCTATAACCGTCATAAACGCACCGGGAATGCCGTGTCCGGTACAATCGGCAACGGCTAAAAACAAGTATTGATTTATCTCCGCAAACCAATAAAAATCTCCACTTAAAATTTCCTTGGGTTTATAGAGTATCATAAAATCCCTAAAATGAGGCTTGATAACCTCCACAGAAGGTAAAAGAGCTTCTTGTATGCGTTTGGTATAATAGACACTATCAATCAGTTCGGCATAAGCACGATTGAGTTCGTCATTTTGAGTTTGTAGAAGTTCTTTTTGCAAGAGTAAATCTTTATTTTGCCTGTCATAATCTTCGTAAAGTTTCAAAAGTTCCTTATTTTTCTTTTCAATAAGCTCTTGTTGCTGGGCTAATACTTGGTTATATTTTTCCATTTTTTCTGTTTTCAGGAAGTTTCGCTTACTGATATTTTTGAGAATATTTACATAAAAACGAATAAGGTAAATCACAAAGCCCAGAAGTACTACATAAACCATAGTGTAAAAGAATAATTTATGCTCTATAACGGCAGAAGAGAATTTATAGCCGACATATTCTAAAACAGCAAAAGTAAGAATGGTAAATACAATGAGAATTGTCCATAGAATCCCTAAAAA
Source organism: Raineya orbicola (assembly GCF_002843425.1). Classification (GTDB taxonomy): domain Bacteria; phylum Bacteroidota; class Bacteroidia; order Cytophagales; family Thermonemataceae; genus Raineya; species Raineya orbicola. Next base: position 10,218 of record NZ_NKXO01000036.1, read on the forward strand.
ATTACCTGCATACAAAAAGGCAATAATACCCGCCACCAAAAAAGAAGAAATAACAGGCGAGTAAATCCCTCCTGTTTCTATGGTAGCCACTAAAACCAAGAGAAAAGCCAGAAAGCTCAAAATATTGCCAAAAATAATCACAGGTAGTTCCTTTTTGAAAGCAAATAAACTTGCTACAAGCAGAGCCACACAAATAAAATTGGTAAGCAAGGTATTTGTCAATTCAAGATAAATGTTGGCGGGTAATAGTAAAACCAAAAAAGCCATACCTATAAGGCTGGCTTCTACAATATTTTCTGCCTTTTTATAGAGTAAAACATCTGTTTTATGACTTTCGGGGACAAAATAATTTTTGAGGCGATGAAAAAATTCTAACATCAAGATTCGGGCATTAAAGTTATTTTTAAAATCTTAAAACGACTTTGTTTTTTGTCGTAATAAAATTTTTGTAAAACATCAAAAATATCATTTCCTCTAAACCACGAAACTTGAACTTTGGCGTTATGTTTGGTATCAATCCACTCAATTTCATAGCTTTCTTGGTTCTTTTTGAACTCAGTGATATAGGCAATCATATCTTCAAGAATAGCTATCTTGTTATGACCTTTCGTGGAATGAAAAAGGAACTTCTGATTATGCTCACGATTGATAGTGATAAGGTCTAACTTAATGAGTGGTGTTTTGGCATCTTGTTTATCAGGTACGATGTTGTAATCAAAATAAATTTGCGTATCGTTGAGCAACTCACGAATTTGGTTTTCTAATTCAATTTCTTTCAATAATATTTCAGCAGGTTGCTGAATGGCATTGTGTCTATTTTCCATATCTTTTTCAGTGTTGTACGCAAGTAAAAAAAAACAAGAAAAAAAAACAAATTTTTTTGTTTCTTTTACAAAGGAATACCCCCCTATGTTTTTCAGATTTTTTCAAAATTTATCAAGTTAAACAAACAATTTGCCTCATTTTTTTGTAATTTTTTTATAGTCTGTATAAATTTTTCAAGAATTTTTGTATTTTTGTTTCCGAACACCAAACAACGCATTTTATGGTAGCAGAAATTTCAACCAAAAACGAATTGTTACAAGAAATTGCCAAATCTGTGAGGGATTTTGCCAACCTACATATTCGCCCTAATGTAATGGAGTGGGACGAAAGCCAAACTTTTCCTGTGGAAATTTTCAGAAAATTGGGAGAATTAGGGCTAATGGGCGTGCTTGTACCTGAACAATATGGAGGAGCGGGTTTAGGTTACAAAGAATACGTAACTGCCATTGTAGAGCTTTCCAAAGTAGATCCTTCTATTGGGCTTTCTATGGCGGCACACAATTCGCTTTGTACTAACCATATTCTAATGTTTGGCAACGAAGAGCAAAAAGCCAAGTATTTGCCAAAACTCGCAACAGGTGAATGGATTGGAGCTTGGGGACTTACCGAACCTAATACAGGCTCCGATGCCAGCAATATGCGTACTACCGCCGTACAAGACGGCGATTATTACATCATCAATGGTGCTAAGAATTTCATTACTCACGGCAAAACGGGCAATGTCGCTGTTGTTGTTACACGCACAGGTGAGCCTCGTACCTCTAAAAATTCCACTGCATTTATCATAGAGCGTGGTACTCCGGGTTTTTATGCAGGAAAAAAAGAAAATAAACTCGGTATGCGTGCCTCTGAAACCGCAGAACTTGTTTTTGATAATGTACGTGTGCATAAAAGCCAAATGTTGGGAAATATAGGTGAAGGCTTTCATCAGGCTATGAAGATTTTGGACGGAGGTCGTATTTCTATTGCCGCACTTTCTTTGGGTATTGCTATGGGAGCTTATGAAGCCGCTGTACAATATGCCAAAGAAAGACAGCAGTTCGGGCAACCTATTGGTAAGTTTCAGGCTATTGCTTTCAAACTTGCCGAAATGGCTACCGAAATTGAAGCCGCTAAATTGCTTACTTATCAAGCCGCCCAGCTCAAAGATGAAGGTTTGCCTGTAACCCAAGCCGCCGCAATGGCAAAATATTATGCTTCCGAAACTTGCGTAAAAGTTTCTAACGAAGCTGTACAAATTTTTGGTGGATATGGCTATACGAAAGATTTTCCCGTAGAAAAGTTCTACCGCGATTCCAAGTTATGTACTATTGGCGAAGGAACTACTGAAATCCAGAAACTTGTAATTTCTCGTAATATTTTGGAGTTAAAATAGTTATCAAAATATCTATTCTATCAGCGACTACATCAAACACATAAGTTGTAGTCGCTAATTTTTTTCTTCTATTTTCTCTACTATCTCATTAAAAAGAGGTAGTAGCTCATTATGATATTCCTCTAAAGAATACCCTTCCTGCCTACAAATTTCTAAAAGCACATCTTGTGGATGGATTTCACGTAAGTCATAGTCAGCGTACTTTCTTACCCAACCCCCTGTATTTTCTCTGTTTTCTAATTCAATTTTGTATGATAGACTCTCTATGCGAGGGTTTTCTTGTAAGGCTTTTTCTAATATCTGCTTGGCAGTGGGTTCGGGATTTTGCAAAATGACCAGAACCTCTGCCCAAAGTGTTGGAAAAAAAGTCGTTTCTATATCTATATTTTTTATTTTATTGCAAACTTCTTGCAATGTTCCAGTGATGCGAATAAGTTTTCTATAAATGGAGGTAGGAACATCAACCGAAGCAATACTTTGCAGGTTTTTACCTTCAAAATCTACCAGTAACACATATTTCTTATCATTTCTTTCGCTAAAACTCAAAGGCAAAGGCGACCCCGAATAACGAATATGATTTTTACCTCCAACCATCTGAGAGCGGTGCAAATGCCCCAAAGCAACATAATCAAAAATAGAAGGGAACACCGTAGCAGGAACTTTACCTAAATTGCCCGAATAAATCATTTTTTCAGCTTTATTCTCCTCTCCTTCTTCAGAATGATGCGAGCAACCTTGTGCAAACAAATGCCCCGTAGCAATCAGAGGAATATTCATTTCTGCATAACCTCTCTGCCTGATAATTTGAGCCATTTGGGCATAATGATTGTAAATAGCCTCCGCTATAGCCCTGTCGCGTGTTTCATTATCCAAAGTTACTTGATTGTAACGAATATCTTTATCTCTAAGAAAAGGGACAGCGGCAACTACTGCTTGTAGCTCATTTTTTTCATTCCGAATTTCAATAAGGTCGTGTTCTTTATTTTCACTTGCTCCCCCTACAATGTGCAGTTGAAGAATTTTTGCCAATTCTTGAGGAGCATTGAGGCTGTGGGTAGAATCGTGATTGCCCCCTACAATAATAGCGTGATTGCAAGGGGTTTCTTTTACAAGTTTAGCCAAAAACTGATAATATTGCTCTAATGCTTTCTGTGGCGGACTGGCAACATCAAAAATATCACCTGCAACAATCAAAACATCAACTCTTTCTTTTCGGATAATATCTATGAGCCAGTCCAGAAAGTTTTGAAACTCATCAAAACGTTCCCTATCATAAAGTTTTTGACCTAAATGCCAGTCGGCAGTATGTAAAATTCGCATACGAGTTACTTACTTAACTCCCTGATGTCTAAAATTACTTTTTCAGTAAGATTATCAGCTGTTTGTTGGGTATCTGCCTCAGCATAAATGCGAATAATAGGTTCGGTATTACTTTTACGCAAATGTACCCAAGCGTTATCAAAATTTACCTTCAAGCCATCAATGGTTGAAATATCAAATTTGGCGTATTTGCGTTGCATTTTTTCCAGAATTTCATCAACATTGATGTTCTCATAAAGCTCTATTTTATTTTTAGACATATAAAATTTTGGGTAAGTAGCCCTCAGAATACTTGCAGACTTTCCAAATTTAGCTAAATGCGAAAGGAATAGGGCTATTCCTACAAGAGCATCGCGTCCGTAATGCAAAGCAGGATAAATTACGCCACCATTGCCTTCGCCTCCTATCACAGCTTTGGTTTGCTTCATTACACTTACTACATTTACCTCTCCGACCGCCGAGGCAAAATGCGTTTGCCCGTGTTTTTGGGTAATAATACGTAAGGCTTGTGTTGAAGAAAGATTGGAAACGGTATTACCTTTTTGATGTTTTAATACATAATCGGCAACAGCTACTAAGGTATATTCTTCGCCAAAGGGTTCGCCATTATCACAAATAAAAGCCAACCTATCTACATCAGGATCTACAACTATGCCCAAATCAAAATTTCCTCTCTCTACTTCCTTTGAAAATTGAATAAGATTTTCGGGCAGTGGTTCAGAGTTGTGAGCAAAATGCCCCGTAGGCTCGCAATTGAACTCTGTAATCTGAATAACCCCCAAGGCTTTTAGCAGAGCAGGTACCGCAATTCCCCCTACTGAATTTACCGCATCAACAGCTATCTTGAAGTTTTTTTGTCGAATAGCCTCTACATCAACGAGTGGAAGAGCTAAAATTTTTTCAATATGCTTTTGTAAATAAGTATTATTCTGTGAGTAGCTTCCCAATTTTTTCACTTCTGCAAACTCAAAATTACCCTTTTGAGCAATTTCCAAGACCTCTTCACCATCTTTTGCCGAAATAAATTCTCCACAACTATTGAGCAATTTAAGGGCATTCCATTGCAAAGGATTATGACTAGCCGTAAGAATAATACCACCAATAGCCCCTTCTTCGGGTACGGCTATTTCTACGGTAGGTGTAGTAGCCAAACCCAAATCTACTACATCAATACCCAAACCTTGTAATGTAGCCGAGACTAACTGCGAAAGCATAAGCCCCGAAATGCGAGCATCTCTGCCAATAACTACTTTATTTTTTTCTGCATTTTTGCTTTTTAGCCAAGTACCAAAAGCCGCCGTAAAGCGAACGATATCCACAGGAGTAAGGTTTTCGCCCACCTTACCACCAATAGTTCCACGAATGCCTGAAATAGATTGAATGAGTGTCATTTTGTTTAGAATAGTGTTGTTTTACAAAATATAGTGGCTCAAATCTTTATTTTTTACCAAATGGTTTAGTTTTTCACTTACCATTGAAGCAGTAACTATAATTTTAGCAGGAGGCTGAATAGTGTCTGGAATTTCAAAGAGAAAATCATTCAGAAGGGCACTCATCACGGTTTGCAAACGGCGAGCTCCTATATTTTCTACTTCCGAGTTGATTTGAAAAGCAATTTCAGCTATTTTTTCAAGGGCTTCGTCTTCAAAATCCAGTTCTACTCCCTCTGCCATAAGCAATGCTTCATATTGCTTCGTGAGTGCGTTACGAGGCTCTTTGAGAATATGATAGAAATCATCTTTGGTAAGAGCCTGCAACTCAACCCGAATTGGGAAACGCCCCTGCAATTCGGGAATAAGGTCAGAAGGTTTGGAAACGTGAAAAGCTCCTGCGGCAATGAATAAGATGTGGTCAGTTTTTACTACACCATATTTCGTATTAACAGAACTCCCCTCCACAATAGGAAGTAAATCCCTTTGTACGCCTTCACGGCTTACATCAGGACCTTGCTTTGAGCCAGAAGAGGCAATTTTATCAATTTCATCAATAAAAATAATTCCTGCATTTTCAGCTCTACGAATTGCCTCCTCTTTTACCTCGTCCATATCAATCATTTTAGAGGTTTCTTCCTCTAAAAGAATTTTTTTAGCTTCGGCAATTGTAACTTTACGCTTTTTGGTTTTGGTAGGCATAAAGTTAGAAAGCATTTCTTGCAGATTCATCATAGAGACTTCATCTATGCCCGAACCTAAAACTCCCACATTAGAAATAGTCTGTTTAATATCTATTTCAATTTTTCGGTGGTCAAGTTCGCCATTGCGGATTTTCTCTCGGAAACGCTCACGCGTACGCTCGTTAAGTTCTACTTCATCATTTTTTTCCAAATTGAAGCCAACCCCTTCACTGATAGGTTTTCTGACTGGCGGAATAAGAGCATCTAAAATAATTTCCTCTACAGCTTCAATGGCTTTTTGCTTAACTTCTTCTTGTTTTTGTTGTTTTACCATACCCACTGCTTGCTCCACCAAATCTCTGACCATACTCTCTACATCTCTGCCCACATAGCCCACTTCTGTAAATTTAGAAGCCTCTACTTTTACAAAAGGAGCATCGGCGAGCTTTGCCAAGCGGCGAGCTATTTCGGTTTTTCCAACTCCTGTTGAACCTATCATTAGGATATTATTAGGGATAATTTCATTTTGAATTTCAGCGGGCGAATTCATTCTACGCCAACGGTTGCGAAGAGCAATCGCTACGTTTTTTTTGGCTTCTTTCTGTCCAATAATGTATTTATCTAACTCTGTTACAATTTGTTGGGGGGTGAGATGTTCTCGGTTCATAGTTCATTTTTGTAAAATAGAGGGCAAATTTAGAGATTTTTTGAATTAAGTACGTAATTTATGTTGTAAAAAATGCCATATCACAATTCCTGCACTTACCGCCACATTGAGCGAGTGTTTTGTTCCGAATTGTGGAATTTCCAAAGCCAAGTCTGTCAGTGCTATTGCCTCAGGGCTTACACCCAAAACTTCATTTCCAAAAATTAAAGCATATTTTTTTTGAGGCTCTACACTAAATTTTTCCAAAGAAATGCTTTGGTCTGTTTGCTCTACGCTGATGATAACATAATTTTGGCTTTTTAAGTTTAGTAAAAGTTCCCGAATTTGCTCATAATATTCCCAAGCTACGGTTTCAGTAGCCCCCAAAGCAGTTTTTTGAATTTCCCGATTCGGAGGAGTTCCTGTAATACCACAGAGATAAATCTTTTCCACAGCAAAAGCATCGGCAGTACGAAAAAAAGAGCCTACATTATGCAAACTACGAATATTGTCTAAAACTAATACCCAAGGATTTTTAGGCAAAATTTGAAATTGCTCATAGCTTACTCTTTGAATTTCTGATGTTTCTAATTTTTTCATAGTTCAAAGATTTGGAAGTTTGTCAAACCATTATCAATCAAGATTTTGCCAACTCTTGCAATGTTCTGAAACATTGCCAAGCCTTTCCACTTTCAAGACTTTCTTTTGCTATTTCCCAACATTCGGAAATCGTTTTATGCGGGTTAGCCGTTTGTAAAGCCATTGAAGCATTGGCAAGTACTACACTTTTTTGAGATTCGGTAGCTTTATTTTGCAAAACATTCAGAAAAATCTGTGCCGATTCTTCTATGGTTTCGCCACCAAAAATTTCCTCTTGCCGAATAGTTTCACAAAAAACATTTGGCGATAAAATTTGTTCTTGGTTGCGTGCATAGACTTTGCAATCGGCGGTAAGAGAAATTTCGTCAAAGCCATCAAGGCTATGAATAATACTGAAATTCTTATCTGTTTTTTGATACAAATAAGCATACAGCCGAGCCAATTCCAAATTAAAAACCCCCACCATTTGGTTTTTCGGAAAAGCAGGATTGACCATTGGTCCAAGCATATTGAAAAATGTCTTTACACCAAGTTCTTTACGAATAGGAGCAACGGTTTTCATAGCAGGGTGAAAAAGTGGAGCGTGTAAGATGCAAATGTTCGCTTTTTCCAACTGCTTTTCAAGCAAAGTTTTTTCATTAGTAAATTTTATTCCAAAATACTCCAAGATATTAGAACTCCCACACAAAGACGAAACCCCATAATTGCCGTGTTTAGCAACAGCCTGCCCTGCTCCTGCCACTACAAAAGAAGCGAGCGTAGAAATATTGAAAGTGTTTTTGCCATCTCCACCTGTACCACAAAGGTCTATCGGATTGTAATGGCTCAAATCTATATTTACACAGAGGTCCAACATTGCATCGCGAAAGCCCTCCAACTCTTCAACGGTGATACTTCTCATCAAATACACCGTCATAAAAGCAGAAATTTGGGCATTGTTATATTTACCCTGTGCAATATTTGTGAGTATTTCTTGGGCTTGCTGTTTGGAAAGCGTTTTGTGTTCAAACAAATGTAAAAGAATTTCTTTCATTGTAAAATCTTTGAAAAATTTGTCAAAGGTACAGAAAAATCGTAAATTAGCACAAAAACATATTGTATGGGGAAAATTATCAAATGGACTTTCCGAATATTTCTGATTGTTCTGCTCGTTCGTATCTTCGCTCCTGATAGCCAAATTTATCAGGCTGTTGCACCTATCACCGAACCAATTTTTGAGGGAATTTTGGAAAGTTTATCGGATTTTATGAATGACGATAATACACAAAACGCTGTTCAGGAATTAAAAAATGAGCAAAAAAATGTAGTAGATATTACCGAAGAAAAAACTGAAAATCAGGAAAATAGTAGCAATTTTGAGGATTATAGCCAAGTGCAAGAATTTGATGCTTTGCTTCCTTGCCAAAGTCGTATTAGACACGTTACCCATCTACACGAATGGAGTACGCCTAATAATGAATACTTCAAAGCAAAATTTACAATGCTCCCTCGTGAGGCTTGCGAATCGGAAAGCTATCGCGAGCAAATGCCCGAACCTATTTCTGATGGCTCTACCAAAGATTATTATGGAAAAGTGTATTTACAACTCATAAGAGAATGTCGCCCTAAATTGGATAGAATTATCCGTACCTATGAACTCATTGGCAAAAAGTACAAACTAAACTACCGCCAATTTGCCGAAATGGTAATGGCTTCGGTACAAGAAATTCCTTACGTACTTGTTCACCCCGAAACCTGCTACAAAGCCAAGCAATGGGGCGGTTTTATGAGAACCTATCACGATGAAGGCAAAGAGTGTTTGCCCGAAATTCGCTTCGGTCTTACTTCTCCTACCGAATTCCTGTATAACCTCAAAGGCGATTGCGATACAAGAACGGTGTTTCTTTACACTATTCTCGCCCATTTTGGATATGATGTAGCTATCTTTGTAAGTAATGCCCATTGCCTTTTAGGCATACACTTACCTAATGTGTATGGAGACTATCTAACTTACAAGGGTAAAAAATATTTCTTTTGGGAAACTACTGCCAAAGGTTTTCTACCCGGTGTTTTACCCAATGAATTCAAAAATGATTTTTGGAATATAGCTCTTGTAAAACCACAATCGTAAAATTCGCAATTTATTCCTTCATACTTGAACCTTTAATCTTTGAACTCTCGCAATATTGCTATGCCTACATTACGCCGTTTAGCCTCTGATACTATCTGGTACGGATTGAGTAATATTATTAGTCGTTTTGCCAACTATTTGCTTACGCCCATTCATACGAAAATATTTTTGCCCCAAGAATATGGCATTATTGGCGATTTATACGTGTATGTAGCTTTTTTGAATGTTATTTACACCTTTGGCACTGAAACTTCTTATTTTCGCTATGCCAACGACTTGGGCGAACAGAAAATCTATAATCAAAATTTTACCTCCCTTATTTTGTACAGCACCTTACTTTCAGGGATAATTATTTTTTTTGCCTCACCCATTGCTAATCTTTTGGACTACCCGGGCAAAGAAAAATACATCATTTATTTAGGCTTGCTTATGGCAGTAGATACGCTTTTAAGTTTGCCTTTTGCTCGCTTGCGTTGGCTCAAAAAACCTCGTTTGTTTGCTTTTGCAAAGTTTTTTAATATTGGTTTATACATTTTACTGAACCTATTTTTCTTATGGTTTTGTAAAGACGTAGCCGAAGGTAAATACCTCACTTTTTTACAAGATTTTATGCTTTCTTGGTTCAATCCCAAAGATTTAGTAGGTTATGTATTTCTTGCTCAATTGCTTGCCAATGCCCCTTTGTTTTGGCTTTTGCGTAAAGAAATTTGGAACTATCAGCCTACTTGGGATAAAGATTTAGCCAAAAAAGTTTTTTTTTACAGCTATCCGCTTGTCATTTTAGGACTTGCAGGCACGCTCAATACAACTGCCGATAGGTTTTTTATCAAAAACTACTTACCCGATAGTTTCGGCAATCAGCAACATATTTTAGGAGTGTATTTTGCGTGTATTAAGTTTTCGGTATTTATTTTGGTGCTTATTCAGGGCTACCGATATGCAGCAGAGCCTTTTTTCTTTTCCAAAGCCAAAGACAAAAACGCCCCTGAACTTCTTGCCAAAGCAATGGAATATTTTGTAGCGGTAGCGTGTTTTTCAGTAATTTTAGTCAGTCTGAATACCGATTGGCTGAAATACTTACTTTTGCGTAACAGAGCCTATGACGAAGGGCTAATCATTGTGCCTACTTTCCTTTTTGCTAATCTCTTTTTGGGCATTTACTACAATCTCACTGCTTGGTTCAAAATTGCCGATAAAACACAATACGGCACTTATATTTCACTGATTGGAGCAGTAATTACCATTATTGGCAATTTGGGTTGGCTTCCTGTTTTAGGCATTTTAGGTTCGGCAGTAGCAAGTCTGGTTACGTATGCTTCTATGAGCTTTCTTTGCTATTATTGGGGGCAAAAATTCTACCCTGTGCCTTATCGGATTGGCATCATTTTAGGCTATGTAGCACTTTCAGCGGTTTTGGTGTGGTGGGGTAATAGTTTTTCTGCTGAAAGCATTTGGCTTAATATTCTACTCAAAAATCTTTTGGTTGTGCCTTTTATGGGAGCAGTTCTTATCGTAGAATGGCAGAACTTGAAAACGCTAAAAATATTCCGATAATGCTGAATATCTTGTCTCTTGCGTCCTGTTTCCGAACTTTTAAGAATAAACTAACGTTTGCTTTTTGCAGATAGAAGCTATTTATGGAAAAAAGAGATATTCGCAACTTAAAATTAGAAGATTTACAAAACTTTTTGGCAGAGCGAAAAGAGCCACTTTTTCGTAGCAAGCAAATTTACGAATGGCTTTGGCAAAAAAAAGCAGAAAGTTTTGAACAAATGACCAATTTGCCTGCCTCTTTACGAAATTTACTTCAAGAAAATTTTGCTATTCATAAAATTTCGGTGCATCAGCGGCAAATTAGCCAAGATGGCACTATTAAATATTCCTTCAAACTTTTTGATAATCGTTTAGTGGAAGGAGTACTCATACCCACTCCTACCCGTATGACAGCCTGTATTTCTTCGCAAGTAGGTTGTTCACTGGATTGCAAGTTTTGTGCCACGGGCTATATGAAACGTGAAAGAAACCTTGAACCTTACGAAATCTATGAACAAGTAGTAACCATTGCCCAAGAAGCTGAAAATTATTACCAAAAACCGCTTACCAACATTGTTTTTATGGGAATGGGTGAGCCATTACTCAATTACCAAAATGTACTCAAAGCCATAGATAAAATCACTTCTCCCGAAGGTTTGGGAATGTCTTACAAACGTATCACACTTTCTACGGCGGGAGTGGCTAAAATGATTATGAAACTGGCTGATGACGGCTTCAAATGTAACTTGGCTCTTTCGCTTCACGCCGCCAATGACGAGAAACGTAGTCAAATTATGTCTATCAACGATAGCAATCGCTTGAATGCTTTACGAGATGCCCTAAAATATTATTTTGCTAAAACCAAAAACCCTGTAACTTACGAATACATTGTTTTTCAAGATTTTAACGATAGCCTTCAAGATGCCGAAGAGTTATATCGCTTTACCAAGCACGTTCCTTCCAAAGTCAATATCATTGAATATAATCCTATCACGGAGGCAGGTTTTATAAATACTGATAGCATTCGTTTAGAGCGTTTTGTGGCATACTTACGCGAACGTGGAGTAGTTGTAAAAATTCGTAAAAGTAGAGGCAAAGACATTGACGCCGCCTGCGGACAACTGGCAGGGAAAAATTGATTAAACCTCTTCTGTTTGAAGTTGTTTTTCGTAAAGCTCCTTGTAAATTCCTCCCAAAGCCAGAAGTTCTTCGTGTGTGCCTTGTTCCACGATTTCGCCTTTATCTAACACTATAATTTTATTGGCAAGTTTGGCAGAAGATACACGATGCGAAATGATAATAGTAGTACGATTTTGCATAATATCCTGCAACTGACGCAAAATAGCATTTTCTGTCTTGGTATCTACTGCCGAAAGGCAATCATCAAGCAATAAAATAGTAGGATTTTTAATCAAGGCTCTTGCGATAGAAACTCGCTGTTTTTGTCCTCCCGAAAGGGTAATTCCCCTCTCCCCTACAATAGTTTGAAATTTTTGAGGGAACTGCATAATATTCTCATACACATCTGCCCATTGAGCGGCTTGCTCTACTTGTTCTGCGGTAGCATTGGGCAATCCAAAGGCAATATTATTGCGAATAGTATCAGAAAAAAGAAAAACATCTTGCGGAACATACCCTATTTGGCTTCGCAAATATGAAACTTCATAGTCTTTAATAGGGGTAGCATCTATAAAAATTTGTCCTTTTGTGGCATCGTACATTCGGCAGATCAGGTTGGCAATAGTTGTTTTGCCCGAACCTGTACTCCCCAAAATAGCAAGCGATTCGTTAGGCTTTATTTCAAAACTAATGTTTTTCAAAGCCTCAATGCCTGTATTAGCGTATGTAAGTGAAACATTTTCAAAAACAATATGTCCCTGAATAGGTTTTCGGAGGTTTTGGGTAGAAACAATATCCGTTTTTACTGCCAAAAATTCATTGATACGCCTTTGCGAAACCGCCGCTTTCTGAATAATGCTTGCAATCCAGCCTAAGGAAGTTACGGGCCAAATCATCATATTCAGATATAGCACAAACTCTGCGATATTTCCTTTGGTAAGCCTACCTGCAACTACCTCCAAGCCACCCACATATACCACCAAAATATTGCTCAAACCAATGAGAGCCAGCACCAAAGGATAAAAAAGTGCTTCTACTTTTACCAAACGAAGCGATTGCTTTCGGTATCTTTCAGTTTCTTGGGCAAATTGTTTTTCGGAGTCCTTTTCGCGTGCAAAGGCTTTCAAGACCCGAATACCCGAAAAAGCCTCCTGTACAAAAGAAGAAAGCGAAGAAAGACTTTTCTGTATTTGCTCCGAACGACTATTGATAAGATTATTGACAAAATAAATGCTTACCGAAAGAATTGGCAAAGGAATAAGCGTGTAAAGTGTAAGTTTGTAATCCACGGCAAACATATAAGGTATCACCATTGCAAAAACTGCAATCAGGTTGATGCCATACATAATACCAGGACCCAAATACATTCTTACTTGGCTTACATCTTCAGAAATGCGAGCCATTAGGTCGCCTGTTTGGTTCTGTCTATAAAAATTTAGTGGCAAAGTTTGGTAATGTCTGTAAATTTCGTCTTTCAAGTCATACTCAATAAAACGCGACATTACAATCAGGGTTTGGCGAACCAAAAATAGAAAAAAACCTCGTAACAACGCCATTACAAGGATAATGATGCCATAAATGAGAATATTAAAAGTAAAGATTTTTTCTACCGCTTGTTGGCTTTCAAAGCCTTGAAACAAGAAATACCAATCAATAGTTTCCTCTACGGCATTGAAAGCATAACGCACTACTTGGGCAGGCAAAATCAGAAAAAAATTGGAAATTATCGTAAAGAGTATGCCTAAAATAAGTAAATGCTTATAGCGATAAAGATATTTGTTAAGATAACGTAAAGAACTCATTGAGTTGTTTTTCTTGCTAACGCCAAAATCCTCTATTTTGTTTTACTCATAATAATTTTTCACCTCATAGCCTTGCTGTTTGATAGCTAAATCCTTACGGAAAAGCTCTAAATCAGCCTGTACCATATCTTTTACAAGGTCTTGAAGTGTGTGTTTGGGTTTCCAGCCGAGCAATTTTTCCGCTTTGGAGGCATCGCCAATAAGCAAATCTACTTCTGTGGGACGGAAATAGCGTTTATCTACGGCTACTACTTCACTACCTATTGCAATAGGAAATTCAGGATTGCGAGATTCTGCCACTATGCCCACTTCATCTACGCCTGTACCCTTAAACTCTAAAATTACCCCAACTTCTTCAAAAGCCATTCGGGCAAAATCACGCACCGAAGTAGTTTTACCTGTGGCAATAACAAAATCCTCGGGGGTATGATGTTGCAAAATCATATACATTGCCTCTACATAATCTTTGGCGTGTCCCCAATCGCGTTTGGCATCAAGGTTTCCCAAATAAATTTTGTCCTGCAAACCCAAAGCAATGCGAGCCACACCACGCGTTATTTTACGTGTAACAAAAGTTTCACCACGCAAAGGCGATTCGTGGTTAAAAAGAATACCATTGCAAGCGAACATATTGTAAGCCTCGCGATAATTTACCGTTATCCAATAGGCATATAATTTGGCTACTGCATAAGGAGAGCGGGGGTAAAAGGGCGTTTTTTCATTTTGAGGAATTTCCTGCACCTTTCCGTAAAGTTCGGAAGTAGAGGCTTGATAAATTTTAGTCTTTTCGGTTAATCCTAAAATGCGTACAGCCTCTAAAATTCGCAGAGTACCCAGAGCATCTACGTCAGCCGAATATTCGGGTTCATCAAAACTTACTTTTACGTGAGACATTGCCCCCAAATTGTAAATTTCATCGGGTTGTACTTGCTGAATGATACGAATAACATTGGTGGAATCAGCTAAATCTCCGTAATGCAAGTAAAGTTTGAGGTTTTTCTCGTGAGGGTCTTGGTAAATATCATCAATGCGTTCAGTATTGATAAGCGAACTACGGCGTTTAATGCCGTGTACTTCATATCCTTTTTTTAATAGGAATCTGGCAAGATAGGCTCCGTCTTGTCCTGTAATACCCGTAATTAGTGCTTTTTTCATAAGATTTTTTTTAATGATTTTGCAAAATTAAAAAATTTACCTAACTTTGAATAGTTTGGAAAGAAATTTGCTACACACTTATCAAAGCTATTATTACAATTATGAAAAGATACACACTTATTTTTAGTTTAGGATTGTTGCTGGCTGTTGTTGCAGGCAATATGAGTTATGCCCAACCCGAGCCACTCAAATCTGCCGAGATAATGCCCGAACCCGTAGGTGGCTTAAAGGCTTTTTACGACTATATCAAATCCAATCTTAAATATCCCGAAGAGGCACGAGCTAAAAACATTCAAGGACGCGTACACGTTACTTTTGTAGTAGAACCCGACGGCTCACTGACCAACGTACAAGTTACAAAAGGGTTGGGCGGAGGCTGTGATGAAGAAGCCATTCGTCTTATCAAAAATTCCCCTAAATGGCAACCGGGTAAGCAAAATGGCGTGCCTGTGCGTGTAGAAGTAACAAGACCTATCACGTTTGAGCTAAAATAGCATTGCTCAAAGATTATTCGCAGAAACACTTTTGATGTATCTTTTTTTGTATTTTTGCCAAAAGCAAAAGTATGAAAATTGGCTTATTTTTCGGTTCTTTTAATCCTATACATATAGGACATTTAATCATTGCCAATACAATGGCAGAAAATACTGATTTGCAGGAAGTTTGGTTTGTTATTTCTCCGCATAACCCCCACAAAAAAAAAGATAGTCTTTTACACGCTTTCGACCGATACGATATGGTAGAAAAAGCTATTTACGATAACCCTCGCCTGCGTGCCTGCGATATAGAATTTCACTTGCCACAACCCAGCTATACCATTCATACACTTGCTCACTTGCAAGAAAAATATCCTCAAAAGCAATTTGCTCTCATTATGGGTAGCGATAATCTTGTAAATTTCAAGAATTGGAAAAATTATGAAAAAATTTTAGAATATTACGAATTGTACGTATATCCACGCCCCCAAACTCCTGCCACCGAATTTGATAATCACCCGAAAATAAAGTGGGTAAAAGCCCCCCTGATGGATATTTCGGCAACTTACCTACGTGAGTGCATACGTGAAGGCAAGTCTATACGTTATCTTGTACCTGAGGCTGTAGCAGAGCTGATTCAACGCAAAAAGTTTTACCAATGAACCTGCAACAATTAGAATACATTTTAGCCGTAGATAAATTCAAGAGTTTCAGCAAAGCCGCCGATTACTGCAATGTTACCCAAGCCACTTTGAGTGCTATGGTCAAAAAGTTGGAAGAGGAACTTGGTATTATTCTTTTTGATAGAAAATCACAACCCATTGTAACTACCGAAATCGGTAAGGAGGTCTTATCAGAAGCTCAAAAAGTGCTACTACATACTGAAAAAATCTTAGATATTGCTCAGAAAGATAAGAAGCAAATTGCAGGTAAAGCCAAAATTGGAATTATTCCCACCATAGCAGGCACACTTTTGCCCAAAATACTTCACCCCATTTTAGAAAAATTGCCTCATTTGGTATTGGAAGTAAAAGAATTCACTACTGAAAATATTATTCGCAAACTGCGTGAAGGCAGTTTGGATATAGGTATTTTGGCAACTCCTTTGAACTATACAGATATTGAGGAAGAAATTTTATTTTATGAAATGCTTATCATTTACGGAAAAATACCCAATAGCAAAGAATATTTGGTTTCCACAGAATTAGAAAATGAGAAATTTTGGCTTTTGGAAGAGGGGAATTGTTTGCGAAATCAGTCCATAGAACTCTGTAATTTACAAAAATCGCATTATTTACCTAATAATCTTCTATTTGAAGCCTCTTCTTTTGATACCCTCTTGAATATGGTAGATGAACTTGGCGGACTTACGCTCATTCCTGAACTTTACTACCAAAACCTTCCTGAAAATCGGAAACAGAAAACAGCTTTTTTTCAAAAGCCTATCCCTGTACGTGAAGTAAGTTTGGTGTATTACCGCCCTTTTGCCAAAATAAGCACTATTCAAACCCTTGCAGAAATTATCAGGCAAAGCATTACACCTATACTAATGAGCAGTAAGTATCGGAAAAACGATTTGATTATTTTGCCTGTGTAAGTAGTTTTTTAGGAATATCACGCTCCCATTTACGGCAAATAGTTCCTTCGCAACGTACCAATGTCCAATTATTTTGCAAAGCCATTGCCAGCAAACGCTTGCGAAGTTTGCGTGGATAGAATATTTTTCGGGAAATTTTGGAATATTTATAGGGTTTCATTATTTCCATTTGGGCAAGTACATCATAAGTAGCCGCCGCACAACGCATTCCAAAAAAAGCGTAATCGTAAGGAGTTTCCTGCAAGTATTTTTGAGCTACTTGCAGAAAAATTTGTCTTTGCTTTTCATCAATAGGAATATACACAATAGCTTTTTTCATTTTTTCGCTATCACCACCCAGAATAGAATAGAACTCTTTGTAAGTAGAAAGCAAATACTTGCTATGTTTGTTTTTAGAGTTGGGAAAAATATGAAATTTTCCTTTGCGAGTAAAATTTAGAATTTGGTTGCTATCCAGTCCAAGCCCCACGTGTCCGCCCAAGATACCCCCAAACCAACGTTTTTCTGTTTTTTTGAACTTTTTAGCGGGTTTGGAGCCATATAGGAAATGCACTTGTAAATATGTTTCTTCCTGTGGCTCTTGGGCAAAAAGAAGCGAAAAAGGTAAAATTAGCAAAAGTGACAAGATGAAATTTTTCATAGTTTTGAAGAAATTATTTCATAAAAATCACTCATTTTAATTATTTGGGTAAATTCTACTTTTTCTAATACAAGTAAATCATACGCTTTACAACTTCTAAAAACTCTTCTAACAATTCATTGCTGAAAAGAATAACGATTTTACCCGATATTAGCAACTCTGTTAGTTTATCGTGATTTTTAGTGATGAGAAAACTAATCCATATATTTGTATCAACGATAATTCTAATCTGATTTTTTGCTATATCGTTCATTTCGAACCATTTCTACTTCCTTTGTTATTTCTTCCAAAGATGGGGGAGTATTCGTAACAGACCTAATTTTTTCTAAAATACTCAAAAGGTCGGTAGTTTCTTTGGCTTCTTGAATACTAATTAAATTCAAGTCTGCCAAATCTTGTAAAATATTGAATACTTTTGGATTTAAGACTTTTATCTTTAATGTTTGCATAAGTTTCTGATTAACAAATTTCCCGAAAGATACACACTTTCGGGAAATTTTGCAATAACCATACAGCCTCAATATACGTGCTGACCACCATTGATAGAGTAATTTGCCCCTGTAATGAAACTGGCTTTTTCAGAAGCAAGGAAAGAAACCAAATAAGCAATTTCCTCCGTTCCACCAAGCCTACCCACAGGTATTTGTGCAATGATTTGATTGCGTACATCTTCGCGTACAGCCATTACCATATCAGTAGCAATATAACCGGGTGAAATGGTATTGACGGTAATTCCTTTGGAAGCCACTTCCATAGCGAGCGTTTTAGTGAAGCCGTGCATACCTGCCTTGGCGGCGGAATAATTGGCTTGTCCGAATTGTCCTCGCTGACCATTTACCGAAGAAATATTGATAATTCTACCATAAGAACGCTCTCTCATACCCTCAATCACGTGGCGTGTGCAGTTGAAAACACTATACAGATTTGTTTTCAGTACGGCGTCCCAGTCTTCGTAGGTCATTTTATGGAAGGGTTTGTCTCGTGTGATACCAGCATTATTTACGAGCACATCGATAGGACCTACTTCGCTTTCAATTTTTTTAATCATTTCGCCACAAGAATTGTAATCGCTTACATCGGCATAGAAGCAGTCAAATTCAAAACCTTCTGCTTTCATTTTTTCCTGCCACTCTTTGAGCTTATCGGGATTGCGATAATGAGCACAAACACGATAGCCATCTTTCTGCAATTGTTGGCACATAGCAGTTCCCAAACCGCCTGTCGCCCCCGTAACGAGTGCTACACGTTTTCCGTTGTTATCCATAATAGTAAAAGTTTAAGGAGTTGCGTTTTGTTACAAAACTAATCATCTGTAATAATTTTTCAAGATTTTTTTGCATTTTTTTTAGCAAAAAAAGTTTTTATACTTTTTTTGTAAAATATTGTATCTTTTTTGTTAATTTGCTATGTTAAACCAAAACAATTATGCAAGCAAAAGAAATTCTTTACGATGCCATTCCTTCATTGGATTTAGCCGATTTTACATCAGGCGACCCTGTACGTAAAAAGCAATTTGTAGAAAAACTGGGCGAAGCCTATAATAACATTGGTTTTGTGGCTATCAAAAATCACGGATTAAGTGATGAACTCGTTGAAAATCTGTACAAGGCTGTAAAAGCCTTTTTTGCACTTCCCGATGAAGTCAAGAAAAAATATGAAATTGAGGGTTTGGCAGGACAAAGAGGCTACACAGGCAAAAATAAAGAACACGCCAAAGGACGCAATGTGGGCGATTTGAAAGAGTTTTATCACGTGGGGCAAGAAATTAGTGAAATTCCTGACAACGACCCTGTAAAAAAGGAATATCCTGCTAATATCTTTCCCGAAGAAGTACCTGAATTCAAAACCTACACTCTACAAGCCTACCGAATTTTGGAAAACACAGGCAAAATGATGCTTCGTGCTATTGCCTTGTATTTAGGCTTAGACGAGTATTATTTTGATGATAAAGTAGCCTACGGCAATAGTATTTTAAGAGCTTTACACTACTACCCCATTGAAGACCCCGATTCCGTACCTGCTGATGCAGTGCGTGCCGCCGCCCACGGCGATATCAACCTTATTACTTTGCTTATGGGGGCAAGTGCCGAAGGTTTGCAAGTACTTCGCCGCGATGGGCAATGGATTCCTATTACTGCTTTGCCCGAGCAAATTGTAGTAAATGTTGGCGATATGTTGGATAGATTAACCAACAATAAGCTCAAATCTACTATTCACCGAGTTGTCAATCCGCCTCGCGAAAAAATGAACACTTCCCGCTATTCTATTCCATTTTTTATGCACCCACGCTCCGAGATGGATTTGACCTGCCTGCCTTCCTGCATAGACGAAGACCACCCTAAACTTTATTCCGATATGACCGCAGGCGAATTCCTTGAAGAACGTTTGTATGAACTGGGGTTGAAAAAGTAAATTATTCAATTTCTACAACAGAGCAAAAGCCCTCAAAAATGAGGGCTTTTCGCTTAATCCATAAAGTAGAGGGTAAGTTTTATGATATTTTTCCTCCATTCCAAACCTTCGCCGAAGGTTCAATAAATTTCAAAGAGCCATCAGCATCTTCTGCCATCAAAATCATTCCATTTGAAATTTCTCCCATCATTTTACGAGGAGCTAAATTACACAACACACACACCTGCCTGCCTACAATCTCTTCGGGGCTGTAATGTTTGGCAATACCACTCAATATCACCCTTTGGTCTATACCTGTATCTACGAGCAATTTGAGCAGTTTTTCAGATTTTGGCATTTTTTCTGCTTTCAGAATAGTAGCTACGCGAATATCTAATTTGGCAAAATCGTCATAGCTGATTTCAGAAGCGAAAGGCTGAGGCTTTTTGTTTTGCAGTTCATTTACCTTTTTACTTTCAGCAAGTTTTTGCAATTGTTTTTGAATAATCTCATCTTCAATTTTTTCAAAAAGCAAACCCAAATTTTCTATGGTTTGCCCTACTACAAGCAAATCTTGCGAGCCAAGTTCTTTCCAATAAAATCTACCCAAATGCAAAGCCTTTTGCAATTTTTGAGCAGTAAAGGGCAGAAAAGGCTCCGCCAAAAAAGCTAAATTTCCCACAATTTGCAAAGCTAAATGCAAAACATTACCAATTCTTGCCTGATTTTTCTCAAATTCTTTGGCAAGTTTCCAAGGCTCATTTTCCTGCAAGTATTTATTGCCAAGCGTAGAAAGTTCCATTACATACCCTAAAGCCTCACGAAAACGATAATTTTCAATACTTTCAGCAATTTTTGCAGGAAAAGTTTTGAGATTTTCCAGCAAGTCAATATCCGATTTTTGAACAAAATTTTCGTTCAGAGCAGGTACAACTCCTTGGAAATATTTATGCGTAAGCGTAATGACACGATTAACAAAATTGCCTAAATTCGCTACTAATTCGTTGTTATTGCGTTCTTGAAAATCTTTCCAAGTAAAATTATTATCTTTGGTTTCAGGAGCATTTGCCGTGAGTACATAACGCAAAACATCTTGCTTATCAGGAAAGTCCTTCAAATATTCATCAAGCCATACCGCCCAATTGCGAGAGGTAGAAATTTTTTCATCTTCTAAATTCAAAAATTCATTAGCAGGCACATTTTCAGGCAAAATATAAGAACCTTCCGCCTTCAAAATCGCAGGAAAAATGATACAATGAAAAACAATATTATCTTTTCCAATAAAATGCACTAACTTGGTAGCAGGATTTTTCCAATATAGCTTCCAATCTTCGGCATTGCCGTTTTTCCCTTCTCCGAATGGATATTTTTGCTCAAAATAATCTTTGGTAGCAGAAATATAACCAATGGGGGCATCAAACCAAACATACATTACTTTGCCTTCGGTATTAGGAATAGGCAAAGGCACGCCCCAATCCAAATCTCTTGTCA
Organism: Raineya orbicola; assembly: GCF_002843425.1. Classification (GTDB taxonomy): domain Bacteria; phylum Bacteroidota; class Bacteroidia; order Cytophagales; family Thermonemataceae; genus Raineya; species Raineya orbicola. Next base: position 31,411 of record NZ_NKXO01000036.1, read on the forward strand.
TAGGACGCGGTTGCAAGCCCGCATCTAACCAAGATTTACACTGCCCATACACATTTGTTTTCCATTCTTTATGCTCTTCTAAAATCCATTGTTTGAGCCAACTTTCAAACTGATTGAGCGGGAAAAACCAATGCTTGGTTGGTTTTTTGATAGGCGTAGCATCAGAAAGTTTAGAACGTGGCTGGATAAGTTTATCGGGGGTCAGCGAAGAGCCACATTTTTCACACTGATCGCCATAAGCATCTGCATAACCACACACAGGACACGTACCTACAATGTATCTATCAGCTAAAAATCTGTTAGCCACAGGGTCAAAATATTGTTCGGTAGTTTCCTCAATGAAAACACCTTTATCATAAAGCGTTTTGAAAATTTCTTGGGCGGTCTGGTAGTGAATAGCTTTAGACGTACGCGAGTAAATATCAAAGCTAATACCAAATTGTTCAAAAGATTCACGAATGAGTTTATCGTATTTATCTACTACTTCTTGCACCGAAACACCCTCTTTGGCGGCACGGATAGTTACAGGAACGCCGTGTTCGTCAGAGCCACAAATAAATAATATATCTTGCTGATTAAGCCTTAAATATCGGCAATAAATATCGGCAGGCACATACACCCCTGCTAAATGACCAATATGAATACCTCCATTAGCATAAGGTAAAGCCGCCGTAACTAAATAACGCTGAAAATTTTTTGACATTGCTACCGAAATTTTTGAGCCTGCAAGTTAGAATTTTTCTGCATTACAGGAAAATAACTATTTAGACATTTTCGGCAAAAGAAAATATTTTTTCTGATTTATTTGTTTTCGCTCTTGAAACACTCTAAATTTGCGTGGCAAATAAAGAACCTTTTTATTTGCCTTCTATGAATACTTTTGAAAACAAGTTCCTCTTTGAAGCACTCACCTATGATGATGTGCTTTTGCTCCCTGCCTACTCCGAAGTACTACCTCGCGAAACTAACCTACAAACCTTTCTGACACGCACCATTCGGCTGAATTTGCCTATTATTTCAGCGGCAATGGATACGGTTACTGAATATAAAATGGCAATTGCTGTGGCTCGTGAAGGGGGTATCGGCTTTATTCACAAAAATATGAGCCTTGAAGCCCAAGCCGAGCAAGTTCGCAAAGTAAAGCGTTCAGAAAGCGGAATGATTATTGACCCTATCACGCTTCCTGAAAATGCCATTGTAGCCGATGCCTTACGTATTATGAGCGAATTTAAGATTGGGGGAATTCCCGTAGTTGACGAAAACCAAAAACTTAAAGGAATAGTTACTAATAGAGATTTACGCTTTCAGAAAGATACCTCGCGTGCCGTTGCTGATATAATGACCAAAGAAAATCTCATTACTGCCCAAGAGGGCATTACACTTGATGAAGCCGAAGAAGTTTTACAAGAATATAAAATTGAAAAGCTGCCGATTGTCAATAGAGATGGAAAACTCGTAGGACTGATTACCTACAAAGATATTATTCGCCGAAAAGATTTTCCCAATGCCTGCAAAGATGAACTCGGCAGATTGCGTGTAGGAGCGGCTTTGGGCGTTACGGCAGATATTTTGGAAAGAGTAGAACTGCTCAAAAATGCAGGAGTTGATGTAATTGCCATAGATACTGCTCACGGACATTCCAAAGGCGTAATAGAAACACTCAAAAAAGTAAAAAACAAATTTCCTGAAATGCAAGTAGTGGTAGGCAACGTAGCCACAGGCGAAGGAGCAAAGGCTTTAGCTATGGCAGGAGCCGATGCCGTAAAAGTAGGCGTAGGACCGGGCAGTATCTGCACTACACGTGTAGTAGCAGGTGTGGGTGTTCCTCAACTTTCAGCAGTTTTTGAAGCCTATAAAGCCCTTAAAGATTTGGGTGTGCCTATTATTGCCGATGGCGGTATTCGCTATTCAGGCGATTTGGTAAAAGCCCTTGCAGGAGGAGCAAGCAGTATTATGATTGGCTCGCTTTTGGCAGGTACAGATGAATCGCCGGGCGAAGTGGTAATTTTAGAAGGTAGAAAGTTCAAAACCTATCGGGGTATGGGTTCGCTTGAAGCTATGGAAGCAGGCTCCAAAGACCGCTATTTTCAAGATGCAGAAGACGATATTAAAAAACTCGTTCCCGAGGGTATTGTGGGGCAAGTACCCTACAAAGGTACGGTAGCAGAAGTTTTATATCAAATGGCAGGTGGCTTGCGAGCTGGAATGGGTTACTGCGGAGCAAAAACCATTCAAGATTTGCAAGAAAAAGCCCAATTTGTAAAAATTACTACCGCAGGCGTGAAAGAAAGCCACCCTCACGATGTGATTATTACACGCGAAGCACCCAATTATAGCACAAAATAAGTATGAATAACAAAAAACAAATTGCCTTGCTTTTAGGAATACTCATTATTCCTGCTTTTGTGTTTCTCTTATTTCAAGGTTCTTTGAAAAACTACTACAATTTACCCAAATTGAGCCAAGAAGGTTCAGACAAACCCTTTCAAGTACAAACTGCACTTATCCCCCAAAAAAATACTTTTTGGATAATCGGTTTGGATAAAGAAAAATCTGCTATCAGCGATAGCTTGTACAACATTTTTACCCGTATCACTGAAAAAGAAGACCTCAAAAAGTTTATTCGTGAAAAATTACCTAATTTTCAAGTAAAATATCTAATTTTAGGGAAAAACTTATCTAAAACAAACCCCCACATTATTTTCAATGATGATACAAATTCATCTGAAAATTACCTACTTACCCAAACAGGTGAAGCAGTTCTCATTGATGCCGAAGGTTTTGTAAGAGGAAAATTTTCCATAATAAACAAACAACAACACCTCAATAGTGAAGAAATTGAAAGGTTAATAACAGAAATTAAGGTTTTGACGGAAATTGTGGCTAATCCGATGAAAATGTAAAAATGATTCAGATTAGTAGAAGTTTTATGCGAGATTTGGAAGTTTCAATTAACTATCTGCTCCTTAATATAACGTGAATTATAAGTCTAACTTATTGTTTTCAAGGGATTTAAATAAAAAAACTTAGGGTAATTGAAAAAATGATTAACTTTGAGTTGTACTTTTTAAATATTTAATCATATGAGTCAATTACCTCT